>NC_015678.1:717884-1435768 GCF_000164675.2 Streptococcus parasanguinis ATCC 15912
TAGTTCAAGGCCTACCAGCAAGTCCAGGGGCTGCTACTGGCGAAATCGTATTTACTGCCGACCGAGCAAAAGAAGCCCATCAGGAGGGTAAAAAAGTAATCCTTGTTAGACAGGAGACATCACCAGAAGATATCGAAGGAATGATTGTCAGCCAAGCCATTGTCACTAGTCAAGGGGGAATGACTTCTCACGCTGCTGTTGTTGCTCGGGGAATGGGAACCTGCTGTGTTGCTGGTTGTGGAGAGTTAAATATCAGCGAAGAGAACAAAATCCTTTCCTGTGGTCCTCTTGTCCTTACTGAAGGAGATATTATTTCGGTCGATGGCTATTCCGGCCGTATTTATAGTGGAGAAATTCCAACTACCCTAGTCGAACATAACCAAGATCTTCAGCGTTTACTTTCTTGGGCTGATGAAGTAGCAATCCTCAAAGTTCGAGCGAATGCAGAGACCATCAAAGATTTGCAAACTGCCATGAAATTTGGTGCCCAAGGTGTTGGACTTGCCCGAACAGAACATATGTTCTTTGGACAAGAACGAATCCTCGAAATGCGACGCCTCATTTTAGCTGATACAGAAGAAGAAACACGAGAAGCCTTAAATAGGCTATTAGAGTTCCAAGAAAAAGACTTCTATCAAATGTTCCAAGCGGTCCAAGATAAACCGATGATTGTCCGCCTATTGGATCCACCGATGCATGAATTCCTACCTAAGGATTTTCAAGAGATTGAAATTTTAGCAACAAAACTTAAAAAATCTCCTGAAAAATTGGTCGATTGTATCGAAAGTTTGCAAGAAAATAACCCTATGTTGGGACACCGTGGTTGCCGTCTTGGCATTACAAAACCTGAAATTTACAAGATGCAAACAGAAGCCATTTTTAGGAGTGCTATCAAGCTACATCAGCAAGGTCAGGAGATCAAACCTGAAATCATGGTTCCTCTAATCGCAGATCAGAAAGAATTAGAGTTCATCAAAAACTATTTGGTTCAGCATATTGACCAACTCTTCAAGCAGTATGATCAAGAACCTTTCCCTTATGAAATCGGTACCATGATTGAACTTCCACGAGCTTGCCTAACAGCAGACAAACTTGCTGAAGAGGCTAATTTCTTCAGTTTTGGAACCAATGACTTGACCCAAATGACTTATGGTTTCTCTCGAGATGATATTGGAAAATTTATTGGCCAATATAAAGAGCTTGAAATTCTGCCTTTTGACCCTTTCCAAATGGTTGATAAAGAAGGAGTTGGCGAATTAATGAAAATAGCTATCCGCAAAGCACGTCAGGTAAAACCAAACATCCCTATTGGAATTTGTGGTGAAGTTGGTGGAGATCCCTCTTCTATTTCCTTCTTCCAGAAGATTCAAGTTACCTATGTTTCCTGCTCTCCTTATCGCATTCCTGCAGCTAGACTAGCTGTCGCTCAAGCCACTATTCAAGCTAGAAGCTAAGCTCAGATCCATTGTTAAAACTATTTTATCCTCAATATTTTAAAGGATCTAGTTCTTTTGTTGCGGTCTAGATCCTTTTCTTTGTTTCGATAGAGAACAGTCCTATGAGGATGATCTCCATTACCTTTTCTATTCTGTCTTTCATGGTTCATATGAGAAAACAAAACTGTCTTCTCACTGGCTCATTCAAATAGAAAACACCCCAAAAGCTAGATGTTTCATCTCAACTTTTAGGGTGTAGTTTATTCATTTAGTACAACTATTTTTATAGCAAATCCTCAATCAGGTCATCGACCTCATCTTTTTCTTCTTTTGGTGTGATCTCAGTTACGATGATACCTGCTACCGCACGCTCAACCAAAGCTTCCACATCCATACGTTGCTCATACTGCTCCGCATTTTTGAGTTTCGGATTCGTCTTTGGACGATCCGGTGCAAAGATGGTACAACAATCTTCGAATGGCTGGATAGAGATTTCAAAGGTATCAATCTCTTGGGCAATATCGATGATTTCCAATTTGTCCATGGTCACTACCGGACGGATAACCGGCGTATTGGTCACGGCATTGATGGCCTGCATACTCTCTAAGGTTTGGCTAGCCACTTGTCCCAAGCTTTCACCATTGATAATCACCAAACCACCGCGAACCTCGCGAATGCGGTCTGTAATACGCATCATAAAGCGACGGGTCAAAGTCATGAGGTAGGCTTCTGGTGCCTTGGCCTTGATTTCCTCTTGGATCTCTGTGAAGGGCACCTCGATAAATTGGATATTGCCCCCAAACTTGGTCAACTTCCGTGTTAAATCATGGGCCTTTTTCAAAGCACCTGGGCTGGTATAAGGCGGGCTAGCAAAGTGGACTGCCTCGATATCCACTCCACGCTTCAAGGCTAGGTAACCAGCTACTGGAGAGTCAATTCCACCAGAAAGCATGAGCATGCCCTTGCCAGACGTACCAACAGGAAGGCCACCTGCTCCATTAATGGTTTCATAAGAAATATAGGCTGCTTCTTCTCGAATTTCAACTTGCAAGTTGATATCTGGTTTTTTCATCTGAGCTTGGATGGTTGGGATCGCTTCAAAGACAGCACCTCCCAAGGTTTGATTGAGCTCGCGACTATCGAGTTCAAAGGTATGGTCACTGCGTTTACTTGAGATTTTAAAGGTCAAGCCGTCCTTGTAAATCTCCTTCATAATCTCTTGCACAGCCGCTTTTAAGGCCGGAACAGATTTTTCAATCTTGTAAACGGGTGAAAAATTTTGGATTCCAAAAACCTGCTTGAGGGATTCGGCTACCGGTTCATAATCCGTCCCATGCAGATAAGCATGCGCTCGATCACGGTCCGCTGTCACTTTGACAGCTGGATAGATAGATAAAACATCTTGGATATTATTGCGAAGTTTATTGATGAAACGCATGCGGTTCTTTCCTTTAGTAGAAAGCTCTCCATAGCGAATCATAATTTCTGAATAGGTTAAGGTCATGTTGATTTCCTTCTAAAATTAACGTACTTTTCGTGTTTGCTCGTAAATCAGTTTGAACTTGGTCAAGAATTGCTCGACTTGGCTCATGTCGTTTTCAAGATCGAGACTCAAGCGTACAGCAGTCTGGGCGATACTCTTGTCCACTCCCATGGCAATCAAGGTTCCAGCTGGCTTACCAGCTTTAGACGAGCAGGCACTGGTTGTCGAGATGTAAATATCAAACTCTTCAAAGGCATGGACCACTACTTCTCCACGAACTCCCTTGATCCCGAAAGTCAAGATGTGAGGCGCAAAGTGATCCTCACCAGAAAAGACAGTGACATCTGGATAGTTAGCCAATTCTTCGCGGATGACTTCTTTCATCTGCTGGGTCTTGCTGGCAAAAGCTTCTTGGTTTTCCATGGCTAAGCGTAGGGCTTTTGCCGTTGCTGCGATTCCTGCCACGTTCTCGGTTGTCGAGCGCATTTCCTTTTCTTGACCACCTCCGGTTAAGAGAGGAGTGATCTTTTTGCCTTCTTTGATGTAGACAAAGCCTACTCCGCGAAGCCCATGGAATTTGTGACTAGAGAAGGTCGCAAAATCCACGCGCTCTGGTAGATAAACTTCTGTTGCTACCTTTGCCAAGGCTTGAACCGCATCGACATGGAAACTAACCGTTGGGCGATCTTCCAGAAGAGCCGCGATTTCATGGATGGGCTGGATGGAGCCAATCTCATTGTTGACGGCCATGACAGAGACTAAGGTCGTATCCGGACGGAGAAGACTAGCCAAGGCATCCACCTTGACAAAGCCACGCGCATCCACAGGAGCGTAATCCACTTCGAATCCTTGTGTCTTTAACCAAGCAGCCGATTCCTTGATGGCAGGATGCTCGATGTCAGAGACAATGATATGCTTGCCATAAGGAGCTTTTTCAAAGGCGACACCCTTGAGAATCCAGTTGTCCCCTTCTGTCCCACCAGACGTGAAGTAAATTTCCTCAGCTTTCTTGCCAATTAGCTCAGCAATTTGTTTCCGAGAAGCTTCTAAAATACGAGTAGCTTGACTACCTAGATTGTGCAAACTAGAAGGGTTGCCCCAGATCCGAGTTGCTACTTCTGTATAAGTCGCAAGGGCTTCTGGATAGGGTTTAGTCGTTGCTGAATTGTCAAAATAGATCATGTCCTACGCATCCATCACTTTCTTTTTACGTAACTTCTATTTTATCATTTCTAACCGCTTGGGACAAGGATTTGATAAAGAGAGATGTGGCAAAATCACTCTATAAAATTCAGTTCTTTTTAGACATTTTTCAGAAAATGACTTATAATAGGAAAGTGTTAAAAAACAATTTTTGATAGAAAGAGAATGAACATGTCACAATATTCAAGAAGTAACAAAAACCAAAAACCTGAGGAAAAAGCAGATACAAGACCATCTCGCGGTGAGAAAGTCAAACAAGGTTTATCCGTATTTCAAACGGTTGTAGCTACGATTGCCAGTCTCTTAGGGATTATCGTCACTTCCTTTACCATCATGAGTCTGCTCAATAAAGACAATCAAAAAACAGAAGACAAACCATCTAGTAGCACCAGCGTCGTCGTGGTCCACGATAAGGGCTCTGACTCAAGCGCTACCAATACAGATGCTAACACCAATACACAAACCAGTTCAAATAATACAGATGCTAGTTCACAAAAAGAAACCGATAGCTCATCTGCTACTGAATCTAGCTCATCTGCCGCACAAGACCAAGGCTCCACAGCAACAGACAGTGGCGCAGATACAGCATCATCTGGAACCAACTAAAAAATCAGTAAGAACAACCTTACTGTTTTTTTTTGGCTTTCGATTCCAGCTTTTTCTGATTTTTATAGAAAGCATCTATCTCGTTATCATACTCCCATTTAAGCTTTGAACGCTCTTCCTGGATTTGATCCAATTGTTCATATGGAAACTTGTTGGAGCCTATCACGATAAGTTGATTCAGCTAATGAAACATATAGATTGTCAAAACTGCTCAAATGCCAATTACTCAAATACTCTACCCCCTATTCTAATGTCGGATCCTAGATACATCTCATCTAGATTCAATGTATTGTCCTCATTAATTGGGATATCTACTCCCCAACTCGATTCTTCAATATGATTTATACATCCATAAACATTCATATAATATTCAGGAGTTGTCAGTCCACCATCACTCCATTGTGTATGATCCCAATCAATCTGAACGGATTCGACTTTTGAATTTTGTGCTTTGACTAAATCAATAACCTTCTGTTCGTGTTCTTTTAGGTAGTCAAGTTGTTCTTTTTTTATGTCTCCTTCTGGTTTTTGTACGACTTTCTTTGAAGACGAGGCCGTTATCTTCTGTTCGGGTCTTTTGGTCAGGGTCATGATTTTTCCTCCAAGAAAAACCAGTCCTAGGATCGGTAACAGAATAATCAAAAATAATTCCAGTCGTCTTTTCATTTCTTCTTCTCCAATCGTTCCATTCATGACTGAATGGGCTAGTCACTTTCCTTACTATTATAGCATCTTTCATTTGAATCTCAATCTAACTCACTAGTTAGAGACTTTATGCAGCAATCACAAAAGAACTTGCGAGGTTCTGCTAGAATATAAACAATCCTTTTTTACAAATAACAACCTATGTGATGCTAAAAATTCAAATGTTACATTTTTGTAGAGTATCTAAATATAAAATGAAACTTTCCGCTGTGAGAAAAGTGCTAGAAACAACATTGTTTCTAGCACTCGGGAGTTTTGAAACTTTAGGTTCAAAACTAAGTCATGGAACTTCCTGGATTGCTGAAATCATCCACTGGATAATTTCACCTAACGTCCGTACTCACTTAAGGAAAGTTTCTAAGAGGAGTTTATCTTCAATCAAAAAGGAACCCGAAGGTTCCTTTTTGTTATTTTCGATACATCTTGACCTGAAGGTAAAGATCGTTATAGACTCCAAGCAATTTCTTGCCTAATTGTTGATAGACTTCCAAATGGTCCAGCGTTTCATCGCTTGGATAGAAGGATTGGTCATCTTGGATTTCTTTTGGCAACATGGCTTTGGCTTTTTTATTTGGCGTTGAGTAGCCGACATAAAGAGCATTTTTCAAAGCATTTTTAGGACGAAGCATGAAGTTAATAAAGGCATATGCTGCTTCTTTATTTTTCACGGTTTTTGGAATGACAATGTTATCAAACCAAAGGTTGCTGGCTTCAGTTGGTACGACATAGCGAAGATCCTTATTGGCATCCAGCATTTGGCTGGCTTCTCCTGAGAAAGTAACCCCAATAGCTGCATTGTTTTGGATCATATAGCCTTTCATCTCATCGGCCACCAAAGCTTTGATATTTGGCGTCAAGGTGTAGAGTTTATCCACGGCCTCTTGCAATTTCTTTGGATCCTTTTCATTGAGGCTATAGCCTAATGTATTGAGACCAATTCCCATCACCTCACGCGCACCATCGTACATCATGATGTCATTTCTGTACTCTTCACGCCAGAGATCCGACCAATGTTCCGGAGCATTTTTGACCATCTTCGTATTGTAGACGATCCCCAAGGTGCCCCAGAAATAAGGTACGGAATATTGGTTGCCCGGATCAAACGATTGATTCAAGAGTTTTGGATCGATATTTTCCATCCCTTTGATCTTGGATTGGTCCAACTTTTCAACCAGATGCTCATCCATCATCTTGGCAATCATGTATTCACTAGGAATCGCAATATCGTAGGTGGTTCCCCCTTGCTTGATCTTGGTGTACATGGCTTCGTTGGAATCAAAGGTATCATATTGCACCTGAATTCCTGTTTCTTTGGTGAATTCCTTGAGCAATTCTGGATCGATATAATCTCCCCAGTTGTAGATGACCAGCTTATCACTATTCTTGGTATTCATGCTCGCTTCGATCTGGTGGCTAATTCCCCAGAGGACCAGAATGACAAGGACAATCCCTGTTAGGAATGAATAAAGTTTTTTCATGCTGCTTCCTCCTTTTCACGGGTAATAAAGTAATAACCGATGACCAAGAGCACACTAAAGAGAAAGACAAGGGCGGACAAGGCATTGATACTGAGGGAAATCCCTTGACGCGCACGGGAGTAGATCTCTACAGACAAGGTTGTAAAACCATTTCCGGTTACAAAGAAGGTCACGGCAAAGTCGTCAAGAGAATAGGTAAAGGCCATAAAGTAGCCAGCAATAATGGCTGGTGTCAGATACGGCAACATGATCTCTTTGAGCATTTGTACTTGGGTAGCTCCCAAGTCATAGGCAGCATTGACCATATCCCGGTTCATTTCCTTGAGTCGTGGCAAAACCATCAAGACCACAATGGGAATCGAAAAGGCCACGTGGCTAGCCAGAACAGATAGGAAACCTAGCTGGTACTTCACCGTCGTAAAGAGAATCAAGAAGCTGGCCCCGATCATAACGTCTGGCGCTACCATGAGAATGTTGTTGATGGAGAGCAAAGGACCTTCTAACTTTTTCTTCGATTGGTAGATATAAATGGCTCCAAAGGTCCCAATCACTGTCGCAATCAAGGCTGACAAGAAGGCCAAGAGGAAGGTCTCTGATAAGATCAGCATCAGGCGACTATCTGCGAACAATTCATTGAAATGCTCAAGCGTGAAGCCTGTGAAGGCATTCATATCTCCCCCTTTATTGAAGGCATAAAAGATCAAATAAAAGATAGGAAGATAGAGGATCAGAAAGACGAAACCTAGATAAAAATGAGACACTTTTTTCATCGTTCTCTCCTTTCTCTTGTTGCCCACATGGTAAAGAGCATAGCAAGGATCAGAACAACTCCGATGGTAGAACCCATTCCCCAGTTTTGTGTTGTCAGGAAGTGCTGTTCAATCGCTGTCCCTAAGGTAATGACGCGGTTTCCACCGATCATCCGTGTCAACATGAAGAGGCTCAGACTAGGAATAAAGACAGATTGTACACCTGAGCGGACTCCATTCATGGACAAGGGGAAGACCACATGACGGAAGGTATCCCAACGATTGGCTCCCAAATCATAGCTGGCATTGATCAAGTTTGGATCTAAGTCATCTAAGACATTAAAGATCGGCAAAATCATAAAAGGCAACTCGATGTAGCTGGCTACAAAGATAAAGGAGAAATCAGTAAAGAGGATCTGCTGGGGAGCGACTCCGAGAAAGCTTAAAAAGCTATTGATGGAGCCGTTTTGCCCAAAGATTCCGATAAAGGCATAGGCTTTGAGCAAGAGATTGACCCAAGTTGGCAAGACGATCAACATCAACCACAACTGCCGGTGTTTGAGCAGCGTCAAAAAGTAAGCAGTCGGGTAGGAGATCAAGAGCGTCACCAGGGTGACGATTCCGGCATAAAGGACCGAATTAAAGCTCATCTTTAAATAGGTCAAATTTTGCGAAGTGAAGAACTCTTTGTAGTTTTCAAGTGAAAACTGCCCTTCAACGTTAAAAAACGATTGAAAGATGATCATGACTACAGGAGCCAAAACAAAGAGAAAAATCCACAAGAAATAGGGGAGGATAAATAGATTAGAGGTTGTTTTCTTCATCTCTTTCCTCCTCAATGGCATTAATCAAACCAGCTTCTTGCTCTTCCACTTCAACGTACTCTTCGATCCGCGCATCGAATTCTTCTTCGGTTTCATTGAGACGCATAACGTGGATATCTTCTGGTTCAAAGTCTAACCCGATGACTTCTCCCACGATGGCCTTACGAGTGGAGTGAATCATCCACTCATTTCCCAAATCATCATAGGCGATGATCTCATAATGCACACCACGGAAGAGCTGAGTATCCACCTTCACTTGGAGCTTACCTTCTTCAGGAAGAGTGATTTGCAAGTCTTCAGGACGAATAACGACTTCAACTGGTTCGTTTGGACGCATCCCACCATCGACGGCTTCAAAGCGTTTGCCATTGAACTCAACCAAGTAGTCCTCGATCATACGACCATCTAGAATGTTGGACTCCCCGATAAAGGTAGCTACAAAGTGGTTGATTGGCTCATCATAGATATCTACTGGTGTACCAGATTGGACGATCTCTCCTTCGTTCATGACAAAGATCCAGTCACTCATGGCAAGGGCTTCTTCTTGGTCATGGGTAACAAAGACAAAGGTAATCCCCAAGCGTTGTTGCAATTCCCGCAACTCATACTGCATGTCTGTCCGAAGTTTCAAGTCAAGTGCAGACAAGGGCTCATCTAAAAGGACCACTCGTGGTTCATTGATAATAGCCCGGGCAATAGCTACCCGCTGGCGTTGACCACCAGATAATTTTTGGATCGAACGTTTTTCAAATCCTGCTAACTGGACCATTTTCAATACTTCTGAAACCCGACGTTCGATCTCAGCCTTGTCCACCTTTTTCAAACGAAGGGGAAAAGCCACATTTTCAAAGACCGTCATATGTGGAAAAAGGGCATAGGACTGAAAGACGGTGTGGACATCCCGTTTGTTGGTAGGGACATCATTGATCCGTTCCCCATCGAGGTAGACATCTCCAGTCGTCGCATCCAAAAGACCGGCAATGATATTAAGGATGGTCGATTTTCCTGATCCAGATGCACCAAGCAGGGTATAAAACTTCCCTTCTTCCAATTCAAAATTGATATCCTTTAGGACAACAGTTCCGCTATCTTCAAAGACCTTTGAAACATTTTTAAACTCAATAATTGGTTTTTTCAATTCACATAAATTCCTTCTTTACTACGATTACCAAACTGCTTTTCAAACGAAAATGCAGCGGCTGACAGGAAGACCTGTCAGACCACCAATACCTCTCGGGGACTTACTAGACTGCCCCACCTATTTACGGTATCGATAGGCACTCACCCCCTTTCCGACTGATGCTATCGATGGTTCACTATCAATTGTTCTTCAATACTAACGTTCTTAGGCTTGGCCGATAATGCGAACTTCTGGTTCTAAACGGACACCTGAATGAGCCTCTACTGCTTCAATGACATGGGCGATCAAATCTTCGTAATCCTTAGCAGTTCCATTGTCGACATTAACCATAAAGCCGGCATGCTTTTCAGAAACTTCCACACCACCGATTCGATAGCCTTTTAGACCTGCTTCACTGATCAATTGACCTGCAAAATGGCCAACAGGACGCTTAAAGACAGATCCACATGAAGGGTATTCAAGGGGTTGCTTGAGCTGACGAAGATGGGTCAAACGCTCCATCTCCTGTTTGATTTGCTCGTGATTGCCTGGAGACAAAGCAAATTTGGCAGAGATGACCACAGCACCAGTCTCTTGAATCTTTGAGTGACGATAGCCAAAAGCCAACTCTTTCGCCGACAAGGTTTCAATTTCCCCTTCCTTGGTCAAGACCTTACAAGATACAAGGACATGAGCAATCTCTCCCCCATAAGCTCCAGCATTCATAAAGACAGCCCCACCGACACTGCCTGGAATCCCACTAGCAAACTCGAAGCCTTTCAAACTATGGTGCAAGGCCACATGAGTGGTGTCGATGAGTTTAGCTCCTGCTTCTGCTTCGATCACATAACCATCCACACTGATGTCACGCAAGCGATCAAACATAATGACAAATCCCGGAATGCCCCCATCGCGGACAATGATATTGGACGCATTGCCAAGGACCATCCATGGAATTTGCTCTTGGTTGGCAAATTGAACGATGCGTTTTAATTCGTATTGGTTGCGAGGAAAAGCTAAAAATTCTGCATTCCCACCTACCTTTGTAAAGGTATAATGTTTTAAAGGTTCTTGAAAACGGATATCAATCCCTTCAAGAATTTGATTTATTTTTTCATTCATCTTTCTGTCTGTTCTCTCTCTATAAAATACAAACTATTATACCAAATTTTTATCTATTTTTCGACCCTAAAAAACAAAAGAAGGCCTATAATATTCAGGCCTTCCTTTTATCATTTACTATGCAATTTTACGAGCACTGGCACGATTCTTTTGTCCATCCAGAGCTGATTTGACCGAAATCCAAGCACCACCAAGAGTGAAGACAGCTAACATTCCTAGATTCAAATAAAATTTGTCTGGGACATCCCCTTGAAATGTCGCTTCATTGACAATCGTCCAGGACAAATCAAATGGAAGATCGAGCTTACTCATGAGCGCCAAAGTATAATCTAATTGGTTGACCAAAAAGACCGTCAAGACCATCAAAATAGCTGAAACTACCACACCTTTTTTAGTCAATTTCTTACCAAGGATCTCATAACCTTTGATAGTACAATAACCGAGGGCAACCCCTGCTAAAACAGATACATAGCCGAGACGCGCTACCAAGAGGGCAACTGCTCCACCGATGATTACACCGATCACAGCCCCTACAATCCCTAAAAGGAAGTTTTCTTCCCGCGCTTCATAAGCCTCAACTGTATCTTGCACTTCGGCTTGGTAGGCTCTAAAGGTTGCATCGTCGATTAAAAAGATCGCATCTCCAATTTGATACAGACCGATTGGTCCTTCCTCACCCGTTTCCGCATTCACTTGCACAAATTGGTGGTTGAGCAAGAAATCCACAATATCTTGGATAGCTGTCCATAAGGTTTCGACGGCCTTGCCTTTGGTCATTCCACCTTTGACAACGATCGAGGTCAAGTAACCATCAGAAGAGATAGCATTAATGGCTTTTGATTGTTCTTTTAATTCATTCCAAAGAATTTCACTATCTTCGATCAAGTCTCCTTCGGAACCTTGTTTCACACTGAGTGAAATGGTAAATACATTCTTGGTTTGAGCGCCTTCAATGACTAACAAGAAGCCTTCACGCTCTCCATACATCACACGGGCTTCGCCATCAAATTGCAGCCCAAGATCGGTAGCAATACTATATAAATATTCTGGTTTCATGTTTCCCCCTAAACTTTCGGGAAAGCTTGAGCTTATCCCCATACAATTCCCATTCTACCATAGGAGAAGCAAAAAGGACATATACATTCGTATACATCCTTCTTTCATTTGTGTTACATTGAGGTTTATTTCTCAACACGAACGCCAAATGTGTCGATTTTAAGTTGGAAAATCTGACCATCTAGCCCGAGTTCTTCGAGAGCTGCGACAAAGGCTGCTGTATGCTCTGGTGCTAAGAGGTTCATGATCGTTGGGCCTGCTCCTGACAGATAGGTGGCGTAAGCCCCATGCGCATGTGCTACTTCTTTGACCTGAGGGAACTCTTTGACAAGAGATTGACGGTAGCGTTCGTGGAAATGATCTGACTCGATGGAGCGACCAGCCGTCAGCAAATCTCCCTTTAGGAGAGCTGCGATAGCGACATTGGCTACGCTACTAGCTGCAACTGCTTCCTTATAAGACCATTCTTTCGGTAGGACATTGCGACTATCACTGGTTTTCAATTGGTAGCTCGGTACAAAGGCCACAAGGTCACAGCTTGGGAAGTCAGATGTGACATATTGGACATCTTCACCGATGTAGCTCGCAATGACCATATTTCCAAAGATAGCTGGAGCTACATTATCCGGATGACCTTCGATCTCGGTCGCAATGCGTAATTTCTCAGCGTCTGATAGCTGGAGCTTGGCTAATTGATTGGCCAATTCAATCCCTGCGACAATGACCGAGCTAGAAGAACCAAGACCACGTGCCAAAGGCACTTCACTAGTCATCTTGATCCGATGGGGCTGCATATCAGTTGAGATAGAGAGGGCTGTTGAGAGCAAGAGGTTTTTCTCATCTGTCGGAATCCCTGCTCCTAGATCATGCTCAATGAACCAATCATCTGCTGGTTCAAGGACTTCAATGGTCAAATAGCGAGTCACGGCAATCCCTACAGAATCAAATCCTGGACCGACATTGGCACTGGTTGCTGGAACAATAATTTTCATGCTTATTCTCCCAAGACTTTAAAGGTATTCAAGAGTTCGAAATTCGCCTCTGAATCCAATTTTTCAACCAAGTTCTTGAATTGGGTTTGGTTGACTTGGTGGGTAATGATGACGACACTTGCATAGTGACCATCTGAGTCTTCTTGGAGGATTTGCTTGAAGGAAGCTCCTTCTGCATTAAAGATTTCCGCAAGACGCAAGATTTGACCAGTCGCATCTGGTGCCTTGATTGAGAAGTAATAATTGTTCTTCACATCTTCTGGCTTAGCCAATTGAAGAGGGCGGCTGTATTCATTGAAGGCTTTACCGATTGTTCCTTCTTTTAGTCGACGGACAATGCGAACGAGGTCGGCTACGACACTGGTCGCAGTTGGTTTTTGACCAGCACCTGGTCCGTAGTACATAGACTCACCAATACCGATGGATTCCACATAGACCGCATTCATAACGTCGTTCACTCCTGCGAGTGGATGTTGTTTTGGAAGGAAGGTTGGTGTCACTTCTGCTGCGATCCCTGACTCTGTTTCAACGATAGAGCCGACCAGCTTAATGACATATCCAAGGCTTTGAGCAACCGATACATCCTGAGGAGTGATTTGGCTGATTCCTTTGTGACCTACTTGGTCAAATTGGATATTCATTCCAAAGGCAAATTGGCTCAAGATCACCATCTTGTAGGCAGCATCAATTCCTTCAACGTCGTTGGTTGGATCACTTTCAGCGTAACCAAGACGTTGCGCTTCTGCTAAAGCATCCTCATAAGTCCAACCTTCTTCAACCATTTTAGTCATCATGAAGTTAGATGTTCCATTGACCACACCGAGCACTTTGGTCACCTTGTCGGAAGCTAGGGAATTTACCAAGGTCCGAAGGATTGGGATCCCACCAGCTACGGCAGCTTCATAATAAAGGGCCACTTGGTGTTTTTTAGCAATCTCTAGCAACTCGCTTCCATGAACGGCAAGAAGGTCTTTGTTAGCAGAGACCACGTGTTTACCTGCTTCCAGCGCACGGGTGATAAAGGTCTTAGCTGGCTCGATACGACCCATCAATTCGACCACGATGGCAATGTCCTTGTCTTCAATGATCTCATCGACATTGGTCACAAAGTTGTAGTCATGACCAGCAGCTTGTAATTTTTCCTTTTCCGCATCATCTCGAACCAAGACCTTAGTGATCTCGATTTCATCTTGAGCTGCCTGGGTGATTTTTTCATGGTTTTCTTTTAATAAAAATGGTACGCCACTAGCAACAGTACCAAATCCTAGTAAGGCAATCTTAACAGACATCCTATTGACTCCTTGAATTTTCTATAGTAGCTCCATTATAACAAAAACTTGAGCGTTTGACAGCCAATTGCCTTAAAAATTCTGAATGTTCATGACAGGATCTGCCTGTAGCAAGTTCTGGAAAAGAACATAGAATTTGTGGTACAATAAAGAAAATGATGAAAACGGTGACACTATGAGTAAACGAAGAGTACCTAAAAAAATCAAAGCCCTACTTGGAATCAATGCCTTCCTACTGGTCTGTATCTTTATTTGTAGCTTTCTTCTGATCAAACGGATCACTCAGCCGAGGGACGGGAATACCAGTGGCACTGCCGTGACGCGTTCTCTCGAGGAAGGTAGCTCCTCTATAGAGTGGACTCGAGTGAAAAAACCGGTCAAACTGCCCATCCTCATGTACCACTCCGTACACAATATGGCCGAGTCCGAAGCTGCCAATGCCAATCTGATTGTCGATCCTGAGACCTTTGAAAGCCAACTAAAGGCCCTGAAAAAAGCGGGTTACTACACCCTGACACCTGAGGAAGCCCATCGCATCCTCGCCAAGAATGAAGTCCCAAAAGGAAAGAAATTTGTCTGGCTAACCTTTGATGATGGCGTCGAAGATTTCTATACTATCGTCTATCCGCTTCTCAAAAAATATAAGATGACCGCCACTAACAATATCATCACGGACTTTACACAAAAAGAAAAAGAAAATGTCTTGACCTTTGACCAAATCAAAGAGATGAAAAAATCTGGCTTGACCTTTGAAAGCCATACGGTCAATCATCCAGACCTAGCCAATTCCAGTCTTGAGACCCAAAAGAATGAGCTGGTCGCTTCTAAACGCCTGCTGGATAAGGTGCTGGATCAAAATACCAGCGTTATCGTCTACCCATCTGGTCGCTACAGCCAGGTCACGATCGACCAAGCCAAGAAAGCTGACTACAAACTAGGCCTCACCACTAAAAATGGACTCGCCAGTTCCGCTGATGGCCTATACGCCCTCAAACGAGTCCGGATCCTTCCAACCACTACAGGAGAGGATCTCCTAACCATGATCCAAGAATAAAGAAAGAGAGTGGGACAGAAATCGGTAATTCGTTAGAATTCGATTTCGTCGTCCCACCTCAGCACAGTTGAGTAGGGCTGTAAAAGCTGATGAAATCAGCGTAGTAGAGCCCACTCAACCACTGCGTCTTGCTCGACAATCCAAAAATAATTGAGAGGCTAGGACTTTTGTCCCAGCCTCTTTTGTTAGAGTTCCTTTTCTAGTTCATTTAGAAAGATGATTAAAAATTGATGGCGACTTTCTGCTATTTGCTTAGCAGTCTCCGTGTTCATTTCATCTTTCAAGAGAAGCAACTTGTCATGGAAATGTTGGACGGTATCAGTGAGGGACCTCCTTTTGTGGCCACCATAGGAAAAAGTTCGCGCAATTCCTACAGCTCCTATCGCATCCAGGCGGTCTGCATCCTGGACAATCTTGCCTTCTAAGGTTTCTGGATGTTTCCCACGATTTTTGCTGAAAGAAACAGCATTGATAACCCGACAAATCTGGTCGATTTGGTCTTGAGGAATACCGATCTCTTCTAGAAACATGCGAGCATTCGCATTATTCTCTGTTTGAAACAATTTATCATCAGCAGCATCGTGAAGAAGAGCTGACAAGCCCACTATCTCCAGATCACATGGACCTTCTGCTTGTGCGATTCTCATAGCATTGGTATAAACGCGGAGGGTATGCTCCACATCATGGCCATCCGCTCGATCAGCAAATAAGGTTTTTACATACTGCTTAGCAGCTTGGATTCGTTCTTCGATCATCGTTCTTGTCCTTTGTTTAATCTCTGCTCAGTTTTATCTATTCATTTGAACTAGTTATGGAGATGTGCAGTTTACTTTAAAACCACCTCTCGGTGGTGTTTACTTTTTCTTTTGTGGAAAGAGGGGTAGGCCTAACGTAGCGATCTTCTCAGCGGGGATCTTCATGCCATCCTTGATCCATTTGGAGATGACAGAAACAATGGCGGAGCTCCAGAAGGAATTGAGGTAGCTGCCAGCGCCATTCGAGGAGCTGCCATTTCGTTTTTCTAGAAAATCATAGACTGCCTTGGTCAAGAGCCGCTCGAAATTGTAATCAATAGCCAGGCTAATGATCTTGGCTTCTTTCTTGACTTCCTTAAAGAGGTAGACCCAGACCTGGTAGAGGTCTGTCTTAAGGTTGTAGCCATCTAAAGACTTGGTAATCTTTGCGATACTAGATTGAAAGATGGACTCTAGAATCTCTTCTTTGGAGTCATAATTACGGTAAAAGGCTGCTCGAGAGACACCCGCACGCTGAACCAGCTCAGAGATGGTGATCTTTTTCAGATCCTTTTTCTCCAATAATTGCAGGAGAGAGATTTCGATGGATTCTCGTGTAATCGCATTGTTTTCTTGGTTAAATCGTTTGAGATTTTCCAAGGATTTCTCGGATATTTTTCTTTCTGCCATAACATTTACTTTCTATCTGTCTCACCTGATGATATCTGCTTGGATAGCATTGCTCTTCATGATATAATTGTAAAAGAAGACATACTACTTGTCAATGTACATTTTTATACAATTATGAGGTATGAACTGATGAAATGGAAAATTATTGCGGATTCAGGCTGTGACTACCGCTCTTTGGACAATCTGGCACCAGATACGGAGTTTGTCAGTGTCCCATTGACCATCCAAGTGGGAGAGACCATCTACACAGATGACGCCCAACTCAATATCGACCAGATGATGGAGGAGATGTATGCGACCACGACAGCTTCTAAGTCTGCCTGTCCGAGTCCCGATGATTATATGAAGTCCTTTGAAGGAGCTGAAAATATCGTCGTTGTGACCATCACTGGAACTCTTTCAGGTAGCTACAATAGTGCTGAGGTAGCTAAGAAGATTTATCTGGAAGAGCATCCGAATACCAATATTCACGTGATTAACAGCTTATCAGCTGGGGGTGAGGTGGACCTGATCGTTCGCAAGCTCAATCAGTTGGTCGCTGAAGGCCTTGATTTTGATCAAGTGGTCGATGTGATCACGACCTATCAGTCTAAGACGAAGTTGCTCTTTGTTTTGGCTAAAGTTGATAATCTGGTCAAAAATGGGCGTCTCAGCAAATTGCTCGGAACTGTTGTCGGGCTCCTCAATATCCGTATGGTCGGGGAAGCTAGTAAGACGGGTACCCTTGAGTTGCTTCAAAAAGCACGGGGCCAAAAGAAAGCGATCAAGGCTGCTTTTTATGAATTGATCAAGGCGGGTTATGCTGGCGGCCACATCACCATTGCCCACCGCAACAATGAAAAATTTATCGAGCAATTCTCTGCATTGGTTCGAGAAAAATTTGCCCATGCAATGATTGAAGTCCTTCCTACTTCTGGACTTTGTAGTTTCTACGCCGAAGAAGGCGGCCTCCTCATGGGGTATGAAATTTAAGTTACCACTAAAAAGAGGCTAGGACAAAAGTCCTAGCCTCTCAATTGTTTTTGGATTGTCGAGCAAGACGCAACGGTTGAGTGGGCTCTACTACGCTGATTTCATCAGCTTTACAGCCCTACTCAACTGTGCGGAGGTGGGACGACGAAATCGAATTCTAACGAATTACCGATTTCTGTCCCACTCTCTCTTTTTATTCTCCGATCTCTTGGTAGAGGGTACGGATTTTTTTGCGATAGATGGTATAGCTGATCCCTGCTCCAATTAGCAGTATGATACTATAAAGGATCACAGCCAGCAGGGTGCTGACGGAATGATAGGTCCAAATGAAGCTGACAATGATCAAGAGAAACATCACAAAGAGAAAGACAATCAAGAGAATAGACTGAAGAACTGCATTCCCACGATGGCGGGTCATCAACTCCGTGATATTGGTCCAATTGGTGCTAAAGTTCTGAAAATCTTTGACATAGTCTCGGATGCAGATCGGAATAGTCGTTACGACCCAGATCAGCAACATGGCTAGGATAGCCAAGGGATGGACGCCAAAATAGAGACAAACGCCAACTAGAAGAATGACAGGAAGGATGGATTGCACCAGATAGAGCAACCAAAACTTCATAAAGAGATAGCGTTTGAAATCAATAGGGAGGGATCTCAAGTACTCAAAGTTTTCGCGCTCTAGCGAAATACCGATACTGGTCAAGCCTCCAAAACTATTGAAAACACCAATCAAGATGGCAACAAGGGTCAGTGGCACCAGATACTGGGGCGTCAAGTAAGGACTGAGTCCTCCTATATTTTTCGATGCTCCTGCTGCTCCACTGAGTAGGAAAATATAAGGCAGAATGCTCATCATCAAGAGGACTTGCACCATAAGGGTTCCATCGCTCAAGAGTCTGCGATGATACTGAATGACAAATCGTCTAAAGGAGTCTTTCTGACCCACATGGAGCACTCTCACGCGTTCCTTAACGGTTTGGTTGGTCGCAACTGCAAGGGCTGCATCATAGAACTGCGGGATCACGATTTTGCGAACCAGGCCAATCAAGACCAGAAGGACCAGGATCCAGCCCAGAAGGCCAAGGATTGCTTCTCCATCAAAAGGATGGAGGATGAACTGATGAAAGGCCGTAAAAGGTGGAAATAGAATGGGAATATCTGCGCCACCCGTCACTTCTACCCGATGGGTTTGGACTAGATTCAGATAGAGATAAGCTCCTAGACTCAGAAGAGAACCAATTCCGATCATGATGTTGGAGACCAGAGTCGTGTGTTTTTTGAAAAACAAGGTCTTGGTGATCAAATGAGCTAGTAATATCGTCGCTAAAAAGAGAACGCCTAAGAGAATTAAGGCACAAAAGAGGCCTAGCAGGATCCCTAACGGATTAAAGCCACCTGCCTGCACAGGGAGGATCAGAAAATAGCTGATCAAGGGAAGGATAGCCATGAGAAGAGTCAGGATGACCGAGATGCTCTTTCCTGCTATGACTTCTGCATCCGAGAAGGCATAGGGCCTGTAAAACTGGAGGTCCTTGCTTTCATAAAAGACATTGTAAAAACTCATAAAGCCTTGGGAAATGGTCATCAAGGAAAAAAGGGCGACCATATTGACAAAGAAGGCTGGTTGGTTCACAAAATCATAGATACTAAAGAGCAAGCCAAATATGAGGAAATAGACCAGGCCTAAAAAGAGATAGTTGAGCACCGATTTACGGGCAACATTGAGTTTGACGTCCGGTTTTTTTGCCTGTTTGGCACGTAATTTTGCGATCTGAGCGGGCTGACTGGCATAGATGATATTGACATTGACCAGTTGCTGGATAATCTTAAGACGCATGATCGCCACCTTCTTCCTTCCGACCCGCTAGACTGAGATAGATACTTTCCAGACTTTGTTCGGGGTGCTGGCCCTTTAATTCCTCGATCGTCCCATAGAAAATGAGATTTCCCTTTTTGAGAATGGCGATTTTATCACAGAGTTGTTCGGCCACTTCTAAGACGTGAGTAGAGAAAATGACCGTTTTGCCGCGATCCGCATGCTGGCGCATCATTTGTTTTAAATCGTAAGAAGCTTGTGGATCCAAACCGGTCATCGGTTCGTCCAAGACCCAGATATCTGGATCTGACAAGAGTGCTGCAATGACGAAGACCTTCTGGCGCATTCCATGTGAAAAGGATTCAATCACTTCATAGCGGTGGCTCTGAAAATCAAAGATCCTAAGAAGCTCCTCTAAACGTTGGTCACAGTCTTTCTGACTCATATCATAAGAGGTCGCAACCAACTCCCAGAATTCATTGGCTGTGAGACGCAAGAAAAGATCTGGCGAATCTGCCACATAACCGATCTTCTTTTTGATCGCCAGTCGATGGCTATAGAGGTCCTGACCATCCACTTCAATTGATCCAGTGGTTGGGGTGATGACACTGACCAGGCTCTTAATCGTCGTTGACTTTCCAGCTCCGTTGTGACCAATCAAGCCGACAATTTGTCCATCTTCGATGGTCAGATCCAAGTGGTTGAGGGCAATGTGCCCATCGTAATCTTTGGTAACTCCGTGAAATGTAATCATGTTAACTCCCTAATTGATCCTCATTGGGACCGTTTTTCTTATTCTGTTGATAAGCGATCATCGAAATGGTAGAGCAATTCTAGCAGATAGTTTGGAATGGTCTCCAAGAAGTCTTCTTTGTAGACCCGCTCTCCTCGCTTATGCAATTCTTTACCCCATGGTCCTAGATTAACTGCTGGAACCTGAATTTGAGCAATTTTTTCCAGATCCAGATCATAGACCTGGGCTGGTGTGGCTAGGCTATCTAGGACGACTTGATAAGAAGCCACATCCTTTTCCAAGGCACAATAACTGGTGTCGTTAATCCCCATAAAGTATTCTTCGACTTTTAAGAGGTAGCCTCTTTGGTCCAGATACTCGCGGTAATCAGTGATGAGGGACACGATATTGAGATCAGTATTGTCTAAAAAGCGACAATTCATGGAAGGATAATATGGGGGCGCAAAACCGATGACCACCATAGGATCCTTATCTCCGAGAAACTCAAGGAGTCGCTGGATTTGCTGAATCGCAAGGCTCTGGTAGCTGGTCCCATTACGAAAATCTTGCTCCGCTTTTTTATTAGAAGCTTCTCTATAGTCTTGGTAGCCCTCTAAGGCTTGGCAACGTTCCTCTAGTTCTTGATAGGTGATGACTCTTGGCCTTGCAATAATATGGTCTTGCCCTGCCTGATCCTGCAAGTACTCGTACTTCTTGTAAAAGGCGTCCAAGGCCTCCTGACTAAGCTCATAAATCCGCTGTAGGAGCTCTTGGGGTGTTTTCTTCAAATGCAACACACTGAAATAGCCAGCCGCATAAAGCACGGTCGATACATCGTACTGCTCCTTCAAATCTCTGAGATAGGACCAAGAAGGAAGGGGGGACGTTTCTCCCAAGGCCTGATCTGCCAGATCGGGATGAAGATCCAGCTGACTTGCGATGGCTACTAAGAGCGACAAGGCATTGATCCCTTTAAGGGGCTCCTTCATATGGGACAAGACGCCTTGCGCCACAACGACTGGCATGAGTTTGCCGACTGTGCCAATGTGAAGGACCTTTTCTTTTCCTACTTCCGATTCAAAGGGTTCTGAATCCACTGCTAATACATAATTCAGATCAAACTTTTCCTGCAAATCTGTGAGGAGGCCCAAAGCTCCCCGCATCCCACGTGAATAGGATTCCTCGTCTCCAACAGAGAGATAGAGCAGATTGACCTGACCTTCTGTAGGAGCTGCTACATAGGCTTCCAGAACCCCCAATTGAAGGGCTAGGGCTGCTTTCATATCGCAAGACCCTCTGCCAAATTTCCATTCTCCAGAAGCTAAATCTTCCTGCATATCAGGTCGACTGTCCAGTCCTTTCAAGGCTTCTGCTACTTTATCAGAATCGAGTGCGATTTCCGACAAATTTCCATAGTCTTCTAGATCGACTGTATCATGGTGGTGGAAAAGGATAACTGTTTTTTTCTTTCCCTTATCAACCAAGGCCCAATTGACCGACCGATGCAAGTGATCCTGTGGCACCTGATAGCGCCCAAAGTGGTCCGGATGGTCCTTGAAATAGGGGATCTGGCCAATCCGTTGATCCAGGTAGGCTTCGATCCCTTGCTCGGTCTCAGTGTTGGTAAAGCTTGGGATTGCCAAGGCTTCAGTAAAAATCGTTTCGATGCTCTCTCTATTGGTGGTTTTCACTTTTCTCCATCCTTCTTTTCTATTATTCATCTTTATGAGCTTTGCCAAGTGACAAAAGGCTGGTGAGCATGAGTCCTAGGAAGCCAAAGAGAGTCCAAGAGCTTGTTGCTTGACCTGTTTTTGGAAGGCTTGGTTGGCTTGACGCTTCTATTTTATCTTTATCAGCTCTTTGAGCCAATTCTTGTGCAGTTTCTTCTTTTTGTTCCTTACGGAAGTCCATCAGATCCTGACCGTGGCTTGGTTTTTGAGGAATTTCAGAAGTAGCTGGATTGGTTGGAGTCATTGGATTACTTGGAACAATTGGTTTTTCTGCTTGATCTACTGGACTTGGGTCTTGTTCAGGATCTACTTTTGGTTGAATGGTTGCAATTGGCAAGATCCGATCTGCCAATGACGCATACTCTGTATCTTTTTCACTTGGTTGATAACGGAACAAGAGAGACCGACTGTTTTCTACGATTGGAATCGTTGCAGAAATAGAATCTGTCTTGAAGGTCACTTCATAAGGATCTGCAAAATAGATGTAATCCGGATCATAGGTGTGCAAACTCAAAACCAGTCGATGGCCTTTTTTCACTGTATAGAGATTTGGTTGCAGATACATGGTGTAATCATGATATTCATTTTCTTTCAGATCAATAGAATGACTAGAACTTGCTGAGTCATAGCGAGATGCTGGATTAGCTAAATTCATCCAACCACGTGCAATCACTACACTCTTAACCTTGTGGGTCTTGTAGCGTTTGAGAGGCAAGGTTTCAAGGTTGCTACCATTCCAGTAGCCTGTCTCATCGATGGTTTCCTTGTCTAATGTGCGTGTGCTATAACCGTCTTTATCATAGGTGATTTCTTCTTTGACCACATCAAAGTCTTCGTCAGAAACATCCATCAGGGTCGCACTGACATGAGCATGGTTTTTGTCTCCCTTGACAAAAGCAGCGCTAAAATGTACAGGAATATGGCCTTTGATGGTGACATCTTGATCAACTGGTGCTGCATAGGAAGCCGCTACTTCTGAGGAATGGAAGGCCGCATCTTGGTTGCGTGTGGTCCAGTTATTTCCCGTACCATAGTAATCCCCAGTCACTGTCACATCCTCCCGTTTGGAATAAATTCGAGCGGAAATGGCATTGTTGGTATCCCATTTATCAAAACGACGCCATTTACTTGGATCAAGATTGTCCTGAGCTGTTACTTGTGGAAGGTTTTCAATCCCATTTTCAATACCGTAAAGGTAATGGCTATACCAGAGATTCATCAGGTCGTTAAAGGCTTGACCTGCGACTTCGGTTCCTGACCAACGAGTAGATGGATAAACGTGATTGCCCTGGTGGAGCAAGACCTTGGCATCGATCCCCGCCTTTTTATAGGCTTCTAACATGAGTTCAAAATGTTTGGGTTTGACATTGTCATCATTGAGACCTTGAATGATGAGAGGAGCCGCTTTCAAGTTGGCTGCGTTTAGCGTGTAGTCGCGTTTGGCATATTCTTCGTTGTAATTATGACCATCCTTGTGTTGGAGCTCATTGAGCTTGGTGATATAGGCTGCATAGTAATCCTTGACCTTATCCCAATCTTCCTTATCAAGGATTCGGCCTGAGGTATAGACAGATAGCCAAGATAGGTCATTGGAAGCTCCTGTATCCAGAGGAGATCCTTGGCTGTTGAAATGGTCGTACCAACTAGCAATCCCTGCAGCCGGCACAATGGTCTTGAGACCTTCAACACCAGTAGAAGCCACACCAAATGTTGTCGTACCTGCCCAAGACAAACCAGTCATGGCGACATTTCCATTGGACCAATCTGCCTTAACTTCATGGTTACTAGTCTTATCTGAGTAGGCTTTGCGTTTGCCGTTTAGCCACTCCACGATATTTTTATAAGCTGCGACTTCAAGGTCAGAGCCGGTCGTATTGATCCCGTCTGATCCTTTTGAGCCCAAGCCACTGCTGGTCACCACTGCATAACCACGGACTAAGAAATAATTGTACCAGTTGAGATTTTCGTAATCATAATGCGTATAGTCTTCAGAGCTTTCACGCGGATTGACATAGTACCAATCCTTTGGATTGGTCGCCTTGGCCACTTCCTCAGTCGTAACGGTCTTGGTTGCTGGGCGTTTGGCAGGTTTTTCATAGAGCTTGGCCATATCGAAGTTTCCACCTTCTTTGAGACCAATTCCCTCTAAGGTACGCTCTTCTGTTGTTCCTGTTACATAAGGACTAGCTTCAAAAATGGTCGCAGCTTTATAGTCCCCATTGACAGCAGCTTTTGGCACCTGCACAAAAGTCTTAACCAAGTCAGGCTTGCCGTCTCCATCCGTATCATAATCGGTTTCCACATAGACAATATAGCGAACGATGTCACTCTTGTCATAGGAGTAATGCTCCGGATCGTCTCCTGGCGTAAATGGGAAAATAGGTTGTGCTTTGCCATTCAAAAACAGAGGAGTCTTCTTGTCTGCGCGGTAAGCAGCACGGAGCTGTTTGGCTACATCAACCATCGAAGTAAGATTAGTAACTGGAGCAGAACCCTCCACTCCTTCCTTGACCATCCCAAGGCTCTTAGCAAAAGCTAATCGGTCTTTATCAGTAGATCCGACTTGGTTTTCCTTGGTCGAAGCCCAGTTCAAGAGTTGATTGACTGCCTCCGTCACCGTAACTTCTTTTTCACGATCCTGGTCGGTTACAGTCGCACCAGTAATTTTAGCCAAATCCCCTTGGGTTACTTTTGGAGTCGCACTCACCTCTTGACTGCGAACGGCAGGCGTCGCAGGCGCAGGGCTTGACTGATTGGCTAGAGTGGACTCAACAGTTGGGGCGCTCACTACCGCTGGACTTGATGCAGGTTCTTCCTGTAGCTCAGTTGTCGGAGCGGTTGGTGAAGTGGTTGGTCGGTTAGTTTCTGAAACCTCTTCCACTTTTGCAGGCTGAACGGTTTCTTTGTTGTCTCCTTGTGTTGAGGTCACTGTTTCAGTAACTTCAGAGCTTGTCGCTGGAGGAGTCACCGTCTCCTCAGTAGTTGTGCGACTTACTTGGTCTGCTTGCACATGCTGGGCAAGTACGGCAGGACTAATCAGTAAACCTGCAACGAGTAGAGAAACAAGAGTTGTTTTTTTCATAAAATGGTCTCCTTTCACCATTTTCAAAGTCAGTCCTAGAGGAGCCCGACTCTATTATTTTATATTCTCACTTCATTTCTTTCATGTATGCGATTTCTTTTTCAGGAAGGGCTTGTTTCCAGTGCAAACGTTTGTCCTATCCAACTATTTTTGGTAAAATAAGGACATTCGCATGAAAGAAGAAATAAAAATGGAAAATCAAACCTTAATGCAATATTTTGAGTGGTATTTGCCTGCTGATGGGAACCACTGGACGCGTCTTGCTGAAGATGCGCAACACCTAGCAGACTTGGGTATTCGCAAGGTCTGGATGCCGCCTGCCTTTAAAGCTACTTCTAACAATGACGTTGGTTACGGGGTCTATGACCTCTTTGATTTGGGCGAGTTTGACCAAAAAGGAACGGTTCGTACCAAATATGGCTTCAAAGACGATTATCTTCAAGCCATTCAAGCCCTCAAAGATGCAGGGATTCAACCAATGGCCGATGTCGTTCTCAACCATAAAGCTGCTGCCGATGGCTTAGAGGAATTCGAGGTCGTTGAGGTCGATCCGATGGATCGAAACAAGGTTCTCACTGAGCCCTTCACCATTCAAGGATGGACCAAATTCACCTTTGATGGCCGAAATGGAGCCTATAATGACTTCCACTGGCATTGGTACCATTTCACCGGCACTGACTACGATGCTTCACGTAATAAGAATGGGATCTACCAAATCCAAGGGGACAACAAAGGTTGGGCTCATGGAGATCTGGTAGACAAGGAAAACGGAAACTACGATTACCTCATGTATGCCGATATCGATTTCAAACACCCTGAGGTTGTAGAAAATCTCGATCAGTGGGCTGAATGGTTTATCGAAACGACTGGTGTAGAAGGTTTCCGTCTGGATGCGGTTAAGCACATTGACTCCTTCTTTATGAAGAATTTTATCCACAATATCACCAAAAAATATGGAGAAGATTTCTACGTTTTTGGCGAATTTTGGAATGGGGACACAGAAACCAACGATGAGTACTTAGAAAGCATTGACTACTTGTATGACTTGATCGATGTGGCCCTCCACCAAAATCTTTTCAGAGCTAGTCAAGAAGGTGAAAATTTCGACCTGCGAACTATTTTTGACGGAACACTAGCGCTCAATCATCCTGAAGAGGCCGTAACCTTTGTGGACAACCATGATACCCAACGAGGGCAAGCCTTGGAATCTACCATTGAAGAATGGTTTAAGCCTGCAGCCTATGCCTTGATCTTACTTCGTGAAGCTGGTTTGCCTTGTGTCTTCTATGGAGACTACTACGGTATCAAGGGCAAATTTGCGCAAGAAAGTTTCCAAGAGGTCCTCGATCGCCTCTTATGGGTTCGTAAAGATCTGGCCTATGGGGAACAGACGGACTACTTCGATGACCCCAATTGCATCGGTTGGACACGTTCAGGTACAGAAGAAGCAGCACCGATTGCCTGCTTGATTTCCAATAACCAAGCTACTACAAAAGTCATGGAGATTGGCTCATCCTACACAGGCCTCACCTACTATGATGTTCTAGAAAATTGTAGCGAAACCGTCCAAGTCCAAGAAGACGGTACTGCCGAATTCCCAGTGGCAGAGCGCTCTGTCAGCGTCTGGGTAGCCCAAGATACAGAGGGCCAATAACCTTTATATATGATTTTCTCCTAGGATCTACATCTTCCTAGGAGAATTTTTTTCCTGTAAAAATTTTATAGGAAATACAGCTTCATTTTAGCACTATAAGAAAGCGCTGTCAATGGGTAGCGCGTCTATTTGAAAGAAATAAAGAGCATAAAAAAGCTCGTTTTCCAGTTTGGAAAACGAGTCTTCTTTTTAGCTCAATTCTTCAATGATTTCTTTCAATTGCGCTTTCGTATGAACTCCAGCAACTTGTTTGACAACTTGTCCATCTTTTTTAAAGAGAAGAGTTGGGATCGACATAATACCGAATTGACGTGCTGTATTTGGATTTTCATCTACATCCATCTTACAGATTTTCAAATCATCTTCATGTACTTCTTCTGCCAACTGATCCAAAATTGGAGCTTGCATGCGGCATGGACCACACCAAGTTGCCCAAAAGTCAATCAAGACAAGTCCTTGGCTGGTTTCTTGTTCAAAAGTTGCATCTGTGATTACGTGTGCCATATTTCCTCCTTTTTCAGTAGTGACTACTGATTCTGCATTTCTACTTTTATTTTACACTAAAAGATGCCATTTTAGAAATATTTGCTACGGGGACTCCTCAGGCATCTTCTCTCTTTTTGCGCCAAAAGATGAGACTAGAAGCTATTAGGCTGATCACCCCTAAGAGACCCAGAGCATGATCTTTGCTCCCTGTTTGAGGAAGCATATGGTCTGCTTGTTCTCCTCCTACTGCAGAAGTCACTTCTTGAGGATCTTCTGTAACTGATTCCGAAGTCGTGGTAACAAATCGAGGTCCATAGGATACAGCTAGTGTAAGATGAGGTTGCTCTTGTCTTGCTGATCCTGTTTGCATCTGTTCTTCTATTTCAGGAACAGTTTGGCTTGGTTGGACAAAGGATTCTGGGCTTGGAAGCCTATATTCTTCCTTGTAGTGCACTTCTGGAGCAACTAGAGCACCCCCCTCAACTTCTGGTAAATTCGCATAGTCAGTATCTGTTGCACTTGGTACATAGGCTGCCTTTTGGGCTCGGGTCTTTTCGACAATTGGAATCGCTGCCTGGATAGAATCTGTCTTGAAGATCACTTCATAGGGATGCTCCACCGTTAAATCAGATGGGTCATAGGTGTTGAAAACAAGCGCTAACTTGTGACCTTTCTTAACTGTATAGAGATTTGGTTGGAGATAAACCGTGTAATCGTGGTATTCTCCCACCTTTGGCTCAATGCTAGCGCGTGAGCTTGCTGAATCGTAGCCAGACTCAGGGTTCGCAAGGTTTATCCAGCCTTTAGCAATCACCTTGTACTTGGTCTTGATGGTTTCGTATTCGGCAACAGATAGGTTGCTTAAATTGCTTCCCATCCAGAAACCATCTGCTGTTTTATCTTGCTTGACGCTACCATTTCCTACCACGTCAAAGTCCTCATCTGCCACATCTACCAAGAGGGCGTTAATTTGGAAATTCTTTCCTTGACCTTTGGCAAGAGCTGCCTTGAAATGAACGGGGATGTGGCCCTTGATCGTAGTGTCCTCAGTAACATCAGAAACAAAGGTCAGATTGGCCTTAGAGGAGGCTTTGCTGACTGTTTCATTACGGTTAGCGATCTCAACACCTGCAGCCGCATAATCACTAGAAATGGTTTCTTCTAGACGTTTCGAGCTTGCATTCAAGAAGAGACGTTGACTGCTCTTCCAGTTATCATAGCTTGTCCACTTGCTTGGATCATAGTTGTTTTGAGCTAGAACCGCTGGCAAGCTTTCGACGTGATTGTCCACTTCATAGAGGTAATGGGTCAGCCAGGTATTGAGCAGGTCATAAAAGTCCTGACCATTGGCGGTGATGCCGTATCCTCGTGACATAGCTGCTGGATAGACGTGATCTCCTTGGTGGAGATAGAGCTTGACATCTTGGCCTGCTTTCTTGAGGGCATCGTACATAAGTTCAAAGTGTTTGGTCTTGACATTGTCATCATTCAAGCCATGGACGATCAGGGCGCTGGTCTTGAGATTTTCTGGATGAAGGGTATAATCCCGCTCCTTCCAGACATCACTGTAGTTACGATCGTGGGCGTACTGGTCCTTGTTCAATTGGTTGATGTAGTTAGAATAGTTTTGCCAAATCCCTGCCCAGTCGTCTTGGTCCAGCATCCGTGTGCTAACGTAGAGGGAGAGCCATGAAAGGTCACTATAAGGGGCATTGCCAAACTGGGTTCCTTGGCTATTGAAATAATCATACCAAGAGGCAATCCCTGCTGCTGGAACGATGGTCTTTAGGCCTTCTACGCCTGTCGCTGCCACACCAAAGGTCGTGGTTCCAGCCCAGGAGAGACCCGTCATAGCGACATTACCCGTTGCCCAGTCTGCCTTGATTTCGACATTGCTGGTCTTGTCGGTGTAAGCCTTGCGTTTGCCATTAACCCATTCGATGATATTCTTGAAGGCATTGATTTCGAGATCAGATCCCGTCGTGTTAAATCCTTCTGATCCCTTGGTACCAAGTCCAGCACTGGAGATAAAGGCATAGCCTCTGACCAAGAAATAGTCGTACCAGTTCAGATCTTCGTAGTCATAAATATACTCGTAGGGACTGTAGTAATACCAATCCGATGCCTTGGCTTTTTTAGCTGCTTCTACTGTTGTTTCACTGCTTACTGGCTGTCTCTTTGCAGGTTGGCTGTGCAGTTTCTTCATGTCGTAGCTACCGTCCGTTGGAAGCCCCAAACTTTCGAGGGTCACGTAGTTTTCATCGAGCGTCCCTGCTACGTAAGGACGCGCTTCGAGAATAGTGGCTGCCTTAAAATCCCCTTGCGCTACTGCTTTTGGTAATTGAACAATGGCTTTGACTAAGTCAGGCTTGCCATCTGCATCGGTATCGTAGTCCGTTTCAACATAGACTGGGAAGCGCACAATTTGGCTGTCTTCATATTTATAGTCTTGGTCTGCTTTTTCTCCCGTCGTATAAGGGAAAATAGGCTGGGCACGACCATTTAAAAAGAGCGGACGTTTCTTTTCAGCCCTGTAGGCATCGTAGAGTTTCTTAGCTGTTTCATACATCTTGGCCAATTCTGGCTGACTAACCTTACGAGTCAGATCATCAGATTTTTCAATCAAACCTAAACTCTTGGCAAAGCGTTCGCGATCTGCTTGGCTTTGGCCCAATTGGCTAGGATCTGTTGCTGCCCATTGAAGCAAGCCATTAACAGCATCTTGGACCGTCAACTCTTTAGAGGCCTGATCCGCTGCAAGGGTGCTACCTGTGACCTTTGCCAAATCCTGGGCTGTTGCCGGAGCTCCTGAAGTAGGAGCAGATTGAGGTGCAGCTTCCCTGTTGGTTGCTGCTGGGAAAGTAGGCTCACTTTGTGCTACACTGTCTTCTCTTGCGTGGGCCGCTTGATTGGCACCTGCAGCCCGATCCAGCGATCCCTCATTTGAACTTGCGGCTTCTTCACTTGTGACAGTGCTTGCGTCACTTGTTGTCGGTGTTGCTTCAGTAGATGGAGCATGGACCACTTCTGTCGATGGGGCTAACTCTTCCGTTTGCTCGTCTGCTGCTGCTACTTGGTGCAAGACCATCGGCGCGATCAGTAAGCTCGATGCGACAATGGAAACCATTGTTTTCTTTTTCATGTCAATCTCCTCACTTTTTTGTAATCAACACTCCTATTATACTATGTAAGCGTTTTTATATCAAATAGATATTCAAATGATCCCACAAAAATACCGAGGCATCAGCCTCGGTTATCGATTCTTATTTAACGTGTTTCTTAAGATCTTCTTGTGCTTTTTTGTTTGACTCTGCTTGTTCTTTTTGCCATTTTTCAAGGGCTTTGTTGTAGTCAGCAGTTGTCACAGCTTTGTCTTGGAGTTTCATTCCTTTGTAGATCACGTGGTCTTTTCCTTTACCACCAGTCCATGCAAATGGAGCTGAGAATGGTTCGATACGTGTCAAGAATGGACGTCCAGTTGATGAAGAAGTTGGAATAACAAGGGCGCTATCTGTCAACCAAGCTTGCGCTGCCGCATATTTTTCGTAGCGTTTGTTGACGTCTTGTGTTTCTGCACCAGCATCTTTGATCATCTTTTCAAAGTCGTACAGACCAACTTTTTTAGCTGCTTCATTGTTTTCACTTGGGTCAAATCCAAGGAAAGTCTTAGTATTTTCACCAGATGAAGCTTTCAAGATATCCATGTAAGTTGATGGATCTTGGTAGTCAGGGCTCCATCCAACATTATCAGAGAGATCCCAGTCTTCGCCAGCCGCATTTGGTGCAAAGAGGGTCACATTTTGAAGGTCTTCTTTCGAAAGCATTTGGATATCGATGACAACATTTTCTTTACCAAGCGCTTCTTCAACTGATTGTTTGAAAGATTGCGTCCGTTGAACTCTTGATGGAGTCGTTTGGTCCACAGGCATATCGATGTGAATTGGGAATTTCACACCTTCTGCTTCCAAGGCAGTCTTCGCTTTTGCAAACTCTTCCTTCGCTTTCTTAGCATCGAAGAGACCGTTTTGACCATCGTCTAGTTTAGTAGATTTCCACTCATCTCCGTAGGTATCCAATTGTGTTTTCACCATTTCACCGAAGGTTTTACCATCAGCTTGGACAAATGTTGGTGGAATGTAGAGGTTACGGATGATCTTGCTTGCTCCATCTTTTCCGTTCAATTGAGCAGCATACGCTTCACGGTTAAAGGCAAAGCTGATCGCTTGACGGAAGTCCTTGTTCAAGAGAGCTTTCTTAGTAGATTGTTTTTCCTCATCGGTCTTCTTAGCAGTGTGTTTGTATGATTGACGGTCGATGTTGGTACCAATGACATAAGAAGCTGCGTCTTGAGGAGTGTAGGTGATTTCGTCTTTGAATTCTTTGGCTTGCTCTGAGTAACCAGATCCAGTTGGGAAGAGTTTTGCCAAGCTAAGAGCATTTTCACCGAATGATTTGGCCAATTTACTTTGGTCTTGTCCATCGTAGAATTCCAATTTCACATCTGAGATGTAGACCTTGTCTTTATCCCAGTAGTTTTCATTCTTGGTCATTTCGATAGAAGATTTAGAAGTAAAGCTCTTCAAGATGTATGGACCATTGTAAAGAAGAGAGCTGGTGTCACTTGCTTGGGCGAATTTATCCCCTTTTGATTTCACGAATTTTTCGTTGACAGGGAAAGTGATCCCAAGAGTCAATTTAGAGTTCCAGTAAGATTCTGGTTGGTTCAAAGTGATTTGAAGGGTATGATCATCAACTGCTTTTACTCCTACAGCTGAGAAATCTTTATTTTTACCACTGACGTAGTCATTCAAGCCTTTGATAGAATCTTGGATGATGTAGAGCATTTCTGATTTGTTATCAGCCGCATATTTGATCCCTGTGATGAAATCTTTAGCTGTTACATCCGCATACTCTTCGCCTTCTGAATCATACCATTTAGCATCATCACGAAGTTTATAAGTATAAGTCAAGCCATCTTGCGAAACTGTCCAGTCTTTTGCAAGAGATGGAATCAAGTTACCGTATTTGTCATTTTCAAACAAACCATCAATCAAGTTTCCTGTGATATCGTGGGTTGCTGCTTTACCAGATGTGATATAGTTTAGGTTTTCTGGCTCAGTCTCATAGACATATGAGAATTTTTGACCGTTGCTTGAGCTAGATGATTTAGAACCACCCGAACAAGCGGCTAGGATACCTGCTGAAAGGAGGGCAACTCCCGCAAGTGCAATGACATTTCTTTTTTTCATGTAAAACTCCTTAAGAAATTTTAAGTTTATTTTAAGATTATACCACAATGATTTTCAGAAGAAAAGGAATTTTCAGAAAATTTTAGTTTATGAAAAAACTACTCCGAAGAGTAGTTATTAATTTAAGTTTAAAACTAATTTGAGACTTTCCTTAGGTGAGTACGGACGTTAGGTGAAATTATCCAGTGGATGATTTCAGCAATCCAGGAAGTTCCATGACTAAATCAAGATACTAAGGGCGTCTGCGGAAAAAGTCAAAATAGGAAGTTTGACGCAGGATCTTTCGATTCTAGGAGTACTTATCTTTTTGACACAATCCGCAACCTGTGTTCAATTCGTTTTGAACCCCTTCGCTTTTCAATTATTAGGCTCAGGCTAAAACAGTTCCCCGAACTGTTTCACTCTCAAAACTCCCGAGTGCTTGAAATGATTCTATTTCAAGCACTTTTCTCACGGCGAAAAGTCTCAGTTTTGATTTGAAAAACTATAAGGACTAGATATTTTATAAAAAGACTTCTTAAGTTATTTTCTAAGAAATAACATTTTTTTCTTTCTAAAACTAGTTCACAAAAGTAGTCCCAATTTTTAATCTACTAAGTCGCTTTTGAGGTAGGCATCGACCATGACCTCTGTTGCGACTACAGAATCCAAGTGAGTCCGCTCATATGAGTGGCTAGATTCGATCCCTGCTCCGAGGAGGGCATGTTTGACTTCTGCTCCTGCGCTCATGGCTGCAGAGGCATCTGATCCATAGAAAGGATAGATGTCCAACTTATAAGGGATTTCTTGGGCTTTTGCCAAGGCTACCAAATGCTGACGGAATTCGTAGTGATACGGTCCAGAAGCGTCTTTGACACAGATGGATACCGTGTATTCATCTGTCGCTTGGTCATCTCCCATAGCTCCCATGTCCACTGCCAAGTATTCGACCACTTCAGCTGGAATACTAGAATTAGCCCCATGCCCCACTTCTTCAAAGACTGAAAAGGCAAAGGTGGTCGTTACTGGCAATTGGATCTGCTCTTCCTTGTACACGCGCAGAAGATTCAAGAGAATCGCTGCACTCACCTTGTCATCTAAATGGCGAGATTTAATAAAGCCAGTATCTGTCACAATGGTCCGGGGATCAAAGCTGACAAAATCACCTACTTCAATGCCAAGGGCACGGGTTTCTTTTTCATTGGTTACTTTTTCATCCAGACGGACTTCCATATTGTCCTGGGTCCGCTCGACAGTCCCCGCATCCTTATAGACATGGCAAGAAGTCTGATGGACCAAAATCGTCCCAGAATGGGTCTTTCCGGTATTGGCTACATGGACCGTACAATTTTCCCCTTCAATCATATTCCATGGGAAACCACCGATACGGTCCAACTTGAGACGGCCATCTGGTTTCACCGCGCGGACAATAGCCCCCAAGGTATCCACATGGGCTGTGACATAGCGTTGTTTGTCTGTGATCACACCAGGCACGGTTACATTCACGCCGCCCTTAGCAGTCCGAGTTACTTCGTACCCAAAGCCTTCAATGGTTTTGACCAAGTAGTCTGCAATCTCTCGTGTAAAACCGGTCGGGGAAGGAATGGCTGTTAATTCCTGCAAATAAGTCACTGTCTGATTCATAATGCCTCCAAATGTGTTTTTCTTTATTCTAGCATGAAATAGGTGGAATAGCTAGAGGAGAGGTTACAAGGTAGAGTTTTTTAATTCCTGCCGCACATGCATTAAGAGAAGGCCTAGCTTGTTATTCCCAGAGCCATCTCCCCCATCAGCCCAGTAAGCGTCGTTTTGCGTATGTTCGATGATGATGGCATCTCCTGTCGCCAGCAATTCTTTAGCGATATCTGGATTTTGTCTAAATTTCATTCGAAGGGCTTGATGCATCACCTCATCTTTGACCTCTTCCCAATCTGATCTCAAGGGATTTTGACGATTGCGTCCTTCCAAAGCAGCATCCATTGGAGATGCTATCTGACGAATTTTCTCTTGAATTTCGGGTACTAAAAACTTTTGTGCTTGAAAATAATGCTCTGAAGTTGGCCAGATTTTGCTACCATCTGAAAAAGGGTAGGGAGCAAAATTGGACATAAAACCATACTCATCATGTACTTTATAAAATTTAATTTCTTTCACCTTTATCCTCGATTCCAAAATCTCCTAATGATTGTTGCTTTTCTTTTAATAACTGTGTCACATAATCAGGCTCTACCTTTAAGAATAGCTCCAAGGTATCATGAATTCGCCAATAATTATCCTCAGGTTTGTCCATAATGGTTGAAAGGAAGTGTTTCAAATAGGGGATGTATTCAGAAAAACCATTATCCTCAACTAAGTAGTAAAAATATGAAATATCATAATAATTGTTTCCAGCCTGATCTATAATTTGACAGACATAAGGAAATATATCTTTCCTCGCTTGATCGCCATTACCACTATCTGACTGAGTAGCCCAGTAGCCTTTAAGGGCATCTAATATGATCCGATTGGTATCATCATAGCCATACAGACGATGCGAAATCATCCACTCTAATTGCCCTTGACTGAACATCTGTGTCAAGACATCAAAGCCCTCTCTAATTCCCCAAATGGTCAACAATCTAGAGACTTGAAAGCGTATATAGTCATCATCACTGTCCAACAATGAAGTCAACTTTTGAATCGTTTCTTCAGGAACATCCTCTAGATCAACATCTTCCAATATGTCTGCATAATCAACCCCTTCAGGGACTTTATAAAATAAATCTTCAAATTCTTTATTGTTCATCACTTCTCCATTATTTGGGGAATTATTTCAACGTCAATCCTCTAAAGTCACCGGAAAAATATCTACGCCACTGTACATTTTATCTTCCATTTCTTTCCACTCAATAACTAATTTATATAGTTCATCCGTTGAGATAAAGCAAGGTTCCCCAAGACTTTCATCATCCATTTGATAATATACTTCTGTTTCTTCTTTACCTATATCAATATTGAGCATATTACCACCAAAATCAGACGCTTCTTTTTGACCAGTAACAACCGCCTCTAATTCTTTATAAATGTGAGGGTAAAAAGTATTAACCTCAATAATAAAAAACTCACCTAAAGTTTGATAGTTTTCATCCAAAAATTTTATCGATAATCTAATATCACCGTTAGGATATTTAAATATTCCATATTGTCTTTTTAACATTTGTTACGTCCTATATCTTTCTATTTATTTACTGCTAGGAAAAGCTGAAATAATCTTTTCATTAGAGTCTAAATACATCGTAATTTTCATTCCATTCTTACTTATACCTTCATAAATGTTTCTTGAGTTAGTGTCAAATACCCTTGCTTCATATGCCTCATTAATGGTATCTACAACCTCCTGAGGGCTCATATGGTCAGGGAAGAAGGTGGAGTTCCCTCCATTGGCTTTCTTAAGAGTTCCATTTACTTCAACTTTCGCTTCATAAACCCCGGCATCATTTAAGGCGGGTCCTTTCGTACCTTCGATAATTTTTCCAGAAGTCCCTTCAACCATATCATAATGATAGCCACCTGCTTGTCCTCTCCTATTTATATCACCTTCAAAAATGTGGCTCAAAGACTTCTCAGTAAAATTCTCTGTATGTTTGAGATTTGCTAAGTCATCCAAATTGTACATTTTGAATTCAGAAACATTCCGATTCCAACTTTCAATTTTCCTATTGAAGAATGGAACTTTCCCTTTTACTTTACTAAATACATCCGAGAACGTTGAATAGGGTTTATTGTAGTACTGATTGTATCCAACATAAGAGGTATACAGGGAACTTGCCAGTTGCAAGCTCTCAGTAAAAGCCCTCACGTTCTTGATATCTTTTGCCCGATTGATTTCTTCCTGTGTAGCAGGTTTGCCTGTAAAAGGATCAATTCCTTCTTCAATTATATAATAATCATATTTAGTTTGAAAGGCGGGATCTCGCCAACTAAGCATTTTTTGACTATCTAAAAGGAAATAGCGATCTAGTAGGTAATCATAATTGGCCCGTTCTGTTTCAGATTTAAATAGTTGTGCATAGGGATTCACATGAGCCATGGAGATCAATGTTTTAAGTTCTGGGTAGGCCTCTTCTAATGCTTCTTGATCCATTGCATCAATACGTTTCTTAAATTTTGGGTCCACTTTGGCTAATTCTGAAGGTAATAATCCTAAGTGATCATCCTTCACTTCATTATATCGCTTCCAAATTAGTTTCACATCCTCATAATCCATAGTAGCAGTCACATTATCGCCTTGTCCCATTGTAAGAAACCTTTTATATGATTGAATTACAGTACCATACTCTTCCTCCAGTTCTGCACGTGACATTTTTGAAAGTTTTTCCTCTAACGTTTCAACCTTCGGATTCTTCACTTTGTTCAGAATGGCTTGACGTTTTTGCCATCCTAAAGAGATTGTTTGCTTCCACGATAGATCCGATCCACTACTTGGAGGCAAGTAGGTTCCACTAGCAGCATCTCCTGTCGCTAGCAGTTCTTTTGTTTAAATTAACACACCTACAGAATCATCCTAATATCAAATTTTTTTGAGAAATACATGGACAAACTTCTTTTAAATTAATAAACTGACTTCATCATATGCTATAATTTAGTTATATTTTACAAAAATGAAAGTTTCTAACTAATGCCCCTATTTGCTCATTGATGCAACGGTGCTGTTATTTCATTATCAGTTTGATGTTATATTTTCATATAGCTTTATCAAGGAGTTTCGTCTATGTTTCAATACCTTAAGCCTCTGCGCTGGTATCTTTTCTTTAATTTTCTCTTTAGTGGACTGTCCAATATTTGTACGGCTCTTCTTCCATACTTTACACAAGAATTAATTCGTGGCCACTATCAAATAGCTTTGTCAGGTTATTGCATCGCAGTTATAGGTTACCTGACTTGCAACTACATCCAAATGCGACTTGACTGGAAACAGGCCATTCTCTTTTCGACAAATCTAAAGAACGATTGGTTTCAATCTCTTTTAGGACTTGCCCACCATGATTTCAAGCAGAAAACAGTCGCAGAATACATTTCTTATCAATCTAATGATCTTGATTCACTGGAAAAAGATTATCTACCTCCACTGATGAGTTTTTTTAAGCAGATTCTACGAATTTTGATTTATACCATCATTATTACCAGAACGATCAATCCTATAGTAGCACTGATCCTACTGATTTCAACAGCCATCAGTATTCAAATTCCAAAGATCGTTGGTCAATTGACTGCGAAGCGTAGACAAACCTATCTTGAAAAGCAAGCTGATTATTATCGGACCTTGGAGGATCTATTCCGAGGACATCACCTAGTTAACAAACTCACTCTACCTCATTTTATAGAGCAACAAAGAAGTTCTCTAAAAAACTTGCAGGATAGGTATCTTGGGTATGGTTTGACTAAAATTACAGGTATTCTCTTGACGGGTATTTCTTTTGAATTCATTAGCCTTATTCTCTTTTCCTATCTAGCTTACTCTCTATCTCATCAGCAAATTGGTATCCCTGAGGTGGTTGCAAGTTTTGGTTATATTACAGCCTTCTCAGAACCAATTCAAGAAATCCTTTACGATCTGCAAATGTTGGAGTCGGTAAAACCTGTAATTAAAAGCTTTCAAACTATTGTTAAGCATCCATCTTCAATTCAGTCACCACAGCCTTCCTTTGAAACGATCACATTGAAGAATCTTTCTAAACAACTTGGGGAATCAACATTGAAGATTTCTTTTGCCACCATTCACAAAGGAGATAAGATTGCCCTCATAGGAGAGAACGGATCAGGTAAGAGTAGCCTACTCAATATTTTAAATGGTACGGATGAGGATTTCCAAGGCGAGATCTTGCTGAATGATCTTCCTCTAAATCAGCTTTGGGGAAGATTTGGCCTGATCTTGCAACAAGAGCATAGCTTCATCTCTAGTTATGAAAATAATGTTACGCTATTCAATACTTTCCCCGCAGAGTTTAAGGATGCGGAATTCGAAGCAACACCTCCTCAATCCCTGTCAGGTGGTCAACAACAACGTATGTACCTCAATCGAGAAAAAAACCGCCAGAGTCCATTAGTTATTATGGATGAACCTTTTTCAGCCTTGGATGCTCATCAGTTCGAGGCAGAATTGAAAAAAGTACTAGACTTACCGTGTGCTGTCATCATTACTTTACACCGACAGAATGAAGCACTGAAGAACTTTGACCAGGTCTGGGAAATTAGATCTGGAGAACTAATCATTCAAAAAAATGAGTAGACTTGCTTTCTCACGAAGATTTGTTTTACCATGATCAATACATCATCAGGCACAGATAGATTGAGGTCATCTTAACCTCAAAAAGAGAGTGGGACAGAAATCGGTAATTCGTTAGAATTCGATTTCGTCGTCCCACCTCCGCACAGTTGAGTAGGGCTGTAAAAGCTGATGAAATCAGCGTAGTAGAGCCCACTCAACCACTGCGTCTTGCTCGACAATCCAAAAACAATTGAGAGGCTAGGACTTTTGTCCCAGCCTCTTTTTTATATTTAATTGTATTTCTTCCAACCCCTTCTATTACATCTTTAATTTCAAAAGGGATGAATCGTTTGATCAGTGCATAAGTAAACTGGATTGATCTTCTCAATACTTCCTACTCGTCAGTGGACTTCTTAACTGTAATCACTCAACTAAAGATTTTATTCATACAAATGCAAATCATGATTTGCACTCTCTAAAAAGATATCACTCATTTAAATACTCTTTTCCTTAAATCCTATTCTACAAAATATGGCCATGAATTCATACGAAAACAAAAAGAGAGCAACAAACTGAGCTACTCTCCATTTTGTTTATTTTTCGACCATTCCGCCTTTGATAAGACTGTCTTTCGTTACTGAATAACTGACTGTTTTGTCATCTAGGGGATTGAAGCCTGGTACGATTTCTTTTAATTTATTAAAATCGATTTTTGTGTAATCAATGGTATTGCGGATATAAAAGATTCCGTCTTTGTATTCTGATGTTAGTTCAAATCCATGGCCCATCAGATCTTTGAATTTTTCTTGGCTCTTAGCGACGGCTTCTTTCATGGTTTCAAGAGGGTTCTCACCAGGCACTTTTGAGACGTCGTAATCATCAACTTTTTCTTGTAATAACAGGGTATCTCCCTTGTAATACAAGGTGATGGTTGACTTACCTGCTTCATCACTCGTTTCGAGAACGGTTTTTTGAGCACCTGCTAGTGCATCTTCTTTTTTGCTTTCATCAGTTGATGACTCTTTTGTCTTTTCTTTAGCGGATGATTTAGTTGTCGCTTTAGTGGACGATTGAGTAGTAGATTTTGTACTCTCTTTTTGTGCGCAACCAGCTAAAAGAAGACCCGCTGTCAAGAAGACGGCTAACATTTTTGTGGTTTTATTCATTTTGAATACCTCACTTTTTGATGGTTAGGGAAATGACTGAGTTCTGAGATGAGTCATGTAGCAAGATCAAATGTCGTGTTAGGTGTTATTAGAAAAGCCTCAAAATGATGTTCGCAGTCTCCTCCTTATCGATCATTGTAGCCATCTGGGTGGCTAGAATGCCAAGCCCAGGCTGTTTGGATGATGGTTTCGATATTGTCAAATTTTGGTTGCCAACCGAGGATGGCGCGCGCCTTCTCAGATGATGCGATTAGGGTATCTGGATCTCCTGGTCTGCGATCAGCCATCTCAAGTGGGATCGGATGTCCCGTCACCTTACGGGCTGCTTCAACGATTTGAAGATTGGAGAATCCAGTCGATGAGCCCAGATTAAAGGCGGTCGATTCATTCCCTTTTCGGAGATACTCCACTGCTAAAAGATGGGCATCTGCCAAGTCAAATGGATGGACATAGTCCCGAACATTGGTGCCATCTGGTGTCTGGTAGTCATCTCCAAAAATAGAGATCTTCTCGCGTTTGCCTTGGGCTACTTGCAAGACGATTGGCAAGAGATGGGTCTCTGGTCCATGGTCTTCTCCGATGGATCCATCTGGCTTAGCACCTGCTACATTAAAGTAACGAAGGGGCACATACTTGATCCCGTAGGCTTGATCGGCCCAGCGCATGATAGTTTCCATCATGAGCTTGCTTTCCCCATAAGGATTAATCGGATTTTGTGGAGTGGTTTCAAGAATTGGAATTTCTTCTGGAATACCGTAGGTAGCAGCAGTTGAAGAAAATACGATGTAGTGCACCCCACATTCATGCATGACTTCCAAGAGTTTGACCATGCCTGCTGTATTATTGTCAAAATATTTCAATGGATCTGCCATGGACTCAGCGACCAGTGAGTAGGCCGCAAAGTGGATGACCGCATCGATATCTGCATGTTCCTTAAAAACAGTGCGCATAAAGTCTTGATCCGCCAGGTCTCCTTGGTAAAAGACGGCATCTGGATGCACCGCTGCACGGTGGCCTGTGACCAGGCTATCAACCACGACGACTTTTTCCTGTCCTTCATTGACCAAGCGGTCCACCATGTGGGAACCGATATAACCAGCTCCTCCGAGTACGAGTATTGCCATTTGTTTTCCTTTCGCTTCTTTGTCTTCTCTCTTATTGTACCAAATTTCTGCCTCTTCTCCACACTTAAAGTGTCGCAACAAAGCGTCTAAAGGCAGCTTGTCCTTCTGCTGTTCTCTTGTAGACTCCAGCATCTTCCAGCACGCGCGCAAAGATCTGGCCAACCGATTCACGGACAAGGGCTTCTGCATCTGCTTCGTCAGTGATGGATGGGTGAGTGGCTTTCAAGTCATCTGCCCAAGCCTGGTGGTAGGTCGCCACTGTGCTCTCACGTCCAAGTAGATAGTCTTGGACCTGCTTGAGCTCTTCCTTGAGTCGAGGTGGCAAAATGGCTAGGCCCATGACTTCGATCAGGCCGATATTTTCTTTTTTGATGTGTTGCACATCCGCATGTGGGTGATAGATACCATCTGGATGCTCTGGTGAGGTTTGGTTGTCACGGAGCACCAAGTCCAGTTCATAATGCCCATCACGAATCCGTGCAATGGGGGTAATGGTATGGTGGGGCTGACCGTCGGATGCTGCTAAGACTTGAACAGCTGGATCCGAGTAGCCTCGCCAGGCTGTGAGGATATGGTCTGCCAGGGCAATCAATTGCGCCTTATCATCTGAATTCAAACGAAGAACTGACATGGGCCAGTTAACAATCCCTACCGATACAGCCTCAAATCCCTCAACTCTAAAGCTTTCCTCGACAGGAGCTAGCTCCATAGGGAAGGTATGTCGTCCGCCTTGGTAATGATCATGAGTCAGGATGGATCCCCCTACAATGGGCAGATCTGCATTAGACCCCGCAAAATAGCCTGGAAAAGTCTCGACAATGGTCAAGAGTCGCTCAAAGGCCTTGCGGCTAATGGCCATGGGAACATGCTGGCTATCGAGGAAAATGCAGTGTTCATTGAAGTAGGCATAAGGGGAATACTGGAAACCCCAATCATGACCGTCCATGTCAAAGCGAATGATCCGGTGATTGGCCCGGGCTGGATGGTCTAGGCGACCTTGATAGCCTTCATTTTCAAAGCACAATTGGCAGGCTGGATAATGACTGGCTTTGGCAAGCTTGGCCGCTGCAATGTCTTTAGGATCTTTTTCAGGTTTTGACAGATTGATGGTGATTTCAAGAGAGCCGTAGGGAGTCTCTGCTTCAAAGGCAATGTTTTGTGCAATCGCTTTGACTTTGATGTAATCATTGCTCTTAGAAAGGGCATAGAAATCCGCAATCGCGTCTTCTTCAGACTGACGGTAGGTCTCCCAGAAACGATGGTTGACCTGACTAGGGCTAGGGGTGATCCAATCCATCAACTCCGCTCCCAAACTGTCCTTGGCGGCCATGCTGTCTTGGATCATATTATTCGCAACCGCAATCTCCACCAACTGATCTTTGAGCCCGATCAAATCAGCCTGATGAGCTGGGGCGTCTAGACCTTCTTCTCCAACTCGACTCATGACGCGATTTTTTAGATAAATCCGATCTATCTCTTCGTAGTCACTCGCCGCAATGATGGCTGTGACAAATGCGTCCAAAATTCCCTGATTCATTGATTCTCCTTCTTACGTTTTAAATAGTCTCTAACAGCATCCAAATCCTGGAAAACTTGCTCTGCTTTAGTTAAGAAAGACTGTGCTGGTACTTTTAAATCTGGAACACATATGACTGGTATTCCAGCCCTATAGGCTGCCTCAATCCCTGCTTCACTATCCTCTAGCACTAAGCAATTCTCTGGTATAACATTCAAATCACTACAAGCCTTTAAAAATATATCTGGGTATGGCTTGCTTCGTTTGACATCTTTTGCAAAAACTAAATGGTCAAATAGGGACAGTACCCCATTGCTATCCAAGATCATTCTAGCCCGAGATTCAACACTTGAAGTTGCTAAGGCGATTGGAATGCCCTCTGTTTTCAAAAAAGTAAGCAAATTTTTAGCACCTTTTTTTAAATGAACACCTTGGGCTAAGATTCGACCTTCTAGTTCATAAACTTTAGCCAAGGTTTGGTCAAAGTTCCATGGTAAATCATAGGTATCCAAAAATCGTTGAACATTCTCCTCTTCCCTATGTCCACTGTAGTCTCTAGAATAAGTTTCTTCTGTGAAAGGAATTCCAAAATCTCTAAGCAATTCTTGATAAACTTTTAGAGAAATGATTTCAGTATCGGCTAATAAGCCATCTAAATCAAATATTACAGCTTCCATTATTATCACCTAGTCTAAAACTCGTGTCCCTGCCGCAACTTCTGCAATATAGAAACTTGGCGCATAGCCAACGACTTCTTCATAGCGTTTGCCGACAGCTTCTTTAAAGGCTTCAACTTTATCTTTGTTTACAAGGGCGATGGCGCAACCACCAAAGCCTGCTCCTGTCATACGAGCGCCCAAGACACCTTCTTGTTCCCAGGCTGTATGCACCAAGGTATCTAATTCTAGACCTGTCACTTCGTAGTCATGCTCCAAGGATACGTGGGAAGCATTCATGAGACGGCCAAAGCCTTCTAAATCACCTGCTTCAAGTGCCTTACGAGCTTGGAAGGTCCGTTGATTTTCAAGTACAGCATGGCGAGCTCGTTTGATGCGATTTTCATCCTTGATCAAGTAGCTGTAAGCATCAAAAGCCCAGAGATCCAATTCCCCTAAGGTTTGGATATCCAATTTTTCTTGGAGTTCAGAAACGGCAGTTTCACATTCTGCCCGACGTTCATTGTATTTTGAATCCGCTAATTCCCGGCGTTTGTTAGTATTCATGATGACTACGACATTGTCTTTGAGGTCCAGCGGTACCAGATCATATTCTAGGGTGTTGGTATCAAGATAAATAGCCCGTTGGTCAGCTCCCATACCGATGGCAAATTGGTCCATGATCCCAGAGTTGACTCCGATGAAGTGATTTTCGGTTTGTTTCCCGATCTTGACCAGATCTAGACGATCTAAGTGAAGATCATATAGTTTCTCAGCGATGACGCCAATCAAGAGCTCAAGGGAAGCTGAAGAAGAAAGACCAGATCCATTTGGAATATTACCGTAGACATAGACATCCATTCCGCTATCAATGACATGACCCGCTTCTTGCAAGAAGTGGAGCACGCCTTTTGGATAGTTGGTCCAGTTGTGCTCTTTTTCAAAGTGGAGATTTTCAAGTGGAACTTCAATGATCCCCTTGTCTTCAAAGTTTCCTGAGAAGAAACGCAAGACCTTATCCTCACGCTTTCTTGCAGCTCCGTAGGTACCAAGTGTAATGGCTGCTGGGAAGACATGCCCACCATTATAGTCAGTGTGTTCACCAATCAGATTAATCCGTCCTGGTGAAAAGAAAGTATGGTCAGCCTTTTCCCCAAAGACAGTCTGGAATTTTGCTTGTAAATCTTGAGATGTGATTGTTGTCGTCATGAGAAACTCCTTTAGTTTTGTAAACGTTTTTATACTTGTATTATATCTGATAAGAAGTAAAATTTCAAGTATTTTTAGTAAAATTTTATTTATTTTTTATTTTGTGTTCGAGAAGGCTATAATATAGGCTTTTCATCCGATTATAACTTCTATTTCTTTCTTGCTTTTTTGATCTAATTTTAGTAAACTTTTACCAAAAAAATCTCAATTGGGAGAGACCAAATTGAGATTCTTCATTCATTAGTGTTTCTTTCTTGGATAGACAAAAGATCCAAGGAAGGTTAAGAGGCTGATGCCCATGAGGGAGAGGAGATTCCCTGTTTGACCAGTCTTTGGCAATACCGATGAGGCAGGACTAGCAGATACACTTGCAGGAGCCTGAGCAGTGTCATGTGATACAGAAATCGGAGTGACTTGTGGACCATCAAGAGGGCTCAACTTTTCTTGCTTGCTAACAAGAACCTGTGTTCCAGTGTGACCAACCTCTACTGGTTGTGTCTGATGGGTTGGATCTTGAACTGGTGAAGTTGGAACTTGGGTTTCTGGTGTTGGCAATGGAGCAGGTGCTGGATAGAAGAGACCATGGCCAATGCGGTAGGCGTACTCTGTTTCCGACATTTTTCCATCTACAATTTTTGGAATATCCACCGGTAAGGTACCTAGATGTTCCTTGCCATTGAAGATGACTTCCACTCCTGCAGGAATATTAGGACCAAATGCATTGTCTGGTTTGAGGGATTCCGTTGGATCCATTCCCTTATTTCCATAGACTGCCAAAATGGCTTTGGCTGCTGGATAGTTGGCTACATCATAAGGTTTAGAGATAGAAAGGACAGCTGCCTTCTTATGATTGGTATTGGCATAATTGACGATCTCTGTTGGGATCTTGGTCCGCCAGAAATCTTTATCCAGTTGCCCTTCATATCCGATCTCTGAAATGACTACGATGTGAGTTGCTTTCTCTAGGTCTTCTTTTAGACTATCAAGGGTGGATTCCTTAGTGAAGTTCTTGGCCACAAAGGAGGTATCTTTTGGAAGCACTCCGTCAGCAATTAAGCGACGCATGCCCAAATTGAGTCCAGGAACTTCGTTTTCAAAAGCTCCTAAGAGTAAGACATGGTCCCCTGTTTGTACCTTAAATGGCAAGGTATTGTCTTCATTTTTTACAACCGTCACCGCTGCTGCTGCAATCTTGCGTTCCAAGTCACGGTTGAGGGTAGATCCGACTGCTTCTCCTGCTTTTTCAGCTGTCCGAGCACTTGGATCAAAATTCAAGACCCCACGTTTTTCTTTGAGGGTCAGAATCCGGCGAACCGACTCATTTAAGCGTTCTTCTGAGATGTCACCGGTTTGGACCGCATCTACCACTGCATTGACAATGGTATCAATCTTGGTCAAATCGGCTTTACTGCGAAGGGTCGTTGGCATCAAGACCAAATCAACTCCTGCTTTGATGGCCATCTTCACAGCTTCCACCTCACCGAAGTTCTTAGCGATAGCATCCATTCCCATGGCATCGGAGACAATCACGCCCTTATAGCCGTATTTCTTCCGTACCAAGCCCGTTAAAATATCATCAGAGAGAGTCGCTGGAACATAGATTTTCTCACCCGTTTCTTTTGAAACGACCTGATCTTTTTCAATCTGCGGGTATTGGATATGAGCCGTCATCAAGAGGTCTACGCCAGCATCCATGGCTTTTTTGAATGGAAGGAGTTCCAATTTTTCAAGCTCAGCAAGAGATTTATCCACCAAGGGGAGACCCGTATGCGAATCGACCGCCGTATCCCCATGACCTGGGAAATGCTTGGCTGCTACAGCCACATTGTAGTCCTGAATGCCTTTCATCATCGGAATACCCAAGTAGGCAACCCGGTTTGGATCAGATGAGAAGGAACGAAGCCCAATCACAGGGTTTTGAGGATTATTATTGGTATCTAGAACTGGAGCGAAGTCCACATTCAATCCTAGTGCAGAAAGTTCACGTCCGATGATTTGACCTGCTTCTTTCGCTAGTTTGGGATCATTGGTAGCCCCAATAGCCATATTACCAGGAAGGGCTGTACCCGTACCCAAGCGGTAGACGATCCCTCCTTCTTGGTCGATGGCTAACAATAGCGGAATCTTCCCGTTATTGGCTTTGTTTTCAATCGCTGCCTTTTGCATATCTTGCGTCAGAGCCAGAGTTTGCTTGGTCTCTTTTACGTTTTCAGCAAAAAGAATGACGCCTCCAAAATCATATTTATCAATCGCATCTGCTACTTCAGCATTGACCTTGGTGAGATCCTGTGGTGACTCCTGATTAGCCTCCTGCCACTTACGGAAGTCCGGCATGATCATTTGAGTCACCTTTTGTTTGAGTGGCATGTTTTCAATCAGTTTTTCCACTTCAGGGGATGCCGTCTCAGTCGATGTTACCGTTGGGGAGGCAGCAGGAACAGCTGCACGGTCTGTTGAAGTCGGCGTTTCGGCCACTTCTCCCTGATTTTCTGTGGTGCTTTCTGGCGTTGGAGAAGCCACCACCTCTTCTACTGTTGCTGCCGGTTCATTGGCTTGATCCGACGCTTGAGCTGTGTCTGCTTTTGCTGTTTGAACGGATAATAGAGCAAAAGCCGTTAATAGGGCCGCAGATGGATAAATGATTTTTTTCATAAAGCGACCTCCTTTCTTTCAATAGATATTGTACCATTGTTTTATAGTTTTGCAAACGGTTTCAGTTATTCGTCATAAAAAGACCTCTTAAGTAGATTTTGGTCATTTACCCTGTCTACTTAAGAGGCATTCTATCAATAGATACTCGCTTTTTTTGATTATTTTACTTCTTCAAAAACCCAAATGTGAGAGTCAAAATCACGACTCAGTTTCTCTTGATTTAAAGGCTGGCCACAGGAAGCGTCTGAAAGACTAAAGCCTGCTAACATCAGTTCTGCACCACTATACTGTTTCCCATCCACTTCATAGAGAGCGTCTGCCTTCAGTCCTTGAAGATACACACGATCATAGGCACGGTTCACTTCGTTTAATAGCTTATACTGAGCCAGAATCACTCGGGAACGATTTTGACTGACAACCGACCATACGACTTGATTTGAGTCAAAAGGAGAGCGCAAACGGTAAAAATTTCCTTGATGAATCAGGGATCGCTCTTTTTTGTAAAAGTCAATTTGTTCTTTTACGATTTCCTTCTCAGCCTGCGTCAGCTCAGCTAGATCCAACTCGTAACCAAAGACCCCAAAATAAGCGACATTTCCCCTTGTCGTAAGCGGTGTGATCCGATTGGTTTGGTGGTTAGGGACAATGGACACATGTGCTCCCATCGTCGAGAGTGGATAAACTAGACTAGTTCCGTATTGGATCTTAAGCCGTTCAACGGCATCTGTATCATCACTGGTCCAAGTTTGAGGTGCATAATAAAGCAAACCTGGATCAAATCTACCGCCTCCTGAAGCACAAGATTCAAAGAGAATAGAAGGGAATGCTGTCGTTAAACGATCATATAAGTGGTATAATCCAAGAACATAACGATGAAACACTTCTCCTTGCTGCTCTGGAGCCAAGGATTTAGAAAAGACATCCGTAAGCGGACGGTTCATATCCCACTTAATATAGTCTAATTTTGTCTCTTCAATCACCCGTGCCATTTGTTCATAAATGGCATCTACTACTTCTTCACGACTAAAATCTAAGACAAATTGATTTCGTCCATGACGTGGGGAATGACCTGCTACTTCTAGGATCCAGTCCGGATGTGTACGATAAAGATCGCTATCTTTGTTGACCATTTCCGGTTCAAACCAAAGGCCGAATTTCAAGCCCATATCATGAATTTTCTCTGATAAAGCCCCGATTGTGTCTGGAAATCGCTCGCGATTGGCAACCCAATCTCCAAGACCCGTTCGATCATTGGTTCGTTTTCCAAACCAGCCGTCATCTAAGACAAATAATTCGACGCCAACTTCTTTGGCATTTTGCGCAATCCTGAGCAGTTTTTCCTGATCAAAATCAAAGTAAGTTGCTTCCCAATTATTGAGTAGAATCGGCCGCTCCTTATCTCGCCATTCTCCCCTAGCTAGACGGGTACGATAAAGACGATGGAAAGTTTGACTCATATCGTTTAAACCATTTCTACTGTATACCAGAACTGCTTCTGGACTTGTAAAGCTAGCACCAGGGTCTAATTTCCAACAAAATTGGAAGGGATTGATTCCCACTTGAAGGCGGGTGACATCGAAGGTATCCACTTCTGCTTGAAGAAGGAAATTTCCTGAGTAAATCAGGCTGAGTCCAATAACCTCCCCCTGATTCTCGGTGGTTTCAGGTCGTTTTAGAGCAATGAAAGGATTGTGCAGATGACTAGAGATTCCACGGGTTGATTCAATCGATTGGATTCCTTGACGTAACAAGGTGGAATGAATGTGCCTTTCACGAGCCCACGCTCCAGAAAGCTGTATCATCTCATAGTTTCGATCAGGTAGGTCTAAAGAAAGACTGGTGACTCCTTCAATAGAAAGGGGCCTTGAGCCTTGATTGTTGATCAGGTGACTTCTCGTTATCACAGGGAAGTCTCGGAAAATACTATACTGAATACTCACTTCCACACCCGACACCGAATCGATCAGATTCACTTGCAAGGTCTGGCATTCATCCTCGTTTTCAACATAAGTTGCTGGTAAACCTTCTAATCTTGGTTTTCCCTTTAAAATTACATGATCTTTATAGATAAAATCTGTCAGCCGAGAACCATTTTCAAAAGACAGTTCCAAGGCAGGATGGCGAAAATCTGTCGCCCCATACTCTGGAAATTCTTGCTGCAAGTGTTCAAGTGAATACAGAAGATCCCCTTCTTGCCGGTAAGTGGTCATTGGGCGGTGCTTCATTTCCACCAAATGACGATAATCCCCTTCTGGCAAGGTCGGTCCATAATAAAGATGGAGCAACTTCCCATCATGGGAAATCATAAAGATATAAGAAATAAAATCATTTCGCAGATGAAACTGCTTGTATGTTTCCTGGTAGAAAATGAGGTCCCTCATATTTATCCTTTCTTGTATCAGAGTTCCTAGTATCATACGAGGCTATTAAGACAGATAGAGACAGAATTTGCGAAGATCAAAGTAGATCTTGAATGATCAGACCCTGACAAGGTCAAAGTTACAAAAGGATTACTTGCAGGGTAGATAGGCTACTAGAAAGGTCTGCCAAATCCTTTGTTTTAAAAATATTGGAGAAAAACTGTCTCGCCCTGACTTCAATCGTTTTTAAAACACCATTTCTTGACCATTTTCTGTCACTTGGTAAGTGCCCTCAGCAAGATCAATTCGGGCTACTGCTGTGACAGTCTGGTCTTTGTTTTGGCGCGTGATGACAATGGTATGATCATCTGGTGTTTCCACCTCAATGCTTCCTTCTAGGTCAAAAGCTTGCGAGTTATTCCGGAAACTAAAGAGCTTGAGAAGTGATTGCACGACTGGCCGCTCTACTTCTTGCGCAATTTCTTCGTTGCTGTAGTAATGACGGTTGATATTGCGGCCTTCTTTGGTGTTTTCTAAAAGTTCCAAATCATTCTTCCCAGCTAGGAATCCAACATAATAAACCTGTGGAATACCTGGTGCAAAGGCTTGAATTAAACGGGCTAGGAAGTACTTGCGATCATCATCTCCGAGAGCTGAATAGTAGGTCGAATTGATTTGGTAGATGTCCAAGTTGTTGTATTCTGCTGTTGAATATTTGCGTTTAACATTTGCCCCAACCTTATAAAGCTCATTTGAAGCATAGTCAATCTCTTCATCTGTCAAGATATCCTTGACATCAACCACCCCAATTCCATCATGGGTATCCAGCGTCGTGAACTGCTTCATCGGACTCATCTTCAACCACTTGGCAAGGCGATCCACTTTTGAACTATAGAGGCTATAGAGGGTCACCATTGGAAGCGCGAAGTCATAGACATAATAATCGTGGTCAGCAATCTTAAACTGGATGGAATAGTGCTCATGAATCTCTGGAAGAAGCTCAGCACCGTAGCCTGCCGCCATATCGCGTACCTTATCCAACAAATCCCAAATATCTGGTTCCACAAAGAAATCATTGGTGTCCAATTTCTTCACCGCATAGGCAAAGGCGTCCAAACGAATGAGGTCACAGCCATTGCTTGCCAGGTGTTCGATGGTCTTGCGAATAAAGTCCATGGTCACTTCCTTGGTCACGTCTAGGTCAATCTGCTCTTCCCCGAAAGTATTCCAGAGATGCTCGGTCGTCCCATCCGCAAAAGTGATGGCTTGCTTGGGAGCTCGGTCTTTGCGCTTATAAATCAAATCTACATCTGCTTGAGTTGGGCGATTCTCTGGCCAGAACTTGTCCCAGTTGAGAAAGAGATCCTTATAGGCACTTTGGTCATGCTTTTCCTGGTAGTCCTTGTAGTATTTAGACTGACGGGAAATGTGATTGATCATAAAGTCAAACATAAGATAATACTTGTCACCCAAGCGTTTGACATCTTCCCAATCTCCAAAGGCTGGATCCACTTGGTCATAGTCCACAGGCGCAAAGCCACGGTCACCAGTTGATGGGAAAAATGGCAAGAGGTGAACCCCACCTACTGCATCTCCAAAATGTTTCTCCAGATTTTCATAGAGATCCTTAAGGTTATTTCCTAAGCTATCTGAGTAAGTAATTAACATGGTTTTGTTTTGAATTGGCATAATGGTTTCCTTTTCTTTTTTTTGAAAGCCAAGTCTTAGGAGACCTGGCTTTCTTGAGTTTTTCTATTTTAAAATTGCTTCCTAGGATACGATTTAAATCAGCAAGCTGAATCGTCCCTTTGTATCTGGAATTGAACACGGGACTAATTTCTTAGGAAAAAAGATAAATCTCCTTGTGTGCAAGCACACTATGTCGATTTCCTATTTTTCTACAGAAATTTTCAGCAAGCTGAATCGTCCCTTTGTATCTTATTTCTTATTTCACTGCGCCGTTGCTCATTCCTGCGATGATATGGCGTTGGAAGAAGAGATAGACAATGGTGATACTGATAATGCCGACAACGTAGGAAGCAAAGCTTGGTCCGTAGTCGTTGAAATATTGGCCTGCATAGTTGTATTGGAACAAAGGCAAGGTCCACATTTTGGAATCCCGGTTCAAGACAAGGAGTGGCAACATGAAGTCATTCCAGAACCAAAGAGCATTGATAATCATGGTTGTCGCATGCATGGGTTTCATCATTGGGAAGATGATACGGAAATAAGTTGTAAATTTATTAGCCCCATCGATCTCTGCTGCTTCATCCAAACTTTCTGGAATAGAGATTTTGATATACCCTACATAGAGAAAGAGGGTCTGTGGAATCGCATAGGTCAAGTAGAGCAAGATCAAACCAAAGGTGTTAGCTAAACCGAGTTTACTCATCATAACCGTAATCGGAATCATGATGACTTGGAAAGGTACGAAAATCCCAAGGATCAAGAGGGTGTACATGATGGTAAAGGCTTTTCTCTTACTCATATTGCGTGCGATGGAGTAGGCCGCCATAGGAATAAAGATCATCACAGCAAGTAAAGACAAGACAGTGATGACAACAGAGTTCCAATAATAGCCTCCAATGCCATCAGCTAAGAGACGGCTAAAGTTGTCCCATGTGAAGTTGGTTGGAAATCCAAAGAAATTATCTACAATATCTTTGGTGGGTTTGAAGGAACTAAAGAGGGTGGCAAGGAGTGGCACTAAAATCAGAACCGATCCTAGAATCAATAGAATATATTTGCCAATCAAGGCTTTTCTTTCATCTTGTTTCATCGTGCTTCTCCTCTTAAATTTCAAATTTCTTAGATACTCTCAATTGGATGATAGAAATCACTACAATCAAGAAGAACAAGATTACGGCAATGGCATTGGCATAACCGAATTGGTTGTTTTTAAAGGCGTAGTTATAAACCAAGAGCCCAAGGGAGGTTGTGGCATTGTTTGGACCACCACCAGTCATGGCAAAGACTTGGTCAAAGGCGGTAAGCCCACCTTTTAGGGCTAGGATAAAGACCATAGAGACACTTGGTAGCAAGTAAGGCAATTCAATATTCCAGAAGACTTGCTTGCTAGTCGCTCCATCGATTCTTGCTGCTTCTGTAATTTCAGTTGGGATAGATTGCAGACCAGCTAGGAAGATAATGATGGGCATGGCCACACCTTGCCAAAGAAGGACAAAGACAGCCGCAAAGATCGCTCCCCACTTAGTCCCTAAAAGACTGGTTTGAAGAAACTCAATATGAAGGGCATTCCCAATCGCTGGTAGACCGTAGTTGAAGACTTGTTTGAAGATCAACGCCACTGTCAAACCAGACAAAACAGCTGGGAAGAAGAACCAAGCACGGAAGAAGGTTTGGCCTTTGATTTTAGAGTTCAAAACACGCGCAATGAAGATCCCAAGGGCAATCTCACCAACTACCATAGCAATCGTGATGATCGCAGTAAAGCCAATAGCATTCATGAATTTTGGATCCATAAAGAGGAGCTTAAAGTTGTTCAAGCCAACAAATTTGTAGTTATAGGTCAAACCTGTCCAGTTGGTAAAACTGTAAAAGGCTCCTTGAAACATTGGCACATAGAAGAAAATTGCTTGTAATAAGAGGGGAATGACCACAAAAGCCCATGCCCAATATTTTTGTAATACTTTTTTCATCGTCTCTCTACTCCTAATCCACATCCGCTTTCATCGGGTTAAAGAAGGCATTCAAATCATTAACCATTCCTTGTTTATCACCTGTCAAGACATAGTTCATCGTCAAGGTATGGAAGTCTGCTTCACTGGTCCAGTATTGTTGCAACCACACCAAGTGACGATCCGTAAAGGCATATTTGGTCATCCCAGCAAGCGGTGAATCCTCTCCTGCTTGTTTGACCCCTTCGATCGCTGTTGGAGATCCGTCCACATCATAGTACTTTTGCATGACTTCTGGACGGGTCATGTATTCCACAAAGGCATTGGCTTCTTTTGGATGTTTGGTAGTAGCTGAGATAGACCATGCTAAGTCTCCCGCACCAACGGTTAAGCTTTGTCCTTTTTCTTTCCCTGGAATCATGAAGGTCCCAATCTTAAATTTCGGTTTTTGTTCATTGATCGCTGTAATGGCCCAAGACCCATTTGGTGTCATGAGGACATCCCCACGCGCGAAGGCTCCGATAACGTCTGTATAACCTGCACCTTCCCAGTTCTTTTGCTTAGAACCTTTAATGCGAAGGATATCCATGACCTTGATGTCATCCTTCATAATCGGATCAGACAATTTAATGGAATTTGGTTGAGAATAACGAAGATATTGGTTGGCTTCTTTTCCTCCACCGGCTGCTGTCGCAAAGGCTAATTGATTGTAACCATTGAGGGTCCAAGCATCTGCTCCTGCAATCCCAAATGGAGTTTGTCCTTTGGCAACAATGTCTTTTACTAACTGTTCGAACTCTTCCCAAGTTTCAGGAACCTTCAAGCCCAATTCTTCGAATTTATCTTTGTTGTAGTAAATTCCATAAGCGTTGGCTGTAAAGGGAACGTTGTAGACTTTTCCGTTGACTGCATATTTTTCAGCGTAGCCGTTTTTCACGCGTTTGAGATAATCTTTATTGCTCAAATCTTCGAAGACACCCGCTTTTGCCCATTCTTGCAATTCGATGGACTGTGGGTAAATATTGACCACATCTGGCACATCTCCTGCGAGGACACGTGTTTTCAATACTTCACCAGCGTTCGGTACATTGACGACTTTGACCTTGACCTTTGGGTTTTCCTTTTCAAAATCACGCGCGATTTCTTCCAAGGTTTTGGTCATTTCTTTTTTCTGGTTGAAATACTCGATGGTCACTGTGCCATCCGCAGATTTACCATCGTTGGAGCAAGCACCGAGCCCAAACAAGGCTAGGCCTGTAGTCGCAAGAAGTCCGATTTTTTTATACCATTTCATTTGGCTGTCTCCTTTTATTTTTTGACAAAAACATATTGTTTGCTGAGGAAATCTCCCTGAGGAAGAACGACGGTTAAGCCGGCATACATGAGCTCAGCTCCTGAATAGACTTGGTCAGTCCCTTCTAAGCGATAGAGCGCATCTTCTTCCAATCCTTTGAGTTTCAGGGTCGGCTCGATCTCCTCAACCGTTGATAAGACCCGTACATAAGTTACAACCGTGCGGTCTTGATAAGTGAACTGGACGGCTGCTTGATTGCTACCTTGGCTTGGATTGATCAAGCGGTAGTGTTTTCCGAATTGAACAAGTGGTCGAATCGTTTTGTAATGAGCGACTTGAGCTGCGATCCGATCCAACTCTTCTTGCGGAAGACTGGTTAGATCCAATTCATAGCCTAGATTTCCCATCATGGCTACATGACCTCGCGTTTCAAGTGGTGTCATCCGTCCCATCTGGTGATTTGGAACAGCTGATACGTGAGCCCCCATGGAAATAGTTGGATAGAGATAACTGGATCCATACTGGATCGGAAGTCTGGCAATGGCATCCGTATTGTCACTTGCCCAGACCTGCGGGAAGTACCGCATCATACCAAGGTCATTGCGGCCACCACCACCGGAGCAAGACTCAAAGAGGATATTCTCGTACTTCTCTGTCAAGTAAGAAACCACTTCATAGAGACCTAAAATATACGCATGGGATTGCATCTTGGTTTCAAGGTAGGTTTTCCCATTCCCAAGCTTAGTGATATTGCGATTCATGTCCCATTTGATATAGTCGATCTCATGATTTCCAAGTAAGTCATCCAAGACCTGCTTAATATAAGCCACTACTTCTTTATTTGCGAAATCGAGTACTAGTTGATTCCGTGAATAGGTGTGTTCATAGCCTGGGACTTGAATAGCCCAGTCCGGATGAGCCCGATAGAGGTCGCTATCAACCGAAATCATTTCTGGCTCCACCCAAAGGCCAAATTGAAGTCCCTTTTCATGGATGCCCTGAATCAGTTCTGCTAGGCTGCCTCCTAATTTTTCTTCATTGACAGTCCAGTCACCGAGAGCCCGATTGTCATCAAAGCGATTGCCAAACCAGCCATCATCAAGAACGAAGAGTTCAATCCCTACTTTTTGAGCCTCATCTGCCAGCTCCAATAACTTGTCTTTCTTGAAGTCAAAGTAGGTGGCTTCCCAGTTGTTGATAAGAATTGGGCGTTCTTTATGGGCAAATTGGCTAGGAATGATATGGTTTTGGACAAATGCTTGGCTCTCTTGACTGAGACCGGTCAAGCCCTCATGTGAGTAGCTAATCATGGCTACTGGGGTATCAAAGCTCTGATTTGGCGCCAACTCCCAGGAGAAGTTTTCTGGATTGATTCCCAATCCAACCCGAACTTCACTGAGTTGATTTTTTTGAACAAATCCTTCAAAATTTCCACTGTAGAGCAGTTGGAAGGCAAGGGCAGAACCGGCATCTTCGGTCACTTCATGATCTGCTAGAATAAGGGCAGGAGTCTGAGCGTGTCCAGAAGCACCGCGGTTAGAGCTGATGGAGAAGATTCCTTGCTCTACTTGCTGGCGGCAGACTGTTTTTTCTCTTGCATAGGCCCCTTGTAGGGTGATGACATCGTAGTCACCTGCTGGGACATCTGCCAACACACTAAGAGCCTTATGGATCACAACCGTTTCATCACTATAGTTTTCAATCTTTGAAAAGCTAGTGATGGTTGCCCGGTCCTCGTAGGCTGTGTAGTATATGGTCAAACGAAGAGCCGCTTGATCATCTTCAAAGACCAAGGCCAAGGTTTCAGCCTGATCTACTGAGTAAGGATTAGGAAGGCCGGTCGCCTCGACACTACCAGAGTATATATTGGCTCCGACATAGAGGAAATCCGTCACCTCTGTGGCGCCGTGCTGGATCTGGATCGACGGCTTTCGAAAATCTCCAAGCCCATGTTGTCCTAAGACCTGACGCTGGGTATCCAAACTGAAGGTTCGAATATCAGGTGTGGGATTTCCTGAGAAAGCATGGTCCTTCTCATGCACCGTATTGGAAAAATGATAAGACGGAATCGGACGTCCCAAATGCTTAAGCATCAGGTAGCCATCGCGATTTTCAAGGATAAGGCTCAATCCCTTACTTTCTACATAGAACAAATTTTGTTCGATACGAATTGCCATATCTTCCTCCATTGGATCCTATAAAATATCACTATGTATTTTTAAATTCAGTTCCAATAACTTTCTTTTTTAACATGTCTTTATCTTACATTATGTAAACGTTTACTAAAATAGAATTTTGTTGGACATATATGGTAAAATGTTAGGTAGGAGGTTTACCGATGTTAGTCTTTTCTGAATACCAAACTGATACCATTGACCTAGCCCTTGATTTTTATGGCTACGAAGATTGTCCTAAAAACTATGAATTTGGCCCCAGCGTTCGGGAAAATTTTGTTCTGCATTATATCACCAAGGGAAAGGGAGTCTTCCACTTCAATAAAAAAGAAATCCACCTAGAGGCCGGGGATCTCTTCCTTCTCCCCAAAAATAAGGTGACCTACTACAAGGCAGATGAAGAAGAACCTTGGTCCTACTACTGGATTGGCATCAGTGGCACCAAGGTGAGTGATTTCATGCGTTTTTCAACCTTGCATGAAAAAGGCTTTTTAAAGAAAACAGAGGTGGAAACAGAAAAGATCGGCCAGTTTATGGAGCAGCTCGTCCACAAGGCAGAGGCTTCGAAAATGACTTCTCATTACCAACTCCACCTTCTCTCGCAGATCTATGAACTGCTTTATCTCATTGGGGAAGTAGCACCCAACATACAAAAGAGCTATCTCTCTCCAACCTATCAACTCTACCTGACCTGTAAGCATGTGATTGAGACGCATTACGGTAAAGAACACTTGAGTATTCAAGAGATCGCCGATGACCTCAATGTCCATCGGTCTTACCTGACAACTGTTTTTAAGGAGTTTCACCAGATATCTCCCAAGGAATTCTTGCACTCGGTCCGCATGCAACGTGCTCAGCAGTTACTGACCAACACAGACGAAAGCATCAAGATTGTGGCATACTCAGTGGGCTTTTCAGATCCCCTCTATTTTTCAAAGGCTTTTAAGGCCTATAGCCAGCTGACTCCTAGCCAATATCGCAGCAAACACAAAATTTAGTAAAATTTTATTTCTTTTTACTAGTTTTTAGAGTATACTGGAAGTAGAAATCAATAAAGGATGAACTATGGCAACGATTAAAGACATTGCGGAAAAAGCAGGCGTTTCTCAGGCAACGGTCTCTCGCGTCCTCAACCAGGATGCGACCTTATCGGTCAGTGAAGACACGCGCAGTCGGATTCTTCGCATCGCCGAGGACCTGCATTACCAAAAGAAGAGCCGCAAAACAGCGCCTCAACCAGTTGAGGATTTTCATAAAATCGTCATTTTTGAATGGTACACGCGCGAAGAAGAATTAGATGACCTCTACTACTATGCCATTCGGATGGGGTTAGAAAAACAAGCCCAGGAATTAGGATATGAGATCTTTCGTATCTTTAATAATGACGATTGGTCCTTGATTCAAGAAGCAGACGGCATCATCGCTCTTGGTAAATTCAGTCCTAAGACTATTCAAGATCTGGAAAGCTACGGCAAACCCCTTATTTTTGTCGATAGCAATACCCTCTATTTAGGGCATTCCTGTGTGACGACCGATCTAGAAGATTCTGTCATCACGGCTCTCGAGTATTTCCTTAATCATGGCCACAAGGAGATCGGGCTCTTGGTTGGTCAGGAAGAAACCGCAGATGCGACACCGCTTCAAATGGATCCCCGTCAACGGACCTTTCAACAGTTTCTCACGGAAAAAGGACTTTATGAGGAGCGCTTTGTCTCAGTTGGGCAATTCTCGACCGAGTCGGGTTATCAGATGATGGAGCAGCTGATTCAAGCATTGGGCGACGACTTACCAACTGCCTATTTCATGGCCAGTGATGCCTTGGCTGTCGGAGCCCTTCGCTCTCTTCAGGAGCACCAAATCGCAATTCCTGATCGTGTCAGTCTCATTTCCTTCAATGATACTTCCATTGCCAAGTATGTCTTTCCTGCCCTCTCTACAGTAACCGTCTATACAGAAGAAATGGGTAAGCAAGCCATTCAAATGCTCCGGCAAGCCTTTCAAGGGAATCAACCAAGTGTTCCCTATATGGTCAAATTAGCCACCAAACTGACGATTCGTGACAGCAGTCGCTAGGAGGTCCTATGAAAACACATGAAATCCTCTTTCAAACCCTTTCTCAGGCAGATGATTATGTCAACGGGGAGCAGCTGGCGCAAGAACTAGGTGTTTCCCGTACCTCTATCTGGAAGGCCATCCAACGTCTAGAAAAAGATGGGGTCGTCATCGAATCCCTAAAAAAGAAGGGCTACAAATTGGTCTCAGGCGATATTCTGCTTCCTGAAGTGATCGCAAGCAATACCCAATTGACCGTTTCCTTAAACGAACAATGTAGCTCCACCCAATTGGACGCCAAATTAGGCATAGAAGCCCATCAAGAAGGCAAGGCCCTCTACCTAGCCAATTCGCAATCCGCTGGAAAGGGCCGCTTTGGTCGTGACTACTATTGCCCCGATCAAGGGGGCATCTACATGTCCCTTCATCTTAAGCCTCAACTGCCACCTGCAGAGCTCTCTCCTTACACCCTCATGGTCGCTGGAGCCATCTACAAGGCTATTAAAAACTTGACCCTGATCGATATCGATATCAAGTGGGTCAATGATATTTACTATCGCCATAAAAAAATTGCGGGAATCCTTACCGAAGCTATCACGTCGATCGAGACTGGTCTTGTCACAGATGTCATTATCGGAGTCGGTCTCAATTTAGCCATCCCTACTTTCCCAGAAGAGCTAGAAAGCAAGGCGGGTTCCTTATTTGAAGGGCCTTGTCCTATCACCCGCAATGACCTCATCAGCGAAATCTGGAAGGAATTCTTCCAAACGGATATCGATGAACTGGTCTACCTCTATAAAGAGCGCTCCCTGGTCCTAGGACGAACTGTCACTTTTGAGCAAAATCAGCAGACCTATCAAGGCCTCGCCAAAGATATCTCTGATACCGGCCAACTCTTGGTCCAATTAGACAACCATGGAGAAATCTGGCTCAATAGCGGAGAAATCTCCCTCAAGCAGTGGAATCTATAAAACAGAGCTCACAACTCACAAAAGAGTCTGGGACAAAACGCTGTCTCAGACTCTTTTGTGTGAAGAAATATCAAAAATTTTTAAACCAATTCTTGATAAATTCTAAGCATATATCTAGTAGGAATTTGATAAATAATAAAACAATTCCAATCTTCACAAACATGTAATATTTAAATGTGGTGTCATCAAATTCACTCACAAAAATCGGAAAGGTGAGAATTTTAGACGGACTGATAAGAAAATAAAGTGAGATACAAATGGATAAAACCAGCGCTACTATAAAAATTTTTTTATGTATTTGCATTTTTTACCTTTTCCTTTCTTGTTTTACAACATTAAATACCAATCACCAATTTTATATAGCCTGATTAATTCTTTCATTACCCTTTCTAACAGGCTATTTTATAGTTCTTACACCTTAATCATATACAAATTTCAAAATAATACAAGTCTGTTTTTCTAATTATTTTCATGATATAATAATAAAGTTTGAATATTAAACAAAAAACTCAGTAACTATTCCAACAAACTCTATAAAATTAACTTTTTAGATAGCGCCATGATATATTTAAGCTACTAAACAGTTCAATTCAGTATGTTTTTTGCCCTACTTTTAAATCATGACATTGAAAATACCTAAAAGCGCCTTCCGAAATTCAATTAAATTTCAACATTTTTGATTACTTTCAATATGAAAAGTCCTTACAAATTCATGCAGGGGGCATCTAAATCAACAGGAAAAATCCTTGATTTCAAGGCTTTTTTTCTTGTCTATAGCAGATTTATTTTTTGTATACATTAACAATTAATAGTTGAGAAGCAAATTGAACACAGTAAACAAATCCGATTCTTTCATACTCTACCAAACACCATCCCCCTATTCTCCCTCCACTTGTGGTATGATGGTAGAGTATGTTTAGGTGCTAGCAACACTGCTCGAGCACCTCCCTGCTAAAAGGAGAAGGAATATGAAGATTGCATGGAATGAAATTAAATACCAACCCAAGAAGTTTATCCTGATTGAACTCCTCATTACCATCCTCATGTTTATGGTGGTGTTCTTATCCGGGCTGACAAATGGACTGGGCCGGTCGGTATCAGCCCAAATCGATAACTATGGGTCGCTGCACTACATCCTTTCGACGGATTCAGAAGGGATTATCCCCTTTTCAACCATTACGGCGAAAGATGTAGATGAGGTCCAAAAGATAGAGGGAATGGGCTATTCTGGCTTGTCCATCCAGCGGGCAACCGTCTCAAAATCAGAGGATTCCAACACTCTGGATATCACCTACTTCGCGACCGATCACAACGAAGAAGAAATCCTCAATCCGATCATGGAAGATACAGACCTCAAGATCTCTGACTTAAAGAAAAACGAGGTCATTCTGGATAGTTCTTTCAAAGAGGATGAGGGGATCCAAGTTGGCGATCAAGTGATCGACAAAACTTCTAAGCAAAAACTCAAGGTCGTGGCCTTCGCGAAAAATGCCAAATACGGCTATAGCGAGATTGGTTTCATCAGCTCGGATACCTACACAGGTATGCGGCAAAAGACAGATCCAAGCTATCAATGGCAAGCCCAAACCCTAGTGACTAAGAAAAACATCCCTTCTAGTGATCTAGCCAGCAACTTAATGGTGGCGGATAAGAAGCAAGTGATCGATAAAATCCCTGGCTACAAGGCTCAAAACCTGACGCTACGGATGATCACGTGGGTGCTCTTACTCGCTTCTTCTGCTATCCTTGGGGTCTTCTTCTATATCCTCACCCTGCAGAAGTTGAAACAGTTCGGTGTCTTGAAGGCTATTGGCATGTCCATGAGCCAGATTACCTATGTCCAACTATCCCAGCTCACCATCATCTCCCTCATCGGAGTACTGCTGGGGCTTGGCTTGGCAACTATGATGGCTCCATTTTTACCTAATAGCGTCCCTTCCTTTATGACCCTGAAAGACAACCTCACCATCTCGGTTAGCTTTATCCTGACCTCTATTTTGTGTGGTGCCTTGTCCCTTGTCAAAATCAAAAAAGTAGATCCAATCGAAGTCATTGGTGGAAATGGAGAATAAGATGGCCATTATTGCATTAGAAAATATCAGAAAATCCTACGCCGATGGTAGCCAGATGCACCATGTCCTCAACCAGCTGAATTTAAGCGTCGAACCCAACGAATTCGTCGCCATCTTGGGCCCTTCAGGATCTGGTAAATCCACTCTCTTAGCCATCGCTGGCTTGCTTTTGTCAGCGGATGAGGGGCGGATTCGCATCGCTGGCCAAGACTTGACTGGCCTCAACCAAGGCCAGTGGACGCAAAAACGACTGGAATTGCTCGGCTTTATCTTTCAAGATCACCAGCTCCTCTCCTATATGAAAATCGGTGACCAGTTAGAACTGGTGGCCAAATTAAAAGGGGAAAAGGACAAGAAAAAACGCCAAGAGGAGGTCAAAGCCTTGTTGGCAGATCTTGGCATCGAAGCTTGTTACCACCAATATCCGAATCAGATGTCCGGTGGACAAAAGCAACGGGCAGCCATCGCTCGCGCCTTCATCGGAAATCCACAGGTCATTTTGGCCGATGAACCAACGGCTAGCCTAGACCCAGATCGAGGGCAAGAAATCGCCAAGTTGATCCGAAAAGAAGTCAAATCCAAAAACAAGAGCGCTATCATGGTCACCCATGACCGCTCTATCCTCACCTATGTGGATACCATTTATGAATTAAAACATGGCCAATTGCTAAAGGTAGAAAAGGTTGATTAATTACAAAAAGAGGCTGGGACAAAAGTCCTAGCCTCTCAATTATTTTTGGATTGTCGAGCAAGACGCAGTGGTTGAGTGGGCTCTACTACGCTGATTTCATCAGCTTTTACAGCCCTACTCAACTGTGCGGAGGTGGGACGACGAAATCGAATTCTAACGAATTACCGATTTCTGTCCCACTCTCTATTTTTTTATTCTTGAGGCTCTTTGGGCAGTTCCATACGGAAGCGTAAGCCCATAGCTGTTTTATCAAATTGGTAGGCCAGTTCTTCATGGTCTAGCAAGTGTTGGACTACGAAGAGTCCCAAGCCGCCTTCTTTCTTCTGGCGACTAGCGGTCATTGGCATCTCAGCGGTCTCTACCATTTCCTGACTGGTGTTTTCAACAGCCAAGTGCGTCCCTTCTTCGAGACGGAGCTGGATCTCTCCACCGGCATCCGAATGCTTGACGGCATTACTGATGACGTTTGAGAGGACCAATTTTAGAATCGCTGGGTCCATATAGATTGGTTTAGCTGGGATCTGATTGTCAATTGTGAGCGCGCGGGATTGAGCCAAGACCTTGTACTGGTCGAGGATCTGCTCTACGACCTGGTCCAGTTGGATCCACTCCTTGTCTCCGGCCAATTCTTGGACAGAGGACAGGGATAGGATTTCTAGGACGATCTGGTTCATCTCATCTACGATATCGAGGGAGACTGACAGATAGCGGTCCCGGTCCTTGTAGCGGCCAATCTTATCCCGCATATTTTCTAGGATAATCTTCAAGCTTGCCAGAGGGGTCTTGAGCTCATGCGAGGCCCCACGTAGGAATTCGACCTTCATCTGCTCCAACTTCAGATTTTCCTGTTTCTGCTGCTCCAGATTGTCGATTACTTCTAGGAGATGGTGATAAAGGTCGTTGATCTGTTGCTTGAGAACGCCGATCTCATCCTGTGAATGAATGGGAAGACTGGCTGTCCGATCCAGGCGCTTCATCCGCTTGGTCATCTGCTTGATCTCAAGGATTGGTGCAGAAATCATGCGGGCATAGAGATAGGAGGCAATCAATGACAGAACAAAGGAAGCGAGGAGACTATAGGGAAGAAAGCCCAGACTGATGTCCCGCGCTTCCTTTTGCGAATCGACGGTTGCTAAGAATTGCAAGGTCAAGTCCTTTCCTTCTTTGGTCTCAATTTTTCGCTCTTCAATAACCAAGGAATTGTTCTGGCTGTCAGGGTTCAGGAGTAAGTCATCCTTGACCTCTAGGGCATTCTGTTTTTCCTTGCCCTTGATCGAGACCTTGATATCATTGGTCTTGGAATAAAGGTCGATGACGGACTCAATGGTTCCTTCTTCCTGGCCTTGGAAACTCTTGGCCAGAGCCTGTGATTTCTTCAAAATCGTCTGGCGCTGAGACTCGATATAGGTCGAGGGGAAAATAAAGTAAACCGAAGCATGTAGAAGGATGACTAAGCCACTAAAAAGGGCAAAGGTGATCAGAAAGATCTTTGCAAAGATACTTCGTTTGGTCATGGTCTCTCCAATTTATAGCCGACATTGCGTACCGTAACGATACAGTCCAGCTCTAGTTTTTTTCGTAGTTCCTTGATATAGACATCGATCACCCGGTCAAAAGGAATCTCCTCTGTCTCCTTCCAGACGGCATCGAGAATCTGAGAGCGGGTCCGGGCCTTGCCTTCATGCTGGAGCAAGTATTCCAAGATTTCCAACTCCTTGGCATTCATGGAGATGGCTTGCCCAGCTAAGCTGGCTGTGTAGCTCTCAAAATCCACCCGTGCCTCTCCATAGGTGAAGACCCGGGAAGGCTGGAGCTTTTTAAAAATGGCTTCGATGCGGACCTTCAAGAGGGACAAGGAGAAGGGTTTTTCCAGGTAGCCATCCGCCAACTCTCCAAAGGCCGTCAACTTATAGTCCTCATCATGGAAGGCCGTCAGCATGAGGACAGGAACTGAGCTGGTCTTCCGGATGGTCTTGAGCACTTCCAAGCCATTGAGGATAGGAAGCTGGATATCCAGCAAGACCAGATCTGGCGCTTCTCTGTGAAAGAGGTCCAGGGCCTCCTGCCCATCACCTGCTTCAAAGATTTCATAGCCACATTCCATGAGATAGTCGCTCATCCCTTCGCGAATCAGGACTTCATCTTCTACGATTAGTATCTTCATACACTTTCCTTTATCTAAGAAACTTCTTCTACCTCCTATTATACCCTATTTCTATTTTAGGAAACAATCTCTTATTCGACATCCACCAAGAGTTCCTTTGGTTTCTTATGCAAGAGCCATTGTGAAGAAAGGATGGATACCAGAATCAAGAGGAGCCCACCGACCAATACAATCACCAACAATTGGCTCGGTTGGATGTCCATATGGAGTTCCGTCAGGGTCTTACTGAAGCTTTCTGCCTCAGCTCCTCCACCAAGGTTGGCTGCAGAGGATTCTTGAGCCATTTGTTTGGCAATGCCACTGGTTACGTTCTTAAGCACCGTATCTCCCACTGCTTTAGCAAGAAGCCCTGCGACTCCATAGGAGAGGAGGAAGGCTGGGATGGAAATCATGACTAATTCTGCCACGAATTGCCCCGCAATCTGTACCTTAGAAAGTCCTAAAGCCAGTAAGATTCCCACTTCTCTGCGACGGGCATTGAGCCACAAGACGAGGAGAAGGGTGAGAAGCAAGCTAGCAAATACGAGGCTACCGATAAACAAGTAGTCCGCCACTTGGAACATGCTGCTGATCGATTTTTGCAAGGCTGGGTAGTTGGAAGAGCTCTTAACCAAGTCAAAGTAATTCCATGGGATATCCAAGGCTTTGATTTTTTCGATCAATTTGTCCAGGTCCTGATCCCCTTTGGCAAAGAAGGTCGCATCCTCATAGGTAGCTGTTTGAACAGTATTGCCGTAGAGTTTGGCAGCTGTATCTAGGTCAGAAATGAGGGTATCTTCATACAATTCTTGGGCGTAAGTTAGAGGAGCTTGGTTCTTCCCTGAGAACAGACCCTTAATGGTCACTTCGACGGTTTCATTGGCCCCTTTTTCATTGTCAGCATCATAGAGATTGGACTTGAGGCGCACCTTGTCGCCTACCTTGAGGCCATTCTTTTTCGCCAAATCTTCGTGCATGAGGATTTGGTTTTTGTCTTTATCCGTCAGGTGATCCCCTTGGACCAGCTTGTAGGCTCCAGAGACAAACTTATCTTCTTTTGAAGAGTCATTGACCCCTGTCACCATCAAGGTATTCTTGAAGTGCTTAGCCCGCTCTGGAGATTGATTTTGCAGGGTTTCTTCGGTCTCAATGATCTCGTGGTCTAGGATATCCGCGATGGCATTGATCCGCTTGATGGAGGAAGTGATCCCCTCTACCTGACTGATTTTTTCGATGTCCTCTCCTCTGAGATTCCCCGCTCCCCGAGGGGTTCCTGGATTAGTCCTGCGATTGATCTGCATCGAGAAGCTATTGGTGATGGATCCCAGACTTTCCGATGAAGCTTGTTGGGTCGCTCCCTTCATGGAGAGTCCGATCAAGCTCAAGGTTCCCATGAGGAGAATGATGGCAAAGAGCAAGAGAGACTTGGGCCATTTACGTGTGATATAAGCAAAAGCATTTCGCAACATAACATTCCCTCCTTACTTGCTCTTCTCAACGAGGCTACGGCGACTCAATTCCAAGACCACATCGGAGGCCTCTGCCACTTCCTTGCTGTGGGTGACGACGATGACACATTTTTGGCGCTCCTTGGCCAACTTCTTCAAAATGGCAATGATATCACCTGCTGTCTGTTCGTCTAGGTTTCCCGTCGGCTCATCAGCCAAGATGACAGGTGCTTCTGAAACAAGTGCACGCGCAATGGCCACCCGTTGCTGCTGCCCTCCGGATAGTTGGAGGACATTGCGTTTGATTTGCGTTTCGTCCAATCCCAATTCCAAGAGAATGTCTTTCCCAGCTTGTTTGTTGACCAGGCGGACATTTTCAAGTGGCGTCAAATAATCAATCAAATTGTAATTCTGAAAGACTAGGGAGACATGGTGCTTGCGGTGGTAGCTGGACCCTTTGGTCTGAATGTCCTCCCCATCAAAGAGAACCTGCCCCTTCTTGGGATTGTCTAGACCAGCCAAGAGAGAGAGGAGGGTAGATTTCCCAGTTCCTGACTGACCGATAATACTGTAAAATGTCCCATTTTCGAACTGATAGTTCACATTTGAGAGGATATCTTCACTATAGCTTTGGTAACTATAGGCTACATTCTTGAGTTCTAACATATGTGTCATTTCTCCTTAACTCATTTTTGTTAATATTTCTTTTGGGGTCTTGCGCCAGATCATGCTGGTAGTTACACCGAGCGACAGAAGGATCAAGCACAAGAGGCTAGCATAGGCGATTCCTAAGGAAAGGCCTTGAGGGATTTGGTTGAGTAAGTCTAGGGTCTGCTGTTGACCGGTCTCTCCGACAAACTGCTCTAAGAAACGATGGCTGACCATCCGTCCGATGAGAAAGGCTGGGATCACCGCTAGTAAGGATACCAGCACCACCTCCAAGAGGAACTGTCTAAAGATCCGGCCCTTGCTCTTCCCAATGGATAAGAGCACCCCGATTTCATGGATCCGCTCCCGTGTCCAGAGACTTAGTAAGAGCGATAGCGCACCTGCTCCTGTCACCAGGAGGACGATCATCATGATCCTTACCAGCCCTTCTAGTGTCTGAGAGGATTCCTTCATCTGATCAAAGGCCTTGCGATCTTCGACCACGCGTAGCGATTGCCAATCCAGATCCAAGCTTTTGACTTGCTTCAAGAGAGCATCGATTTTCTCAGGATCTTTGACTCCAAAGGTGACCTGGGTCACTTCTTGCTGACTGAGACCAAGAAGCTTAATCGCATCCTCATAAGGGAGGTAGACTTGGTTTTCACTCAGATCAGAGGTCATTCCTGTGAATTTTTCCTGTTTCTTACCCGAAAAAATCCCAACGATTTCAAAGGTTTGCTCTTTGGCAGGAGTCTCTCCCATCTGAAAGCTGGATAAGGTCAAGGAATCTCCGACCTTTAGTTTGTTCTTCTTAGCCAACTCTTGGTGGATCAAGATCTGGCCGCGAGCCTTGTCGGATAAGTGCTTGCCTTGCACCAGTTGGAAACTGCCACTGCGGAAATCCAGGTGCTGGTCTGTCTTCTGGGTAAAGACAGCGCCTAGCGCTTGCTTGGCTTCCTGACCCAGATCATCCCGTTCCACCGACTGCTGCCCAGTCACCGCTTCTTTATCAAGAATGCGAACGGGACTTTCATATTGAGGAACCATGGATCCTACCCTAGCTAGTTGCTGCACTTTTTTAGCCTCCTTCAGAGCAAAGGGTGTCTCCCCTTGTTTACTGGTCAGGGCAAAACTGGTCCCAGCCGACTGCTTGATATGGTCCTCCAGTCTTCCTCCCACTTGCATCAGTGAAAAACAGAAATACAAGCAAGAGAGGATCAAGAGGAGAATCAGAAAGAGGACCAGATTCCTCGTTCTTTTTCGAGAAATATAGGCGATTGCCTGTTGTAAGAGCATGATCTTACCCTCCATTTCAAGTTCCACAGTGATACAATGTGGACACTTTCATCATTTGTTATAGTTATTATAGAAAAGAAATGTGAAATGTTTATGAAATGATAAATTGTAAAATATAGTGCAACAAAAAGACTCATAGCGTTTCATTGGTGTAAACTGTAAGTAACCACACAAACAGAACCCGAGGAAAAACTATGAGCTACTCCCATCTTACCATAACCGATCGAATAAAGATAGAAACTTACTTGGATTTAGGTTTGAAATCTTGCCAAATTGCAAGTAAACTTGGCGTCCATAAGTCTACCATTTCAAGAGAGTTAAGACGATGCAAAAATGTTTACTCCGCCGTCTTAGCACAGGAACAGTACGACCACAGGGCTAAGCAAAAGGGTCAGAAGTCTTGTTTGACACCAAAGTTGAAAAAGGAAATTGAAAAGGGGTTAAAAGCCTCTTGGTCACCTGAACAGATTTGTGGTCGCTATCAGCTTGAACAAAAGCCAATGGTAGCTTTTAAAACCATCTATAATTGGCTCTATGCTGGTTTGATTGATCTGGATTTAAGCGTCCTGCGCCGAAATGGAAAAAATCGACAGCCCAAAGAAACACGTGGACATTTAGGATTGGCACGTCGATTGCCAAACGTCCTAAAGTGGTCAGGAATCGTGAGACTTTTGGCCACTGGGAGCTCGATACTGTGGTGTCTTCCAGAGGCAAAAGTAAGGGCTGTTTAGCGACCTTTCTAGAGCGAAAAACTCGTTTTTACTTAGCTTTCAAGATACCAGATAGAACAGCCAAAGCTATGTATTCAGCTATCGAACAACTTTGTAAGCTATTTCCAAAAGAGGCTCTTAAAACCTTCACTTCAGACAGGGGAAAAGAGTTTGCCTGCTATCCTCTGGTGGAGAACTTAGGAATTCCCTTTTTCTTTGCGGACGCCTATTCTTCCTGGCAGAGAGGAAGCAATGAAAACGCAAATGGCTTACTAAGAGAATATTTCCCAAAGAAAACAGATTTAGCCACTATTTCTGATGAGGCTTTGAACAAGGCCTTATATGATATCAATCACCGACCACGAAAATGTTTAGCTTACAGAACTGCTTGTGAAGCTCTAGAGGATGAGTTCAAGTAAATGTAGCATTTATTCTTGCAATTTATCAAGAGAAAAAGATCATGAACGCGCTGGAACTGCCCTACTCAAATGCAAAATTAGAAGCTACTAATAACCTCATCAAGGTCATCAAGCGAAATGCTTTTGTCTTCCGGAACTTTGAAAACTTCAAAACTAGAATTCTCATCGCTTTGAACATCAAAAAGGGGAGAACCAATTTGGTCCTCTCCAGGTTGTAACTTTTTATCAACCCACTACAGTTGACAATGAGCCTTATTTTCTTTTCTTCTTCATTTCTTTTTCAATCGCACTAGCAATTTTCTCCACCATATAGGCCGTTTGGAGATTGCGCAGGATCAAGAGGGCCCAAAAGAATGCAAAGAGCATCTGACCCGCCATGGTCGCTTCATTGAAAAAATAAGTCTCCATAGCAGTAAAGACTGCTATCACTGCAAATTGTTTTGTATTCATACCATTATTTTACCATGATTCGGTAAAAAATTCATGTATTAATCGTCCTGAAGGGTAATTTTATCAGATAGGAAGGTAAATTCCTCAGGAATGACGCTTTCCTCTTCTTCCACCACTTCGGCTTTTTGTCCACGCGCCTTAGCCGAAAACTCTGCCCGGATTTGAGTCCACTCCTCTAGAGAAACCGCTAGAATCTCTGGAGAAAAGCCAGCAGCATTGCTGAGGATATTCCCAAACATGGTATTGAGGTTGTCCCGCTTCATGGTCTGTTCAGCATTAAAGGCAGACTCAAAGGCTAAAATCGCATGGTTTTCATTGGCAGCGACCGGCTGAGATCCGATTAAGAGAGCCCTATCCGCACCTGCCAAGCTTTCGATAATTTCCCCCCAAGCATTCTGAAGACGGATCAAGTTGGTCCGTGCCAGCTCAGGGTTTTCGACCGCCTCTTGCAAAATCGCGTTGACCTTGTTGCGATCTGCCCGGTAGCCCTTGCTAGACTTGGTCTGACGAGCTACTGCTGGTTTTGAAGCAGGTAGACTGTTACCTGTTTGCGCTAACTGTTGCTTGAGCTGAGCGACTTCCTTCTTCAAGTTTTCCAGCTGAGCTAAGACATTATAAGGAACTTCCACAGCTACTGAGTTAGAAACTTGGCCCGTGCTTTCCGCCAATTTAATGGTCATCATTTCAGTATAAATGCGCGGTTGCAGGCTATTTTTGATATCGGCTAGACTAGTCGTCGCTTGGTCAATCAGGGCAAAGAGACGAGCTTGATCGGCTGCAAGGTTTGCCTCGAATAAATCACTAGCATGGGTATTTTCTCCACCCGTCTGAACAATCAAGAGATCTCTCAGGTATTGAAGTAAGTCCGCGACAAAACGAGCCATATTCTTGCCATTATCAAAGATAATCGCCAGCTGGTCGAGCGCCGCTGTCGCATCATGGTCCAGGATGGCAGCCACGTACTGATCAAGAGCGGCTAGACTGATGGAGCCGGTGATCTCTTCAGCAATCGCGGTCGTCAACTCACTACCCGCAGTCAGACTTAGGGCTTGGTCTAAAATGGACAAAGCATCCCGCATCCCACCTTCAGCGCGCCGGGCGATGATCTGGACAGCATCTGCTTCATAGGCAATGCCTTCTGTAGCTAAGATACTTTCCAAATGGTGAACGATATCTGGCAGTTTGATAGATTTGAATTCAAAACGTTGCACCCGTGACAGAATGGTCGCAGGAATCTTGTGCAACTCCGTTGTTGCAAGGATAAAGACCACGTTTTCCGTTGGCTCTTCCAGCGTCTTCAACAAGGCATTAAAGGCCCCTGTTGAGAGCATATGGACCTCATCGATAATATAGACCTTGTGCTTGGCTAGACTTGGAGCATAGGTCGACTTGTCGCGAATATCGCGAATTTCATCGACCCCATTGTTAGAGGCTGCATCGATCTCGATGACATCTTCTAGGCTCCCATTGGTAATGGATTCACAGATATAGCAGTCGTTACACGGCTCCCCATTGACTTGATTGGGACAGTTCATGGCCTTAGCAAAGATCTTGGCCACACTGGTTTTCCCAGTACCACGAGGACCTGAAAAGAGATAGGCATGGCTGATCTTCTCCTGCTCGACGGCCTGTCTCAATGTCCGTGCCACTACTTGCTGGCCGACCAATTGGCCAAAGGTCTGGCTACGGTATTTCCGATATAAAGCTTGATACATTAGTTCTTAACCCCAAACATCTTAAAGTCCCAGTTTGTCTTTTCGATCAAGAGAGCGACAAACTTTTCCAAATACTCGTGATCCAGCTGATCATAGTCAGAGACACACTCCGAATCCAGGTCTAAAACCCCAAGGAGCTGGCCGTCCTTGACCATAGGCACCACAATCTCACTCATAGCCCGACTATCACAGGAAATATAATTAGCATGTTGGCGCACATCTTCCACAATCATGGTTTCTTGCTTTTGAGCTGCTTCTCCACAGACACCCTTTCCAAGAGCGATGTGGACACAAGAAACGCCTCCCTGAAAGGGTCCCAAGATTAATTCCGTTTGGTCATACAAATAAAAACCCGCAAAGACCGAACGAGGCAAGGCTTGATTTAAGAGAGCACTGGCATTGGACAGATTAGCCAAGGCATTGGTTTCATCCATTAAGAGAGCGTCTAACTGAGCCAGCAAGAGCTGGTATTGTGATTCTTTTTCCGAATGTTTCATACCTCCCATTATACCAAATCTTTGCCCAAAAATTAAGCTTCAAACAGCGAAAGAAAAGAGAGTGGGACAGAAATCGGTAATTCGTTAGAATTCGATTTCATCATCCCACCTCCGCACAGTTGAGTAGGGCTGTAAAAGCTGATGAAATCAGCGTAGTAGAGCCCACTCAACCACTGCGTCTTGCTCGACAATCCAAAAACAATTGAGAGGCTAGGACTTTTGTCCCAGCCTCTGGAATATAGATAATGTTATCTTAAAACTTTTCTCACGGCGGAAAGTTTCAATATATTCTTGATTCATTTTAAAAATGAAATCTCAGTTTTATTTCTTTGCAGAATCATTTAACTCATTCTTCTAAGAATGATTTTATCTATTCATGTCGCCGATTGAAGTGAAAGACTTCAAAATATTGAATGGCGCGATAAATTAAAAAGATAGTCAAGATGATGGACACCAGCCAGATGGTCTCTAACCCATAATACTGGATCAAGTAGGTTGAAAAAATGGCCCCAAAGACAAAACTCCCGATCAAGCAGGTCATAAAAATGGCTTCCCAAAGGAATTTCTTCTCCTTTTCTCTGACAAAATTCCCATAAGCCACCATGGTTTTCTTGAGATTTCCCGTCATAAAGGAATGATTATAGGCATAGCCATCTACTTCTCCAAAAGAGGTCGCAACGATTCCCAAACTCAGGCCAAAAAAAGGCACAATGAAGACATTTTTTACCGATGCTGGCAAAAATCCCGTCACCAAGGTCGTGAGGATAAAGGGCACCAAGGTACTGAGGCGCCAGACTGAATTGTCAATCAAACGCCGCAAAACCGTCATCAAAAAGATTCCCAGCATAAAGGCCAACATGGTCGCTAACTTTACTTCTACATCTGAGATCTGTTGGCCAATCAAACCAACCGATAGAAAGACCACATTTCCCGTCTGGCCTGCCGCCAAGGTCCCACCCCGACAAATAAAAGTATAAGCATCTGAAAAACCAGCACACATGGTCAATAAACAAGCGAACGCCTTGGTCCGCGAATGAAACTCCCTTTTCATTTCCACTCTCCCTAGGAAAAAGAGGGAGTGGTACAGAACGTTACATAACGTTTCTCGTACCACCCCCGCAACATTGATTGAGAACTCTTTCGAGTTTTTAGGCGAATGACGAGTCTCACCAACTACTGCGACATTCCGTAATTCCAACTATTGTTATTGGATTGGAGATCGATTTCCCTCTTTCTCCCTATTTTTATTTTCCCTCACGCGCTTCGTTGAGGATTTTTTCAATCTTGGTTGTGATCAAGTCAATCGCAACTGTGTTGGTCACGCCCTCAGGAATGATCACGTCCGCATAACGCTTGGTTGGCTCGATGAACTGGTGGTACATCGGTTTTACTACACCAAGGTATTGCTCAATGACACTATCAAGACTCCGGCCACGCTCCTCCATATCGCGCTTGATCCGACGAATGATCCGCACATCATCATCCGTATCAACGAAAATCTTGATGTCCATCAAGTCCCGAAGACGCTTGTCTTCAAGAACTAAGATTCCTTCCACGATAAAAACATCTTGTGGTTCCTGACGATAGGTCTTGCTGCTGCGCGTATGCTCTGCATAGTCATAAGTTGGGATATCCACCGGACGACCCTCCAAGAGTTCATTGATCTGCGCAATCATCAAGTCCGTATCAAAGGCAAAAGGATGGTCATAGTTGGTCTTGATCCGCTCCTCAAAGGTCAAATGACTCTGGTCCTTGTAATAAGAATCATGCTCAATCATGGCAATCTTTTCATTCGGGAAATTAGCCAAAATGGCACGAGACACACTGGTCTTTCCACCACCAGAACCACCAGTAACACCAATAATAATAGGTCTATTTTGCATTTTCTACTCCATTACCTGTAGTCGTCTGAGAAGAAATAGACATCTCAGACACATCTTATCCATTTTACCATATTTTTGCCTAGACATGAATAGTTTTTCAGTCAGAAATTTGGAAACAAAAACTCTAAGCAGCCTCAGCCTGCTAACTCATGAAAGAAAAGAAAGTGTGGTTTAAAATAAAGGTGAACAATAGAATTCCGCGGTCATTAATAGGGCTTTGCCCTAGTTCATATGAAAGTGCCGGCATTAAAAAATCCTCACACCTCACACCAAGAATACGACAAAGAAAAAGTGCTAGGACTGAGGCGACAGTTCTAACACCAAAATTTTTAAAAATTTCAATTACAGTATCGTACAAGAAGAGTATTTTTTGCGCTCTTTTTGATGTTTTTTTCAAATAAAAAGTCACCGAATTTGGTGACTTCATTAGGAGATTATGATGAAAAAAGTTTTAGGATTTCATTAAATGAAGGTTACTCAATGAAAATCGAAATCAGACTAGACAGAGCGACGTAAACATAACTAAAGTTAGGTAAGTCGAATTTAACGAAGTATGGTGAGATTTTCGAAGAGTAATAAGAGATCTTCATTTAATGATGACAAGATACATGAACAGACTTAAAGTTAGCTAAGATTTTAAATCCACTACTAACAATTTTCTTTAACAGCTGTTTGACCTGCAATCCGTCCAAAAGTAAAGATATCCGTAAGCGAATTTCCTCCTAGACGGTTACCTGCGTGAAGTCCTCCTGCAACTTCTCCGGCAGCATACAAACCAGGAATAATCTGACCTTTTTCATTCAAAACATGTGTTGAAGTATCAATCTTGAGACCACCCATTGTATGGTGAACAGCTGGTTTTCTTGGTGTTGCGTAGAACGGTGCGACCTCACACTTGAGATCAAAACTACCCTTGTTAAATTCAGGGTCAAATCCCGCATCCACATAAGAATTGTACTTTTTGATTGTATCTGCTAAAACCTGTGGATCCATGCCAATCTGAACAGCCAACTCTTCTATCGTATCTGCACGGTATAGAGTGCCTGCTTTGACTTGGGCATCGATTTTTTCTTGGCTAGTATTATAGGCTGTTGCCTTGATGCGATCATCTGCAATCAAGTAGAACAAGCCTCCATTATCAATCGCTGCTTGAGATAGCTTGTCTCGGCTACCGTACTCATCTACAAATCGCTTCCCTTCAGTATTTACCATGATGAAATTAGCTGGAGGAACTTGAAGTCCTGAGAAGAGAGCACCTGTCACTGGATCAGATACCGGCATCATTTGACTAAAGCCCATCCCCACTAGATCTGCACCTACACTTTGACCTAAGAGGATTCCATCCCCTGTTACAGCTGGTGTATTAGAGGTAGCAATATCATCCGCAATTTCGGTCCAGTAGGTATTGTATTTTTGTAGCATCTTAGTATTGGCACCAAATCCTCCAGAAGCTAAAACAACAGCATCTGCATGAACGAGGATGGTTTGACCGTTTCGGCCTTCTGCTCTAACACCCTTGACAGTCCCTTCTTCTACAAGCAATTCTTTAACTGGAGAGTCCGTCAAGATCTTGCCTCCATTTTCTAGAACATATTTTTGTAGAACCGAGATAAAGGCATAACCCATGGGTTGAACCGGCTTATGACCACGACGCCAAAGAGCTCCAACTGGCATTGTGACTTCACTACGAACAAATTCAACACCGATGTCTTCCAACCAGCGAACAGACTCAAGGGCTCGTTCGGTCAATACAGAAACTAAATCATATTGACCATGAATTTCATGTCCTTGTAAATCTTTTCGTTTTCCACCGATATAGGTTTGGATACGGTAAAGTAAGGTAGAATCAAACAAATAGCTTGGATCCTGCAAATACTGCTCAACCTCAACTTTCAAGGCTCTAAAGTCTTCTAAATATTCTGGGTCAATCGTTGATTCATCTATCGCAATCAATTCTTGAAGAGTGTTTGCCTCACCTGGATGAGCTTCGAAGGTCCCTTGCCATGCTGGATCTGGTGCGTTCATTGGACCACCCGCACGAACAGTATTTCCTCCAATTGCTGGGAATTTCTCTACAACAATTGGCTTCTTACCAGCTTGTAGGACTGCAGCAGCTGCAGCTAAACCGGCTCCTCCACCTCCGACAATGACAACGTCGGCCTGATAAGTTTTATCTTCTTTATCTAGGGCAGATGGTGCTTTGGAACGTTTCCGTAAAACATCTGGATTTGCACCGGCTTGTTTGACCGCACGTGCAACTCCGTCCAAGACACCATTTGAAGTTACAGAAGCACCTGACACCGCATCAACATTTAAAGTTTGTCCCTCAATGATTTCTGCTGGAATACGAGTGAAAACAACATCTGCGATTCCTGAAGATTCTCCAGAAGAATCAATTTCAATTTTTTCAATACGGTCCTCAGAAACTGTGACGTCCATTGGCAATTTACCATTATGACCTTCCGTTGTAACGTGATAAGTTCCTGGCTCAAATCGAATTTCTTCAGGAAGATTTAGTTGGTTTGCAACAGATACAAAGCGAAGGAAACGATAGAAACAACTATCTAAGAAATCGACGGTTCGCTCATCAATCAAATCTCCATTTTCATCAAATGCTCGATGAGCTCGGCCAAGTAAAAATTCACTTCCTGGCATAACTGTTGCATTTACACCAGGTGCATCCAAAATCTGACGAAGATGAAGTTGGGCACGTGAAGAACCTTGAACATCATAAGAAGCCCCTACAATCATGGTTGGTTTTCCATCTAGTGGATGGATGTTAAAAGACAACCACTCGATCAAGCTATTCAAACTTGATGGAATCGTATGATTGTGTTCAGGTGTCGAAATAATCACACCGTCTGCTTCCGAAATCGCTTGGTTAAATTTTTGAATAACAGGTGTATCTGTTTGATCATCGGTTTCATTGAACATCGGTACATCGGTAATTTCTAAAATCTCAATATCCGCTTTGGTTGCAAAATGTCTTTGCATAAATTGCAACAAACTACGGTTATAAGATTGTTTGGCATTGGTACCAACAATAGCTACTAATTTCATGGATTGTACTCCTTTCTTGAGACGCTTATGCTTTTAACCATTCTTCCCAGATGAATGATTTCTTACGTTTTGTATCTTCTGGTTTGACCAAAGCTTTTGTTAGTTCAACAAAATTTTGGAACTCTGAAAAATGTTCTTCCAACTCTGCAACTTTTTCAGGATTGTTCAAATGATTGTCATCATCCAATACTTGTTCAGAATGACCTAGGAGAAATTCTGTCCCTGGCATCACTCTTGCTTTCAGTTCAGGCGCATCAAGAATCTGACGCAAGTGCGCTTGGGCTCTAGATGTTCCAAGCAATCCAAGAGAAGCTCCGACAATCATCGTTGGTTTGTTAATCAAAGCGCGACTAGTGTAGGCAATCCATTCCAAAGCTGAAGCCAGGGGTGCCGGTATGGTGTGGTCATACTCAGGTGTTGAGATAATCACACCATCTGCAGCAAGGATTTTTTCTGAAAAAGCTTGAACTTCGGCAGGTGCTAGCTTGTCCTCAGGTTCGTTAAATGCTGGCAATTGTTTGATTTCCAATACCTCAATGTCAGCTTTATCTGAAAAATGTTTTTGCATAAATTTTAAGAGTTTCCGATTGGTTGAGCGGTCAGAATTTGTTCCAACGATAGCAACTAGTTTCATCTTGCTACCCCCTTTATTTGTTTGATTTCATATCTTTAATATCATTATACAACTTTGGCCTTTCTTGTGAATCAATAGCCCTAAAAGATTGTGTTATCCTATCAGTTTATCTTAGTTTAGTATAACTTAGTGAAAAAAATAACAATATTTTTTGAGAAAGTATTGACCCTCATTTTTAACTATGTTATAGTCTTTGTGAAAATATGTATTAAGTTAGTGGAGGTTTTTCTTATGAAAGAGACATTCAATCGTTGGCAAGTTTTAGCTGCATCAACTGCTATTCTCCTCTGTACAGGGGCAGTCTATTCTTTTTCCGTTTTCGCTGGGCCTCTAAGTTCTTCAACAGGCTGGTCAATGTCCGAAATCATGCTCGCATTTGCAATTAACTCAGCAATCGGACCGATCCCCATGATTCTCGGAGGTTATTTGGTAGACAAGGGATATGTAAAATGGACAATTGCCCTTGGTGCACTTCTCTTTGCTAGCGGCTTTTATCTAACTGGTTATGCTAGTTCACCAGCCATGCTCTATCTGACCTATGGTTTGATGGCAGGTCTCGGTCAAGGATTTGCCTATTCAGGAGCCCTCTCAAATTCTCTTCGCCTCTTCCCGGATAAACGAGGCTTAGCTTCTGGGATTCTAACAGGAGGTATGGGGTTTGCTGCAGTTATCGCATCACCAGTTGCAAGTAGTCTCATTCAAAAACAAGATGCCTTCTTTGCTTTTCGAACAATCGGACTAGTCTATATTGTTGTTATTATCTGTGCAATTTTCTTCATCAAAGCAGCCCCAAGTGGTTTCCAACCTGCAGGTTGGAAAGCTCCAGTACAAACTAAACAAGTACCTGCTAATAAAAACTGGAAAGAAATGCTACAAAGTCCGCTATTTTACATTATTATCAGCATGTTCTTTGTCGGTGCTTTCTCTGGTTTAATGATTGCCTCTCAGGCATCCCCAATTGGTCAATCAATGTTTGGCCTTTCAGCCGGAACAGCAGCTCTCTATGTTTCTCTTTATTCAATCGCGAACTCTAGTGGTCGCTTTATCTGGGGATCACTCTCTGATAAAATTGGTCGTTCTCAGACTTTATTGATTATCTATTCAGTCATCGTATTGGCACTCTTCTCTTTAACAATTATCCCTGGACAACTTGGTTTCACTCTAGGAATCCTCGGACTTGGTATCTGCTTCGGTGGTGTTATGGGAGTCTTCCCTTCCATTGTCATGGAGAACTACGGACCTGCAAATCAGGGGGTCAACTACGGCATCGTCTTTACAGGATATTCTTTAGCTGCATTTTTTGCACCTAAAGTTGCGGTTCAAATGGCAGCAACCAACAATGGAAATTACAGTGCTGCATTCTACGTCGCTATCGCTTTAGCAGTTGTTGGGCTCCTTCTCAACCTTCTATATATGAAGAAGAAAGGCTAAAAAAGAGAACTTCCTATATAAGGAAGTTTTTTTGATATAATAAAACTAGAAATAGTTTATCGGGAGGATTTATCATGGCTCAATATTCACGACATTTACGAGATAACCCATCTGATTTCCCCTACGATTTTGAAAAACAAATCTTATCTAAGCAATCAGCTGATACCATTTATCATTGGCATCCTGAACTTGAGATAATCTATGTCAAAAAAGGAACTGCTACCCTGTATATCAATTCTGAGCGCTTTGAAAGTCATGAAGGCGATATTTTTCTGATTCAGCCAACATCTCCTCATGCTATCTACGCTATTGAAAATCAAGAACAAATTTCTACAGTTTTTCGCATCCATCTAGATTTCCTAGGTAGGAATCAAATAGACAGTTTTAGCCAACGCTATATTCAACCAATATACTCTGGACATTTTTATCTCACTCCTCGGATTTCGCCAGACGATCATGCTTATGAACCAATTCGCGATTGTCTTTTTTCTCTCTTTTCTATCCTTGAAGAACAGAGTATTTACTACGACCTCCTATTAAAGTCTAAACTCTATGAATTTTTCTATCTTCTCTTTAAGTACAGGTATGTCAATCGACACTATACAGATGATACCTATCAAAAATATCAGAAATTAAAAGAAATGATTGGTTATCTTGAGCAACACTATGCAGAGCCCATTCAAATTGATCATCTTGCTACAACATTTGGATATAGCAAAAATCACTTTATGAATATATTCAAACAACACACTGGGACAAGCTGTATGGATTATCTCATACGAATGCGTTTAGAGAAGGCTTGTGAAAAGCTCGTTCAAACCAATCAAAGTGTTCAAGAAATAGCAAGCCAGGTCGGCTTTACTAACCTCTCAAACTTCAATCGACAATTCAAACAGCATTTTCACTTGACTCCTAGACAATATCGAAACCAACAACTCAAAAAAGAATCCTAACCATATCTCTCCTTAGAATCTTACTTGGGAAACTTTTCTTTCTCAAATAAAAGGGACCTTGCAGCCCTTTCAGACTGAAGAAAAAGTCCATTTTGGACAATTTTCTTCAGTCTTTTTTAAAAATAGAGAAAGTAAAAACTCTTAAGAATAGCGCGATATCAGCATTCCTAAGAGTTTTCACTATATGGTACCCAACCTACAAAATGGAAATGTTTCTATTGATGGTAGGGTTTGTCTACGTTCTAAAAGGACCTTGCAGTCCTTTGATTATTTCACTTTTTCTAATTTTGCGGCAAATTCATTACCACCACGTAAGACGAGTATATTTTTTCCACCGTTGACAGGTACGAAACAATAATTTGAATTAGCTTGTATATAGACTTCCTTAGCGCTCTTCACTTGATAGCCTTCTGATTTCACCGCTTCTTGAATTATTTCAAATGTGTGTTCGATCTCTTCTTTAGAAGTCGTATCTCCATCATACTTTTCTGAATCAGCTAGAGAATAGAATGCGTAAGCCTTGCTATCGTAATACTTATCACTAATAATTCCGTGATCTGAAATCTGAACAGTTGTATTATCTCCTTCTGTCACATTTTTCCATTTTCCAACCATGGCCTTTGGTGTTTCAACCTTGTGATAGACCAAATTTTCTTCAAAGTTTCCTTCGTATGATTTATAAGTTTTCAAGTCGAATAAATCATTTCTTAAAATAATATTGCTTCCGTCTTTTTGGAGCAAGTTATAGCGTGTGTTCCCACCAGACTTAATAACAACTATTTCTGTCGTCTTCAGGTTAAATTTCTTATCGACATCCGCAAGTGAATGCAAGTCCGTTGCATTCAACAAAGAAAGTGCTGTATTAAATTCTTTTTTCGCTTCATTGCCCTTGAGAACCTTTTTGATGGTCTCGCCACCATTGACTTTTTGTTTCTTTCCACTTAGTTCATAAGTGACCGGACTTGAATCCGTATTTCTCAACCAAACACCATCTAGACTTGGTCCACCTGAAAAGAAGAAGAACCAAGCAAAGGAAATCACTGCGACAAGTCCCGCAACTGCGGCCCCAATTTGGGGTTGTTTATTAAAACTGAAGCGTGATCTTTTCGGTCTTGGAACAGGTTGCAAGGTTTTCGCCGATGGCTGCGGTTGGACAACAGCTGTCTGCTCTTGTGAAAGAGGTGCGCTAGGTGCAACAGGTGCTTCCTGAGCAGGAGCCTGCGCTTCAGCTGCTGGAGCTGGTGCCTCAGTTGTTGGAGTCGGCGCTTCTTTTCGCTCTACGACAAACTCCCCTTTTTCACGCGCTTCTTGAAATTCTTGCATACTTGGCTTGCGACCATTGATCGCTTCAAAGTATTCAACCCAATCGTTTTGATTCATCATATCCCCCTTATTGATTCATCATAAAAACTAACCATATTATACCACAAATCCATGGTTAATTTCGTTATTTTCAGAAAAATATCTGAAAAAGTCCAAGCGATTTTCCACTTGGACCTTCTTCATTATTTCAAAACTTTTTGTGTTTTCGCGTAGTTAGCTTCTACAGCTTCTTTTTCAGCCTTCCACCAGTCTTGATGGTCTGTGTACCACTTGATGGTATCTTCCAAACCTGCTTCGAAGTTTGTGAATTGTGGTTCCCAACCTAATTCTTCACGCAATTTTGTTGAATCGATGGCGTAACGCAAATCGTGACCAGCACGGTCTGTTACACGGTCGTAGGCGTCTTTTGGTTGACCCATTTTTTCAAGGATGAGCTCAAGCACTTCTTTGTTGTTCTTTTCACCATCGGCACCGATCAGGTAAGTTTCACCGATACGGCCCTTAGTGAGGATAGCCCAAACACCAGTTGAGTGGTCGTTGGTGTGGATCCAGTCACGGACGTTCTTCCCTTCACCATAAAGTTTTGGCTTGATGCCAGACAAGATATTGGTGATTTGACGTGGGATGAATTTTTCGATGTGTTGGTATGGCCCGTAGTTGTTTGAACAGTTTGAAATAGTTGCCTTAACACCAAAGGAACGTACCCAAGCTTTCACAATCAAGTCTGAAGCAGCCTTAGTTGATGAATAAGGTGATGATGGGTTGTATTTGGTTTCAGCAGTGAATTTTTCACCAGGACCTTCCCCATGTCCAGGAAGATCTTCGCGCAATGGAAGGTCTCCATACACTTCGTCTGTTGACACATGGTGGAAACGAATGTCGTATTTACGAGCAGCTTCCAAGAGTGTATAAGTTCCAACAAAGTTTGTGTAGATAAATGGAGATGGGTCTTTGAGGGAGTTGTCATTGTGGCTTTCAGCCGCATAGTGAACAATAGCATCAGCCTTGGCAGCCAATTTGTCAACTAATTCAGCATCAGCGATGTCTCCCACCACCAACTCAACACGATCTCCAAGGATTTCTTCGATATTGGCACGGTTACCAGCATAAGTAAGTTTGTCCAAGACAGTCACATGCACGTCTGGATGGTTGTTGTAGACATAGTGTACGAAGTTTGAACCGATGAAACCAGCTCCACCGGTTACGATGATATGTTTATATTCTGACATTTTTTCTCCAAATAATTTTTAGTTTTGATTGTTCCTTTAGCTAGTGAGGGACGCCAACAACCCTTCGGTTTCATGGCTCAATTGGAAGCCGAAGTCTCCGGATTTCCCTATAAGATTCCCTACGGAAATCTTGTTTTCACTAGGGCAGGAACGATCCTACCAGGCTCCTTGCAGTCGCGATACTGCTCTGCAAGCTTCATTCTTACAAATCTTCTGCTCTTAGTGGTTTAACGTCTTTGAGCAGTGGGTGATTCTTGTCTGCTTCTGAAACTTCTGCTTCTTCCAAGTTTTCCCATTGGATATCTAGGCTTGGATCTGCATAGTTGACAAAAGCATATTTTGGTTTGAGTTCCAGTGCCCAGTAATCATTAACTAAGTATGTATAAGCAACTTTGTCTGTCAAAACTTGGAACCCATTTGCTACACCACGAGGGACGAAGATGCCTTTTGAAGCATCGATCACGGTTTGGTAGGTATTCCCAAAGCTATCGCCTTCACGAAGGTCTACCCAAGTTCCAAGAACCTTGCCTTCATCTGCTACAGAGATGTATTTGTCCCAAGGCTCTGCATGCAAGCCACGCAAAACATTCTTACGAGAGAATGAAATATTGTTTTGCAACTTACCTTCTGCAAAAAAGCTTTCAGGGAAGCCAAGAGGAAGCATTTTCTCTTTTTGGAAGTTTTCTTTAAACCAACCACGGTTATCCCCGCGCACTGGAATATCAAACTCCATCAAGCCTGGGATAGCTTCAATTTTGCGGGCTGCTAATTCTTTTTCGAAAAATTGTTCTGTCATTAAGCTTCTCCAATCAAACGGAGCAAATATTGTCCGTATTCGTTTTTCTTCAGTGATTGCGCTAATTCATGGACTTGTTCTTTGTTGATATAACCCATGCGATAGGCAATTTCCTCAAGGTTAGCCACTTGGACATTTTGCAAGCGTTGAACAGTTTCGATATATTGAGATGCTTGCAAGAGACTTTCGTGAGTCCCCGTATCCAACCAAGCAAAGCCACGGCCCATGAGCTCAACAGAGAGATCTCCACGCTCCAAATAGGCCTTGTTAACATCAGTGATTTCAAGCTCTCCACGAGGGCTTGGTTTGATGTTTTTGGCAATTTCTACCACATCATTGTCATAGAAGTAAAGTCCTGTCACTGCAAAGTTCGATTTTGGATGTTCTGGTTTTTCCTCGATAGAGATAGCGTTCATATCCGCGTCAAACTCTACCACACCAAAGCGTTCTGGATCTTTAACTTGGTAACCAAAGACAGTCGCTCCTTTTTCTTTCGCTTCTGCCCGTTGCAACATCTTGGTTAGGCCATTTCCGTGGAAGATATTGTCCCCAAGGATGAGTGCAACATGATCGTCACCGATAAAGTCTTCTCCGATGATGAATGCTTGCGCCAAACCATCTGGACTTGGTTGCTCTGCATAAGAGAGAGAAATTCCTAGTTCAGAACCATCTCCAAGAAGCTCTTCAAAACGAGGAAGGTCTTGAGGAGTCGAGATGATCAGGATTTCTTTGATCCCTGCCAACATAAGGGTTGACAACGGATAGTAGATCATTGGTTTGTCATAAATGGGCATCAACTGTTTAGAAGCCGCACGTGTCAATGGATACAAGCGAGTTCCTGAGCCCCCTGCTAAAATAATACCTTTCATAATGTTAGGCCTTTCTACGTAGTCATTACTCTTATTTTATCATGTTTATATAAAAAAGTCACCTTGCATCTATGTTACAAGGTGATGTTCTTTATCCCAAAGCGACGTCTAGGATCATCATAATGACAAAGCCAACCATGAGACCGAGGGTCGCAACATCTGTGTTGCCATTGGTCTGTGAATCTGGAATCAACTCTTCGACCACCACGAAGATCATCGCACCTGCCGCAAAGGAGAGGGCGTAAGGCAAGATAGCCGTCATAGATAGGACGGCAACTGCCCCTAGTAGCGCTCCTACTGGCTCGACGATGGCTGACATAGATCCCCAATAAAAGGCGTTGAGACGGGATTTTCCATCTGTCCGAATCGGGATCGAGAGGGCAGCCCCTTCTGGGATATTTTGCAAGCCAATCCCAATGGCCAAGCCAACCGCCCCGATAAAGGCTTCTGGACTAGGATTACTCGCTAGGGCTCCAAAGGCCACTCCGACCGCTAAGCCTTCTGGGAAATTGTGGATGGTAATGGCGAGAAAGAGGAGGGTTGTTTTAGACAACTTCTTCTCCCGCGGCGTATGGATACTCTCAGCCTCTTCAATCTCCTTCGTCATATGAAGGTGAGGGACGATGGCGTCAATCAAGCGGAGGAAAAATCCTCCAGTCAGAAAACCGATCGCAGCCGGTAACCAAGCCAGGCTCCCATAGGAGTTTTCCGCATACTCAATCGAGGGTTGTAAGAGCGACCAAAAAGAAGCCGCGATCATAACCCCTGCCGCAAATCCCATCATGATGTCCAGTAACTTGCGACTAATATGCTTGAAGAAAAAGACGATGGCTGACCCTACAATGGTACAGCCCCATGTAAACAATCCTGCGAGAAAGGCCTGCAAGACTACGGATTGCGATTGAAACCAATTCATAATAACTCCCATTTTCTTGATGATTCAATTGTTCTATTCTACTATTTTTAGCCCAATTAAGGAAGATCTTTCGAAAAAAAGAGAGTGGGACAGAAATCGGTAATTCGTTAGAATTCGATTTCGTCGTCCCACCTCCGCACAGTTGAGTAGGGCTGTAAAAGCTGATGAATTCAGCGTAGTAGAGCCCACTCAACCACTGCGTCTTGCTCGACAATCCAAAGACAATTGAGAAGCTAGGACTTTTGTCCCACTCTCTTCGTCACATACTGTTCAACTGGATAATCTGCTGGATCTAAGCGCAGGTTTCCTCCTACCACTAGTTGGGCTAGGTGCCAACCAATGAGGGAACCTGTTGTGAGGCCAGACGAACCAAGTCCACTGGCGACATAGAGGCCTGCTCGATCAGGAACAGCTCCCCAAAATGGTGAAAAGTCACTGGTGTAGGCACGAGTTCCCACGCGCTCCCCGATAACTTCCGCTTGAGCGAGTTCTGGATAGTAAGACAGGGCTTCTGTTTCCATCTGATTGAGCAGAACTTGATCCACTGTCAGGTCAAAGCCCATCTCATTCTCATGGGTAGCGCCCATACTGATCTTGCCATTTTGAAAGGGAATGATATCCAGCTCTCCTTCAGGCATGACCACCGGATAATCATCAGTATCTAGGTCTAGCTGATAATCCCGCAGTTGCCCCTTTTGCGGACGGACATCAACTTGGTAGCCAAGCGACTCGAGCATCTGACCCAACCAGGCTCCTGTTGCTAGGATGACTTGGTCATAGCATTCTCCTGCAATCTGATAACCATCACTTGAGACTGAGAGAGCAACCTCTTCCTTGATGACTCTTGCGCCGCTTGCCTGAAGAAGGGTTTCCGTGAGAAGGGCTCCCTCCACATGGGCTCCACCTGATGCATAAAGGAGCTTCTCAAAGCCTTGTAGATCAGGAAATTGCCGGGCTACTTCTTCCTTAGTCAAAATCGCCAAGTCCCCGATTAAGGGAGATTCTTCTCGTCGACTCAGCGCCAACTGATAGAGATCATCTAATTTTTCCTCATTTTTCTTGAGGAGATAGACGCCAGTCTGCTGGTAAAAATCTGTTTTAATTCCGTCCTTGGCCAGGTCTGCTACCAATTCTTGATAAAAGTCTGCTCCCAGACGAGCCAGGCGATACCATGCCTTATTCCGCCGTTTAGAAAACCAAGGGCTAATAATGCCAGCAGCCGCCTTAGTCGCTTGGCCCACTCCATGGTCGTAGACGGTCACATCCACCTGTGCTTCTTTGGATAAATAATAAGCTGCAGTGGATCCCACGATCCCTGCACCGATAATGGCAACTTTCATCATGACCCCTTAGATATGGCAAAAAGGATTGGTGCTGGCTTGACTGCCAATCACTTCAATCTCCCACGCTTCTTCAGCCTTCCACTGATTGAGCTTTTCTACTAATTTTGACACAAAAAGAACTTCGATATGGTGTCCTGGATCCAAGGCCAAGAGCCCATCGCTCAGCATGTCCTGAGCTGTGTGGTAGTAGATATCTCCTGTGATATAGACCTCAGCCCCTTTAGCGAGAGCATCCTTGTAAAAGGACTGGCCACTTCCTCCACAGATGGCGACGCGCTCGATGACCCGTTCCAAATCCGCCTGGTCATAATGAACCAAGCGCAAAGCGTCTAAGCCAAAGGTTTCTTTAACCTTGCTAGCCAACTGGCCAAAGGTTTGAGCGGGTACCCGACCGATGCGGCCGATTCCGAGCCCTTCCCCTGTCATACTGAGGGGCTCTGTATCTTCAATTTCCAAGAGCTGGCAAAACCAATCGTTGAGCCCATCTGGGACAATGTCAATATTGGTATGGCTGACGTAGACAGCGATATCATGCTTGATCAAATCGATATAGATCTGATTTTGAGCCCGATCGGCTACCAAATCCTTGATGGGACGGAAAATCGGTGCGTGCTTGACGATGATCAAGTCTACCCCATGGGCGATAGCTTCTGCCACTGTCTGCTCGCGGATATCTAAGGCCACCATGACCTTGTGGATGTCTTTTTGTAGCGTGCCGACCTGTAGCCCACGGACATCTCCCTCCATGGAAAGTTCCTGAGGACAGTAGGCTTCATAGCGTTTGATGACTTCACTAGCTAACATGTAGAACCTCCTTGATATGAGTGATGCGCTCTTCTAACGATGCTCTGGCAGATTGATTCTCAACTGGGACCTGCTCCAAGGCAAATTCTAATTTCTCCACTTCCTTGGACCACTTTTGGACAAAGGCTGGAGCTTGTTCCCGCATCAAATGGGGACCAAAGCGTAGTTCCTTGGCTGTCAACTCTTGAGAACCCTGTTCCACCACAAGGATCTCATAGAACTTCTCATTTTCTTCCAAGATAGCTTCATCGACAATGCAGAAATCATGATCTACTAACCAAGCCCGCAGTTCATCCTCGCGATTATTGGGTTGCAGGACCAAGCGAGAGACACCAGCTAATTTCTCAAGACCTGCGGCTAGGATATCTGCAATCAATCGTCCTCCCATACCAGCAATGGTGATACAGGAAATACCGTCTGTTGGTTCAAAGGCAGCCAATCCATTAGCCAGACGGACCTCAATCTTGTCTTCTAAGCCATTATCCGCAACATTTTGAAGGGCAGACTGATAGGGCCCTTCTACCACTTCCCCTGCAATGGCAGCCTCAATCTTGCCTTCTTGTAAGAGGGCGATTGGGAGATAAGCATGGTCACTCCCCACGTCCAACAGACGCGCTCCAGCTGGGACGAAGCTAGCCACCAAGTCCAAGCGATTTGATAATTTTGTAAATTCCATGTGCTACTTTCTAAACTTTTATTCCACCCTTTAGTATACCATGTTTGCACCATTAAAAAAAGGCGCGACGGCGCCTTATCAAATTGTTGCTAAATTGTTCTAGCTAGCTATATAAGTCGAGAAATCTCTTATTTTTGGAGCCCAAAAAATACGTATTGAGTTTTCTGCAGTGAGAAAAGTGCATGAAACTTTTTGTTTCATGCACTCGGGAGTTTTGAAAGTAAAACAGTTCGGGGGAACTGTTTTAGCCTGAGCCTAAAAATTGAAAAGCGAAGGGGTTCAAAACGAATTGAACACGGGCTGCGGATCGTGTCAAAAAGATAAGTTTTCCTAGAATCCAGAAATTCTTCGTCAAACTTCCTATTTTGACTTTATCCGCAGACGCCCTTTGTATCTTGATTTAGTCATGGAACTTCTACGAAGTTCGCTGACGTCCGAACTCACCTAAAGAAAATCTCAATACAATTGAATTATCTATGCTTAGACTTTAGTCAATTTCCTTATATTCCACTTCCAAGCCACGTTTCACAGCGGGACGATTGGCAATTTTCTCTGTCCAAGCCTGCAGATGCTTGTATTCCTTCACATCTAGGAAAATTCCTGCTCGGTCCCAGACCTTGTCTTGGGCTAGACGACCATACCAAGACCAGATGGCAATATCTGCAATGGTGTAGTCAACCCCTGCGATATAAGGTTTAGTGGCCAGTTCCTTGTCCAGTAGGTCCAATTGACGTTTGGCTTCCATGGCAAAGCGGTTGATGGCATACTCGATTTTCTCAGGTGCATAGTGGAAGAAATGACCAAAGCCCCCTCCTAAAAATGGTGCTGCACCCGTCTGCCAGAAGAGCCAGTTGAGCACCTCTGTCCGTTTAGCCAGATCAGTCGGGATTAATTTTCCAAATTTCTCCGCTAGATACAGGAGGATATTGGCCGATTCAAAGACACGAATGGCTTGATCGCCCGATTGATCCAACATGGCTGGAATTTTCGAGTTTGGGTTGATGGCTACAAAGTCACTACCAAACTGATCTCCCTCACCAATCTTGATCCGATAAGCGTCATAACCTGCATCCACTCCCAGCTCTTTCAGTTCCTCTAGCATAATAGTGGCCTTGATCCCATTGGGTGTTGGAAGGGTATAGAGTTGGAAAGGTTGATCGCCTTTTGGAAGGGTTTGTTCAAAGCGGGCACCTGCTGTTGGTTGGTTCAAGCCACCCCAGGCTCCTCCCATTTGGCTCGGTGCTTCCCATACTTCTGGTAATTGATAGTATGACATCATTCTTCTCCTTTATTTCGCTACTCCTAGCATATCAAATCTCGGGCTTCCTTTCAAAGATCTGCTACGTGAAGGCTACTTGACTTTTTTTGTCAAAATGATAGTATAGAAAAAATACAATTTTAAGGAGAAAACCATGTCCACGATCGATTTTCATAGTTTGGCAAAGACAGAACTTCACTGTCACTTAGACGGTTCCTTGTCGCTTCCAATCATTCGCCAGCTGGCAGCCATGGCCAATATTGACCTACCTGCTAGTGATGAGGAGCTCAAGCACCATGTCACTGCGCCTGCACACTGTGAGAATCTTTTGGACTATTTGGAGGCCTTTGACTACATTCGACCTCTTCTTCAGACCAAGGAAGCCTTGACGCTTGCTGCTTACGATGTGGCCAAGCAAGCTGCTCTTGAAAATGTCGTCTACATCGAGGTCCGTTTTGCCCCAGAATTGTCCATGGACCAAGGACTCACCGTCCCAGAAACTATCGATGCTGTCTGCGATGGTCTACGCCAAGCCCAGGAGGAATTTGGCATTGTTGCAAAAGCCTTGGTCTGTGGCATGCGCCAATCAGATCAAGAACTCACATCTCGTATCCTTGCCGAAGCAAACCAAGTCAGGGATCAGGAATTTGTCGGGTTTGACTTTGCTGGGGATGAGCACAACTACTCTCCAGAAGATATTCGACCTTTAATCGAGCAAGTCAAAAGTTACCATCGGCCGATGACGCTTCACGCAGGTGAGTGTCATTGCCCACACTTTGTAGCCCAATCGATTGCTTTTGGCATCAAACGCAATGGCCACGTGACGGCTCTATCTCATGAACCAGCCCTACTCCAGTCTTTTGTTGAAAATGAAGTCACCGGTGAACTCTGCTTAACCAGTAACTTACAGACAAAAGCAGCACCGACTTTAGAAGATTTCCCTTATCTGAAGATGAAGGCAGCTGGTGCTCGGATCAGTATCAATACCGATAACCGGACTGTATCTGATACCGACCTCACCAAGGAATACGCCCTCTACCATCAGCATTTCCAAACCAAGGAAACTGACTTTTACCAGCACAATGTCGATGCCATCCAGGCTTCCTTTGCCAGTGACGAGGAAAAACAAGAACTCCTTAGAAGACTAAAAAAAGCCTACGCAGACTATCTATAAATGCAAAAACTAGCACTTTTATAAAGTGCTAGTCTTTTTCTATTTTGATACGGATTCATACACGGCCATATCCTGTGGAGTCAATAAGCCAGTGTAAAAGCCATCAACATTGATCGCAGCATACTTAGTTAGGCTCTCATAGGTTTGAATGGTATGAACATAGACCCGTTTTCCAAGTTTATGTACCTGTTCGATAAACTTAGGAGTTAAGCGAGAATCGTCGATAGGGACGGTCACCGCCTCGATTTCCTTGTGCTTGGCGATAAAATCCAGCACTTCTTCTCCACTATCTGGTGAGGCGTAGAGCGTATAGATCACGTGCTTGAAAGGATAAATAGATTCGATTTCTCCGAACATCTCTTGATGATAAATTTGTGGAATCACACGATCCAATAGTTCTTTGTCTCGCTTGTTTGCTTCTGAAACAAGTTCTTTAAATTGTGTAATCCTATCTTCCTTAGAGATTTCCATCGATTTGATATCTGTCACCAACACCATATCTCGATTAATTATCATTTGATCAAACACATCCCCTATTAACATGGTCGTAAAGCGACTTGGTGTTTCTGGGGAACCATAACCCTGAAATTTCTTCCATTCCTTAGAAGAAGGTGCGACATCATCTTTGTTTCCAAAATGGTGCCAATCATGAACTGCAGCTAATTTCTTGTCACTAGTCAAATTAAAATCCATTTCAAACAAGCGATGGCCGAGATTGTAATTTTGCCGTAAAGCCTCTAAGGAATTGGTATACTTCGTATTGTACTCCTTCTCCCGGACCGTCCCTCCAGCGTGGGCTATTAGTCTTGGAGAAACCCTTAGCCAATCTTTCTTATTAACCTTGGTGTACTGCACGAAACCATATTGGTTAGACAGCTGGCCATTGGTCAAACGTTCAAGTGTTTCCTTATCCACATAGGTTTTCTTCCAGAAAGTTGTCTCTTGATGGGCTTTAAAGCGATAATGATTTTTATCAAATACCTTTGTTTTTGCGTTCCACTGGATGTCAATGATTACATTGGCATCTTTTTTACGAAATCCTGTCTTCGTTTTGGTATAGCCAGCCTCTAGTAGAGTCTCTTCTACTGGGTACAGGCCCGATGTTAATAGGTTGGTCCGTACGTAGTAAAAGCTGATCATGCCAAACAATAAAAACAATCCGACCACTAACATAGTCGGATAGAGCCATCTAAATCGTCTGCGTCTGTTTTTATCTCCCCATTTCAATTGATCAATCGTCTCCTCTTAATCCTTCCACAAATCCATGGCCTTCAAGAAATCATCTGAAACTGTCACATTGCGTGGGTTGGCTTGCTCACGTTCTTGTAGTTTCGCCTCTACTTGGGCCAGGCTGTTGATGCCTTCACCGCGCCAGTTGCGTAAAATAGCTTGGATATATTTCCAGTGTGGCTTGCCGTTAAAGACAGCTTCTCGTAATGCTGCCTTGATCACATCTGGATCTGTCTGATCCTCGCGCACAGTCTTGGTCAAGTCTTCAATCTCAAAAGGCGTCAAGAGTCGTCCCAGTTCTTGTTGGAAGGTTTCCACCAAGTCTTTGATGACATTTCCCTTAGTAGGCGTGCTCTGTGCCTTCCCTTGTGATTGGGCTCCTAAAATCTCATCCAAGCGCTCCAGGGCAATGGTCGCATCAAAGATGGCTTCAATCTCGCCATTGAGCTCAATGGTCCGGTATTGAAGGAGTCCCTTGGTGGTCAAATTGGACATAATCCTATTGACCTCTGTCACCGTTTTTCCTAGATGACTAGCAATCTGATTAGGTGTCAAAGCCTCTTGGCCAGTCGTATTTTGAAGGAAGAAAAACTGCCAAACCAAGTAGTCATCTGCTTGATCAAACAACTCATGATAATGAAAAAGCAAGGCACTTGGAAGAACCAAGTTGCCATACTTAAATGCTTGTGAATATGTCATAATTCCCCTTTATAGGTAACCATAAAATGAAATATCTTTTTCCAATTCTTCCAAGCGGTAGGGTGTTTCTTGATAAACCGCATAGTTGATCCAATTACTAAAGAAGGTCGTTGCAGCTAGATTCCAACGAATGCGAGGCTCTGTATTAGCGTCATCCCCATCAAAATAATTCTTGGGAACGTCCGGATCCAAGCCAGCCTTGACATCTCGGTGGTATTCTTTTGCCAGCGTATCGCGATCATACTCCAGATGACCAAAACTATACACCTCACGCATATCTGGACTAGCAATGATGGAAAGGCCAACTTCATTTCCCCGAGCGATCACTTGAAGATTGCTCTTTTCAAGGACTTCCTTCAAAGGAATATCTGTATAGCGAGAATGAGGGGCAAGGAAGCGATCGTCAAAGCCTCTCATGAGCAGACTTTCGGGACGCACCACTGCTTGGTCATAGATACCCGATAGCTTGTCACAGAGCTCTACTTTTTGAATCCCGTAACGGTGGTAAAGACCAGCCTGGGCTCCCCAACAAAGGTGCAAGGTAGAAAAGACATGCCGCTTGGACCATTCAAAGACCTGGGTCAATTCTTCCCAGTAGTCCACTTCCTCAAAGTCCATCTTTTCGACAGGCGCTCCTGTCACAATCAAGCCGTCATAGTAATTATCCTTGATATCCTCAAAGGTCTTGTAGAAGCTCTCCAAATGCTCAGCCGCTGTATTCTTGGATTCATGGCTCGCCATGTAGAGGAAATCTACATTGATCTGCAAGGGCGTGTTGGCAAGGAGCCGTAAGAGCTGGGTTTCTGTCGCAACCTTGGTCGGCATCAGATTAAGAATGAGAACATTCATCGGCCGAATATCCTGGTGAGTCGCCCGAACATCATCCATGACAAAAATATTTTCTGAACGAAGGATATCGACTGCTGGTAATTTTTTATCTAGAGTAATTGGCATAAAAAGCTCCCATCTTACAAGTTCTTAACTAACATTATATGATAGGAGCTTATAGTTTTCAATTATGGTTTTTCTGTAGCCAGTTATAGTATTAGACTATACTAGTAATGCATCAAGACTTTGTAGTCGTAATCGCCGATCGCTTCGCGACCTTTCAAATCATCCAACTCGATCAAGAAGGCACACCCTGCAACAATCCCACCGAGTTTTTCAATCATTTCGATGGTTGCTTTCACCGTACCACCAGTCGCCAAGAGGTCATCAACGATGAGGACACGTTGACCAGGTTTGATGGCATCTGCGTGCATGCAGAGGGTATCAACACCGTATTCTTTTTCGTAGTCAGCAGAGATGACTTCACGTGGCAATTTACCAGGCTTACGAACAGGCGCAAACCCAATTCCCAACTCAAAAGCGACCGGACATCCAACGATAAACCCACGCGCTTCAGGACCAACGATCATATCGATCTTCTTATCCGTCGCGTATTGAACGATTTCACGAATCGCATAACTATAAGCATTGCCATCTGCCATCAAAGGGCTGATATCACGGAAGGTAATCCCTTCTTGTGGATAGTTTTCAATGCTTGCAATGTAATCTTTTAAATTCATGGTTAACTTTCTTTCATAAAAAATTTTTTACATTCCATTATATCATGAATTCTACTAACTTGCATCATTTTTTGCCAAATCATTTTCCCAAGCTCCCGCGTCAAAAGCAAAAATCCCACATCCAAAAAAGATGTGGGATTGAGTTCGAAAAAAATCTCTTACTTCTCTTCTAACAATTCATTGTACTGGATTTTCATATTGCCCAAGTTTTTCATGGAATAACGTGAACTTCCATTCTTAAACCAGGTGTCAAGAATGTATTGCTCAGCGACCTTCTTACTTTGCTTTTTCAACCAAGCACGGTCTTTGTCGTAGGCAGAAAGTTTCTGTAGAAAATCACTACCCTCTACTTCTTGATCATCTGCATAAAGATAGACATCCCTTTGGAGGAACACCTTATTTGCAGAATCGTATTTGAAAGACATACGAACGTATGCATTTTCGTTTAGATGGTATTCATACCAGTAAACCCATTCAGAACTGTCTCGAAACATCATGACGGATAGGTCTTCCTGACCACTAACGATTTTTTCTGAATAGGGTAGATTTGAAATCCCTCATCTTCTTTCCAGATACCATCATTTCCTATCGTCTCTGTAAAGGGCTTAAACATCACATAGCGCATCATCCCACCATTTTCGGCATAGTTGATTTCTTCCATGGGATTCTTGAGACTCAGGTAGATTCCCAACCAATAAAGGCAAAAAAGTAGGAAGGGGCTGAGCCAGAGGAATTTTTTTAGGTGTTTTTTCATGAGGCCTGCCCTGTCAGGTAGTCGTAGATTTCACGAACCGTTCCGAGGGCCATCAACTCCTGCTCTTTCACGGTTTGTTTAAGTTTTTGGTAGATGTTGCTTTCTGCGATTTCTCGTTTTTCTGCTTCTTTATTGACCTTCATGATGCCATTTTCAATGGTCACAAAGCCCAGCTCTTGGAAAATCTGAATCATTTTGACCAAGAGGATCTGCTGGATCTTGAGATAGGCCGCTAGGTCTTTGAGTTTGTAGCGGACATCGAACTCTGGGTACTGGTAGATGGTTTTATAGAGTTTGGCATACTGGTCCCTGCTACCGTATCCTGTCAGATAGTAGGCTTTGGCGATCTCATTTTTGAAATAAACAGCCTGGAAATCATGCTCTTGGAAGATTTGCCGTAGTTGCTTTAAATCCTCAGGGATATTTCCAACTACAACAGCGGATGCCCCTGTCAGATCTGGCAGTTCTTTAGTAAAATCAAGAACGGGAACACCTGCGGGGAGGCTGGCATTTTTAGAGCGGACATTAAAGAGCTGCACGCCATCCACACGCGCATCAACCAGCATGAGCTGGAGAGTCGTTTGACCATTCCATTGGTTGACCGACAACTGCACAGCTAGCTCTAGGTCTTGCGCTTGTGCGAACTCTGCCTCTAAGCTTCCCAAGCCAAAGGCAACCACCTCAAAGGTCGCATCTTCTTGAGAAATTTTGAGTTTCAAATGGGTATTGCCGGCTCCCATCGAGCGCGCCCCTTCTACCTTGAAGTTACGGACCAGAAAGACCGGCTTTTTATTGTCCATGCCAAAAGGACTCAAGCGATCAAAGCTTTTCAAGGTCTCAAGCGTTAGTTCTGTTAGATGCAGTTCCTCGTCGATGTCTAAGCTAGACTTGCTGCTGAGATCAATTTCTTGTTCTGCAATGAAATCCGTAAGGGCCTGAGACAAGGCAGGGAGTTGGTCCACCTCTAGCGTCATTCCTGCTGCACCGGCATGTCCTCCAAAGGCGATAAAGAGAGACCGGTAGGGATCAAGGGCTTCAAAGATATTGACCGACTCAGGACTCCGAGCGCTTCCTTTAGCCCGTCCATCTTCGATGCTTAAAACAACGACCGGCTGATGAAGCTCTTCTAATAAACGACCGGCAACAATACCAAGAACCCCTGGATTCCAGCCTTCTTTGGCCAAGACCTGGGCGGATAAGCTCGGATCGACCATGGTTTTAGCTTCGTCATAGATGGCTTGGACAATCTCTTTTCGTTCTTCATTCTTCTGATGAATCATAATGGCAATCTCGTGCGCCTCTTCATCGTCAAATCCTGTTAGGAGTTCAATGGCCGGATTGGGATCATCAAGGCGGCCAAGGGCATTGAGACGAGGAGCAATCTGAAAACCAACCGTTTCTTCATTGACATCCTCCGGACGAATCCCCGCAATCTCCAAGAGCTCTTGCAAGCCCATGCGCTGGGTATGTTGGAGAACACCCAGACCGTATTTGACCAAGATCCGATTCTCATCTGTCAGGCTGACCATGTCAGCAATGGTCCCAATTGCTACCAGGTCTAAGAGATCAACCGGCACTTCCTCTAAGAGGGCGCAGGCCAACTTAAAGGCCACACCACATCCTGCTAGATAATGGAAGGGATAATCCGCATCTGGATGCTCGGGATGAATGATCGCATAAGCATCCGGTAAAACCTCTGGCATAGAGTGGTGGTCGGTCACGATGACATCGACTCCCATTGCTTGGGCCATGGCAATGGCTTGATTGCCCGCCACACCATTGTCTACCGTAACAATCAGGGAAATGCCTTGCTGCTCGATAAAGTATTTATAGACACTCTCATTGGGACCATAGCCGTCTGTAAAGCGGTTGGGTAGGTAGACTTGCACCTCTGCCCCCATCTGCTCCAAGGTTTCCTTCATAATGGAGGCCGAGGTCATCCCGTCCGCATCATAGTCACCATAAATCAAGATCTGCTCATAATCTTCGATGGCCCGTCGGATGCGCTCCACTGCCTTGTCCATATCATGGAGCAAATAAGGGTCGTGTAGCTTCTCCAGCTTGGGTTCTAAAAAGTCTTCTAAATCCTCTTTGGTCTGAATGCCACGCTCATACAGCAAGGTTGCTACGGACGCTTCCAGGCCTGCTTTTTTGGCAAGGGCTAAAAAGGCCTCATCTGCACTTGGCGAAGCTAACTGCCAATCGTATTTTGAAGTGATCATCTAGCTTTTGGTCTCCTCTTTTTCTTATCTGATTATTATATCATGAAAGCCTAAAATGGCGGGAAATAAAAGGTCAGGTAATAGTTGGAATATTTGAAAATACAAAATATTTAAAAATAGTTGCTATCGTATTACTTAGCTCTATCCCTATTCCCCCTTTTATCAGTCAAATAGATAAGGCTGGGACAAAAGTCCTAGCCTCTCAATTGTTTTTGGATTGTCGAGCAAGACGCAGTGGTTGAGTGGGCTCTACTACGCTGATTTCATCAGCTTTTACAGCCCTACTCAACTGTGCGGAGGTGGGACGACGAAATCGAATTCTAACGAATTACCGATTTCTGTCCCACTCTCTTATTTCATATAAATCATCCCTGTACAGGCTTGCTCGGAAAGTTCGACAAAGCCGAGGGACTGGTAAAAGGCTAGATTTTTCTCGCTACGTTCAGTGGCAAGAAGCCGTTGGTAGACATTTGGGAAACTCCCTAAAGCCTCTTCCAAGAGTTTCCTTCCGATGCCTTGACGCTGGTGATCTGGCCGTACCAAAAGGTCCTGTACAAAAATAACAGAGTGGCCATCTCCTACCAAGCGAATGTAGGCGACGAGCTCTTTCTCATCATAGACGGCCAACTGCCAGAGACTGGCTTTGACAGCTTCTTCTAGCATGGTTGGGTTGTTGGTATAATTGGTCCAGCCGACTGAGCTGTACAATGCGAGTAAGTCTGCCATCGCTGGATTCTCTTGTTTGTAATCTAACATCTTAACTCCTTTTTAAGGTATAGTGCTGGAAGAAGGCGATATCCCTGTAAGGGGACTCTTGACAGACCGCCAACTCCATCTTGAGCATAGACTCTCGCCAGCCTTCTTGGCCCTTGAAGCGATTGTCCTGTAAGGCATAAAAGACTCGAATTCCTTGGTAGTCCTGAACTTCGAGGGCTAGATCTTCAACAGCTAGATAGACATCATAGGCCTGTGCCAAACCCATGGAGTGGGTTTCCAGATCGTGGCCTGCTAGCAAATCGAGAGCCTTCTGAGTATCATTTTCAAAAACTACTGTCTGCAGGACGCGACCAACCTCATTGTGCTTGACGATAGAGAGCAGGCCACCTGGTTTCAAGAGACGGGTGAATTCCTTGAGAACCACCTTGCGATCCTCTACATACTCCAAGACATTGTGGCAGAGGATGACATCAAAACTAGCATCTTCAAAGCTCTCTATCTGGTCCAGACTTCCGACGAGTTGCTGGTAGGGATGGTCCTGAGCCCGCAAAGCCACCATTTCCTCATTAGGTTCCACAGCAAGGACTTCATTGTCTTGCGCCAAGTGGTTGGCTACAAGGCCAAAACCACTGCCAAAATCAAGCACTCGCTTCCCCTTGATGTCCTGTAATTGTTCAAAAAGGATATCATAATAGATCTGTCCCCAGGGTTGCCGGAGGTTCTCTAAATAAGCTTGAATATTTGCGGCCATCTATCTCCTCCTATTTGAAATTGAACATCTTGCTGGCTAGCTTGTCCGAGATACGAGGGAAAAGGGTATAGAGCTTGTGGGTCAAGTTCAAAAGCCAAGGAAGATTGAGTTCGCGTTTTGGTTTTCCAAAGTTTTTCACAATCTTCTTAGCCACAAAGTCTGGTTCCAAAATGTAGCGATCCACAGCTTTGACATAGCTTCCATCTGGGTCTGCCTGGTCAAAGAAAGTGGTCCGAATGGGGCCTGGATTGACCGTCGTCACATGGAGACCAAAGGGCATGAGTTCTAACCGCAGGGCATTGGAGAAGCCAATGGCCGCAAACTTAGTAGCCGAATAAAGGCTCGATTTAGCTGTTGCAACGAGACCCGCCATGCTGACGATGTTGACGATGTGCCCCTTGCCTGCTTCCTTCATGCGGGCACCCATCAAGCGTGAAAACTGCATGAGGGCAAAGGTATTGACCTCAAACATCTCCTGCACCTGCTGGTCAGAAATGCGATCAAAGGCCTCAAAAATCCCATAGCCTGCATTGTTGACCAAGATATCGATCTGCCCGTAGCGCTGATAGAGCTCTTCTACCAAATCTTGGACGGCTGAAGAATCAGTGATATCGATCCCGATGCATTCAGCTTGAGGATGACTGGCATAGAGCTTTTCCAGTTTTTCTTGATTTCTGCCTAGGAGAATCAGCCGGTCTTCAGGGAGGAGCTTGACCATTTCTTGGGCCAAGCCTCCACTTGCTCCTGTTACGAGAATGGTTCGCATCTTAGATCTCCACTTCTTCCAAATCTTTGACGACATAGACATTTTCAAAAATGCTGGATGCATCCTTGCGCAATTGGCTGATGTCTTTTGATAAGAAGCGAGCACTGATGTGGTTGAGAAGAAGGCGCTTGGCTCCAGCTTCACGCGCTACTTCTGCTGCCTGCATATTGGTCGAGTGGCCGTGTTTACGAGCAATCTTCTCATCACCCTTGCCATAGGTGGACTCATGGACGAGGACATCCGCATTGACCCCGAGGCGGACGCTGGCATCAGTCTTTCTGGTATCTCCGAGGATCGTGATAATCTTACCAGGCCGAGGGGCTGAAATATAATCCGCTGCAATGATCTTAGTGCCATCTTCCAGGGTGACATCTTGGCCATTTTTGACCTGACCAAAGAGCGGTCCAAATGGGACGCCCGCTGCCTTGAGCTTGTCTGCGTCGAGTGTCCCTTCCAAGTCCTTCTGCATGATCCGGTAACCCACACAGAAAATGGTGTGGTCCAAAGCCTCCGCATAAACCGTAAATTTATCGGTTTCTAAAATCTTACCCAGAGAATGTTCATCGAATTCATGAAAATGGATGCGGTAAGGCAGGCGAGAGCCTGATACGCGAAGACTGGTCATGACAAAGGATTTGATGCCTACTGGACCATAGATATCCAGATCCGTCTGCTCTTCATTGGCCTGAAAGGCCCGACTAGAGAGGAAACCTGGCAAACCAAAGATATGGTCTCCGTGTAGGTGAGTGATAAAGATCTTGCTAACCTTTCGCGGACGAATGGTCGTTTCTAAAATTTGATTCTGTGTCGCTTCACCACAATCAAAGAGCCAGACTTCATTGATCTCGTCCAGCAATTTGAGCGCTAGGCTCGATACATTACGGGCTTTTGAGGGTTGCCCAGCTCCCGTTCCTAAAAATTGAATGTCCATTGTCTACTTTCTATCTATATAAATCATGGCCGTCCGGTTCTCTGAACGGAAAGAAAGGTCGCCTGGGTAGGCTTGCGCTAGCTCGAGGAGTTCCTCTTGGTTATATCCTGACAGTTTCAAGCGTCCATCCTCCAAGGTCATCAAGTCAGTCAGAGCTGAGAGGGCTTTTGTTTTAGTGACCACTTCTAGTTCAGCCTCTTGCAAGCAGATCTTACCATCTTTTTCAAAGACCAAACAATGTGGAAAGATCTCTGCAATTTCGAATAAAATGGCAGGAGTGATATCCTCTGCTGGATGTTCAGCAAAGACACAGGCTAGCTTTTCATTTACGTAAGCCAAGCCATAAGACTTACCTGATAAGTTGAGGCGGATAAAGGGCTTTCGTTCATCAAAGGTTTGCTGAACTGTGAATAAGTCAAATACCCGACTCAACTCCAAGAAATAATCCATGGCCTCCTTGGGGCTCTTCTTTTGGTAGAGCTCAGCGAAATAAGCGTTGATCACACTTGGGGGAGGCGTAATCACACGGAGACGCAATTCCTCAGGGATCGTGCTTAAAAGATTGGTCAGATAGACCCGATCGAGGCTGGTATAACCTCCATATTTTATTGCTAAATCAACGTAATCCGTCATAATATTCTTCCAACTTCCACTTATTTTTCTCTGCAATATAGCCTTGAATGACCTCGACATCCTCTTCAAATTCGCGCTGGTCAATGATCGCTACTGTTTCTAGATCATGTGTCCGATAAGATTTTGAAAAAGGAACGCGAATGGTAAAGGGAACAAAGAGTTCTCTCAATTTTTCTAGAAGCAAAGCCTGGAGATCTTCACGGGCTGTCTCAGAGCGCGCTGAAATCAAGCTAAAAGGTGTCTGGGTTGGGGTAAAGTCTGCTACTTTGTCTGCTTTGTTGTAAAGCGTCAAGCGAGGGATCTCCAGCATATCCAGGTCCTTCATGATCGAAAGCACCGTCTTTTCATGCTCTTCATGATTAGGATCAGACGCATCGATGACATGGACCAGAAGGTCTACATTCTTACTTTCTTCCAAGGTTGACTTAAAGCTCGAAACCAACTCTGTTGGTAGATCTTGGATAAAGCCAACCGTATCGGTCAACGTCACTTGCAGATTGCCTGTTAGATGGATGCTCTTGGTTGTTGCGTCCAAGGTCGCAAAAAGTTCATCGGCTTCATACTGGCTCTTACTGGTCAGCTGATTCATAATGGTCGACTTTCCTGCATTGGTATAGCCGATCAAACCAATCTTAAAGACAGGTGATTCCAAGCGTTTTTCACGAAGGGTTTCCCGGTTCTTTTCAACTACCTTGAGCTGGCGCTCGATATCGGTGATTTGATTGCGAACGCTCCGGCGGTTCAACTCCAACTGACTTTCCCCTGGACCACGAGAACCAATTCCCCCAGCCTGACGGCTGAGCATGATCCCTTGACCGACAAGACGTGGCAAAAGGTATTTGAGCTGGGCCAAGTGCACCTGCAACTTGCCTTCATGACTCCTAGCCCGCATGGCAAAGATATCTAAAATCAACTGCATCCGGTCAATGACTTTGACCCCAAGGATTTCTTCTAAGTTGACATTTTGACGGGGGGTCAGGCGGTTATTGACCACTACCGTTGTAATCTCATCTGCTTCGACCATTTGTGCAATTTCTTCAAGTTTTCCTGAGCCGACAAAGGTCTTGGTGTCGTATTTCTCCCGTTTTTGTGTATAGGAGCCCCGGACATCTCCACCGGCTGTTTTAGCCAGGCTTGCCAACTCCTCCATTGACATATCAAAATTGTCCATGCCTTGAAGTTCCACACCGACCAAAAGGATGCGTTCTTGTTTTTTTTCTGTTTCAATCATGCTGTAAAAACTCCTTTACATCTGCAAGAACCTGCTCCTTGAAGTGGGGGGCAGAAATGGCGTAGAAGGTCACTTCCATTCGATTTCGAAACCAGGTCAACTGCCGTTTGGCAAAACGACGCGTATTGCGCTTGAGGATCTCACTGGCTTCCTCAAGGCTCTGCTCTCCCTTAAAGTAAGGAAAAAGTTCCTTGTAGCCAATGCCTTTAGCCGCCTGAACTTCCGGATGGTCATCATAGAGCCACCGAGCTTCATCCAGCAAACCCTCCTCTAGCATGCGATCTACTCGGCGATTGATGCGCTCATAGATCAAGGACCGTTCATCATCTAGACAGATGAGATAGGGTTCATAATCGGTCTCTTCGTTTGCGAGGTCCTGCCCAAAATGCGCAATTTCAAGAGCCCGCATGGCCCGACGGCGATTAAGCTGAGGAATCACAAGTCCTTGCTCCGCCACTCTTTGGTACAAGTCTTCATCCGACAGCAAGTCCAATTGAGCACGATAGGCCAGAATCTCTTCATGAGGAACTTCACCACCTAGATGATAACCTTCGAGCAAACTTTGGATATAAAGACCCGTCCCACCTGCAATGATAGGAAGCTTGCCTCGAGCTGTGATATCCTCAATCGCAGTCTTAGCTTCTCTTACAAAATCAAAAGCCGAGTAAGACTCGGTCACCTCCCGCACATCGATCAAATGATGGGGAGCTGCAACTTGCTCTTCTGGTGTCGCCTTGGCTGTTCCAATATCCAGCTTACGATAAACTTGCTGGCTATCGCCACTGATAATCTCACCATTGAGAGCTTGTGCTAAATCGATCGCAAGAGCTGTCTTTCCAACAGCAGTCGGTCCCACAATCACAATTATCTTGGTTTTCATCGTTTTTCCTTGCAAAATTCACGTTTTTTCGTTACCATATATTATAACATAAATATTTAAAGTTCAGAAAAGGAGAAATTCACATGGCTAAAGGATTTGGTAAAGGTTTTGTTACTGGTGTTGCTGGTACAGTTGCTGCTGTCGCAGGTGCAGTTTATACATTCAAGAAAAAAGTAATCGAGCCAGAAGAAAAGAAAGCAGCGTTCATCGAAGAAAACCGCAAAAAAGCAGCACGTCGCCGTGTCTCACACTAATCATTCAAAAGAGAGTGGGACAGAAATCGGTAATTCGTTAGAATTCGATTTCGTCGTCCCACCTCCGCACAGTTGAGTAGGGCTGTAAAAGCTGATGAAATCAGCGTAGTAGACCCCACTCAACCACTGCGTCTTGCTCGACAATCCAAAAAATAATTGAGAGGCTAGGACTTTTGTCCCAGCCTCTTTTTGTATCTGTTAGTTGCTTCTTTTCAGTCTAAAAATGACTGATCCAACTATAAATGAAACAAGACCTGAAATCATAGCAAATAAATGATTTACTGTACCAGTATTTGGTAATGACTTATTTTGCTTACCTTGGACTTTCTGAACAGAAGAAGTTAAGCCTGAATTCGTATTATTAGAATATCCAGTTTTAGATTTCTCACCTACTACTGTACCATTGTTCTCTTTACGATCACTATTAGAAGCAGTTTGCTTATCTTTTGAAACATTAGAGTTTGAGTGAAAAGTTTTATCACCGGATGTGCTATTCAAATCAGTCTCTTTACTTGTTCCTTTTTGACTAGCCTGAGAACTTGATATTACTTTTTCTTCAGTAGGTTTAACTTCCGTTTTTCCTTTTTCTTTACTTTCACTTTTCTTTTCAGTTTCGTTATTTGTACCTTGTTCGTTATTTACTTTTTGTTCTTCTTTATTATTATTTTCTGGTTTCACCACTGATGGAGTCTCTCCAACTTTAATAATATAGGGATCTGATATATTACCGACAAAGTCCTTTGTACGTACTTCAAAGACATCACCTTTTTTTACAGTTGAAATTGAAAGAATCCAATTTCCAAATTTATCAGGTGTCACTTTTCGAATTGTTCCATCAGGCATTGTTACTAATACTACATCATCACTACCTTCTGACATAGAATTGTGCATATCTGATTCACTATAAACAATGTCATCATCTTGTTTCACAATTCCTCCAATAACTTTATCACCCGCTTCAACCTCGTTTATCTTTTCAATAACAGGTGCTTTAGCATCGATTACTAATGTTCTTTCTTCTTTACCAAACTTATCTACTAGTTTAACTAATAATTTATCTTTATGTTTTAAAGCATTTTCTCCTGTAAAAATAAATTTCTGATTTTCCTTATTATCTTCGTTACTAATAACTTTCCCATTAGGAAGAGTCAATTCTATTTTTTTCCCACCTATTTCAGAAAATTCTAAGACTTGGGTTCCATTCTCTTTTATTCGAAACTCATACCACCCCAAACTAGAAGAAGTTCCCCATGATTCCGTCTGTGTCTCAGTTCTTGGAGTCTCTAACCCATCTTTTCTTACTGCCCAAACAGTTGCTTGTTTTTCATCTGGATAATAGTAGTTCTCTTCTGTTATATCAAACGAATAGTACCCATTTATATTTGATAAAGTAGTTAATTGTTTACCATTTGGAAGTAGAACGAATACTTTAGAATCAGGATATGTTTGTCCACTGATTGTTTGATATGGAGTATCAACATGATACGCAGAATGGTTAGCTGTTGGAGCATCAATATTTTCTACTACCACTTCCTGTTCGGAAGAATTTCCTGCTGCATCCGTTGCTATAATCCTAACTTTTTCACCAACTTTTAATTTTGGTAAATCTATTGAAATATTTCCACTTTCATCAGAATCTTTAACAATTCTTTTACCATTCGAAAAAATCATTTCCACTTCAACTTTATTACTTCCATGGTAGTCAAATGCATAAAAAGTTGATTCATCAATTCTTAAGGCTAACCGAGGATTTATAACATCTGTATTATATAATTGAGGTGCTTCGAAATCTGTTTGAGTACTAGTTTGAAAAGAACTTGAACCATCATTTTCAACTTTAAAAATATTGATTGTCCCACCGTTTAATTTACTATATTTTTTTTCCTCAGGAATCTTCAATTCATAATTGCCTTCTCCATCAGATACAGTTTCAATCGTACCATCAGAATCAATTCTTAATCTAGTATTTGGTGTTGTCTTACCAACAACTGACTGACTACCATCTTTATGATTTTTAAATTGAGCTGTTGTTTGGATCTGACTAGTCTCTTCCGCACCAACCTTACTAACTAACGCTGGACCACATAGCATTAAGCTCACTAGTCCATACCCTAAAAATTTTTTAACTTTTCTGTTCATAAGAACCTCCCAAATAATACTACAAGTAGTGTTTTTATTAACTATATTCTACACTATATAGTTATAATTGTAAACGCTTAACATATAAAGTGAACTCTTCAAAACTATATTTCTGTTTTCTATACTATTATTCAACTATATTTTTCTTTCCGCCGTGAGAAAAGTGCTAGAAACAAAAGTGTTTCTAGCACTCGGGAGTTTTGAAACTTTAGGTTCAAAACTAAGTCATGGAACTTCGTAGAAGTTCGCTGACGTCCGTACTCACCTAAGGAAAGTTTCTATGATGACGTTAGTCTTCAATCTAAAAACTCCGGTTTCCCGGAGCTTTTAGATTGAAATTTCACCGTTCTTTGATCATTTTCGTTGCGATCTCCAAGAGTTCCACTCCCATCTGAAAATGCTCGTCTAACAAATCATAGACGGCATCTTCAGACAAGACACCACAAGGAAGATCGGCTGGAAAGTCAGCTTGATTGGACAAGTCCAAATCATCAAAATAGGCCTGACTACTATAATAATCGCGCAGTTGGATATAGCTTTCTTGATGCTCTCTTAGTCGATCCACTGCTTTTTTTGTATCTTCCAAAGTCTTAGCATAGTCATTCAAATAGCCTTCCATTCTTTGGATTCGTTGGATGTTTTCCTGTGCAATTGTCATGATTTACTCCACTTTCACCACTTCTAGATGGGGGCCACCTAGAAGCACGAGGTATTTTTCTACTTGCTCTTTGCCATAAGAACGACGAAGAGCTTCTGCATAGAGATCGAGCTGATCCCGGTAACGTTCGACCAATTGGCTAGGAACCTCGTAGTGATCTGTCTTATAATCAAAGAGCAGGATCCGGTCTTCTAGCACCACGTAACCATCCAAGATCCCCCGCACGACAAAGTCCTCTCCACTGGCTGGATCTTTCTTCAGCATGGCAAAAGGAGCTTCGCGACGGACTCGAGAGGCTTCTTTTTGAAGCAAGGTCCCCAAAGGTGTCTCATAAAAAGCAAGGATGGCCTCTAGCTTGATGCGGGCTTTGACCGCTGGCTCTGCTTGGACTTGCTCCAAGGCTTGACGCAGCGTATCCAGCGTGATTTCTTCTTCAAGAGGCACGCGCTGCATGAGTTCATGGACAGCACTACCGACCTGGGCTCCTGTCACGGCTTTTTCTTGACCAAAAGTTGGAAGCTCAAACTTAGGCACAACTAGCTTTGCATCCATGATCTGGACGCCATTGGCATCCATGACCGGCTCGTAGAATTTCTTGATCTGACTTGGAGTACGGACACTTGGTAAATGAATGGCCGGAGCATAGAGCTGATTGAGCCGATCAACATTTTCCAAGATATCCAAGGCCCGACGAATATCCTCTGACTGACGGATATCCTTGAGCTGATCGAAGCGGGAATCCTTCTCCTTCTCTAGTGGCTCCAGCTGGTCTGGTGTCAGGTCTTCGTCTGTCACAAAACGCGTGTCATAGGCCAGGGTATTCTTGGTAAACACATCTTGAATGGCAAAGAGCCAGTCCTGATAAGAGGTCCATTCTTTTCGCTTCTCTGGATCTAGCTTGCCATTGCGACTGGTTCCCCAATCGGTATCACGCAGTTTGTCCTCCCAGCCTTTTCCGACCAGATAGAGCTTGAGCTCGGCCCGTGTCATAGCGACATAAAGAAGACGCATCTGCTCAGAAATTGTGGCCAATTTTGTTTCTTCCACATTGCGTTGGTAGCAAGGCGTTTCGATCTGCAGGCGAATGGATTCTGGAGCAGCAGGATTCTCTGTCTCAACCGGCAGGTTCGCAATGTATTTAAAGCCAATCCCTTTTTGACGACTGAGGATAATCGGCCCCGATTGATCCTTACGGTTAAAGGCCTTGTCCATATTGAGAATAAAGACATACTTGAATTCCAGCCCTTTACTCTTATGGACGGTCATGAGCTGGACGGCATCTTTTGGCGCCGCAAGAGGGACGCTGGCCAAATCGTGTTCATTTTCAATCACCTTATCAATCATGGCAATGAAGCGCGACAAGCCCTTAAAGCTGGCTTTTTCATAATCATTGGCCCGAAGCGTCAAGGCATAGAGATTGGCCTGGCGCTGGACCCCATTTGGAAGGGCGCCAACATAGTCATAGTAATAGCGATCCTCATAAATTTTCCACAGCAAATCATAGAGCGAAGAGGTCTTGGCAGCAGCCCGCCAAGTAGATAAAAATTTGAGGAAGTTCTTGATTTTAGCTGAAAGCTTGGCATCGATCAGATTTGCATGCTCCGCGGTCTTTTCGATGGCTAACTGGACCTTGTGGTAGAAGGGCAGTTGCTTTTGCTCTGGAAAGGTCTGCAAAGAAATCCGTGCCAATTCATCTTCATCAAAGTCAAACATAGGTGATTTCATGAGAGCAACCAAGGCATAATCGTGCAAGGGATTGTTAATGGTCCGCAAGGTATCCAACATGACCATCACTTCCAGTGACTCAAGATAATGCGCCTGTCCACTATCTGCCACAATCGGGATACGATACTGGTCAAAGGCTTCCAGAATCGCGTCATTTCGAGTTCGAGTCGCGGTCAAGAGCGTGATCTCTTTAAAAGGCACTTTTTCCACCCGATGGAGGCGTAAAATTTCTTTGATGACTAGGAGAATTTCTCCCTTGGAAACCGTCTCGAGTCCAGAAGCAGCTTCCTCGTCTTCGGTCTTTTCTTCCTGGTCTTGGGAGCCATCATAGAGCAAAAATTCTGCCCGATGTTGTAGCAAGGCCATCCGCTGCTTGTCACTTCCTGCGACCAGATAGTGGGTTTGATTGTAGTCAATCTCGCCCACCTCTTCGTCCATCAAATGGCGAAAGACATCATTGGTCGCGTCCAACACCTCCACATGACTTCGGAAATTTTCCTTGAGGAGGATCAACCGCCCTTTCGCCCCTTCTTCTTGGTAGGCCTTAAATTTATCATTGAAAATCTGTGGATCTGCCTGACGGAAGCGGTAAATCGATTGCTTGATATCCCCCACCATGAAGCGATTGTGGCCATTTGACAGCAAGTCCAACATCCGCTCTTGGGTGTGGTTGGTATCCTGGTACTCATCGACCATGATCTCATGATAGCGCTCTTGATAGGCTTGTCTCACCTCTGGGAATTGCTCTAAAATTTGAATCGCAAAATGACTGATATCCCCAAATTCATAAGCTTTTTCTTGGATTTTTCGCTCCAGATAAGCGCGAGCAAAGTCTCTAATAAAGTCCCGGAGCAAGGAGAGCATGGGGCCTTCTTCTTGGTGGAAGGTTTGTTGAAATTCCAGCTGATAGAGCTGATTTTCCAAGTCTCTGAGGCGATTGATATGTATGGTTTTATCCTGGTTATAAGCCGTAACTAACTCTTTCAACTCTTCCTTACGGGCTCTATTGGTCAAGGCTCCCCCATTTGAAGCCCGGCTAATCGCCACGACTGCCTTTAGGACAGAGGTCACTTGTTCTTTATTGGTGGGACCTGTCAGGCTTCCAATCTGATCGAGCACCTCTTCTACAGCTTCCAAATACTTTGCCTTGCCAAATGCTTGGCCTTCATTGGACAAATGAAAGGCAAAAAAGCTTTCTGCTTCATAAAGGGCCTGCTGGATGCTCTCCATCAGATCGCCTTCAACCTGGTCAAAATCAGTCTCCTCATAGCCTTTTAGGAAATGCTCCTCCAGCCATTTCTCCGGATCACTGGTCGACTGAAGAAAGTCATAGATCTGGTAGACCTGTTCTTTAAACAAGGTCAAATTTTTGCGCTGGCCGGTGAAATTCTTGACCATCTGCACAAAGGCTTCTTGGTTTTCCCCCTGGTAATAGCGATCAAAAACAGCTTGAAAGACTTCATTTTGTAAGAGGCGTTGCTCACTAGCATTTTGTAAAATGCGAAACTGAGGTGCCAACCCAAGCAAATAGCCATAGCGCGTCAGGACCTTTTGGGTAAAGGAGTCCATGGTTCCGATATCGCTGGTGGCGACATCTGCGATTTGACGGGCCAGGTGTTGCTTGAGCTCTGGATCATCGCTCGCTTGCAGGGCTTTTCCAAGTTCACTTTCCAAACGCTCCTTGAGCTCACCTGCTGCCTTGACCGTAAAGGTCGAAATAAAGAGCTCCTTAATCGAAATGCCACGCTGCATCTGATCCAGTATCCGCTGCACCATGACAAAGGTCTTTCCTGATCCAGCAGAGGCCGACACCAGGATATTGGTCCCCGAACTATAGATGGCATCGATCTGTTCAGGTGTCCGCTTTTGCTCTTTATTAGAGGCTGCCTCTTGGGCCTGAAGGGCCTTGATTTCTTCTCTTGTCAAAAATGCTTGTTTGATCATTTGTTCAAGACCTCCTTCATCTTCTCGATCCAAGCGGCTTTCACCTTTTCACCGCGTATTCCTTTTTGGTCTAGTTTGGTCAAGAACCGTGCCTGACCTAGGTGACGATCCGCTTCAAATCCCGTGATGGATTTAAACTGCTCCACGAATGGTGCGATATTGCGCCCATTTTCACTATAGGGATTGATGGCAAATTGCCCCTTGAGGATCCCTTCTGCCGCTGTTTTATAAAGATAAGCGTTGTACAAGAGGAGCAAGTCTAGTTCTTCCTTACTCAGCATCATGGCCTTGTTCTTATCATAAGCCTCGCCTAGATAAGGCGCCTGTTCTGCCATAAAGAGCCCCTTGTACTGTTGACTTTTCATGGTTTGGTTGATGGCATCATCGACCGTCTTTGTCTTTTTCAGATCCACTACAGGATCTCCCATTTCCAAATACATGGCTCCAAAAATCCCTTGCTCCTCTTGGTATTCCTTCAAATCCTGAATCGCAGAAAGATAGGTCGGCAATTGAGAATTTAGTCCATTAAAGAACTTGTCATAGTGGAACTGCGTCAGACTAGACTTGTAGTCCACGACGCCGAGGGCTCCCCGATCCCTCAATTGATCAATGCGGTCCACCTTGCCTCGTAGCTGTAAGAGACGGCCATCGGACAATGGATAAGAGGTGTGGGTGCTTCCACCAAAGAGGGTCTCCTCACCGATGGTCTCGATCCCATTTTGCTGGGCGAGGACTCGCCCTGTCGTTTTCGCGGTATCAAGAAGCAACTGACGAATAAACTCGGTCTCTCCACTTTCTCCATACAATTGCTGGAACTCAGCTTCTTGGCTGGTTTCTCGAATCGCCTCGTTTAACCGCCGATCAAACGCTTGATCGGAGCCATCTTTTAAGACTTTTTCAAAGATCCGGTGCAGAAAATTCCCATGACTGCGAGCGTCTGGCCGGATGGTTTCGTCCTCTTGTAAGCCCAAGACATAGCGCAGATAAAAGGCATACTGGTGCTTGTAGTATTCATTCAAGGCAGAAGCGGATAAGGTCAAGGCTTTGCCCTCTGGATAGAGCGCTTGAAGCGTATCCGACTGAAGCTGACTGCTCTTTAATTCCGTTGAAATTTGAGGAATCTGAATGCCTTCAGCGGCTAATTTCTTGCGCAAGACCCGTACCGCCACACCCCAAAAGCTGGCTTCTTCAGCAGACAACTCACTCGTAATTTCTTCTTGATGGAGTTCAATCACCCGCGCTAAGAGGGCCCGGTAGGTCCCGATATCATCACTCGAAGCTTGGGCTTGTTTGGTCGTCCACTCGATGGCAATGGGCTCCTTGGCCAATTCTACAAGGTAAGGAGAGACACTATCTTCCATTTCATTAACCAAGCTAGGGGCCGATAGAACCAGTTGGTTGGTCGCCGCATTGAGGAGCGAAACTGCCACAAAGCGATTCTTCTTAAGATTTTCGCTGGTCACCACCTGGAGCTCTGCTCCTTCTTGGGTGGCCTCATTGAGCTGCTGGCGCTCTTCTTCACTGAGCAGAGAGGTGTTCTGAGCGATCTTTGGAAAACGCTCCTGGGTCAGCCCGATCGCGTAGACATAAGGCGCTGTCAAGGGTTCAATCAAGTCATAGGACTGAACCGTCACCACATCGACCGTAGCAGGAACCGTCCGGTATTGAGACAATTGCATCCCCGATAAGAGGAGGGCCAAAAAGTCATCTACGGTCAGCTCTTGGTCCTCAAAGACCAGGTTCAACTCCTCTAAAACATGAAGAAAGGCCTTCCAGACCTGGTCATAGCGCTCCTGCTCCTCCAAGGCTAGATCCTTTATCAAAGCTTGTAGATTCTGAGAAAGCTGGGCCTCTTGCAGAAACTCTGTAAAGGCGGTTAAGAGTTGGGTCACCTTTTGTTTGCGCTGTGAAAAGAAAGGGGCTAGAGGTTCTACGACGCGTTGCCGGAGAGTATTGAGCTCTTCCAGATTAAACTTACCCTGACGATTGCTAGTAAAAGGCTTGTGAAATTTTGTAGCACCCTTTACTTCCGCAAAGCGAAGGTACTGCTCAAAAGCATCGACTTCTTCTTGCGTCAGATCACTATACAGACCCGTTTTTAACAAGTTGATGACGTCTTCCGTCTGGTAATTGAACTGCTTGATCCGCCCTAGCGATTCAATGACCTGAATCAAGGGATGGTGGACCATAGCTTCACTTCGTCCCAAGTAAAAGGGGATCTGATACTGATCAAAAATAGTCTTGAGCTGTAGTTGATAAGCTTCTACATCACCTAACAAGACCCGAATATCCCGATAGCGTGCCCCATCATGAAGACGCTGACGGATGGATTTGGCAACAAATTCCAACTCTTCTTTTTGCGTATTGGTTTGCCAGAGTTGGACCGCTGTTCGATCGTCCTCTTTGAGTTCATTTTCCACTTGTGAAAAATCATAGCGCGCTTCTAACATGCGGGTAATGCGACTAAAAGAGTCTTCGATCGCTTGCCCACAATACTGAGGCTGTACCTCAAAAGTCTTTGCCAGCTGAAGGAGAAAGTCAACACTGGCCTGGTAAAGATTGCCCTCTCTAAAGCTTGCCCGATATGCTTTTTCACTGGCATAGACCCCGATGACAATCTCCACTCCTTTTCGGTGAAGGAGACTAATCAAAGCCTCTTCTTCAGCAGAAAAACGCGTGAAGCCATCAACGACGATCGCCACATCCTTTAATTGCTCCTCTAAGTGCCCTACTTCGACCTGATTGAGGAAAAAGGCAATCTTGGACTGGGATTCATACCGGTGCTGGACCAGCATCTCAGAGACCGCTTCAAAAATCGCTAAGAGGTCCTCTCTTTTTTCAGCTTCCTCGAGCAATTCCAAATCTGTAAAATCCATCTGTGCTGTCTGCAATTCATGATAGAGCTGGACCAGTTGCTGGATAAACTGAGGATCCTTACGCAGAGCCCCGTAAACTTTAAGATCCTGCTCCTTCATCTGGGAAAGAGCTTTAAAAAATAGCATGCCGAGACCGATATCATCCAAGGGTTGCTCCTCAAAGACCTGGTTCAGGATGAAATAACGGGCCATTTGGGCAAAGCGCGTGACGGTAATAGCAAAAGAAGCCTGACCTTCTAAATAGGACAAGACCTTGGCTTCTTTTTCAAAGGAAAGAGAGTTGGGCGCAATGTAAAACACACGCTTGCCCTGTTCTACTAACCCTACGGCTTCTTGTGTCAGGACCTGGGTCAAGGGGGTCCGAACATCCGTATAGAGTAATTTCATCCGATCCGTTCTCCTTTTGGCATTTTCTTGAGAGCTTGTTATCTTCTTATTATATCATTTTCACAGAAGGGACTAAAGTAAGAAGTCATGCTCCTCTTGGCCCAATTTTAGGAGATTTGTGCTACAATAAAAGTTGAAGAGACAGAAAGGATACCACCTATGACTAGCATTTATGATTTTTCTTTAGAAAACCAGAAAGGGGAGGAGATTCCCCTTTCTCACTACCAAGGTAAGGTCCTCATCGTGGTCAATACAGCAACAGGCTGTGGCTTGACCCCGCAATACCAAGGACTGCAAGATCTCTACCTGCGCTACCAGGAAAAAGGACTTGAAATTCTAGACATTCCCTGTAACCAATTCATGGGGCAGGCACCAGGAACGGCAGAAGAAATCAATAGCTTCTGTAGCCTCAACTACCAGACCACCTTCCCACGATTCGCTAAAGCCAAGGTCAATGGTAAAGAAGCCCTTCCTCTCTATGACTGGCTTAAAAGCCAAGCAGCTGGGCCACTGGGCAAACGCATCGAATGGAACTTCGCAAAATTTGTCATCGGCCGACAAGGCCAAGTCGCCCAACGCTTCTCCTCCAAAACAGAGCCAGCTGCTATGGAAGACTTGATCCAAGAATTGCTTGAAAAATAAGCAAAAAAAGGAAAGAATGATGTTTGAATAAACGACATTCTTTCCTTTTTCTTATTGTATTCATCTATTCAGTCCAATCTTCAAGAAGGTTGTTTGTTTGACTAAACTTTTAATTGAACCAATAAGAGATCGTTACTTTTCACTTCCCTCTTTCTCACTACTGTGTTTTTCTTTATACTTATCGGAATCCTTCGTAAAGAGTTTCTGGGGTAAATCAACCAACCAATCAAAAAGACGGTCGCCTATAAATTGAATAGCTAGAAGAATTGCAGTTGCCACTATAAAGCATAAAATGATGTAATTATCAACATTTGCCATTTTTTTAGCCTCCCTATTTTCATACCACTATCATTGTCTATTCATCTTGAGTGTTTTCTGATATCTTAGTTAATAATGCATCTATAATAGCAGGTGAGACTTTTCTCTCTTTTAAAGAATACATCCCCTTAGGCTCAAAATGCATTTCCATATTTAATAGTTGTTTCCCATTTAGAAAGATCATACTACTAAAGGAACTTTGTACCGTAGTATCATGCTGATCATAGATAAAACTTCCGTTATCTATCTTTGGATCTATATAAGGAATATAATAGATTGCAGTTCTACTAGAAGCTGATTTTTTCACCGCTGGAAGTTCGTTTTGTTGGTAAAAAGATGAATTTAAATAAGTATCTAATAATTCTTGAGCTTGTCCAGAATTCTGGATATGAAATTTTACTTCCCCTCGATTATACGCACCCAATATTTCAATACCTGTATGGTCATATACATAAGCTTTGAAATTCAAGCCACCAACTTGTTTGTTATCTTTATCGAAAAATACATATGTAACAGATACGCTTTTTTCGGAATCATCATAATCCCAAACACCTTCATCATTTAGTTTAACACTAGTTACGCCGTATTGCGACATCACTTCTTCCACATCCTTATCGGACAATATTTTCTCAAGATCTTCTGCTGTTGTGAATCTAAGGTTGTCTTCTTCACTATCGCTACTAGTTTCTGAGCTCATCGAATCGCTAGTACTAGGACTACTACTCTTTGAAACAATCGTTTTTGAACAAGCACCTAAGCAAGCCAGTAGTAAAAAACCAACACCTATTTTTTTCAGTTTTTTAAATTCCATTCGTTTCCCTTTTTTATTTATGCAAACTTCCTAAACTCTTTATTCAATAGGGATTGAATAAAGAGTGTAACGACAATAAATCTACCCATTTATAAATAACAATCGTTTATCAACATAAAATTACGCTTTTATTCTACCATCTTGTCTTATCTTTGAAAAGCTTTTTTGGAGAAATATTCTGCAATTATAGACCTTCTGACACTTATATATGACTGAGATAGTTATTTTTTTCTATAGCCAATTTGAAAGCCCAATTCACGCTTGCTACAGACTTGATCCAAGAATTGCTTGAGGAATAAGCAAAAAGCCTGAGCCAATGCTCAAGCTTTTTTCCTTTAATCAATTTCAAGTCCACCGGTGTACAAGCGGTAATAGGTTCCACGTTCTGCCATCAAGGAAGCATGGTTGCCTCGCTCGATGATGCGTCCGTGGTCCATTACCATGATGACATCGGAATTGACAATCGTCGATAGACGGTGGGCGATAACAAAGACTGTCCGACCTTCCATCAAGCGGTCCATCCCTTCTTGCACCATCTTCTCTGTCCGCGAGTCGATAGAAGACGTCGCTTCGTCTAGAATCAAGACAGGCGCATTGGCAAGTGCTGCACGGGCAATGGCGATCAATTGTCGTTGACCATTTGATAGGCCAGCCCCATCATCCGTCAAGACTGTCTCATAGCCCTGATCCAAGTGCTTAACAAAGGAATCCACATTAGCAATCCGAGCTGCTTCAAGGATTTCTTCCCGTGTTGCATCAGCACGGCCGTAAGCGATGTTTTCTGCAATCGTACCAGTAAATAAGTGGGTATCTTGAAGAACGATTCCAAGGGAACGACGCAGAGAATCTTTCTCAATCAATTTAATATCGATCCCATCATAAGTAATCATTCCGGATTGGATATCATAGAATCGGTTGATCAAGTTGGTAATGGTTGTCTTTCCTGCACCAGTCGCTCCGACAAAGGCCACTTTTTGACCCTTATCCGCGTACAAATTGATGCCATGAAGAATTTGTTTCTTCCCATCATAAGAGAAATCAACATCATCAAAGACAACATTCCCGACCATCTTGACAAGCTGGTAATCTCCATTTGGACGAGGGTGTTTCCAAGCCCACTTGTTGGTTTTCTGATCAGTTTCGACCATTTCTCCATCGACCAGTTCATAATTGACCAGCGTCACTTTTCCTTGGTCGACTTCTTCTCCTTCATCCAAAAGATCAAAGACACGATCTCCACCAGCCAAGGCCATAAGGACAAAGTTCAATTGTTGAGAGACCTGAGCAATGGGACCTGTGAAGGAACGGTTCAATTGCAAGAAAGCCATGAGACCACCAATGGTTAAACCACCGATGCCGTTTAGAGCAAAGAGTCCACCGATCAAGGCTGTCAGAACAAAGGAAACATTTCCCAAGTTCCCAAGAATCGGCATGAGGACATTGGCATAGCGATTGGCTTGGTATGAGGATTCAAAGAGTTGGTCATTAATGCGATCAAAATCTTCAATGCTTTCTCTTTCATGCACAAAGGCCTTGACCACTTTTTGACCAGACATCATTTCTTCAATAAAGCCGTTCTCAATCCCCAAGTTCTTTTGTTGGGCGCCAAAGTAACGACCTGACTTGCCAGAGACATCCTTGATGATAAAGACCATGACGATAACCATGACAAGAACAATCAAGAACAAGAGCGGACTAACCGTCAGCATGGTAATCGTTACCCCAAGAATGGTAATCGCTGAGGATAAGAGTTGAGGAATGGATTGTTCAATCGCTTGGCGAAGAGCATCAATATCATTGGTATAGATAGACATGATGTCCCCATGTTGGTGGGTATCAAAGTAACGAACTGGCAGTTTTTGCATGCGGGCAAACAACTGATTTCGAAGACTTCTAAGTGAGTCTTGTGAAACAGTCGCCATAATCAAGGTAAAGCCATAGTTGGCAAGTACCCCGATCAAACAGATCAAACCAACTCGTGTCAAGAAGGACAAGAGCGGTCCAAAATCATGGCTGTTTGACGTTAGCATAGGCTCCACATAGACATCGACCAAGGACTGAATCGAAGCTGTTACATTGACCGTCGCAAGAGACGATAGAATGATTAAGATAAAGGAAACAATCAAGGATACCTTGTAGTTTTTCCAAAGGAAGTCGAGCAGGCGAAGGATAGAGCCTAGATTTGCTTTTTTCTTAGTTTTCATCTGCTTCTCCTTTCCCTTGTGTTTGCATTTCATATACTTCTTGGTAGATAGCATTGGTCGCAAGCAATTCCTCGTGACGACCGATCGCGTCGATTTGGCCATCATTCATCACGATGATGCGATCTGCATCTTGAATAGAGGAAATCCGTTGACCAATGATGATTTTGGTAGTCTCTTTCAAGCTGGTTGCCAATCCTTGACGGATCAAACTATCTGTCTTGGTATCGACTGCCGAAGTCGAATCATCCAAGATCAAGATCTTCGGATTCATGAGAAGGGCACGCGCGATACAGAGACGCTGGCGTTGGCCACCAGAGACGTTGGATCCCCCACGCTCAATCATGGTGTCATAACCCTCTTTGAAATCTTGAATAAATTCATCGGCTTGCGCAATCTTACAAGCTGCGATGATCTCTTCATCCGTCGCATCCTTATTTCCCCAGCGCATATTTTCTTTAATCGTACCAGAGAAAAGGACATTGGTCTGAAGAACCATGGCCACTTGCTTACGAAGGGAATCAAGATCGTATTCTTTGACATCGTGGCCTGCTACTGTCACCCGACCAGACTCGACATCATAAAGACGAGGAATCAACTGAACCAAGCTTGATTTCCCTGATCCTGTTCCTCCCAAGATCCCAATAACTTCCCCTGAACGAATGGAAAGATTAATCCCTTGTAAAACATGGGTCTTATCGCCATTTTCATCGGTATAAGCAAAGGTCACATCCTCAAAGTTGATGGATCCATCAGCGACTTCTTTGATCCCATTTTCTGGAGAGTCAATCGTCGTTTTGGTCGTTAAGACTTCATTGATCCGCTCGACAGAGGCCATGGAAATCGACAACATGACAAAGATCATCATAAACATCATGAGCGACATGAGAATGGTCATGGTGTAGCTAAACATAGAAGTCAAATTCCCAGTGGAGAGTTGACCACCAACGATCAGATGAGCCCCGATCCAAGAAATCAAAAGGAAAGAAGCATACATGGAAAGCATCATAGCTGGGCTACTCAAGACAACGACACGGATAGCCTTCATAAACATGTTATAAATCAAACGCGAAGCCTTCTTGAATTTAACCGTTTCATCTGCTTCCTTAACGTAGGACTTCACCACCCGCATATTGGTGATGTTTTCTTGAATGCTGTTGTTGAGATTGTCATAAGCTTCAAATACTTCTGTGAAGAGCGGATACACAATCTTCATGATGATGCTTAAGACAGCTGCCAAAAAGATGGTCACATAGACAAAGATCATGGCCATTTCCGCATTGATCATAAAACAAGCCACAATGGCAAAGATCAAATTGAGCGGTGCCCGTACACAGATCCGGATCACCATTTGATAGGCATTTTGCACATTGGTCACATCCGTCATCATCCGAGTGACTAACCCACCTGATGAGAACTGATCAATATTCTCAAATGAGAAGGTTTGAACCTTTTTGAAAATAGCCCGACGAAGGTTTTTGGCAAAACCAGCCGATGCATAGGCGCCATAACGGGCAGACTGCATCCCACAAAAGAGGGAGAGAAAGGCACAGACCAGCATGAGCCCACCGTAAAACAAAATATTGTTCATGTTTCTTTGTTGAACACCTTGGTCCAAAAGACTCGCCATGACAAAGGGAATCGAAATCTCAAACATGACTTCAAAGACCATGAACAAGGAAGCCAAAAACGAGGGCTTCTTGAATTCTTTGATCTCGGAAATTAAGGATCGAATCATTATTACCTCCAATGTTATTCATACTTTTTCCTGCGGTAGAAGCAAAGCTTCTTTCCATCGAAAATAGGTCAAAACACACAAAATTCCCTGAGGGAAAGACCCTAGGGATTACGCGTTTTTTATAGTCTTCATTGTAACCTAAATTGCAAAAAAATGCAAGATTTTTAGACAGCATCCGTTTTTCTGTTGATCTAGTACAAAAGAGGCTGGGACAAAAGTCCTAGCCTCTCAATTGTTTTTGGATTGTCGAGCAAGACGCAGTGGCTGAGTGGGCTCTACTACGCTGATTTTATCAGCTTTTACAGCCCTACTCAACTGTGCGGAGGTGGGACGACGAAATCGAATTCTAACGAATTACCGATTTCTGTCCCACTCTCTCTATGCGTATCCTGTCTTATTCTTCCTTAGACGTAGCGACGAGATTCAAGAAGCGATCAAAATAAGACTTGTTTTCTTTCAAATCCTTTTTCAGTCTTTGCGCCTCTGTCAATTCATCCGTAATCAAGCCATCAATGGGTTGTTGCAAATACTTGGTCAACTTTTGCTTGTCATTGATGGTCCAGACATAGAGCTCTTTTTTCATCTCATGGGCCTGGGTTACCAAATTCTTTTGATAAGAAAAGTCTTCAATGGCAAAAAAGTCAACTGAGACCTTTTCAAAGCGACCGAATTGAATGGGAATGACATAGCCGGTCTTGATCTCAGGGGCTTTCTTCTCGACCTTTTCCATGACCGACAGATCCAAAGACATAGCCGGATAGTCCTTCTCAACCCCTAAATCCCGCATCTTCTGCACGAAAAGATCCACATAATTAGCAGGCTCTCCACCATGGGGCTTGAGTTCAACCAAGAGCTTCATCTTCAATTCTTTGGCCCGTTTGACATATTCCTCAAATGAAGGGATATGACTCGTGTGACCATCCTGTTGAATCTTGAGACCTTGCACCTCAGCTAGGGTCATATCTTTCACATCCTTGTCCACCCCAGCAAGGCGCTTAAGATTGTAGTCATGCATGACGACAAATTGATGGTCCTTAGTGAGAAGAATGTCCATCTCCGCATAAGCTGCCTTTTCCTTGGCAGCTGCTTCTAAAGCTTCCAGGGAATTTTCTACCCCTTTAGAGACATCCCCTCGATGGGCGATAAGCTTGATCTGGTCATTCACCTTTAAGGTTGCCAGTTCAAAGGCTGAGATTCCCGATTGGACCATGAGAAAGACCACTGTCAGGGCAAAGAGCCCCTTCATCTTTCGACTGCCTTTCGAGCGCATGACCGATCAGCTCGGTACCTCCCATGCAGAATCCAAGATAATGCCGAGCGACCCCACCTTTGTCAAGACTGTAAAAATAAATAGGAAGGTCCGAATCAAGACCAAAAAGATGGTCTCCACCCAGAAATACTGGCCTTCTTTATCGATTACGGTCAAGGTAAAGACCAGACCCAAGATCAATAAAATCCCTAGAAAGGTTAAGAGAAACTCAAAGGACAGAATTCTCCATAAGAGACGAAAAACTCCTCTTTTGGTCATGGACCAACTTTTTTTCAAGGCACGACCAAATGGCAACTCCTCCACCACGAGGTTGGGGACCGTATATATGAGGCGAAGATTGAGATAGATAAAGGTCAGCTGCACCACAAAGAGCCCGATGGAGCCAATCGAGGTCTTTTCAAACTCCCCCGTGATAAAGGTTGGAATATAAAGCCCATCTGTCAGAGTCGATCCAATCAAGACACCTGCAACAGGCAAGGTCAAAAAGAGATAGAGCAGAAAATAAAGCAGGTTTCTCCCCGCTAGGTCCTTCAAGCGACCAAATGATTGCCGCAAGACCTTTTTAAAGGACAAGTGCCGATCGGTTCGCGACAGGTAAATGACTGAAATCAGGGTCCGCATCTCCAGCATAAACAAGAAAGCAAAGACCATGATAAAGACCAAAAGAGCCAGCAAGCTCAAGGGATGGCTCATGACAGAGACAAGGTTGTTCTTATCAATATTGGCCTGACCCGCAAGTAAAACAGCCAGATGAAAGAGCCAAGTCAAGGCCGCAGCTCCTATACCAACAACAAATTGTAGCAAAATCCCAATCGCGATAAAGGACCATTTATTGCGCCAGATTAAGTAAAAGGCCCCCTTCAGATCCTGCCAGTAGCTCCGTTTCATGATGTCTCCCTTACATTTCTATTATTCCCCTAGAATAGCGAAAAAGCCTTCCCTTGTCAATGCGTTTCAAAAAAAGAGAGTGGGACAGAAATCGGTAATTCGTTAGAATTCGATTTCGTCGTCCCACCTCCGCACAGTTGAGTAGGGCTGTAAAACCTGATGAAATCAGCGTAGTAGAGCCCACTCAACCACTGCGTCTTGCTCGACAATCCAAAAACAATAAAGAGGCTAGGACTTTTGTCCCAGACTTTTCTATTTATTCAGCTAAAAGCACTTCTTTGATGGTTTGTTTTTGGAGTTTTCTGTTGGATAGATAAAAGAGGCTTTCGTAAACTACAGCAAAACCAAGCAAGGTCCAAAAGCACACATTCCCATCAAAGTGATGCTCTATCTTTTCAGGAACCGTATCTTTGATCACACCGATCAAAATTTCCATGATGCCATATTGGTAAACCGTCCCAAGAACAAATCCTAAATAAGCCCAAAAACGATAGGGAGCGAGAATATGACTTTGGCATTCACGATCGGTGTAGCCAAAAGCCTTCATAAGAGACAAGGTTTCGCGACTTTCAGAGACCACAATCCCCAATGACAAAAAGAGTATCGAGAAAGAAAGGATCAAGCCAATCATGATCATCATGGTTTGGATGATGTCATCTGTGTAATCCCTGAGGCCAAAGGACAATTGAACCATGGCCGCAAAACACATAGAGCCAAAGACTACAAAAAACAGGATAGATTTTCTCCCCCAAATCAGTGACGAGGATAGCTCTTTTAGGAAGTCTTTCTCTTTCTTAGGAGCTCGCTTTCTCCTTTTGACCTTGATCGGACTTGGAGACTTTTTCAATAAGCGAAGCGCAGGCGTTTGTAGTTGTCTTCTAGCATAACCAATCGCGAGAAGCATAAAGAAGGTCGTTGGCAGGATCACCAAGGCAAGCAGGAGCTGCCAGTGAAGGTGAATAGTAATTTCTGGCAAAATCCCCTTCTCATTACGGAAGTCGTAAAAATGTCCCATCATGAGAAATGAAGCGAAATAGCCAAGAAGCGCTCCAGCTCCAAAACTAAGTCCAAAGGCCCAAAATCGTTTCGCCAACTGGCCATTGCTGTAGCCCAAAGCCTTTAAAATCCCTAATTGTTCCTTGTGGTCATCGACAAATTGTTTGATATAAAAACACATGAGAAGGACCGATGTCAAGGACAAGACGACTCCACTGACCATGGCCACCATCCAGGAAAGCGAAACTTGGGCATTATAGTAGGTCTGCATCATGGGATTGGTTTTCGAAATCTCCAACTGCTCGATATCCAGGTAAAAATTCAAGAAGAGATTGGCCACAAAGACCGCACAAGCCCCAATGATACTAACGACAACTAATTTTCGAATATCTTTAACTGAAAACATGGCTTACCATCCAATCTCATAGGCAGTCTGAGGTTGATCATTGGTCACAACTTCGGTAATCTTACCACTATTGACACGAATGATGGTTCTGGCCATATCCGCAATATTTTGGTTGTGCGTCACCATGATGAGGGTAAAGCCGAGCTTTTCTTTCAATTTCCAGATATAGTCCAGAATCTTGCGCCCCGTTTCTTCATCCAGGGCTCCCGTCGGCTCATCCAAGAAGAGAATCTCTGGCTTTTTGGCCAAGGCCCGAGCAATGGACACTCTCTGCTGTTCCCCACCCGACAATTCACTCGGATACTTATCCATTTTATCGCCAAGCCCCAAATCCTCGATGATCTGCAGAAAATCATGATTGTTTGCCAGGTCAGCCCCCATTTTTACATTTTGTCTGACTGTTAAATTCGGCAATAGATAATACTGCTGGAAAATAAAGGCAATCTTCTCCCGTCTAAAGGCTGTCAATTGAGCATCCGAGAGTTGTGATAAATCTTGTCCTTGAATGAGGATATGCCCCTCATCTACCTTTTCTAATCCTGATAACACATTTAAGAGAGTTGATTTCCCCGATCCAGAAGGGCCTAGGATAACCACATCATCCTGGTCTTCAATCTGCAAATCAATCCCCTTTAAAACCTTGGTTTGGCCGTAGCTTTTGTGCACATTTTCTAGTTGAATCATTTCTTTCCTACCATTTCTTTGATGAGAGATTGACAAACCTCTGTCAGTAATCCAATCACTTCTTCCATGCCGAACTGATAAATACCAGAAGCAACCATAGAGGCCATCCCGTGTGAGTAAATAAATAGATGCTGGTACAAGCGACTAGCTTCCTCTACAGTCAAAGGATAGTCTGCAACAATCGAATCCAGAACCAATTGGTAACTATGATCCTTCATGGGAAGAAAATCTTGAAAGCGACGAATCGGATCTTTGCTAGGATTTTGGAAAAGCAATTGAAAGAGTTGGGGCTCTTTTGAGGCGAAAAGAATATAAGCAACCCCGACAGATCGAAAAGGCTTTTCATCTTCTAAGGCCTTGCGAATATACTCCACCACGACCATCTCCGCAGCACCAATAACCTCTGCTTGTAACTCAGCCATATTAGCAAATTGCCCAAAAATGACTCTCGGTGTGGCTCCTAGTTTCTCCGCTAATGCTCGAGCCGTCAAACTAGCCATTCCCTCTTCTCTCACCAATTGTAAAGCTGTCCCAATGATAGCCTCTTTACTAAATTTAACCTTAGGTGGCATAAGACTCCTTTCGCGCAACATCTGTTGCGCAACGCTTGTTGCATAAAAGAATACCATAAAAAAGAAAGACTTGTCAAGAAAAATCTGAAAATCACAAAACAAAAAACCAGACCACCGATAAGAGTGGAATCTGGTTTACTAACAAGATTCTAAGGCAAATCATTTCCCGCCGCCAAGTAGATTTGGTACCATTCCTTGCGAGTCAAAGTGACTGTTGCTGCTTTCTCTGCTTCAAGGACATGCTGGGGTTTGGTTGTTCCGATGACGGCCTGCATCTTTCCTGGATAGCGAAGGACCCAAGCAAGAGCGATAGCTGTCGGAGTGACCTGGTATTTTTTCGCTAAGTCAGTAAGGACATGATTGAGAGCTGCAAACTCTTCCTTGCCGACAAAATTCCCCTTGAAATAGCCATGCTGGAGGACAGACCATGCCTGAATCACCGTATCAGTTAAGCGACAATACTCAAAGACACTGCCATCTCGCACGGCTGCTTTTGGCCCTTCCATGTTGACATGAAAACCAGCTTCAAAGCTCGGTGTAAAGGCAGCACTCAACTGCAACTGGTTGACCTTGAGAGGTTGTTTGACAGCTGTCTTAAGCAATTCCATCATCATAGGATTTTGATTGGACACCCCAAAATGACGGATCTTGCCCGCTTGCTCCAAGTGATCAAAAGCTTCCGCCACCTCTTCAGGCTCCATGAGGGCATCCGGTCGATGAAGGAGAAGACTATCTAAGCGCTCGATTTGCAGACGCTCAAGAATGCCATCAACGGAATCCAAAATATAGTCTTTGGAAAAATCAAAATAGGTAAAGCCGTCTTTGCGAATCCCGCACTTGGACTGGATCCACATCTGGTCCCGAAGATCCGGACGACGCTTGAGAACCTTACCCAGCAGGACCTCACACTGGCCATCGCCATAGATATCCGCTAGGTCAAAGGTGTTGATGCCAATCGACAAGGCTGCCTCTACCAAAGACTCTACCTCATCTTCATTCATCTGACTAATCCGCATCATCCCAAGGACAATCGTGGACAGACGCTCATTTTCAGCAAACTCAATATAGTTCATGTCCGCCTCCTTTTCATTCTACTTTCATTATAAAATAAAGAAGACCAAACAGCAATGATTTCACAAAGCAAAAACACCTCCAGTATCCACTGAAGGTGTCTTTTTTAACGATAGCTCAAGGCTTTTTTAACAGTCTTGACTAAACCTAGATCATCTGTTTGTAAGATGAGGCTAGAATAGATTTTTCCAATGATTATGGTGCCGAGAAGCGTGAAGGCCAAAGCAATTCCAAATGCCCCCCATGATTCAAGTCCACTTGCGTAGCCATTGATGGTACGGAATGGCATAAAGAAGGTTGAAAAGAATGGAATGTAAGATCCAATCTTCAATAGAGGGACATCTCCTGCGCTACCCAAGGTAGTCACTCCAAAGAATCCAACCAGCACCAACATCATCAAAGGAGCGAGGGCCTTCCCTGTATCTTCAGGACGAGCAACCGTTGAGCCCAGGAAAGCTGAAAAAACAACGTACATGAAGACTCCTAGAATGATAAAGAAGAAGGTATTCAAGGAAATGGATTGTCCAATATGTTGGGTGATAGGAGAGTCTGGAGATAAAATATCTTTCACAAGAGGAATGGAATCTCTAAAAATCCAAATACCTCCCAAGCCGACTGCATAGATACCAATTTGGGTAAAAATTACTCCGAAAAGACCAATCATGCGAGCATAGAAATAGTGAGTTGCGCGAATGCTTGAGAAGACCACTTCCATGATCTTAGTTCCCTTTTCACTGGCCACTTCTTGGGCTGTGATACCAGAGTAGGTCATCAAAATCATATAAAGCAGCATTCCTAGAGCACCCGCTACCATGGTCTGCACCATTTTCAGTCCTTCTTTCTTCTCATCAATTTTTTCAGTCAATGAGACCTGTTGAGAGAGGGCTGTTAACTGCTCTTGACTTAAATCCGCCTTAGAAACATTGAGCATTTGTTGGACCTGACTCAATTTAGCCATAAGGACTGATTTGAAATCTGGCTTCATGGCATCCTCACTCTGGTAGCGAGCCTCTAGCTGGCCATCCTTTTCTTCAACTGTGAGGATTCCCTTGATCTCTTCCTCTTTCATGGCCTTCTTAGCGGCTGCTTCATCCTTATAGTCAAAGGTCAAGCCATCGGTTCCTTTCAAGACTTCCTTGACAGGTGCTTGATCTGTTATCAAGGCGATGTTGCTTTTCGCAGATGTAGAAGAGCCAATGAAGTAGTTCAAACCAATCGACAATCCAATGAAGAGAAAGGGAGAAAGAACCATCAGGAAAAAACTCCATGATTTCACTTGGCGTAAATAAGTTTCTTTGATAACAATCAGCATCTGTTTCATACTTCTACTCCTGATTCTAGTTTAAAGATTTCATCAATGGTTGGGGCTTGTTGGTCAAAGGTTGCTAGATAGCGACCCTTGGTCAACTGATCAAAGAGGTCTGGACCTGCTGTCTCATCATCCAAGACCAACTTCCAAAGGCCTTGCTTGGTCATGGTCACCTTGGTCACGTGAGGCAATACTTCCAACTCCTCTTTACTGAAGTCATTGGATACGAAGAGACGAGTCTTCCCGAAGCTATTGCGAACTTCTTGTACGGGACCTGAGAGAATCACAGATCCATCACGAATCATGACCAACTCATCACAGAGTTCTTCCACATTGGTCATGACGTGGTCAGAGAAGATAATGGTCGCCCCACGTTCTTTTTCTTCAAAAATGACCTGCTTGAGGACTTCTGTATTGACAGGATCCAGTCCACTAAACGGCTCATCCAAGATGATCAATTTTGGCTCATGGATCATGGTAATGATCAATTGAACCTTTTGCTGATTCCCTTTTGAAAGGCTCTTAATCTTATCGGTTAACTTTCCTTTTACTTGGAGCTTTTCCATCCAGATTGGAAGTTTCTCCTTGACCTCAGCAGTTGACATTCCTTTGAGATTGGCAAGGTAACGGACTTGCTCGTAGATAGTCAACTTAGGCATGAGGCTCCGCTCTTCTGGCAGGTAACCAATTTCCTTATAGGTTTCTTGACTGATTGCTTGGCCATCCAATTGGATATCGCCACTGTAGTCAAGGAAGCGGAGGATACTATGGAAGATGGTGGTCTTCCCTGCTCCGTTCTTCCCGATCAAGCCTAAGATGGACCCTTTTTTCGCAGTCAAGTCAATCCCGAATAAGACTTGCTTCTTGCCAAAGCTCTTTTCTAAATTTCTGATTTCTAACATAGATGACTCCTCTACTCTTTATAATAACGTTTGGTAATCTTGTACTGAGAGACCAAGATATAGACATAAATCAGTGATACCACTACTAATGCTAACAAGATATCTGTATGGAAAGCAATGCCAACTAAGAATATCGCAATTAAGGAAATCGGTAAGACATAATTGCTTAACTTGACGACCACTTCGAAATTTTCCTCGTAGCTAATCTGTTTTTCTGCTTCATCCATCATACTCATCATGAATTCACGCACTTCCTTGGCATTGGCGTTGCGAGGAATCGGTTTTCCATAAAGCATATGGAAGGTCTTGCGAAAGAAGATATCTGATAAGAAAAATAGGACAATCAAGACAAGAAAAAGATAGAGCATGGTAAAAGTTCCAAAGATAAAAGCTAAGTGCCCTGTGGAAGGTCTATCCATATACACCCATTGACTATAAAAGATGATGACTAAAAAGTATGGCAAGATCATGATGCATTTAAAAATGGTCGCTAACCCATACAGTTTTTTCTTCTGGATGTCATAGTGATAGGCTTCCTCTTCGTCTTCTATCTGGAGCATTTTTTGATGGATTTTTCTCGCGCTTATTAGTAATGCTATCGTGACCATAAACACGATAAGAAACAAAAGTATTGAGCCCAAAAGGAGTACTTCTATACTAAAGAAGGATTGGATTTCAAGGGGTTTTTCGGATCCGAACATGCCTGTCAAAAAACCAATGACTCCTCCAATCAAGCCGGAAACTGTGATGATTCCGACATTTCTCCAAAACCGGTAACGAGCAGATCGTTCTTGTTGTTGTTTTTTCATATTATTCCTCTCCCTCTACTAGACTAAAGACATTCTCCACCGGCTCCTTGAAAATTTGGGCGATGGTGATGGCAATGATAACCGAGGGGGTGTATTCCCCCCGCTCCAAGAGACTGATGGACTGTCGCGAGACCCCTGCTAGCTTGGCTAGCTCGGATTGGTTGAGACCATCACGCGCCCTCAGCTCTTTCAGCCGATTTTTTAAGATCATGGCTTTCGCCCCCTTATAGTTGAATATCTTGAATATCTTCGATACGGACTAATTTGGTTTCTCTTTGTTGTTCATTCATCTCACGACTCAATTTGACCCAATCTTCATCAAAATCAACAATTTCCCACTTAGTTCCAAATCCATTTACTGTCACCTTAACCGTTTGGCCTTTTAATTCTTCTAAAAGTCTAGACATGTCTTGATTTCCTTTCACTTGCTTTTCTAATCGTCTGATGCGTCTGTTCAATCCTTTTATCTTCTTTTCTGAGCTTGCATAAACGATAACCAGAAAAGGGATAAATAGAATCCATATAGCTCCCATAAGAATACCTCCCCTTCTTTCAACTAAAAACATTGTAACACTTCTTTTTCTTTTTGACAAGCATATTTGTCAAAAAAATAAAAATATTTGTCAAAAATAAAAATATGATTGGCAAAATTATTTGAGGTAAGAAATAAAAGGACCGCTTTTGCGCACCTTTTAGTGTTCCTTTTTCCATTGACAAGCTCTGTAAGAAATTTTTATAATGAAGAAAATACTACTTAGGAGGATCTACATGACGATTCGTTCAGCTCAACCAAATGATATTCCTGCTTTGCTTGGTCTCTTAGAACAGATTCTTTCCGTCCACCACCAAGTCCGTCCCGATATTTTCAAGGAAAGTGGCGGAAAATATAGTGAAGAAGAGTTAGAACAGTTAATGGCTCAAGACAAGACACCGATTTTCGTCTACGAAAATGCGGATGGCCAGATCCTAGGACATCTCTTCGTCACCATTAAAGAAGTCTCTGACAATCCTGTACTTCATCCGATAAAAACCCTCTTCATCGAAGACTTGTGTGTCGATCAAGCAGCGCGTGGGCAAAAGATCGGTGATCAACTCTATCAATTCGCTGTCAACTATGCTAGGGAAATTGGTTGCTACAACCTAACTCTCAATGTTTGGAATGATAACGAGGGAGCCCTTCGCTTCTATCAAAGACAGGGTATGAAGCCTCAAGAAACTGTCATGGAAACCATCATTGACTAATCCTTAAATTCAAAAGAGGCTGGGACAAAAGTCCTAGCCTCTCAATTATTTTTGGATTGTCGAGCAAGACGCAGTGGTTGAGTGGGCTCTACTACGCTGATTTCATCATCTTTTACAGCCCTACTCAACTGTGCGGAGGTGGGACGACGAAATCGAATTCTAACGAATTACCGATTTCTGTCCCACTCTCTTTTTGCATCCCTAAGAACTCTAATCTGGAATCATTCTCATCTTCATTAAAACTGTCAGAATTCTTTCATTATATGGTATAATGTTCCTATAACATAATTATAAAAGAAGGTCAAGAAATATGCTCATACTCGATGCAGCGCTTAAAACACCTTATCGCATCCTCGGAATTGATTTACCAAAAGATAATCTACGCCATCTTTCTCATCTGGGCATGACACCAGGTGAGACCTTGGAAATTGTGACCAAAACCAAAGACAGTGCCATCCTCATCATTAAGGGGAGTCGGCTGGCATTTGATGCCTCTATTTTGGAAAAGATCGAGATTGCTCCCCTTGAACAGGAGCATGCTTGTTTTCCACTTTCTGAGTTAGCCGTTGGTGAATCTGCTATCGTAGTGGATATTTTTGCAATCAACGAAGCCAAGCGTCGTCTCATGGACATGGGAATCACCAAACGAACCAAACTTTATCTGAGAAAAGTTGCACCTTTAGGGGATCCGCTTGAGATCACCCTGCGTGGCTATGAGTTAACCCTTCGAAAATCTGAAGCTCAGATGATTAGTGTGATTCGACTAGAGGAAAGAGAGAATCATGACTGAAATCGCCTTGATTGGGAACCCCAATAGCGGAAAAACTAGCTTATTTAACCTTATTACAGGAACCAACCAGCGAGTTGGGAACTGGCCTGGTGTTACGGTTGAAAGAAAAAGTGGAATATCCAAAAAGGATAAAAGTATTCAAATTCAGGATTTGCCTGGGATCTATTCCATGTCCCCTTATAGTCCTGAAGAAAAAGTGGCGCGGGATTATCTCCTAAGCCAAGAAGCAGATAGTATCCTCAACGTAGTGGATGCGACCAATCTGGAACGAAATCTCTATCTGACGACCCAATTGATTGAAACAGGTATCCCTGTTACCGTCGCGCTCAATATGAGTGATGTCTTAGAGGCCCAGGGACGTTTCATTGATACTGAAAAATTATCCTATCAGTTAGGAGTTCCTGTCATTGCGACCAGCGCTATCAAGCAAACTGGTGTAGAAAAAGCCATTAAAAAGGCTTTTCTCACAAGAAAAGATACGGTGACAGATCTAGCCTTTCCCCGCTATGATGACCGATTGGAAGCAGCTATTTCACAAATTCTTCAGATACTGGGTAATACCGTCCCAGAGAGAGCTGCTCGTTTTTATGCCATCAAGCTCTTTGAAGGGGATGCTCTTGTCACAGAAGAGTTAAACCTCTCTTCTTTCCAACAAAGTGAAATAGCAGATATCGTCCAGATTACTGAGGAAATCTTTACTGAAGACGCGGAATCTATCGTCATCAATGAACGCTATGCCTTTATCGAAAAAGTCTGCCGACTCGCCCAAGGACAAGATGCTACCTTCAAATTCAGCCTTTCAGATAAGATTGACCAGATCGTCACCAATCGGATTCTAGCCTTGCCGATTTTTGCGGTGGTCATGTATTTGGTCTATTACCTCTCCATCCAAACGCTCGGTCAGATGTGGACCGACTGGGCCAACGATGTCCTCTTTGGCAAATATGTCCCTGATGCCGTGACCAATTTTCTCCAGTATCTACACGTAGAGGATTGGCTTCAATCCTTGATCATCGACGGGGTTGTTGCCGGGATCGGAACTGTTCTCGGATTTCTGCCACAAATTTTCGTCCTCTTTATCTGCCTGGGCATCTTAGAGGATATCGGCTACATGAGTCGGATCGCCTTTGTCATGGACCGGATTTTCAGACGATTTGGTCTCTCTGGCAAGTCCTTTATTCCCATGCTGATCTCTACGGGCTGTGGGGTTCCAGCTATTATGTCTAGTCGGACCATCGAAAATGAACGAGACCGTAAAATCACTATTATGACGGCCACCTTCATGCCTTGCTCTGCCAAGTTAGAAATCATCGCCCTGATTGCAGGTGCCTTTTTCCCTGACAATCCATGGGTCGCACCCAGCACCTATTTCCTTGGGATGACGACCATCATCCTATCTGGAATTGCCTTGAAAAAGACCCGTTTATTAGGTGGCCTAGCTAGTCCCTTTATCATGGAACTACCGGCCTACCACTGGCCAAAAGCCTTATCTGTTTTCCGCTATGCTTTTGGGAAGGCCATGAGTTTTGTGAAGCGTGCAGGAACGATCATCTTTAGCTTAACCATCCTAATTTGGTTCCTCTCTTCCTATAATTTCAGCCTCCAAGCTGTCCATACGGATCACAGTATTTTAGCCAGCCTTGGGAAATCCATTGCTTGGATCTTTGAACCACTCGGATTTGGGAACTGGAAGGCAACCGTTGCTGCGGTGACAGGACTTGCAGCCAAAGAAACCGTGGTTGCTACTTTCGGCATTCTCTACAACGATAGTTCTACTGCCGGTTTATCTGCTGCCTTAAGAGTTGATTATACTTCCTTAGCAGCATACTCTTTTCTCACCTTTAACCTGCTCTGTGCTCCTTGTTTCGCAGCAATGGGAGCGATCAAGCGCGAGATGGGGGATCTAAAATGGACCATGGGTGCGATCGGTTTTCAAACAGGGCTAGCCTATGTCGTGAGCCTGGTCCTCTACCAGTTTGGCCTCGTCTTCCTTCTAGGACAGCCCATCACCATCTGGACGGGACTAGCAGTTCTTCTTCTTGTAGGCATGCTCTACTTTATCCTGCGCAAACCCCACCATCAAAAAGAGACAGTTATTACGCTCGACACCCTCGCAAATGCTCATCTATAGGAGGTTTTCATGTCAACCATTATCATTGCCATCATTTTATTTGGGCTCGCCTTTCTAGGATTTCGTCATTATATCAAGGGGAAAGGATCCTGCGGAGACTGCGAGTGTTCCTGCCCCATCAAAGACGAGATGCACCAATCGCATCGACATCAGTAAGTTTTATATAAGAAAGTCCATTGACTCTATTGGGTCAATGGGCTTTTTTGAAAAGCATGAAAAAAAACGGGAGCGGGAAAGAACTCCGTAAAATAAAAAAGTTCGTTTTCCCGCCCCCGCACAGTTGATTAGGTCATCTTTGGAGCTTAAAAGCGAACAAAGATGCCAATCAACCACTGCGTCTTGCAGTTATTCCTATCAAATATCAAAGGCTGGACATTTTTGCCCAACCTCATTTTGATCTACATATTAGCGCACTTCTGCATTGACCTTTTCTTCAAGTGAAGCTTGGATTTTTTCCATGTAGCGAGCGACTTCTTCATCGGTCAAGCTATCTTCTGGATTTTGGAAGGTCAAACTGTAAGCCATAGACTTCATGCCAAGTCCTAGTTTTTCACCGGAGAAGACGTCAAAGAGTTTGATGTCTGTTAAGCGTTTCACGCCAGCAGCTTGAATCGCATCAACCACTTCTTGGTGGGTCACTTCTGCTTTGAGGAGAAGGGCGATATCACGGCTCACGGCTGGGAATTTGGTGATTTCCACAAAGGCTGCGGCTGGTTGAAGAGCTGCTTCAATAGCAGATAAGTTCAATTCTGCCACATAGGTTTCTGGGATATCATAAGCCTTAGCTGTTACAGGGTGGACTTGTCCCAAGACCCCAATCACTTGGTCACCAAGTGAGATCAAGGCTGTCCGCCCTGGGTGAAGACTCTTGATTTCAGATGTTGCTGTATAAGTCACTTCAAGGCCCAAACGAGCAAAGAGGGCTTCCAAAATTCCTTTGGCATAGAAGAAGTCAACTGGAACAACTACAGTTTGGAAGTCTTTTTCAGCGACTAGGCCGGTTAAAGCAAAGGCAAAGCTGTTGATTTCGTTTGGCAATTCTTCTTTTGGATTGCCTGTCTGTTCAAAGACTTTTCCGATCTCGTAGAGGGCCAAATCTTTGTTTTTACGCGCGACGTTGTAAGCTACGGTATCTAAGATCCCTGAGATCATATTTTGACGGAGGACTGAACGATCCACAGTCATTGGCCACATGAGCTCTGTTAAGTTGCTTGGCGCAGTCGCAAATTCAACGGCTTTTTCAGGAGTTGTCAAGGCGTAAGTGATAATTTCAGTCAAACCTGCTCCTTCAGCAATAGTCCGAACTTGGCGACGCAGTTTTTGTGTCACTGTCAATTCACCTGCTGTCCCGTCATCTTTTGGAAGGGTTGCTGGTAATTTGTCATAACCATAAATCCGAGCAATTTCTTCAAAGAGGTCCGCTTCAATAGTGATGTCCCAACGGCGACGAGGAACGCTCACTGTGAAGCTTTCTGCATTTCCAGAAAGACCAAATCCAAGGCGACGGAAGACATCTTCGACATCGGCATAAGTAAGATCTGTCCCTAGGACACGGTTAACGTCTGCAAGAGTGGAAGAAACTTCTACATCTGAAGTATCAAGCTGACCTGCTGAAACGATACCCTTACGCACTGTGGCACCAGCCAATTCTGCAATCATGCTTGCTGCCGCATCAAGGGCTTCATTAACAGTTGCCACGTTGATGCCTTTTTCAAAACGAGAAGATGATTCAGAACGAAGGTTGAGGCGACCGCTGGTCTTACGAATCGATTTGCCATTGAAGACAGCAGCTTCAAGAACGACACGACTAGAGTTTTCAGAGATTTCTGTAGCTTGACCACCCATAACACCTGCAAGGGCAACAGGTTTATCCGCAACCGTAATCACTAGGTCACTTGTTTCCAACTCACGCTCTTCCCCATCCAAGGTTACCAATTTTTCACCAGCACGCGCTTCACGCACACGGATATCGTTTCCTTCGAAGGTATCTAAGTCAAAGGCATGCATAGGCTGACCAAAGTAAAGCAGGATATAGTTGGTCACGTCGACCACGTTATTGATCGGACGGATACCTTCGTTCATGAGGAGGTTTTGCAACCATTGTGGACTTGGTGCGATGGTTACATTGTCCAAGATACGAGCTGCATAATAAGGAGCCTTGTCTGTGTCAATGCTGACAGAAAGAGCATCGGCTGCTGCTTGGTCTGTTTCAGTCAAAGAAAAGTCTTTGAAATTGACTGCCTTGTCATAGATGGCTGCTACTTCGTGCGCTACCCCACGCATAGAAAGAGCATCTGCACGGTTGGGAGTGATGGAAAGTTCAATAATTTCATCATCCAAGTCGAGGTAAGAGAAGACTTCATCCCCTGGAACAGCATCTTCTGGCAAGATTTGGATGCCATCTGCGAATTCTTTTGGTACAACCGAGTCAGAAATTCCTAATTCACCAAGTGAACAGATCATCCCAAGGGATTCCAAGCCACGGATTTTCCCTTTTTTGATCTTGTAGTTGTCCGCGATACGAGCACCTGGAAGAGCCACCATGACCTTGATGCCTGCACGCACATTTGGTGCTCCACAGACGATTTGACGAGCTTCTTCTTCACCCACATTGACTTGGCAGACATGAAGATGAGTTTCTGGCACATCTTCGCAAGACAAGACTTCTCCAACGACAATTTTTGAGAGACCAGCAGCAGGTGATGCCACACCTTCTACCTCGATCCCTGTTGTTGACATTTTTTCAGCCAACTCTTCTGATGGCACATCCACGTCCACCAATTGTTTTAACCATTTATAACTAACTAACATATGTAAGATACCAAGGGCAATGCTGAAATCTAGATATCCTTCCTAGATCTCCATACACCCTCGTTTTGATCCTTTCATTTTGTGTTTTCCAGCTCGAGGCTGGCTTAGGAAGGTCTCATAACCTCCCCTTCTCTAGAATAGAAGTTTCTCGTCCATTCTAGATCAATTTCTTTCTCAACAACCAGTCTGTATCCACGGTATCTCCGGTGATATACTGGTGTTCACTAAATCGTTCAAATCCAAAGCGATAGTAAAAATCTTGCGCCTTAAAATTGCGTTCCCAGACGCCTAGCCAAGCCCACTCAAAGCCACGGCTCTTGGCTTGATCCAGCGCAAAGCTAAACATTTCCTTGCCAAAACCAGCCCCATGAAATTTCTTTTTGACATAGATCCGTTGGATCTCAAAGGACTTATCCATCTCTACTGGCTCGGTTTGCGCTTGACCCCAATTGATCTTGAGAAAACCACAGATTTCTTGATCTTCATTGAGGACAAAATAGGTTTCAGATTCTGGTTCTAACAGATCCTTCTCGATTTGCTCCAAAGAGAGCACTGTAGAGAAGTAATCTTCCAAATCTTTCTCAACAATATAGGGACCAAAGGTATCTCGGTAGGTTTCCACCTCTAGGTCACGTAAGGTCTGTGCCTGGTCGATTTTTACTCTAACTAACATGATTATTTAAATTGTTCTGAAAAACGGATATCCCCTTGATAGAAGCCACGGATATCATTGATTCCGTAACGAAGCATAGCCACGCGCTCTTGACCAAGTCCAAAGGCAAATCCTGAATAAACTGTTGGGTCAATACCACTCATCTCAAGGACGCGTGGGTGAACCATACCGGCTCCCATGATTTCAATCCAACCAGTTTTCTTACATACGTTACATCCCGCTCCACCACATTTGAAGCAAGAAACGTCCACCTCTACCGATGGCTCGGTAAATGGGAAGTAAGAAGGACGAAGACGGATTTGACGTTCTGCACCAAACATCTTTTGCACGATCAATTGAAGCGTTCCTTGAAGGTCTGCCATTGAGATGTTCTTCCCAACGACCAAGCCTTCGATCTGATGGAATTGGTGGCTGTGGGTCGCATCATCTGTATCCCGACGGAAAACACGCCCTGGAGAGATCATCTTTAATGGTCCCTTGCTAAAGTCATGCGCATCCATCGCCCGCGCCTGTACTGGTGAGGTATGGGTCCGAAGCAAGATTTCTTCTGTGATATAGAAGGTATCCTGCATATCCCGCGCTGGGTGATCTTTAGGCAGATTCATGCGTTCAAAGTTGTAGTAGTCTTGCTCCACTTCAAAGCCGTCCACGACTTGGTAGCCCATCCCAATAAAGATATCTTCGATTTCTTCACTGGTTTGGGTCAAGATATGACGGTAACCACTAGCAACCGGACGACCAGGAAGCGTCACATCGATACTTTCGCTAGCTAGTTTCGCTTGGACTTTCTTTTCTTCCAAGAGTTTGGTTGTTTCTTCAAAGGCAGCCGTCAAGACATCGCGGGCTTCATTGACGTGTTTCCCGATAACCGGACGCATCTCAGCAGAGACATCTTTCATCCCTTTGAGGATCTCGGTCAGAGATCCTTTTTTCCCAAGGACAGAGACCCGTAGTTCTTGCAATTCTTTTTCATTTTCAGCAGAAATCTGCTTCAAAGCTGCCAGCGTTTCTTCACGAAGCGCTTTTAATTGTTCTTCAATCGTTGACATATTTCCTCCATCATGGTCCCTCTACAGACATAGAAAAAACCACGCGCCAACACCCACATTCGGAGCGTTGACACGCGGTACCATCCGTTTTTTATCCGTAAACCAGACCTTAATTTCTAAATCCTTTACGCAAGTGAATTCACTCAGCTTTCATGCAAAGAGCTTTCAGTCACGGCTCTTCTCCCTGTCGCACTTCCCTTGAGATACTAGTCTTGCAGATTTCTATTCAATTACTACATAGTTTATCAGATTTTTAGTTAAAAAACAAGTTAGATGAGACTAATTCACTAGAAAAAGGAACTAGACGCAGTGCATTATCTATTTGCCTTGTCTATTTCATCTGCTTGCCTTTCCAATAGAAGAGTTGCTGCTTGATTAAAACCTTCACACCAGTTATACCATTTTGCTTCATACTCATCTTGAGGCAAGATACGATGTTTTAAATCCAAAACAGAGGTTATCTTTCTTTCCTCGCAAGCTTGCGCATAGAGAGCATACAATTCATCGCCACCATCTCTATCAAACTCAGCAGAAATCATATCCCGACCTGCCAATAAAGCCTGATAAGCTCTGTGATGCCCGTCTGTAATCAACAAGCTATCTCCAAATGCAAGAACACTAATTGGATCCACATTGATGATTTCTGCCGACTGATCCAGCATCTGGATATCATGTAACTTCTTTTCTGATAAATAAATTTGGGTCGGATGAAGATCTGTTATCTTGACTTCCACTTCTTTCTCCTCTATCATGAGTAACAAAGCTGGTCGTGAGCACTGGTAAACATTTTTAAATGTCACGATTTAAAGACCTACCAATGCTAAATTCCCCTGCTATTCTTATTATTCGTTTCCTTTTTATTTAATGACTTGTCCAGCATCTTTCAAGACAGATTCTGGAATAGTAATACCCAATTCATCTGCTACTTTTTTATTGATCACAGATTTTCCTTGGCTAAAGATTTCAACTGGTGTATCCGCAGGTTTTTGACCTTTCAAGATCTTCGCAGCCATTTTACCAGTTGCTACTCCAAGATCATGTTGGTCGACAACGACTGAACCAAGACCACCCGCTTCTACCATGGCTGTCGCACTTGGGAAGATTGGTTTTTTAGCTGTTTTGTTGGCTTCAACAACAGTTGAGAAGGCTGATGCGATGGTATTATCGATTGGAACCCAGATGGCATCGACTTTACCAGTCATGACAGAAACTGTTGAAGCAACTTCGTTTGTTGAAGGTACAGAGTAAGGAATCACCTTGAAACCTGCTTTTTCAGCCAATTTTGTAAATTCTTCTACTTGAGATTTAGAATTGTCTTCACTGGTTGAGTAAAGGACACCGATTGTTTTCACGTTCGGAGTCAATTCTTTGATCAATTTCAACTGTTGCTCAGTTGGATTGTGGTCAGATACCCCAGTGATATTACCACCTGGTTTTTTCAAATCTTTGACCAAGTTTGCGCCGACTGGATCGGTGATGGCTCCCATAACGATTGGTTTGTCTTTGGTTGCACTAGCCAAACCTTGAGCAGATGGAGTTGCAATCCCAATCAAGACTTGGTTATCCTTGTCTACCAATTGTTTACTCATGGTTGCAACTTTGTTTTGGTCGCCTTCAGCATTAAGGAAATCAATGTCCACTTTGTCCTTGTCATAACCTTCTTCAGCTAAACCATCTTGAATCCCCTTGTAGATCAAATCAAGCGAAGGGTGGCTGACCAACTGCAAGACCCCAACTTTAGCCTTTTCATTGCTGCTTGCTGTCTTGTTGTCTTTGCCTGCTGTAGCTGAATAGATCGCTGTCCCAATGACTGCTGCTGCAATCAAACCAATAATTCCCATTAACCGTTTATTTTTCATTTTTAATACCTCTTCTATTTTTCATTTTCTTATTTTTTCTATCATCTAAAGACTGCGACGCCATCGTTTCTTCATATCTTTTCTCCCTTCTCATCTAAAACAAAAAACACGCCCACACATAGCAAAAGCTATGTGAGGACGTGTCATCGCGGTGCCACCTCACTTATGGGAAAAGGATAGTCTCCCCCATATCTCTGTCTTGTCTAGCAACAAGTTGCACGATAAGGTGTGCCAACCGAATTTTTATTGTTTCAAATTCATCTCATCATTAGTCCAATTTCATAAACTGCCGCTACCTACTCTCAGCAACCGTAGGCTCTCTTGAAACTTTCATTTACTACTTTTCTAATTTCTTACATTTTAAAGTTTTCTTTCAAAAATGTCAATACTTTTTCTGCATTTTTTTGAAAACGTTCGCATTTTCTATTGAACAGCCCCTAGCTTCTTTCTGGGATTTCCTCCCTAATTTTGATATAATTTACTAGAATAAACGCTAGAATGATGAGGAATCCCATGTCTTTTGATGGATTTTTTTTACACCATATGGTGCAAGAATTGAAGGCCGAACTCTTGAGTGGTCGCATTCAAAAAATTAACCAACCCTTCGAGCAAGAATTGGTGCTTCAAATCCGAGGCAATCGGAAAAACCAAAAACTCTTGCTCTCTGCCCATTCTGTCTTTGGACGGATTCAACGGACCCAGACCAACTTTGAAAATCCTGCCTTTCCCAATACCTTTATTATGGTTATGCGCAAATATCTTCAAGGCGCTGTCATTGAAGGGATTGAGCAAATGGAGAACGACCGGATTCTCGAAATCCGTGTCTCCAATAAAAACGAAATTGGAGATGCCATTTCTGTCAGCCTCATGATCGAAATCATGGGCAAGCACAGTAATATTATTCTCCTAGACCGCACCAGCAATAAAATCATCGAAGCCATCAAACATGTCGGCTTCTCACAAAATAGCTACCGGACCATTCTCCCTGGATCAACCTATATAGCTCCTCCGAAAACCGACGCGGTTAATCCTTTTACAATTGGAGATGAAGCCCTTTTTGCCCTTCTTCACAAGGAAGAGTTAAGTCCAAAGAACCTTCAAAAATGTTTCCAAGGTTTGGGGCGAGATACGGCTCAAGAATTGGCCAAACGACTTGAGACGGATGAAAAATTAAAAACCTTCCGTGCCTTTTTCGAGGCACCCTCTGATCCTCACCTAACAACCAAATCCTTCTCGGCTATCCCCTTTGCAGATGCGACCAGTCAAACCTTTGAAACACTTTCTGATCTGCTGGATGACTATTACCGAGACAAGGCTGAGCGCGATCGGGTGCAACAACAGGCCAGTGAATTAATCCGCAAGGTTGAAAACGATCTTGAAAAGAACCGGAAAAAATTAGCCAAGCAAGAGGCGGAGTTAGCGGCGACCGACAATGCGGAAGAATTCCGCCAAAAAGGAGAATTGCTGACAACCTTCCTCCATCAGGTACCAAACGACCAAGACCAGGTTGTTTTGGACAATTACTATACCAACGAGCCCATCACCATCCAACTCAACAAGGCCCTGACCCCCAATCAAAATGCCCAACGCTACTTCAAACGCTACCAGAAGTTAAAAGAAGCCGTCAAACATTTGATCATCCTCATTCAAGAAACCAAGGAAACCATTTCTTATCTTGAAACGGTTGAAACAGCCCTTTCTCAAGCGAGCCTGGCTGAGGTGGCAGAAATTCGAGAAGAGCTAATCCAGACCGGCTTTATCAAGCGGCGTAACCGTGAAAAAATTCATAAACGGAAAAAACCTGAGAAATACCTGGCTAGTGATGGAAAAACCATTATTTTAGTGGGTCGCAATAATCTGCAAAACGATGAACTAACCTTTAAGATCGCTAAGAAAGATGAGCTCTGGTTCCATGCCAAAGATATCCCGGGAAGCCACGTCGTCATTACTGGCAATCTCGATCCGACAGATGAAGTGAAAACCGATGCTGCAGAGTTGGCGGCCTACTATTCCAAGGCCCGTCTCTCAAACCTGGTCCAAGTAGATATGATCGAAGCTAAGAAACTCAATAAACCAACTGGTGGAAAGCCCGGCTTTGTCACCTACACCGGCCAAAAGACTCTGCGGGTCACCCCCGAAGAAGAAAAAATCAAAGCCATGAAACTAACGGACTGATTTCAAAAATAAAAGGTTGAGCGACGCTCAACCTTTTTATTCTGCTTTATTAATGTCTTCTTTGACCTCATCAACATTGAATTTGGCAAAGAGGTACTGACGGTCTTGAACTGGGAAACGTTGATCCAGCTGATCGATGGCTCCCACCTCAACAATCCCTTCTGAGATGACAAAATCCATGACATGGCCACCAAAGGTGTGATCATCTGAAATAAAGTGCAAATGATAACCAGCCACGCTCACGCCATGGAAAATTTCTGGTGTCCAAAAACCGACGATGGTTCCAGTAACATTTTCCCGTGTATACTCTGGCTGATGGGTTGCAACCTCTGCAAACTTCATCTCTGGTGTTGATTTTGGAATCATACGGACATGCATCTTGGCAAAGTCACCATGAATCTTAATAGAGCGGAAAAGATTTTCCCCATCATAATAAGACTCAATACGGGCTTCCAATTCCTCGTCCGTCATTTCAAAGCGTTGGCGGAAAATCACTTCTGCTTGGTGAGGGACGACTGCTGCATAAGGAACCTTGGCTTCCGGAGAAACTTCGACAATCTCAGGATGGTCCCCTGATCCCTTGGCCTGATATGCCTTACCATCTAATACGATCAACTCTCCATCAATAGAATCAAGCGTCCCAACTCCGAGATCTCCGTGTTCCAAGAGTTCTCCAATCGTAAATGAACCCCCGTACAGACCCGCCATTAGAGCACCCAAGGTATTGTATTGAAAAAGTTTCACTGGTTCCATGTTTTTCTCTCCTCATTATATCTTCTACCAGTATACCACAAACTATTCCGAATCTTCACGATATGGTTTTTATTAGAGGCTATCATAGAGGGTTTGCATCTGCACATCGTCTGGTACGATCGCCAAATACTGATTAGCCACTTCACGCGCCTTCGTCACATCTCCAGCCTCACGCAACAAATAAACATAGGCTTCGAGGAATTCTGGGTTGTCCTTTAAGTCCTCATAGAGCTCTTGGTAGGCTGAGACGGCCTCTTCTGTTTTCTCCAAGGCAGCAAAAGCACGAGCAATGTTCCACCGAGTGACAACCGTTTCGACTTCTTCATTTTGCCAAGCCAAGACTTGGTCAAAGCGTTCCTGTTCCAAATAAAGGGTGGTCAGTCGAAGAGCAATCTCTTCGAGATCATCTGCTACTTCTTTAGCCTCTAATAGATAAGCTTCTGCCTGTTCAGGCTGGTGGAGTTCATAGGAAAGCTGAGAAGCAAGCAGTTTCAATTGAGCATCAAAGGGATTCTTCTGGATCCCTTGTTTAGCAATCTCAAGCGCTTTTTCACGGTCATTTTCAGCCTGTAAAGCCAAGGCATAACCATACTCATAGCCCTCAAAATCAGGCGACAAGGTATCAATTTGTTTGTAGTAGATCAGGGCTTTTTGGAATTCTTCTTGGTCAGACAATAAGGTCGCTAATTCGTAAGCAATCTGGTCATCAAACTCAATCTCCAGAGCTTTCTCTAAGAAGGGAACAGCTGCTTCAAACTTACCAAGATTGGCGTAGGCAAAACCAATTCGTTGATAGGTGGAAATTCCTGTTGCTTCCAAAATCTCCCGATTGTCTAACTGGGCATACTCTTGGATAGCCTCTTGATAGCGTTCCAATTCCAGATCAATTTCAGCTAGCCCTAATTGAATGATCGGATCATCAGACAAATGAGCAGCTTCAACTAATTTTTCACGCGCCACATCTGCTAGGCCTTCCAGCTGATAAAGATCTGCCTTGACCAAGAGACTGGCCACATACCAGTTTGATTCAGGTCCAATTTCTTCTAAATAAGCAAAGGCCTCTTCTGTTTGGCCTTCCTCTGCAAGGATGGTTGCCAAACTCAGATATACTTCTGGATAGGTTTCTGCAATCTGTTCATAGATTTCTTTTGCCTGAGGGTAAAAACCCATACTTTCAAGATATTGACCTAAATCCAATAATTGTGCTTCACTATCTTCTAACAAAGCCTGTTGAAATTGAACTTCTGCCTCTTCTAGCTCCTGCCGATCGAGAGCCTCTACCATTTGTTGACTATGACTCACTGTGTGTTTCCTCTTCTACTTCATTATGTTCTTCATACAAGCCACTGACGACCTTATACCATTCAAAGATAGCTCCGATCACCACCTTAGCAGATGCATAGACTGGAATTCCAAGGAAAACTCCCCAGATTCCAAACATAGATCCTGACGTCAAGAGCACGAATAAAATGGTAATTGGATGGATATTTAACTGGCTTCCCAAAACCAAAGGTGATACAAAACGTCCTTCAATGGTTTGCTCCACTGCAAATACAATCAAGACCTTGATAAACATCTCTGGTCCTGCTACCAATCCCAATACTAAGGCAGGTAACATGGCTAAGAAACTACCCAAGTAAGGGATCAAATTCAAGATCCCCGCAGAGATCCCCAGTGTCACCGCATAGCGCAAGCCAATGATCTTAAAGAAGACGATGAACATAATAGCAACGACAATGGCTACCGTAATTTGCCCTCGAACGTAGTTGGAGAGTTGGGTATTGACATCTGAGAGAACTTGCTCAGCCGATTTACGAATCTTAGTCGGTAAGAAGCGAACAATGTGGCCCTTTAAATTTTTTCCATCTCGAAGAAGATAAAAGACAATAAAAGGCATGATGATCAAGGCAACAATGACTTGCGAAGCCACTCCGATCAAGTTGCTGACCCAATTGACAGCCCGCCCAGAGATCGAACTGGCCCAAGAAGTAATGTTTGCAGACAATTCCTTGGTGATCTCATCTAGCTGGGGTTTGATATCAGAAGAGACGCGATTATCTAGAAAATCATCGATGGTTGCATTGGCCTTTTCCAAATAAGTTGGCAGGTTATGAAAGAAACTCACCACTTGTCGTTGGACAGCTGGAATCACTACAGCTAGACCCCAGATTAAAAGCACTGCAATCAAGAAAAAGACTAAGGAAATCGCAAAAATCCGCTTGAGTCCTTTTCTTTCAAGGAAGTCAACAATGGGGTTGAGCAGGTAATAGAGCAAACCAGAAATAATGACAGGCAGCATGACTGCTCCTGCAAACTCAAAAATAGGAATAAAAATAAAGGTGATTTTACTCAAAACCAAAAGGTTCAAGCCCAACAGCAGGGTAACTAAAAATACGGTAATGGCCTTGTTGTCTAAAAACCATCTAAAAAACCAGGACATACTAAACTGTTTTTCTTTATTATCCACAGAGAACTCCTTTTCATTTCAATCTGTTTCTATTTTAGCATTTTTTGAGCGTGAAGTTACGAAAAAACTAGCAAAATAAGAAAGAAAGGCCCTCGCCTTTTCAACTAGCAATTGCCTTCCAATAGGACCTTTGATATAATAAACCTAACAAATCTTACGAGGTGACCTATGTCTCAAACAATTTATTTCGGTACCTATACCAAAAAAGAATCTAAAGGAATTTACAAGGCACAATTTGACCCTGAAACAGGAGCATTGAGCCAACTTGAACTAGTGGCAGCTGAGCCCAATCCAACCTATATCGCTTTTTCTGAAAAAGGCAACCTCTACAGTGTCGGAGCTGAAGAGGGTAAAGGAGGAATCGCAAGCTTTACAGCTGATTTTCTGCCACTCAATCACGTTGTTGAAGAGGGGGCTCCACTCTGCTATGTCTCTGTCGATGACAAGCGTCAACTGGTCTATGGAGCCAACTATCACAAAGGCCAAGTTCTCGTATATAAGCTAGAGGCAGATGGACATTTGTCCTTTGTCGATCAAGACACCCACCAAGGAAGTGGTCCCCATGCCAATCAAGCAAGTCCACATACCCACTATGCAGACCTTACGCCAGATCAGTACTTAATCACGTGTGACCTAGGAACAGATAGTTTGCATGTCTATGATGTCAGTGAGGAAGGAAAACTAACCCTGATCAATCAATATCAAACAACTCCAGGTGCAGGGCCTCGTCACTTGGTCTTTCATCCCCACTATAAGACTGCCTATCTCATCAATGAATTAAATGCTACGATCGATGTACTCTTTTATGACGGTATGGGTGAATTCGAACACTTCCAAACTCTCTCTACTCTTCCATCAGACTACGATGGCCAAAAATGGGCTTCTGCGATCAAGCTCTCAACTGATGGAAAATTCCTCTATGCTTCTAACCGTGCTCACAATTCCATCGCTGTCTTCAAAGTTGTGGCTGATGGTAGCCTAGAACTCATTGAAATTGTTCCAAGTCAAGGCCTCAATCCACGTGATTTCACGCTTAGTCCTGATCAAAACTATTTGATCGTAGCCCATCAAGATTCACCTAATGCCACCGTCTTCAAACGAGATTCTGCTAGCGGAAAATTGACCCTTTTATCCGACGACTTCTATGTCCCAGAGGCCGTTTGTACGGTTTTTCATTAAGTCGTTTTAGTTGTCAAACCTCTAAAAAAATGATTGAATAGATGTGAAAAAGGTGCGAGCCTGACTTCACAACTTATATTTTAGGAGCCATAACATGAATCCATTGGACTTATTTAACCAAGTTAAAGAAATGATCGAAAAGAAGGATTTCGACGCTGCAAAAAAATTTGTTGATGACAACAAAGACAACCTCGGTGACTATCTTGAACAAGCCAAAGGGCTTGTTTCTGGAAATGAAATGGTCAGCGGTGCCTTGGACAAAATCAAAGGCTTGTTCTAATAGAACTACTCCTCAACACTTTAGTTGAGGAGTTTTTGTTTGAGCTGATCGCAAAAAAGATCCTTGAGAAAACTCAAGGACCTTTCTAGTCTAGTAAACTAGATTATTTTTTCAAGTTGTAGAATGATTTCAATCCACGGTATTCAGCTACTTCACCAAGTTGATCTTCGATGCGAAGCAATTGGTTGTATTTAGCGATACGGTCTGTACGTGAAAGTGAACCAGTCTTGATTTGTCCTGCGTTTGTTGCAACTGCGATGTCAGCGATTGTTGAATCTTCAGTTTCACCTGAACGGTGTGATACAACGGCAGTGTAACCAGCTTCTTTCGCCATTTCGATAGCGTCGAATGTTTCAGTAAGAGTACCGATTTGGTTAACTTTGATAAGGATTGAGTTAGCAGCACCTTCTTCGATACCTTTTTCAAGGTAAGAAGTGTTTGTTACGAAGAAGTCGTCACCAACCAATTGAACTTTACCACCAAGACGTTCAGTAAGAGCTTTCCATCCGTCCCAGTCGTTTTCATCCATACCATCTTCGATAGTGATGATTGGGTATTTGTTTACCAATTCTTCAAGGTAGTCGATTTGTTCAGCAGCAGTGCGGACAGCAGCTCCTTCACCTTCGAATTTAGTGTAATCGTAAACTTTACGTTCTTTATCGTAGAATTCTGATGATGCACAGTCAAATCCGATAAATACGTCTTTACCTGGAACATAACCAGCAGCTTCGATAGCAGCGATGATAGTTTCTACACCATCTTCAGTTCCTTCGAAACGAGGAGCGAATCCACCTTCGTCACCAACGGCAGTTTCAAGACCACGACCTTTAAGGATTTTCTTAAGTGCGTGGAAGATTTCAGCACCCCAACGAAGAGCTTCTTTGAATGTAGGTGCACCAGCAGGTACGATCATGAATTCTTGGAAAGCGATTGGAGCATCTGAGTGAGATCCACCATTGATGATGTTCATCATTGGAGTTGGAAGAACTTTAGTGTTGAATCCACCAAGGTAGCTGTAAAGTGGGATTTCAAGGTAGTCAGCAGCAGCACGAGCCACAGCGATAGACACACCAAGGATTGCGTTAGCTCCCAATTTACCTTTGTTAGGAGTACCGTCAAGAGCGATCATTGCACGGTCAATAGCTTGTTGGTCACGAACATCGTAGCCGATGATTGCTTCAGCAATGATGTTGTTTACATTGTCAACAGCTTTTTGAGTTCCAAGACCACCGTAACGAGATTTGTCACCGTCGCGAAGTTCTACAGCTTCGTGTTCACCAGTAGAAGCTCCTGATGGAACCATACCACGTCCGAAAGCACCTGATTCAGTATAAACTTCTACTTCAAGTGTTGGGTTACCGCGTGAGTCTAGGACTTCGCGAGCGTAAACATCAGTAATAATTGACATTTCTTACTCTCCTTATTGAGTTATATTTTTTACTCCTCTATCATATCGTAATTAGGCTATTTTTTCAAGAAAAAACAAGGAAATCTACGAAAATTGAGAAGTTTTTAACAAGAAAACGGTTCCACTTTCTTTTTTCCTTCCATTTCCCTCCTTATTTAATTTTTTCGCATTCTTCTATTCTTCTTCTGTGCTTTATGCTATACTAAGCTTATGACAGATATTAATAAAACAATTTTAGAAAAAGCTGCTGGTCCTACTCGATTCAATCCGGATGAGCAGCGCCGATTTTTGGAGACTTATGAGGAGCGAGTGATTGCTTCATGCACTTTGGAGGAGGCAAGGGACATGATGTACCTGGAGCAGTATTCGACAATCCTCACTGATATTTCAGAGCGCTTTCATCCTGTTTTGGTCAAGATCTCCCCAGCTTTAGATGAAAGCAGCCAGCTACAATATTTGAAAAAACCAAGGATCTTGGTCTTGTGGCAAGCATCGTTTCGGATGACTGTCGCCATTCTCCATTTGGTCTCATCATCCATACTGACCACCCATCTGGAATTTCACCAACAGACATGAGTCTCCAGTATCCAAATTTATTTGAAAAGAAAAAAGAGACTGCCAGTCCAGAAAAGAAATCATTTTGGCAACGTCTCTTTAGCTAAAGAAAAACCAATGGAAGGGAACATCTCCTTTCCATTGGTTTTTTAGTTTGCTTTCATTTTCAAAAGGTTCCCTATATTTCGAGCGCAGGAAATCAGATTTCTTTCAGCATGAGCGAGTGCATCTGCTACCTCACAAGGCCCAGGTACGATAGAGAAGGCAGCATCAATGTTTTGACTAGGAAACGTAGGCAAATCCTCTGCTAAGCTACCACAAATGGCTATCACTGGTATCTTTTTTGGTGTTCGTTTGGCCACCCCAACAGGAGCTTTGCCAGAAAGGGATTGGAGATCCATCCTACCTTCCCCAACAACGATTAGATCAGCTTTTTGTACTTTGTGATCAAAGTCAATCAAATCGAGACTTTTCTCAATTCCAGATGAAATCTGACCTCCCGCAAAAGCGACCAAGCCAGCAGCCATGCCACCTCCAGCTCCGGTGCCAGCCATGGACAATATTCGTGCATCTACTAATTGGTAAAACCCCTGCATAGCCTGATCAATAGCTGGAAACAGAAGGGGATTCAATCCCTTTTGCCCACCAAAGATATAGGTCGCTCCTTGACTGCCACAAAGAGGATTGGTTACATCCGTTAAGACTTGCAGGTCGATGTCTTCTAAAGCTTTTGGAACCGCACTGGTATCTATTCTAGCCACACGACCGAGCGAAGCCCCGACAGGACGAAGCAGATGGCCTTGTTCATCATAGAAGTCTACCCCTAATCCGGCTGCCATCCCAATCCCACCATCATTCGTTGCAGAACCACCAATTCCCACACAGATCGTTTTAACCCCCTGGTCAACCAATTGCAAAATGAGCTCACCAATCCCTCGTGTTTCTAGTTCAAGAGGATTTCGTTTTTCAACTGGAATGGAGCCTAAACCGACAAGTGAAGCCATCTCAAAAAAAGCCATCTCATCTTTTTGATAGTAAGACATTGAAACGGGCTGTCCAAATGGTCCTGTTACTTGAGTTTGGTACTCCGTTACATCCAGAACTCCAGCTAGGGTTTCCATGGTCCCTTCGCCACCATCTCCTATGGGAAGGAGGTCAAAAGTCGCATCTGGTAGAGCCTCTTGAAATCCTTTTTTCAAGGCTTCTGCTACTTGTTTGGCAGATAATGATTCTTTAAATGAATCCGGTGCTAATAAGATATGCATGCTGTTTCCTTTCTATACTTGTCTAAAATTTCAAGAACAAGGCTTAAATCCCTCTTCTCGATACGATATGGGGCTCGCTCAGCTACGATTGGCTTTGCCATAAAGGCAATCCCGATACCAGCTGTTTCAATCATCAGAAGATCATTGGCACCATCTCCCATAGCAATCGTCTGACTTCTTGGGACATGATTTTCTCTCGCCCATGTCAGGAGGGACTCTTTTTTCATTTCAGGAGTCACAATTTCACCGAGGACTTCCCCTGTCAAACGGCCATCAGAAGTCTGCAAACGGTTGGCTCGGACTAGATCAATTCCTAAAGACCTCGCAATGGGATCGATGACTTCATGAAATCCCCCTGAAACAAGGCCAACCTTGTAACTCCTTTTATGAAGTTCTGTGATCAAGCGATCTGCTCCCGGTGTGACTTCAATCTGCTCCAAAATTTTCGGAAAGATAGAGGTCTCTAATCCTTTCAATAAAGCGACACGCGCCTCTAAAGATGTTGCAAAATCTAACTTTCCATTCATTGCTTGTGCTGTAATCTTTGCAACTTTTTCCCCCACTCCAGCAACTTGAGCTAGTAGATCAATCCCTTCCTGTCGGATCAAGGTTCCATCTACATCCATAACGAGAAGGCCTGTTATTTCTTTCATCGCTTTCCTTTCATATTTCTTCCTTACTATACAAAAATAGGGTTTAAATTTCAAGTTTCACTGATCATTTGAAGATTGTAAAAAAATGACCTCCTAAAAGGTCATTTTTCTGTTATTAGAAGCGAATTTGCTCCCTTGTTTTTTCATATGAAGTTACAAAGCGATCAGTCACTCCAGCTTCTACCATCTCTAAAGCATCTGAGATCACTTTAAAGGAAGCCGCATAGTCATATTCTCTTTCGAAAATATAAAGTGACTCATCAAAAGCTGCTTGAACATGATCATCAAATGAACGATAGCGATTTGAATATTGCAACAATTGCTCCGTTAAAGTAGCATTTTGTACAATTCGATACGTTGCTTCTTCCAATTCATTCATATCATTAGTCAAAATCTCTAACAAACGATTGGTTGATTCAATGTTAATCTTTTCGCCTTCTAATTCATCCATCAAAGCTTCTGTATTATTGCTTGCTGTGAAGAATAATTCCAAGAATTCTTGAGGGATTCCTGGCAAGTTACGCTTGTCCATATAGCGTTTGATCGCATGCAATCGATTCGCATAGATATTCGCTTTTTGGCGAGCGTTAGCATCATCCTTCTCAATTTTTGAAAGAGAATCATTTAAGTTGATTTGTTCATCTTCAATTTCTTTCAAACGAGCCTCGATTGCTTCTAGCTCTTCTTTCAAGATTGAATAAGCTTTTTGAGTTTCAGATGAATCTTTCAAAGCATCCTCAACCACATCTTCTTGTGAAGATAGCTCAGCTTCTAACTCTTTTAACTGTTGGCTAAAAGATTCATTCAAGACGAATGTTTTACCAAGACGTTCCACTTCTGCTGCAAGGTTGCTGTTGTTATCTTTTGCATGTTTCAAATAACCAGGCAGTTGTTTCACCAACTTTTTCACAACCTTTTGTGATTCAATTTCACGGGTAAAGATGTGATACAAAGCATCAATTTCTTCTTGAATTTGTTCATTTTCGTAAATAGCATTGTCTAATTCAAGAGCTGACACATTTGACATGTTATTCTTTAGAGAAGCATGCAATTGTTGGAAACGAGATTCTATGTCGGTTTCTGTGAAATGATAACCTGATTCCAAAAGTTTACGGTAACCACTTTCCAAATCTTCTAATTGATCTGGAAGTTTTGCCTGAAGAGCTGAGACAATCTCTGGTACACGTTCAACAATGTGTGTCAATGCTACGATGTGACTCTCAGCTGTATCAAGGATTTCAGCTGCTTCAACAGGATCTCCTGAGGAATTTAAAGTCACAAATTGTGAAAACTCAGACTGAATATTGCCGACTTGCTTTTCGATCTCAGAAAGAGCACTACCATAGCGATCTACATCTGAAGTTACTTCTTTTTGTAGATTCTCAAACATATCCAAGGCATGAACCACACGGCCACTATTCTTTTGCTCTTGTTCTTCAAGATCAGAGAGGGCTTGGCGGATCGACTTGATATCTTCATCAATTAGCTGGATCTGACTCTCGATATTATTGATGGCTTGTTTGGCCTTCATGAAACGGAATGAATTATTAAAGCCTTCCGCTTCAAACAAATTGTTTTCAATATCAGCAAATGAATTTAAGGATAAATCTACCCATTTTTGATTCCATTCACGAAATGCAATTTGACTTTGACCAATCAAATGCATGTTTTTCACAGCCTCTACTTCATCGTTGACTGGAAGGTTGTATAACTTTTCTTTTCTTTCTTCCAGTGCAGCCAGTAAGGCTTCGTTCCGTTTTCTCAAAATCACTGCAACCACATATCCTACAATTAAGATGAGGGCTACAACAATGATGAGAATAATTAGTCCACTAGACATATAAAAACTCCTTCATCGTATTACTTGAACGTAATCCTAGTAATTATACCATAAAATATCCATTAATGGGAAGCGTTCGTTGAATTTTATACATCGAGTGTACTATATTCAGCGTTTTCTTCGATAAACTCACGACGGGGTTCTACTCGATCTCCCATCAACATATCAAAAATTTTATCTGCTTCAGCAGCATCATCTACAGATACACGCGCCATCAAACGATGTTCAGGGTTCATAGTTGTTTCCCACAGTTGGTGATCATCCATTTCTCCAAGACCTTTGTATCGTTGGATAGTTGGTTTTGAGCGACCTTCTGAATAGCGTTCCAAGGCTGCAGCTAATTCTGCTTCTTGGTTAGCACCTGGTTGGATATATTCTTTAATTTCACTACCCACTTTGACCCCATAGATCGGTGGCTGCGCGATATAAACATATCCCGCTTCCAAGACTGGTTTCATATAGCGATAGATCAAGGTCAATAGAAGAGTTCGGATATGAGCGCCATCGACATCAGCATCGGTCATGATCACTAATTTTTGATAACGCGCTTTTGTAACATCAAATTCTGCACCAAATCCAGTTCCCATTGCTGTAAATAGGCTACGAATTTCTTCATTGGCTAGAATTTTGTCCATACTTGCTTTTTCAACGTTCAAAATTTTACCACGAATTGGGAGAATCGCTTGAAATTCCCGATTCCGACCGGATTTTGCAGATCCTCCGGCTGAATCCCCTTCGACGATAAAGAGTTCTGTTTCTTGTGGATTATTTGAAGAACAATCTGCCAATTTACCAGGTAGGTTGGAAATCTCAAGCCCCGATTTCTTACGGGTCACCTCACGCGCTCGCTTAGCAGCCACCCGAGCTTTGGCCGCTAAAATCCCTTTTTCGACGATTTTCTTAGCAATTTGTGGATTTTCCAAAAGGAAATCAGAAAAGGCATCACTAAAGAGTCGATTGGTAATTTTAACAACTTCTGAATTTCCAAGTTTGGTCTTGGTTTGTCCTTCAAACTGTGGATTAGGATGTTTAACCGAGATAACTGCTGTTAAGCCTTCTCGAACATCCTCCCCAGTTAGATTGTCTTCGTTTTCTTTTAAGAGCTTATTTTTCTTAGCATAATCATTGACCACACGAGTGAGAGCTGTACGGAAGCCCTGTTCATGCGTCCCACCTTCATGGGTATGAATGTTATTCGCAAAACTCATGACCGTCTCATGGTAGCCTGTGGTATATTGCATAGCTACTTCAACTGTAATATCATCCATTTCACCATCTGTGTAGATTGGTTTTTCAAAGATGACATCCTTGTTTTCATTGATGTATTCGACGTAACTAGAGATCCCACCTTCGTAGTGGTAATGCTTTTCTTGCTCCAGGCCTTCTCGCTTATCCGTCAAAGAAATACGCAAGCCACGATTCAAAAAGGCTAGTTCTTGAATCCGTTTATTTAATTTTTCAAAATCATACTCGGTGGTTTCCGTGAAGATTTCTGGGTCTGGAATAAAGTGAACAGTTGTCCCTGTCCGATCTGTCTCCCCGATAACTTTCAAATCATCCACAACGTGTCCACGTCGATACTCTTGGTAATAGATACTGCCATTTTTATAGACGCGAACATCGAGGGATGTGGAGAGGGCATTCACAACGGATGACCCGACCCCGTGAAGACCACCAGAAACCTTGTAGCCGCCTCCGCCGAATTTTCCTCCCGCGTGAAGCACGGTAAAGACAGTTTCAACGGCAGGTCGACCTGTCTTTTCTTGGATATCCACTGGGATCCCACGACCATCATCGACAACCGTGATAGAATTATCTGCTTCAATGAAAACTTCAATATGGCTAGCAAAACCGGCTAAGGCTTCGTCAATCGAGTTATCTACGATTTCCCAGACCAGATGATGAAGACCTTCTTTTGAGGTAGATCCAATATACATCCCCGGACGCATCCGAACGGCTTCTAGTCCTTCCAAGACCTGAATCTGACTGGCGTCATATTCTTGTGCTTGATTTTCTTGCTGTTTATCCTCTGTCATAATTTCCCTTTTCTATTCAAATATAAACTGGTGTAAGTGTGGCATGGAATCAAATAAATAGGTCGAAAGCCCTGCAGCCTCCCCAGCTTCTATATCGATCGGACGATCTCCGATGACCAAACCATCTTGAATGCCATATTTTTCCTTCAAATAAAGCATAGAGGCTGGATCTGGTTTTCGAGGAAATCCCTCGTCTGCTGTTACAATCTCCGTAAAGAAGGGGGCAATGCCTGTCTGTTCAATGAGGGTCAGAACTTGGCGATCCCGATGAGATATCAAAAAATGGCGTCCTCCATGTGCTTGTATCTCTGCTAGTAACTCTTTTGCCCCCTCAAATAAGACTGGCTCTTGCAAGCCTAAGGCTTCTTTTTTCTTGTATTCCGTACGAAAATTGGAAATATGAGGTGCAAAAGTTTGAATTGCATCCTGTGTTGAGATTTTTAATGCTGCATAAACAGAATCATGATCGGCTTGGATGTGAAAGTCCTTCAATGTCGCTACAAAGGCATTTGTGGACGTTTCGTAATTATCCAATAGCGTCCCACCAAGATCCCATATAAAATCATGATAATTCATAGTCAATATTATACCACAAATGGACAAAAAAAATAAGCTAAAACCCTCATTTAGGGGGATTTTAGCCATTTTTTACGGTCATTTCATTTTAAACCAAAGAGAAGTCATTTTCCGTCATAGAATGTGATCTTTCACCAGAAAAAATGGTGTCCAAAAGAGCTCTTTTAAGCATCTCCAAAGACGTCTTGATAGAGCATTCCTTTACGAAGGTTTTGGGCATCTCCTCCAAATTGCTCTACCAAGGCATATGCTAAGGCAAGAGCAGTTGAAGGACCACGACTGGTCAGGAGATTACCGTCTTTCACCACTGTTTCTTTCTGATAGTGCCCATCTTGAATCTCTTCTTCAAAACCATCGTAACACGTATAGTTTTTTTCTTTTAAGAGGCCGGCACGCGCCAAGACAATTGGTGCTGCACAAATCGCAGAGATGATTTTTCCCTTCCTACTTTCTTCTTGAAGGGCTGCAATCAATTCCGGATTATCCCGCAAATTTGCGGCTCCTGGCATCCCACCTGGTAAGAAGATTCCATCATAATCTGACAGGTCTCCATTCCAGAGGCGGTCTACTTCCACAGTGATCTGATGAGAACCTGTGACCGTTTCTTCCATACCAATGAGGTCACAGTCGATACCAGCTCGTCTCAAAACATCGACAATGGTCAAAGCTTCAATTTCTTCAAAACCGTTTGCTAAAATAGTTGCTACTTTTTTCATCTAGATTCCTTCTTTCTATTGCGCCCTCTTAAGGACAACTTTTTTACGGATTGGCACCCCTTCCTCTGGCTCTTTCTTTTTGCTACTATGATTGTAAATTGAGAGAACCAGTCCAACACCAATTAGATTACTAATAATAGACGATCCACCTTGTGAGATAAAGGGGAGGGGAATCCCCGTCAAGGGGAGAAGACCAGTCACTGCTCCGACATTTTCAAAAATATGAAAGACCAGCATCATAATAAATCCAATGGAAATATAGGTATAAAACTGGTTATTGGACTGGAGGGTGATTTTTAAAATTCGATAAATCAAAAAAACGTATAAAATCAGAAGCACAAGTGAGCCAACAAAACCAAAATCTTCTGCTATTACTGTAAAAATCATATCACTTTCCCGCACAGGAACTAATAAATTGGAAACATTAAATCCCTGGCCTGACACGCCCCCACTAGCAATAGCCAACTGTCCTTGCGCTTGCTGGTAGGTTGTCGTTTGTGCGTAATCAAAAGGATTTAACCAAGCCAAAATCCGATTGATTTGGTAGGTTGGCATTCTTAATTGCTGGTGAAGAAAAGCACGACCACCTTCTGATAAAAAGAGGAAGAGAAAGCCAGCAAGGCCTCCAACAATGAACAAGACCACTGGTAAAATGATTTTCCAAGAAACTCCTGAAATCAGGACTAAGCCAGCAAAGATCGCCAAAAATACTAAGGCTGTTCCCAAATCCTGTTGGAGAGCCAATAAGGCAAAGACAGGAATCGTATAGATCGTCAACTCTAGAATCAAAAGCCAATCTTGTCGCAACCAGCGCTCACGCCCCTTATTTCGTTGTAAAAATCGGACAATGGAGCGTGACAGCATTAGAATGAAAGGAATTTTCATAAATTCTGAAGGCTGAAATAAGGTGATGTTTCCATAAGCCACCCAGTTTTTAGCTCCTGTTGAAGCTACCAAGTTTGGATTATAAAAGATAAGAGGAAGGACCATCAAGATCAAGCCAAGTAGGTAAAGAAAGGGAGTGATTTTCCATAGAAATTTCGTGCTAAATATCGTGACAATCAAGCAAACAACACACCCCATACCAATCCAAGCCAATTGTTGTCCCAAAAAAGACCAGACCATTTGGGGATAGTCATGAGAAACTGCTACATAAACAGATAAAATCCCAATCATGAGAAGGGTGAGAACAATCCCAATGATCGAATAATCCAGGTGGATATCCCAAAAATGATTTTTCTTCATTCACGTTCCTTTCTGTTAGAATGGTAAATAATTTAGTAGAATAGCATCTGTAGAATTAAGCTAGATCCGGCTACACAAAACCAAGCAATCAAACCTACCAGAAGGGGGGCTGCTCCTGCTGCACGGAACTGTTTCCAAGAAACCTTGCTTCCGATTCCGACTAAGGCCATGGCCATAAAGAGGTGAGAAAGGTCCTTTAGGTAAGGAAGAACCACTTTAGGTACCAAGCCGATAGATGAAAGGATAGAAGCCACAATAAACCAGATGATGAACCAAGGAATAATTTTTTTTAACATTCCTTTGTTTCTTCCTTGTTGTTTACTCCGATACCATTTTAAACCGATCAAGCCCAAACAGACCGGTACAATCATAAGAGCTCGTGTTAACTTAACAATTGTAGCCATTTCACCCGCCGCTTTACTGTAGGAAAACGCTGCTGCTACAACAGATGACGTATCGTTAATGGCTGTTCCTGACCAGAGGCCAAATTGAAAATTAGACATATGCCATATATGCCCTAATACTGGAAAGATAAAGACAGCCAAAATGTTGAAGAAGAAGATGGTTGACATAGATAAGGCAATTTCCTCTTCGTCTGCTTCAATGATCGGCGCAGCTGCTGCGATAGCAGATCCACCACAAATAGCTGTTCCAAACCCAATTAAGGTCCGTAGATGAGATTTCAGATGGAAGACTTTCCCAAAGATAATCGCTGCCAGAAAGGCAACTGTTATCGTTGGCAGACTAATCTTCAAAGAAGACAAGCCTGTAGAGGCAACCGTCGCAATCGGCAAGCTAAATCCCATAAAGATAATCGAATACTGCAATAATTTCTTACCGGACCAGTTCAGTCCTGGTCGTGAATTCTCTGGTAAATCTACTAATTCATTGAGGACAATTCCTAAAATCAAAGCAAAGACACTGGAGCCAATGATGGGAAAGAAATTTCCCAAAAACATGGCACAAAGAGCCAGTACAAATGCAATTGCTAGTCCAAATCCCTTATTTTTCATTCTCTCAATTCCTTTCAAAAAACTCAGCTGCTTGCTCAACAAGCCGCTCTCTCACTGTCGTGTGAAGGGGTAGCACTTGTTGCAAACCATCTATAATTTGTTTTCCATATCGTTTGGTCACCACCCGCTGGTCCAATAAGAGGACCAACGATTCCTGGTCTTGAAAACGGCTGGTTCTCCCAATAGCCTGTTTTAATCTTAAAATCGCAACCGGAAGGCTATAGTCATAAAAGGGATTTTTCCCCTGTTCTCTGAGTTGGGTATTCAGTTTTTGAACCATGTAATCTTTGGGGTTATCAAAAGGAAGGCGCGTGATCATTTGAATCACTTCTTTTTGTTGGGAAAAATCGACTCCCTCCCAGAAGCTTCCTGTTCCCAATAAAATAGAGCTTTCTCCTCGGTCAAATCGTCGCTTAATATTAGCTGCATCTCCATTTCGATACTGGGCCAAATGAGGAAACTTCAATGCGTTTGACGTCTCCAGTAACAATTCTTTTGAGGTAAATAAAAGAAAAATTGGTTTTCTTAGAGGAAGGAGTTCATCGATGAGCTGACAAATCTCTCCTGCATACTCCACGGAAGATAAAGAAACGACATCTGGGAAATCTATCGGCACCAACAATTCCTGGTGTTGTTTGACTGTTATTGGCACCCGGTAAATTTGCTGCTCTTGGTATCCTAAAAGAGCAGGTAAATGCACCTTTTTACTGATAGCGATCGTCGCTGATACAAAGAGCACGGGCACCTCTTCAGGCACAAACTCCTTAAAGGATAGTAAGTCCTCAACTCCACCATGGAGACGAAGAATCTGGTGGCTTTCAACCACTTCTTTATCCATCCAAAAGGTTTGGTAGCGCTCATCAAACAATTCCCTTAGATTCTCTAGAGATTCGTTTTTTAATTCCGATACATCCTGTCGAATTTTTGCCACCGTTTGATCTGATAAGATCGCTGCTTTTCCTTGTAGGACTTCTTTTGAGCAGGCATTTAGTTCAAATTGAATACTCTCCAGCAACCGTCGCTGCAGAAGATCTTTCTCCTCTTCGATGGCGTGTTGCAAGCTTAGAAGAAGAGATTGCAAGTTTTCTTCTCTTTGTGAAAATTGCTCTAAAGCAAAGAAGAGTTTTTGCGCTTCATCCACTACCAGAACAGATTCTTGAAGTAGACTCTTATCATCTTCTAGACGGGTTAACAGATAGGCATGATTGGTCAGAATCACTCGGCCGGTTTTCACTTTTTCCTGGCCGAGACGCCAAAAATCTTCCTGATAAAAAAGTGAACGCTTCGACAATTGGCCGTCGTGGCATATCTCAGAAACAAAATGAAGATGACGATAGAGTTGGCCAATTTCACTGAACTCTCCCGTTTCTGTCATCGTCAGCCAAACCAAGAGTTGCATTTTAAAGCGTCGAATCATCCCATTATCTGACTCACTCTGTAAAGCCTCATAAAATTTATCGAGTTGGATGTAATCCTTGGGACTTTTCAGGCTATGAAAGGGAATTTGGAAAAGATCTTGGATGGTCTTTCCTTCCTTCTTCATAATTTGATCCTGAAGAATTTTAGTTGGAACACTGACAAGAATGCTTTTGGAGGTTTTGGCCAAAAGCGTTAATAGATAGGCATAGGTCTTCCCAATACCCGTTGGCGCTTCGATAAAACTTGGAAGTGGCTGTTGCAAACTATCCTCGATATAGGCAACAAATTCTCTCTGCTCTGGATAAGCTTCCATTCCCAACAGCTGCATATTGAGTTCAAACTGTTCAGACAAATGACGACTTTCTAAAAACTGCTGTGGCTTGCGCAGATAGAGACCATGAACTTCTACTAAATGAGCTGGTAAAAAAAGACTACTGTCTTCAAGCGCATCTTCTATTAAGAGTCGTGATTCATAAATCAAACAATCTGCCATCGAAAGAAGTTTTTCGATCAATCCTCTTGGTAAGCTCGCAATTTTTTCTCTCAATTTCAACAGCAGCTGGGCCGTTGCCATAGCATCCGCTAGAGCGGAGTGAGCATGGTGCAACTCAATTTCCAGTTCAGCCGCAAGCGCTCCTAAATTGTAGCGTTCTAAAGTCGGATAGAAAATTTGAGACAATTCAACCGTATCAATCCGAGGAGTCGTTAGCTCAAATCCTTCCCAAAAGAGCGCTTCTGCCAATAAATTCGCATCAAATTTGACATTATGGGCCACAAAGACGGCATCTTCTATTAATTCAAAAATTTCTTTTGCCACTTGTGCAAACTCTGGAGCTTTTCGTAAGCGAGCATCTGTCAGGCCAGTCAATTGTTTGATATGCTCATCCAATCGCTCATGGGGATTCACATCCGTCTCATAGGATTGCGTAATCCTTCCATCTTCGATGATGACAATCCCAACCTGAATGATCTTAGCATTACTTCCAGCACTGGTCGCTTCCAGGTCCACAATGGCATATTTCCGTTTCTGTCTTGTCATAATACTTAAAATTATATCACGTTTGAGCAAGCTCTGCAGATTTTTTTCTCCTTTGAGGCTGACTTAAATCCAGTTATTTTCTTTGCAATTTGATACACTATTCTAGAAAGGAGTCCTTATGAAAATCTATCGTACTGTTAATCCTATAGCTTATGAAAACACCTACTACCTTGAAAATGGACACTCCCTCATTCTTGTCGATCCAGGTAGCGACTGGGCGGCTATTCAGAAACAAATTGATCGCATCGGTAAACCAATCGTAGCAATTCTTTTAACCCATACACATTACGATCATATTATGAGTCTTGAAAAGGTTCGTCAGACCTATCATTTCCCACCTGTTTATGTCCATTCAGCAGAAGCCAGTTGGTTGTCTTCTCCTGTCGATAATTTATCTGGTTTAGATCGTCATGCAGATTTAGAAGATGTTGTATGTAAGGAGGCAGACTTCCTTTATGACATTCGCTCTGATTACCAAATAGCCGATTTCCACTTTTATGTTCTGGAGACACCAGGCCACTCTGCAGGAGGGGTCTCTATCGTCTTTCCTGAGGATCACCTGATTCTATCCGGTGACGCCCTTTTTCGCGAAACCATTGGACGGACCGATCTTCCAACAGGGAACGCAGCACAGTTACTTAGCAGTATTAGAGAAGAACTCTTTACCCTTCCATCTTCCTACACTGTCTATCCCGGTCATGGCTCTGAAACTTCTATTGGTCACGAGAAGATGTTCAATCCCTTTTTTAGACAATCCTAAAGAGTTCTGTATCATCCTTCTTGTAATAATTAAAGTATACAAAAAAGCAAGTGCGAACTTGCTTTTTAATTATATCTTAAGAAAACGTCTCATAGAGATTGAAGAACCAATCGCCCCGATCAAAATTCCTAATCCAAAGAGGCCACCCACCATAATCGGTACCAAGACATGTGGACTATAGAGATACAAGTTTTGATCTGCCAAGTTATTGTTCATTGATGTATAGACAACATTATAAACATAAAAAACCAAAACTGAAGGAACTAAGGCTCCCAAGAGACCAATCCAAGCACCTTCTAAAAGGAATGGGGCACGAATATAGCCATTTTTTGCTCCTACCAGTCGCATAATCTTAATCTCACGACTACGTGAAATGATGGTAATCCGAATGGTATTCGAAATCAAGAAAACTGCGATGAAGATCAATAAAGCTACACCGATCAATCCCCAGTTTCGGATAAAGGTTCCAAGAGCAAACAAGCGTTGGGTATCTACCCCACCATCTTTAACCTCAGAAACTCCCTCAATTTTTTTGGCATCAGCCGAAACTTGCTTTACATATTTAGGAGCTGTTGTTTCTACATAATAAGCATCGTAGAGAGGATTGGCATCTCCATCAAAAATCTTCCAGTTGTTCCCAGCCGTTTTGATCAGTTTATCGTACTGTTCTTCCTTGCTAGAAAAATCAACCTTATCAACATGTTTCATGGCTGTCAGAGCATCGTAGACCTTATGGTAGTTTTCATTGGTCACGGTTTGACCGTCTTTTTCAATCTGCTCGCTCTGATCTTGAATATCTTTGCGCATGTATACTACAACCCGCACACTATTTTGAATATCATCTGAAAGCTTGATAGTATTGGCAATAACTGAGGCGAAAATAGCAACCAAACTAAGGGTAATCATGACTGAGCTGACCGCTGCAATCGTCATCCAACCATTTCGTTTCAAGCTTTTAAGCGACTCGATTAAGTGTCGGAAAAATCTTCTAATCATCGTATCCGTACTCTCCTTCCGCTTCATCACGCACTACACGACCATTTTCAATCGCGATGACACGGTGACGTAAAGTATTTACAATTTGACTATTGTGGGTCGCCATCAATACTGTAGTCCCTTGCAAATTAATTCGCTCCAAAAGATTCATGATTTCCCATGAATTATCTGGGTCCAAGTTACCCGTTGGCTCATCCGCAATCAAGACTTTCGGATTATTGACGATAGCTCGCGCAATCGCAATCCGTTGTTGCTCCCCACCGGACAATTCATTCGGGAATGAGCGGACCTTGTGTTTCAACCCAACAAGATCCAAAACTTCCATAACGCGCTTTTTAATATTGCGACGACGCTCTCCAATAACTTGCATAGCATAGGCAATATTTTCATAAACAGTCTTCTTTGGCAGTAATTTATAATCTTGGAAAACCACTCCCACATTGCGTCGCAACATTGGAACATCACGTTTTTTGATTTTATCCAAATCAAAATCAGCAACTTTCAGTGTTCCTTTATCGTGTTTTACTTCACGGTATAAAAGTCGAATAAAGGTCGACTTTCCTGCACCAGAAGGTCCTACAATGTAGGCAAATTCTCCTGGTTCAATACGAACAGATACTCCCCGAAGAGCTGTTGTCCCGTTGTCGTATTTTTTGACAACATCTTTCATTTCAATCATTGACATGTAATGAAATTCCTTTCATTCTTTTCTGGGTTATTCCATGTAGATTACTGGAGACGCCATTTAAGGTAGGCATCGATAAAGCCATCGATATCTCCATCCATCACCTTGTCCACCTGCGCTACTTCGTAGTTGGTCCGGTGATCCTTAACCATGGTGTATGGGGTAAAAACATAGGAGCGGATTTGACTTCCCCAGGTGATCTCTTTTTTATCCCCTTTTAGAGAATCCACTTCTGCTGCTTTTTTCTCTTGCTCTAATTGATAGAGTTTGGCCTGAAGCATCTTCATTGCTCGATCACGGTTTCCGTACTGAGTCCTGTCCACAGTAGAAGCAACAACAATCCCTGTCGGAATGTGGGTCAAGCGCACCCCTGTAGAAACCTTATTGACGTTTTGTCCACCAGCTCCACCAGAGCGGAAGGTGTCCATTTTAATATCATCGTCTCGAACTTCAACCTCAATCGTATCATCCAATTCTGGCATAACTTCAACGGATGTAAAGGAGGTATGACGACGTTTAGCGGAGTCAAATGGAGAGATCCGAACCAAACGGTGAACGCCCATTTCAGATTTAAGAAGGCCGTATGCATGAGGCCCTTCAAAAGATAAGGTCACAGACTTGATTCCAGCCTCATCTCCAGCCTGATAGTCCAAGACTTCAACCTTGAAGCCATGAGCATTTCCAAAACGAGTATACATCCGAAGGAGCATATCACCCCAGTCCTGAGCTTCTGTTCCTCCTGAACCTGGGTGGATTTCTAGGATGGCATTATTATTGTCATAGGGTTCAGACAATAGCAAGGTCATCTCATAGCTGGTCATACGTTTATCCAGCTCCTCCAACTTCTCGATCAATTCTTCTTTGACCGAATCGTCTTCTGCCAAAAAGTCCAGTAAGATTTCTGACTCATCAAAGAGATCCACCATTTGATGGAAATTTTCATAGGTCTGCTTGAGTTCATTTAATTCTTGAGATGTTTTTTGCGCAGCAATGTTATCATCCCAAAAATCAGGTTCTGTCATTTTATTTTCTAAAATGGCAATTTCTTCTTCCAACGCCTCTAAGTCAAAGAGACCCCCTGAAAGAAGCTAATTTTTCACGATTTGCGTCAATTTTTTGACGAATTTCTGAAATGTCCATAAGTACCTCTTTCTATGTATCTAGTCTATTATATCATAACCTTCACTATTTGCCCACCTTCCAATATTAGATCTGCTGGTTGACCACTGCCAATCCAGCTGATTTTCAGTATTTTTCTATTCATTTGTAACCTAATTGTTAGAAAAAAAGATGCTCTTATGCTAGACTGGTAGCATGACAACAGTAGCTTTTATGTCCGATTTACATATTGATTCGAACAACTTCGGCGAAGATGAATTAGAGACCCTGATCACTCTTTTCCAGCAACATAACATTCAACATCTCCATATAGCAGGAGATATTGCTAATGGCTTTGGAGAAACCTCACAAAAATTTTTAGCCCAACTCCAATGTCAGCTTCCTGTGACTTTTAGCTTAGGAAATCATGATATGCTGGGCCTATCAGAAGAAGCCATAAGACCTTTTGAATTTCAAAAGATTCCTTTTTCAAAGCATACACTCCTTGCCTTTTCTGGCTGGTATGACTACAGCTTTGTTCCTACTCTCTCTCCCCAAAAACATCTCCAAACCAAAAAACTGTTTTGGTTTGATAGACGCCTCCAACGAATGGGAGCTGATCCAGCCATTACCAAAAATCTTTTGCAAGAGCTGGAACAAGAGCTCATGCGTGTAAATCAACCCTTAATTATCGCCATGCACTTTGTTCCTCACAGTCAGTTTCTCCTGCATCACCCTTATTTTGAACGCTTTAATGCTTTTTTAGGGAGCCAAGCCTTTCACGAGCTTTTTAGACAATATCCTGTCAAAGATGTCATTTTTGGTCATAGCCACCGCCGAATTCCAACGACAACTATTGACACCATCACCTATCATGCAAGACCTTTAGGCTATGTCAGAGAATGGGAGCTCTGCAAACAATTTTTTGAAGATTTCCCCGAATTTGATTTTTCAAAGCGCTATGATCCCTACAAACGCTATCGCAGAATTAAAGACCTTCCTGAATTTAAAGCCTACAAAAAGAAAAAACTTAAACATGAATTTTCTCAAGCTATGATCATATTAAAATTATAAAAATAGGACGGCACTATTCTCATTTCAAAAAAGTAACCACTTTAGTTCTGAAATGAGAAACCTTACAGTAAGTATCTTAATAATCAGTTCTTTTCCTTATTGGTTTCTCAATATCCACTCTTACCTCAAGGAATATGCCCAGTCTATTTTGCCCGCAAAAAAAAGCCATCCAAAGATGACTTTTTTTATGTTTAAATGGCGTTTTTATCTTTTCCAAGTGCACGTTGAACGGCTTTGACAATCTCAACGAGAACAACAATCAAAAGCGAACCAATCATAACAGCTAACCATTGTGTCAAGCTTAAATGAGACACATGGAAGAGTTTGTTAAATCCAGGGACAATGATGGTCGCCATCAAGAGAACAAAGGCAACTGGAATCGACCAGTTAAAGGTCTTGTTCTTGAAGAGTCCCACTTTAAAGATGGATTGGTAGACCGATTTGACGTTAAAGGCATGGAGCAATTGGATCAAACCAAGAGTTGCAAATGCCATGGTCAAAGCGTCTGCATGGATTTCTGCACGAGTCGCATGTTCTGGAGAGAGTAAGGCCCAGCCATAAACACCAAGAACGAGCATGGTTTGGAAGACACCTTGATAAAGAATGGCTCCGAAGACTCCACCGTCAAAGAAGTTAGATTTACGTCCACGAGGTTTGTGGGTCATAACACCTGGCTCAGCTGGTTCCACACCAAGAGCGATGGCTGGAAGAGTATCGGTTACCAAGTTGATCCAGAGAAGATGTACTGGTTGAAGAACATCCCATCCAAAGAGGGTTGCAAAGAAGATGGTGAAGACCTCAGCCATATTGGCAGACAAGAGGTACTGGATAGATTTTTGGATATTTGAGAAGACCTTACGTCCTTCTTCTACCGCTACGATAATGGTTGCAAAGTTATCATCTGCAAGGACCATATCTGAAGCCCCCTTAGAAACCTCTGTACCTGTAATCCCCATACCAATACCAATGTCAGCTGTCTTAAGTGATGGTGCATCGTTGACTCCATCCCCTGTCATGGCAACAACTTTTCCTTCATTTTGCCAAGCTTTCACGATACGAACCTTGTGTTCAGGTGATACACGCGCATAGACAGAGTATTGTTTGAAGACTTTTTGGAATTCTTCGTCAGAGAGTTCATTCAACTCAGCCCCTGTGAAGACATGGTCTTCTGTATCATTTGGATCGATGATTCCAAGACGTTTGGCAATAGCTTCTGCTGTATCTTGGTGGTCACCCGTGATCATGATAGGACGGATACCTGCTTCCTTAGCAACACGAACCGCTTCTGCTGCTTCTGGACGTTCAGGGTCAATCATACCGACCAAACCAGAGAAGATCAGGTCAGACTCAACGATTTCAGATTCCAAGGTTGGGATTTCGTTGCTTGTCTTATAAGCCATCATCAAGACACGAAGGGCTTGTTTGGCCAAGTCTTTGTTGGTAGCAAGGATAGCTTTCTTATCTTCATCCGTAATAGGACGAACTTCCCCATTGACTTCAATACGCGTCACACGTTTGAGCAATTGGTCAGGAGCCCCCTTGACAGCGATAAAGTATGAACCGTCAGCTTCCTTATGGATCGTAGACATAAGCTTACGGTCAGAGTCAAATGGCAATTCAGCTACACGTGGCTCATCCTTCAAGGCTTCACGAACATCAAAATTGTGGTCTAAACCAAATTGTACCAAAGCAGTCTCTGTTGGGTCCCCAATCAACTTACCAGATGGATCCACTTTGGTATCATTGGCAAAGTTCATGATGCGAAGTGTATTGTTGCTTGCTCCAATTTCGGTTGCTGCACTCTGTAATTGACCGTTGGTATACACTTTTTCAACCGTCATTTGGTTCATGGTCAAAGTACCTGTTTTATCAGATGCGATGATTTCTGTTGAACCAAGTGTTTCAACGGCTGGCAATTTACGAACAATCGAATTGCGTTTGGCAAGGGTTGTTGTTCCCAAAGAGAGAACGATGGTTACAATGGCAGGAAGACCTTCTGGAATCGCCGCAACCGCAAGGGCTACCGCAACCATCAAACCTTCTAATGGATGTTCCCCACGAACGAATACACCAACTAGGAAAGTGATAATCGCAATCACAACGATTAAGTAAGTCAAGGCTTTAGAGAGTTGTTCCAAGCTTTGCTTCAATGGTGTTTCCGTTTCATCGGCATTGGCCAACATATCTGCAATCTTACCAACTTCTGTATACATACCTGTGTTGGTCACAACCCCAGTACCACGACCATAGGTTACGTTCGAGTTTTGGTACCCCATATTGACACGGTCTCCGATACCAGCATCTGCCTCAACAAGGCCAGTCACATCTTTTTCAACTGGAACCGATTCCCCTGTAAGAGCTGCTTCTTCGATTTTAAGAGAGGCTGCTTCTAACAAGCGCATATCAGCAGGAACCACATCGCCAGCTTCCAGAAGAACGATATCACCCGGGACCAATTCTTTGGAATCAATTTCAATCACGTGACCATCACGGCGGACACGCGCTAATGGACTAGACATGTTTTTCAGTGCTTCGATAGCTGCTTCTGCTTGTCCTTCTTGGTAGACACCAAAGGCTGCGTTCAAAACAACAACGGCTAAAATGATCATGGCATCTGTAAGGCCGTCCATTCCTTCTGTAATCACAGAGAGAGCTGCGGCGATCAGCAAGATGATAATCATCAAATCTTTAAACTGATCGATAAACTTAGACAAGAGGCTACGTTTTTCACCCTCGTCCAGTTCATTATGACCATAAGTCGCTAAACGTTCTTGAGCTTGAGCAGTTGACAAGCCTTCGATTGAAGAGTCCAATTCCTTTAGAACTTCTTCTTTACTCTGTGTATAAAACAAAGCTTTATTTTGTTCTTTTGACAAAATAGTTTCCTCCTTATAACTTTCTACTAGGTCTCTTTTGCACAAAAAAGAGACCTGTTTGAAAAAACAAGTCTCGCCGTTTAATATAGTGCCGGAAATAATTTCGTAATGACGACACTATCGCGGAAATCCGCCAGCTACTCCCTTGAGTGCTTTTATTATACCATTTTTATAGAATAAAGCAAGCAAGACCTCTAATAATTGATGAGGCCTACTCTTCCCATTCAACCAATAATTGGTAATTGGCAAATTCCTGCTCTCCATCGAGAGTTAACAAGCGATAAGAGAGCTGCAAATTCCCTTCCTCTAATTGAAAGAGGTCTGTTGTAATCAAAAATTGCTGAATGCCCATTGGAGTTGGGATGATTGCCCCACCATCTTCATTTTTGTAGAAACGCATGATGGATTTAGGAGTTGAGAATCGTGTCATGATCAATTCATCGTTTGAAAATTTCAAAGCAACCTTTTCATCTTCTTCATTGGTATACAAGAGATATTGAAAACCTGCTTTTTCCTTCCATTCTCCTTGATAGTACTGATCAACGATTTCCATTTCTTCTCCAAATCGAATGGTATTTTGAATTCGAATCTGCATCTTTGTCTCCTTCTTATCTTTCCTTACTTAACTATTTTATCAAATTTTACGTATTTTGACTGCCTCCATTAGCCTCTAGATCGCAAAATAGGCTTTTTTTTGCTATAATAGACCCATGAATGAAAAAGTCTTTCGCGATCCCGTGCATGATTACGTTCATGTGGATCATCCCATCATTTATCAATTAATAAATAGTAAAGAATTTCAACGACTACGCCGCATCAAACAACTAGGGACATCTGGATTTACCTTCCACGGTGGGGAGCATAGTCGTTTTTCTCACTGTCTTGGTGCCTATGAAATTTCAAGACGCATTCTGTCTATTTTTGAGGAAAAATATGCAGAACAATGGAATTCTGATGAAAACTTACTGACCATGACAGCCGCTCTTCTTCATGACATTGGACATGGTGCCTATTCCCATACCTTCGAAGGACTCTTTGGGACCGATCATGAAAAAATGACTCAGCTGATCATCACCAGTCCAGAGACGGAGGTCAATCAGATCCTCTTACAGGTAGCACCTGATTTCCCAAATCGTGTAGCCAGCGTCATTGATCATACCTACCCCAATAAACAAGTGGTGCAATTGATTTCTAGTCAAATTGATGTGGACCGGATGGATTATTTGCTACGAGATGCCTACTTTACGGGTGCTTCCTATGGAAAATTTGACTTGACCCGTATTTTGCGTGTCATTCGTCCGATTGAAAATGGCATTGCCTTCCAACAAAATGGCATGCATGCTGTCGAGGATTACGTGGTCAGCCGTTACCAAATGTATATGCAAGTCTACTTCCACCCAGCTACTCGTGCCATGGAAGTCCTCCTTCAAAATCTACTCAAACGCGCCAGAACCATTTATCCAGATCAGAAAGAGTATTTTCAACTGACTTCACCTCGCTTGATTCCATTTTTTGAAGAAGAGGTCACCATTCAAGACTACCTAAACCTAGATGACGGTGTGATGAATACCTATTTCCAAGTCTGGATGGATAGTCCAGATACCATCCTGTCTGATCTTGCTCAGCGCTATATTAATCGGAAAGTCTTCAAATCGATTCTATTTACAGAAGATAAGCGAAAAGACTTAGCAATCCTTGAAAAATTGATTAAAGAGGTTGGGTTTAATCCTACCTACTACACCGCTATTCATCAAAATTTCGACCTGCCCTACGATATTTATCGACCAGAGCTTGAAAAGCCACGGACCCAGATCGAGATGATTCGAAAAGATGGGAGTCTCGCTGAATTGTCTCAGTTGTCTCCACTCGTCGCTGCTTTAGCAGGAACTCGCTATGGGGACAACCGCTTCTATTTCCCAAAAGAAATGCTGGAGGTTAATGGACTTTTCAGTAAGCAAGTAGAGGAATTCACTTCCTACATCACCAATGATTATTTTACAGGAGAGACGGATGTCCATTAAATTAGTTGCGATCGATATCGATGGTACACTTCTCAATTCAAAAAAAGAGATCACACCTTCTGTATTTGAAGCCATTCAAGACGCTAAAGCCGCAGGAGTCAAAATTGTCATTACAACTGGACGTCCCATTGCAGGCGTTTCAAAACTCTTAAACGAACTCCATCTGATGGATCCTGGAGACTATGTCATTACTTTTAACGGTGGCTTGGTTCAAGAAACTGCTACTGGAAATGAACTTATCAAAGACCTCTTAACCTATGAGGACTATCTCGATATCGAGTCTCTTGCAAACAAGCTTCAGATTCACTCTCATGCCATTACAAAAGACGGCATTTATACCAGTAATCGAGATATTGGGCGCTATACCATTCATGAATCTCAACTGGTCAATATGCCAGTTTTTTACCGAACTCCTGAAGAAGTTAGAGAGAAAGAATTTGTCAAAGTCATGTATATCGATGAACCTGAAATTCTGGATATTGCGATAAAAAGAATCCCAAAAGAATTTCAGGATCGTTTCACGATTGTCAAATCAGCTCCTTTTTATTTAGAAATTCTAGGAAAAACTACTAATAAAGGTGCTGCAGTTCTCCATTTGGCTAAACAACTTGGAATCAAGAATGAAGAAACCATGGCCATTGGAGACGAGGAAAATGATCGTTCTATGTTAGAGGTTGTCGGTCATTCTGTCGTTATGGAAAACGGAAATCCAGCCCTCAAAAAAATTGCTACACATATTACCAAATCAAATGATGAATCTGGCGTTGCATATGCCATTAGAAAGTGGGTATTATAAAAAATGTACCATTACCAACTAGGAATTTCTACCACCGAACATGATGAATTTGTCATTCAGAGTAATCAGACCAACCTCTTGCAGAGTAGCTCATGGGCAAAAATCAAAGATAATTGGGGAAATGAACGGGTTGGTTTTTATCAAGAAGACCAGTTAGTCGCTGTTGCAAGCATCTTGATCCAACCCCTGCCACTTGGTTTTTCCATGCTCTATATTCCTCGCGGCCCCATTATGGACTACCAAAACAAAGAGCTGGTTTCATATGTGATCCAGTCCCTTAAAAAAATTTCCAAGCAATACAAGGCCTTGTTTGTGAAATTTGATCCAAGTATTTTCTTGAGCAAACACTTGATTGGACAAGAAAATACAGAAACTCCTGCAGTGCAAGCGGTGATCGATACCTTAACAAAAGAAGGGATTGAATGGACTGGTCGAACAAGTGATATGGCAGAAAATATCCAACCACGCTTTCAAGCGAATATCCACAAAGAGTATTTCACCGAACAAGATCTTTCAAAATCTACTCGGCAAGCCATCCGAACTGCTCGGAACAAAGGGATCCAAGTGCAATTTGGCGGGACTGAATTGTTAGAGGACTTTGCTTCTCTCATGAAAAAGACAGAAGCTCGTAAAAGTATTCATTTACGTGGAAAAGACTACTATGAAAAACTGCTCACAACCTACCAAGGACAATCCTACATTACTTTATCTACTCTAGATCTCGCAGAACGGAAAACCTCCCTTACAAAAGATCTTGAAAAAAACAAGGCTGAGGCTGAAAAATTCACAGAAAAAACAAAGCCTGGCAAGGTTGAGAATAACCAAAAAGAAAAAGAGCGCATAGAGGAAGAACTGCAATTTCTTGAGCAACATCTCCAAGCAGGTAGACAGGTCGTTCCTTTATCTGGGACCTTAACCCTTGAATTCGGTGGGACGTCTGAAAATGTTTATGCAGGAATGGATGAAGAATTTCGTCGTTACCAACCAGCCATCCTCACCTGGTACGAAACCGCCCAACACGCTTTTGACCGGGGAGCTTCTTGGCAAAATATGGGAGGTATTGAGAATTCACTCGATGGGGGGCTCTATCATTTTAAATCAAAATTTAATCCTGTCATAGAAGAATTTGTTGGGGAATTCAACCTTCCAACCAGTCCACTCTATCCACTTGTAAACAAGGCCTACAAGATCCGGAAAAAATTAAGGAGTAAATAAGTCACATGACCCTCACGACAATTTCAAAAGAAGAATTCACCTCATTTGCTAATACCGTCTCACATCGCTCTTTCATCCAGTCTGTAGAAATGGCAGATTTGCTTGAAAAGCGAGGAAATACCGTTCAATTTATCGCTTGGAAACAAAACGATCAAGTCCAAGTAGCGGCTATTTTGTACAGTCTTTCCATGACTGGTGGTCTCCATATGGAAATCAATTCTGGACCCCTCTACCAAGAGGAAACCCTGCTAGAACCCTTCTATGCAGCCTTGAAAGGCTATGCGAAAAAAAATGGCGCTATTGAACTAGTTATTAAACCCTATGATCACTATCAAACCTTTGACAGTGACGGCAATCCAATCAGTGAAGAACAGAGCCATTTTTTAGATACACTTAAAAACTTAGGTTATCAACATGATGGTTTCCAAACAGGTTATCCTGGAGGAGAACCTGTTTGGCACTATCTAAAAACTATCAAGGAAGCTGACTCAAAATCTCTACTAAAATCCTTCAACAAAAACTGTAGTCGCAATATTACGACTGCCCTAAACTATGATATTTCCATCCGAAACATTACCAGAGAAGAAATCCCTCAGTTTAAACAAATTATCGAGGAAACTGGTAAGAGACAAGGTTTTGAAGATAAAAGTCTGAGTTACTACTATGATTTGTATGATAGTTTTGGTCCAAATGCGGAATTCGTAGTTGCTGAGATCAATTCAACAGCTGCCCTTGCCCACTTGGATCAGAAAATTTCCTTGCTAAATCCATCCGCCAAACAATATGAACAACAATTACAAAAACTAGAGAAACAAAAGAATATTGTTCGGGAAACTTTAGCTGGTAAAGAATCTGAAACAGTTCCTTTAGCATGTGCTCTCATAATCTATACCCCCTCAGAAGTCACTTATTTATTTGGAGGATCTTATACTAAATATCAGAAATTTTCTGCTGCTTTCTTGATTCAATACCATGCAATGAAGCGAGCATTACAAAAAGGGATCACCTTATATAACTTCCTAGGCATTCAAGGAATCTTTGACGGGTCAGACGGTGTTCTTCGTTTTAAACAGAACTTCAATGGCTACATCGTTCGTAAGATGGGAACCTTCCGTTATTATCCCCATCCTCTTAAATACAAAATGATTTCTCTCATTAAGAAACTATTAGGACGTTCCTAACTCAAAGGGAGTGGGAAAGAACTCCGTAAAATAAAAAAAGTTGAAAAGGTTCCCCAAACCTTTTCAATCTTCCCACCCCCGCATAGCTTCAACAGTCTGGGAGACTGTTGAAGGTTGTGGATAAAGGAAACTTTGTTTCCCTCATTAGGTCATCTTTTGAGCTTAAAAGGCGAACAAAGATGCCAATCAACCACTGCGTCTTGCACTTATTCCTATCAAACATCAAAGGCTGGACAGTTTTTGCCCAGCCTCTTTCTACTATAAAAAAAGACGAGAAACCTCTCGCCTTTTTTTATGTCATTATTTAACGAAGTCAAGCAATGCCAAGAAGCTTTCTGGATCAAGTGATGCACCACCTACAAGAGCTCCGTCAACGTCTGGACAAGCCATGTATTCAGCAACGTTCTCAGGTTTAACTGAACCACCGTATTGAACACGAACTTTATCAGCCACTTCTTGACCAAAGTCAGTAGCTACAACGTCACGAACAACTTTACACATTTTTTGTGCGTCGTCTTGTGAAGCTGATTTACCAGTACCGATAGCCCAGATTGGTTCATATGCGATAACTGTTGAAGCGACTTGTTCTGCAGTCAATCCAGCAAGAGCAGCTGAAACTTGAGCACCTACGAATTCTGCTGCTTTACCAGCTTCGTAAGTTTCAAGGCTTTCACCACAACAGATGATTGGAAGCATACCGTTCGCAAAGATTGCTTTTGCTTTTTTGTTGATGTCTTCATCAGTTTCGTGGAAGTAGTCACGACGTTCTGAGTGACCGATAACAACGTAGTCAGTACCGATTTCTTTCAAAACTTGTGGGCTAGTTTCACCAGTGAAGGCACCAGCATTTTCAAAGTAAGTGTTTTGGGCAGCAACTTTAAGGTTTGAACCTTTAGCAGCAGCAAGTACTGTAGTCAAGTCAACTGCAGGAGCCGCGATTCCAGCTTCAACAAGATCAGCTGAAGGAAGTTTTGATGCTACAGCTTCAACAAATGCTTTTGCTTCTTCTGGATTTTTGTTCATTTTCCAGTTACCAGCGATAAATGGTTTACGTGACATTTCACATACCTCTTTTTTCTAATTTTATACTATCTATTTTACCATAATTTTCGTCATAATGAAAGGTTGCACAAGCCCATTTTACCTTTTTACCAAAATAAAAACCCCGTCTTCACGGGGTTTTCTGTCTGTCTATATAATTGTTAATCTGGGAACTAGATCGAATTAAGCTTCGATTTCAGTAACCATACCTGAACCAACAGTACGTCCACCTTCACGGATTGAGAATGTAGTACCTTGTTCAACGGCGATTGGGTGGATCAACTCAACGTCGATAGTCACGTTATCACCAGGCATTACCATTTCAGTTCCTGCTGGAAGTTCGATAGATCCAGTTACGTCAGTTGTACGGAAGTAGAACTGTGGACGGTAGTTGTTGAAGAATGGAGTATGACGTCCACCTTCTTCTTTAGTAAGGATGTAAACTTCACCTTTGAATTTAGTGTGTGGGTTGATTGAACCTGGTTTAGCGATAACTTGTCCACGTTCGATTTCATCACGTTGGATACCACGAAGAAGCACACCAACGTTATCCCCTGCAAGACCTTCGTCAAGTTGTTTACGGAACATTTCAACACCAGTAACAACTGCTTTTTGGATTTCTTCTTTGATACCAACGATTTCGATTTCATCATTGACACGAACAACACCACGGTCGATACGTCCTGAAGCAACTGTACCACGTCCAGTGATTGAGAATACGTCTTCGACTGGAAGAAGCAATGGTTTGTCAGTATCGCGTTCTGGTTCTGGGATGTACTCATCAACAGTATCCATCAATTCCATGATGATATCTTCATATTTAGAGTCACCTTCAAGAGCTTTAAGAGCTGAACCTTGGATAACTGGAAGGTCATCACCTGGGAAATCGTATTCTGAAAGAAGGTCACGGATTTCCATTTCAACCAATTCAAGCAATTCTTCATCATCAACCAAGTCAACTTTGTTCATGAAGACGATCAAGTGTTTAACACCAACCTGACGTGAAAGAAGGATGTGTTCACGTGTTTGTGGCATTGGTCCGTCAGTTGAAGCTACTACAAGGATAGCTCCGTCCATTTGAGCGGCACCAGTGATCATGTTTTTAACGTAGTCCGCGTGTCCTGGAGCGTCGATGTGAGCGTAGTGACGTTTAGCAGTTTCGTACTCAACGTGTGCAGTGTTGATAGTGATACCGCGTTCGCGTTCTTCTGGAGCAGCATCGATAGACGCATAGTCTTTAGGTTGGTTAACTGATGAAGGCAAGCGACGTGCCAAAACAGTTGTGATTGCTGCAGTTAGGGTAGTTTTACCGTGGTCAACGTGTCCGATTGTACCGATGTTAACGTGCGGTTTACTACGATCGTATTTTTCTTTTGCCATTTGAGTAAAAGCCTCCAATAAAATATATTTTATAGATAGACAGTAGGCAATACAGTCTAACTTTCCTTACTATTCTATCGAATTTTAGATAAAATTGCAAGCCTTTTACCTATATTTTCTTAATTATTCCTCTTCTTTTCTTTTATTTTGTCATCTTACAGAAAGATCTTGATCAAGCTTTGAAAATTCTCATTTAAAACCTGCTATTCAAGCTCGTTAATCATCTTCTATCACTTCCTTCCAAAGCAAAAAAATCGGAACAATTGTTCCGATTTTTTAGCCTGAATTCCGTAGTCCTGTAGCCACCCCATTGATGGTGATATGGATCAGCTTGTCTTGATCGGCTGGTAGTTGTCCAGTCCGTTGACGTCGAATCAATTCTAACTGAATATAGTTCAAGACGTTAAAGTATGGCATCCGATAATCCAAACTTTCTTTCAGATAAGGGTTTTCCGCGAGCAACTCGTCTTGTTCCTCAATCATCAAGATGATATCCTTCGTCAATTGCCATTCATGTAAGATAATTTGATAAATATTGCGCACTTCTTCTTCTTCACACAATTGCGCGTACTCAAAGGCAATATCCATATTGGCTTTTGATAAGACCATGTCCACATTTGACAAGAGAGATTGGAAGAAAGGCCAGTTTTTATACATGTATCGAAGAGTTTCGATATTTTCAGGATCCTCATCGATAAATTCCTTAAAGCTAGAACCTACTCCGTACCAACCAGGGAACATCACACGACTTTGTGACCAGGAGAATACCCAAGGAATCGCACGTAAACCACCAATTTCTGTAATAGTCTTACGAGCAGCTGGACGCGAGCCAATATTAAAGCTAGAAATAGCCTTGATCGGACTTGATTCAAAGAAGTAGTCATAGAAGTGCTCATTTCCAAAGACCAAATCACGATAGATATCATAACTACGATTCACGACTTTATCCATGACTTCCCCGAAACGATCGAACATAGAGAATGGACTCTTTTGTTCGGCAATCATTCGGTTAATGGTTGCAGAGACGAGCATCTCAAGGTTGTAATAAGCGGCATCTTTATTTCCATATTTATTTCCGATTACTTCCCCTTGCTCAGTTAAGCGAATTCGGTCATTAATCGATTTCAATGGTTGAGACGTGATGGCTTCATAAGTAGGACCTCCACCACGGCCAACGGTACCACCACGGCCATGGAAGAAAGTGATCTTCACTCCAAACTCATCTCCAATTGCGGTCAATTGTTGTTGAGCTTTAAAGAGGGTCCAACAAGAAGACAAATAACCACCATCTTTATTGGAATCAGAGTAACCTAACATAATTTCTTGGTAATTATTCTTAGAAGCAATCCAACGTTTAGCGATTGGAAGTGACAAGTAGCTTCTCATGGTTTCTTCTGAATGATCCAAGTCTTCAATTGTTTCAAACAATGGAACAATTTGCACACGTGCTTTTTCAATATCAATTAAGCCCACTTCTTTTAACATCACTGCCAGTTCCAACATATCTGATACGCTTGTTGCATGGGAGATGATGTTTTGACGGATAACTTCTTCACCCAAGCGATCCTTCAATTCACGCGCTGTCTGGAAAATCGCCAATTCTTTTTCAAGCAACTCAGATTTATCGGCATGGGTTGCTGATAAAATACGTGGGTCTTCTAAGAGTTCTTTCAAGAGAATCTGACACTTTTTGTCCTCTGATAAATCTGAATAATGATCATTAATCCCTGCTGATTTCAGCAATTCTGCCACACAGGCTTCATGCACACTAGAATCTTGGCGCATATCAATAGATGCAAGGTAAAAACCAAAGACATCGATAGCTTCTAGGAGTTCTGCAAACTCACCGGAAATCAAATACTCTGATTTATTTTCTAACAAGGAATCTTTAATCTTTTCAAGATCTTCTTTAAACTCTTGAGCGGACGCATACGCTGGAGATTCTTTAGCAGAAATCTCTTTTAAGGCGCCTGAAATCCGATTACCAATATAATCAGAAACGGGCCCTTGTTGGTGATTACTTGCTCCCAATAATCTCTCTACCGCATAGCGGTCTTCCCTTGTTTCACCAACCATAGTCCATTCTTTTAAGTTAACCAAGGTTTGGATCAATTTTGATTGGATATAGTGGAAAGCACGACGGTAAGGTTCTTTTTCGCGAAAGACTGACGTATCACTTGACAAGGCAGCCATCTCAGCTACCGCTTCACTAGTATTAGAGAGACCAGTTGAAAGTGAGAAATGACGGTATAATTTAGAAATCTTTTCAATGTAATAGTTCAAAATGACTTCACTTTGAATGGTTGCTGAACGTTTTAAAGTATCAGCCGTCACAAAAGGATTTCCATCCCTGTCTCCTCCAATCCACATTCCCATTGTAATTGGATGTGGTTGTTCGAGCTCTAAACCATGTTCTTTTGCTAAACGTTTGTATTCCAACACGAGGTTTGGAACAGCTTGTAAGAAGGAACTATTGTAATACTCCATGACGTTGGTGATCTCATTTGTCACCTTCAATTTTTTATCACGGATCATATCCGTTTGCATCATGATTTCAATATTACAACGAAGGTTATTATACCACTTATTCTCATTGATCAATCCTGCTTTAACATCCCGATGTTGGCGAAGTAAAGCATGAATATGATTGGTCAAATCCAGCATGGTCTTTCTTTGCACTTGAGTCGGATGGGCCGTTAAAACGGGCACAATATTTAGATTTTCTAAAATTTCTTGTGCATCTTCATTTTTTGCAACTTCTTTAATCGTTGAAGAAAGTTTCCCAAGATAATCGCCATCCACATTATTAAGATGATTGATTTCATAAGCTAAATCGACATCTTCAGAGATGTTGATCAACAGTGGTAAAATCGCAAAATAGCGTGAGATTACCGTCATTTCTTCATTAGACAATTGTTCTACTAATTGGTTCAAGTCACGGTAATTCTTTGTTTTCGATAGATCCTTTAATTGTGAAATTTTTTCAAATGTCTCCGGACAAACAAGATTTTTAGTAATATCATCCAATAGATCTGTTAGAATTTCGGCTTCTTCTTTGACAATGTCTTTATTTCTAAAGTTCTCTAATTTTTGTAAGACCATTTTTTCTCCTTTATTGATCGTAGTCTTATTGATCGTAGTCTAGCAAATACAAATTTAGTAATAAGATTTAATTTTACCCTTCTCCTCAAAAAGGATTCCTTCCTGCTTCATTCTTAGTCTTTTTTCACTAGCATCAATGTTAAGAACAAAAGCAATAGCTACAGATAAGACCCATAAGCTGTTCCCTCCTTGGGATAAGAAAGGAAAAGTTACCCCAGTAGATGGGATCAAACCCGAAATTCCTCCGATGTTAATAAAGGTTTGCACCAACATCATGCCACCAATACCAATGGCCATCATAGAATTAAAAGGATTTTTTGCTCGAATTCCTACTAAGATCACTCGAAGAATCAAGAAGAATAAGAGTGCAAGGATCAAGCTAGCTCCAACAAAACCTAATTCTTCAATCACAATCGCAAATACAAAGTCAGTGTGTGCTTCAGGTAGATAACCTTGCTTTTCAATTGAATTTCCTAGGCCTAATCCAAACCATCCACCGTTACTCATGGCATAATAGGAATTGGCCAATTGGTGACCTGCACCAGTCAAGTCATTAAATGGATTGAAGAAGGCACTAAAACGTTTGGCTACATAACCAAAAACAGGAATTTTAGCGACACGGTCCACACCAATGATCCAAATTGAACCAAGAATAATCGCCGATCCACTAACGACTAAACCAAGCAGAGAAGTGAACCAACGGTACCCCACTCCACTAGCCGTAATCATAATCAAGACCGTTAAAGCCAAGATGGTTGCATTTCCTAAGTCGGGCATAATAGCAACGATTCCAATGAGAATCAAAGTCAACCAACGCCAATCAGTTAAATTCCTAGGAATCCACTCATTATGGGTCAAGGCTTGATAATCATAGTCACGTATTTCATCTTGCCGTTTAGAAAAAATTAAAGCTAAATACCAGACTAAAATAACCTTAAGGTACTCCGCTGGCTGGATACTGAAGCCTCCAGGAATTGTCAACCAACCATGAGCCCCATTGACCGTATCAGTAACAAACCTTGAAAGAAGTAACAAAATTACCTCAATAAAGATAATAACAGCTAAAACTTTCTTATTTCGAAGAAAGTTTAAACTAAACTTGTAGATCAATGCAATGGTCAAGAGACTGAGGATAAAAAAGAGCCCCTGCGTCCGCACCATCCGGATCGAACTCACTCCACTTTGAATCGCTAAGGCACTTGTTGTCGAATAGACTACAATCAAACCAATGATGGATAAAATCAAATAGGGAATGAGGATGGAATAATTTAAAAGATGTCTTTTATCAATTTTCATAGTTCACCATATTCCTAATGTTCAACCTTCATTATATCATTTTTAAGAAGCAAAACCAAGGAAAGGCCAGAAAAGATTCGGCTTCTTCTCTATTTTTAAGTAATATTCTATTGATTCTTCTTATTTTCATATATTTTTATCCTTTTTCGATGAAAATATTCCTTTTTTTGAAAATAATGGCTGAAATCAGCATCTTTTAAGCATTAAGTTTTGCCTTTTCGTTTTTTTTACGGTAAAATGTTTCTGTATGAGAAAAAGGATAAAACCCGCTGTTCTCTTGGTCTTTTTTATCGGTATCATTTCTTTTCTCGTTCTTTCACGAACGATTGCCGATCTGCAAGCAAGAGAGCGACAAGAAACAACCAAAACCATTCCGAACTCCAATACACCTCGAAAAACAACCACTGCAAGCTCTTCTTCAAAAAAAGAAGAAGACATCAATCCAGAACTGGTTGGCCGTCCAATCATTGATATCTCGGGCTGGCAATTGCCAAGCGAAATTGATTACGATGTCCTCTCCCAAAATGTGGGAGGTGTGATTGTTCGCGTTCATAGTGGAGCCCAAGCTAAAAAGGAAAATGCAGCAACCTACTTAAATGGTCTGGATAAATCTTTTAAAACCCATATCCAAGAATTCCAAAAACGAAATATCCCTGTCGCAGTCTATGCTTATGTCGCTGCTAAGGATAAAAAAGAAATGGAAAAAGAAGCAGAAGAATTTTACAAGGCTGCTTCTCCTTACAAGCCGACCTACTATTGGTTAGACGTTGAGGAAAAAACTATGAAGGATATGAATGCAGGTGTTGAAGCCTTCCGAGCAAAACTACAAGCTCTTGGTGCAAAAAATATTGGAATCTATATCGGAACCTACTTCATGGAAGAACACAGTATCTCCACTGATAAATTTACTGCTCTTTGGATTCCAACATATGGATTTGATGATGGCTATTATAATGCTGCGCCAGATACCAATACGGAATATGACTTGCATCAATATACCTCTCAAGGGCAATTAAATGGATTCTCACACTACTTGGATCTCAACCAAATTGCTCCGACGCAAGACCAAGAAGCGATTTATCGGAAACTTTTCAAGGTACAAAAAGATGGCTCTTCCTCATAGCCTTAAAACAGCAGATCAAGTGATCTTCACTTTTTCTGCTGTTTTCTATTTTTAAAGGAGAAAGCAATATCACCGCTATTATATGTTATAATGGTCTAATGAAATCTGATTTTGTAGAGAAAAAGAGAAAAGGAGAAAGCCATGGCAAAAAAACAAAAAGTGAAAAAAACCTTGGTCGAGCAGATCTTGACTAAAGCAAAAATTGAGCACATAGGCTTACAAATCAACGCTTTAGAAGGGATCTTACCAGAAGGTATTGATCGCTCTACTATTTTCAAAACCTTAGCTCTCAAAGGAGATAAAACGGGTCCAGTGATTGGAATCATTCCTATCACGGAGCATCTTTCAGAGAAAAAATTGGCCAAATTATCGGGAAATAAGAAAGTGGCAATGATTCCTCAAAAGGATCTCGAAAAAACAACAGGTTATATTCATGGTGCCAATAATCCGGTAGGCATTCGTCAAAAGCATCCTTTTCCTATCTTTATCGATGAATCTGCCCTTCAGTTAGAAACCATGATCGTATCTGCTGGGGAAATCGGCCATAGTATTCAAATCAAACCACAACTTCTAGCAGACTTCGTTAAAGCGACTTTTGCAGATATTATGGAATAAAGACAGAGAAGGAGCCAAGATTGTGAAACTATATTTTATTCGACACGGACGGACAGAATGGAATGAAGAGGGACGTTTTCAGGGATCAAACGGCGATTCTCCGTTGTTACCAGCCTCCATTCATCAGCTTGAAAAATTAGGAAAGCACCTGGCTACTGTTCCTTTTGATGCAGTATTTGCAAGTGATCTGCCACGAACAGTCCATACCGCACAGATCATCCTCGATCAATTGGAGACACCTCTAGAATTGCAAGCAACGCCTGCTCTACGTGAGTGGAATTTGGGAAAACTGGAAGGGGCTAAAATTTCTACCATTTCAGCTATCTATCCCCAACAAATGGATGCCTTTCGCCATAACCTCGCTCGCTTTCAAAATGAAATCTTTGATGCAGAATCAGTCTATGAAACGACTAAACGTACCTGTGATTTTGTAAAAAGCCTGAAAGGAAAAGAGCTCGATACTGTTCTCATCGTTGGACACGGAGCTAATTTGACAGCTTCTATTCGAACCTTGCTTGGTTATGAAACAGGAGAACTCCGCAAAAATGGCGGACTAGACAATGCCAGCGTGACGATTTTGACAACAGATGATTTTGAGCACTATCACTTAGACACTTGGAACGACACTTCTTATATGGAAGACTAAAAAACACTGATCTTGCGATCAGTGTTTTCTTTTAGCTTATTTCATAGTTGGGAAGAGAAGGACGTCGCGAATTGTTGTTACATTTGTCAACAACATAACGAGACGGTCAATACCAATTCCAAGTCCACCTGTTGGTGGCATACCATATTCGAGGGCTTCAACATAGTCATAGTCGATGCCTGTAGCTTCATCATCTCCCAATTCTTTAGCACGCGCTTGCGCTTCGAACCGTTGCAATTGATCGATCGGATCATTCAATTCCGTAAAGGCATTCGCATACTCTTTAGTCATGATGAAAAGTTCGAAACGGTCAGTGAAGCGTGGGTCTTCTGGATTTTTCTTAGCCAAAGGTGACACTGCTACTGGGTGACCATAAACAAAAGTTGGTTGTGTCAAAGTTTCTTCAACGAATTCTTCGAAGAAGGCATTGATAATTTGTCCCACTTCTGTGTAGTGTTTTTCAACTGGTACATGTTTTTCGTTTGCCAGTGCTACAGCTTCTTCAAAGGTCATGTCTTGCCAGAAGTCAACACCTGTGATTTCTTTAATCGCATCAACCATATGAACCCGTTTGAATGGTTCATTGATTTTGATCTCTGTTCCTTGGTAGTCAATTGGACCATCACCATGGACCGCTTTCGCAGCATGTTGGATAATGCCTTCTGTTAAGTCCATAATATCGTGGAAGTCAGCGTAAGCTTGGTACACTTCGATCGAAGTGAATTCAGGGTTGTGAGTGGCATCCATTCCTTCGTTACGGAAGATCCGTCCGATTTCGTAAACGCGTTCCATCCCACCAACAATCAAACGTTTCAAGTGAAGCTCCGTCGCGATTCGAAGCACCATGTCAATGTTTTGTGCATTGTGGTGAGTGATAAATGGTTTGGCAGCCGCACCACCAGCTTCATTGTGAAGCACTGGTGTTTCCACTTCAAGGAATCCTTGACCATCTAAATAACGACGGATTTCAGAGATGATTTTTGAACGGGTTACAAAGCGTTCGAAGCTTTCACGGTTTGAAATCAAATCCAAATAACGTTTGCGATAGATGGTTTCAACGTCTGAAAGTCCGTGGAATTTTTCAGGCAAGGGACGAAGGGCTTTTGACAAGTGAGTGATATGAGTTACTTTAATCGAAAGTTCACCCATGTCTGTGCGCATGATTTCCCCTTCAACACCAAGGAAATCTCCAAGGTCTGCTTTTTTGAAGATCTCGTAGTTTTCTTCTCCAACAGCATCCTTACGAACGTAGATCTGAATTTGACCTTCACGGTCTTGAAGATGGGCAAAGCCAACCTTTCCTTTTCCACGTTTGGTAACAAGACGACCAGCAATAATAGCTGTTTCGTTCAAGTCGTGGAGTTGTTCTTTATCTAATTCTGAATATTTTTCTTTTAAATGACCTGAATTTGCAGTACGTTCGAATCGCTTCCCAAATGGATCGATTCCTTGTTCACGAAGGGCCGCCATTTTCTCACGACGGACAATCTGCTGGTCATTCAATTCTTCCATATGTTCAGTAGTCATTTGGAACCTCCTAAGTTATTCTCCCCTATTCTATCATATTTAGACCAGAAATTCACTAATATTTACCATTTAAACAAAAATAAGATGGAAGAAAAAATGCAGCTTCTTGAATGAATACTCAAAAACATCTGAAGACCGTCGTTGACTGTCCAAATAGTTTGACCTGTATAAGACGAGATGATTGAAAAGGTTTCGACAAGCTATTCCACAACAGCAGCAAAAAGGAGCGTGGAGAATCTTGAACCATTCATCCTGACTCGCTCCCATTTTTTTTATTCATATCGCAGTGCTTCGATCGGATTTAACTTAGAAGCCTTATTCGCTGGTAAAATTCCAAAGATAATGCCTACAAAAGCAGAGAAAATAATACTGCCGATAGCGACATTTAAGGAAATAATCGGTGGTCCTTCTAGGGAGGCTGCTGCGAGTGTTGTAATCAAGCTATTCACACCATAAGCAAGGCCAAGTCCAATTAGCCCACCAATGATGGTTAAGACCATAGACTCAATCAAAAATTGAACCAGAATCTTACCCCGAGTTGCACCCAATGCTTTGCGAAGGCCAATTTCTCTCGTCCGCTCAGTGACAGAAACCAACATGATATTCATGACTCCAATCCCACCAACTAAGAGAGAAATCCCTGCAATGGCACCGATCACTGTCGTCATAATTCCTACTACTTTGTTGGTTTCCTCTAGGATGCTATCCAAATTAAAGATTTGGAATTCTCCTTGGCGAACACCTGAAAGTTCTGTTAGCTTTTGAGCAGCCTCGATCCCAGCGGTTTTAATTTGCTTCACATCCGGCACATGGACGACAATATTTTGAATTTCATCCGTTCCAAATTCAGATGCCAGCTGGGTATTGGCCATCAAGGCACTGCCACCTGAAGAAGCTCCATAGAGGGCTGTCCCTGCATTTGGATCCTTGAAAATTCCAACAACACGATAATTGTTGTCTCCAACAGAGACCACCTGATTCAGTGGATTCTCCGTTCCAAATAATTGTTGGGCCAATCCTTCATCAAGGAGCACCACCCGTGAGAAATTACTATAGTCTGAAGGGGTTAATTTTCGTCCAGATAAGAGCTCAACCTTTTTGACAGAAAAATAGGTCTCATTTACCCCTTGGATGTTCACACCGTCTGCTTTTTTCTTTTGAAAAGCAATGGTTGCATTGGAGGTATTGCCAACATAGTAACCATCGATGCCTTGAATCTTGGTTAATTCCTTGACCCAAGATTCTTGCACAACTGGTGGTGCTTCTTGGACTTGACCATCAACATCTTCAGCATTTTCCCCATCGATATCTGATGGAGCAGCCATCCCTCGATCTTCAGCTGCAGGGCCACTTTCGCCTCCACCCTCACCTGTATCTTCAGAAGGGCCAATATTGATTCCTGTCACATAGCCACTCTTGTTGGGAGAATAAGAGATTTGTACATACTCTTGGTCCTTGGTAAAAGTCTTGGTGACACCAGCTTTCATACCATCTCCCAGAGCCATGATGACAACGACAGAAGCAACCCCAATAATGATCCCTACCATGGTCAAGAAAGACCGTAATTTATGACTCATAATCGAGCTGATCGCAAATTTCCAATTTTGCATTAGGTCCCCCTTTCCAGCTTGCTATCTGAGGAGATCACTCCATCACGAATGACGATGCGACGATGCGCAAAGGCTGCAATTTCTGGCTCGTGTGTAACCATGATAATGGTTTTTCCTTCTTGGTTTAGCTTGGTTAACAAGTCCATTATTTGCTCCCCCGTCTTGGTATCTAGGGCTCCAGTCGGCTCATCTGCTAAGACGATGGCTGGCTGATTGACAAGGGCTCGAGCAATAGCAACCCGCTGTTTTTGACCTCCTGAGAGCTCTGAAGGCAAATGGTGCATGCGAGAATGGAGCTCTACCTTTTCAAGGTATTGCTCAGCTAATTCCTTCCGTTTAGCAGGATGAACTCCTGCATAAATGAGAGGGAGCTCTACATTTTGAAAAGCATTGAGCTTGGAGAGAAGAAAGAATTGTTGAAAGACAAAACCGATCTGTTCATTTCGAACACGCGCTAATTTTTTCTCACTGAGATTTCCAACCTCCTGACCTTCTAGAAAATACTCTCCACTGGTCGGGCGATCCAGCAGGCCAATGACGTTCATCAAGGTTGATTTTCCTGAACCAGACGGGCCCATAATGGCCACAAACTCGCCCTCTTCGACTTCTAAATCGATGTCTTTTAAGACACGAAGTTCTTGGTCTCCATTTTTATAGGTTTTATTGATTCCTTTTAGTTCAATCAATTTTGTCATATTTTCCGATCTCTTTTCCATCTTCCAGTTTCTCATTAGGATTCACAATAACTTGAGCATCTTTCTTCAAGCCTGACAAGATTTCCTGATTTTCAGCATCGGCGTTACCAAGAGTTACTTTTACTTTCTTAGCCTTGCCATTTTCGACCGTCCATACATAACTCGTATCCCCATCAGCCATGACACTCGTCACGGGAACAAGGGGATGTTGAGTAGAACTTTTGACTTCAATATTGACAGAAAAGCCTTGTTTGAGTTCCCCAATCTCACTGGTAATATCCACTGTGAATGGGTACTTGGCTCCACCGCTTCCTTGTGTTCCACCTGCTGCATTGGCACCTGCTTGACCCGCTTCGGTCGGATAGTTCGCTACATAAGAAATCTTTCCTGTCCAGGTTTTATCCGGATAAACCTTGGAAGTGAGGACCACTTCCTGACCTTCAGAGATATTGGCCAAATTGTATTCAGACAATTCCCCTTTGACTTGTAAATTTCCGTTGCTCACAATGTGAACCAGAGTTTGGTTGGTCCCTGTAGTCGATTTTGAAACATCTTTATTAACTTCGACCACAGTGCCATCTGTGTTACTCTTGACCGTTGTCGCATCCAGAAGAGCCTTGGCCTTGTTCATATTATCGACCGCATCCAACTTGGCATCTCGTAAATCACTAGCTTGGGAATCGACTGTTCGTTGTGTCTGCGAAGCTGATTTGGCATCTGCTTCTTCATCTCCTGTCGTATCAATGGTCACACCATTTGTCAGTAAGTCATTTAACTGACGATCTGCCTTTTTGACAGCACGAACGGCTGCATCATAAGCGGTTTGAGCCTCTGTACTGCTATACTGAACAATCGGCTGACCGGCTGTTACTTGATCTCCTACATTGACCAAAATCGACTGCAAATCCCCTTTGGTTCCATCAAAATAGACATACTGTTCCTGGTTGGCAGTGACTTTCCCAGTTAACAAGACTGAAGAAGCGATCGATCCATCCTTGACCGTTTGCACCATTGGAGTTTCTTTCGTGATTGCTTGATCGGGTGTACTTGGGTGCGAAAACATCATCACACTTCCTGTTCCAATCACCACAATAGCTGCACCTGCAGCTGTAAATAGTTGCCATTTTTTCAATTTCTTCATCGTTTTTCTCCATCAAAGAAAGCGTTTTATTCTATACCATAGTATACCATATTTCCTTACTTTTCTATCTAAAATTGACACGGCAAAATGAAATTTAAATGCTTGGTAACATGCTAAACCCTTGACTTTTGTAACAGTTGATATTACAATCAAACTGAAATCCCATTTAGGAGGAAAACATGAAAGAATTTGATATTATTTCAATCGGTGGAGGTAGTGGAGGAATCGCTACAATGAACCGGGCTGGGGAGCACGGAGCGCGGGCTGCCGTCATTGAAGAAAAACAATTGGGTGGCACCTGTGTCAACAGAGGATGTGTGCCTAAAAAGATTATGTGGTATGGTGCACAAATTGCAGAAGCTATTCGCGATTATGGACCAGACTATGGATTTACTTCTGAACAAATGAGATTTGATTTTGAAACCTTAAGAAAGAATCGCGAAGCCTATATTGATCGTTCTCGCAATTCCTATGATGGCAGTTTCAAACGCAATGAGGTTGAACGAATTGAAGGACGTGCCCGTTTTGTAGATGCTCATACGGTTGAGGTCAATGGGGAAACCATTAAGGCCAAGCATATCGTAATTGCTACCGGTGCCCATCCTTTTATTCCTTCTGTTCCTGGAGCTGAATTTGGCGAAACGTCTGATGATGTCTTTGCTTGGGAAGAACTTCCTACATCTGTTGCCATTATTGGAGCTGGCTACATTGCAGTGGAACTAGCCGGTGTGCTCCATGCCCTAGGTGTTCAGACCGATCTCTTCGTTCGCGGTGATCGTCCCTTAAGAAAGTTTGATTCCTACATTGTCGATGGCTTAATGGAAGAAATGGAAAAACAAAACCTTCCGCTTCACAAACATAAGGTTCCCATGAAGCTTGAAAAATTTGAAGACGGTCGTGTGAAGATTTATTTTGAGGATATGACCAGCCACGTGGCAGATCATGTTATCTGGGCAACAGGGCGAAAACCAAACGTCCAGGATCTCAATCTAGAAGCTGCAGGCGTCACCTTAAATGAAAAAGGATTCATTGCAGTGGATGAATACCAGAATACAGTTATTCCAGGAATCTATGCTCTTGGGGATGTTACAGGAGAAAAAGAATTAACTCCTGTCGCTATTAAAGCTGGACGTACTCTTTCTGAACGACTATTCAATGGAAAAGTCAATGCCAAAATGGATTATACAAACATCCCAACCGTTGTCTTTTCTCACCCCGCTATCGGTACCGTTGGCTTAACAGAGGAAGAAGCCCAGCAAACTTATGGAAAAGAGAATATTAAAGTCTATACTTCTCAATTTGCTTCCATGTACACTGCTGTAACCCAACATCGCCAGCAAGCAAAATTCAAACTCATCACTGCTGGTCCCGAAGAAAGGGTCGTTGGCCTTCATGGTCTTGGATACGGAGTCGATGAAATGATCCAAGGATTTGCAGTTGCTATCAAGATGGGAGCGACAAAAGCCGATTTCGATGCAACTGTCGCCATTCACCCAACCGGATCCGAAGAATTTGTGACAATGAGATAAAAAATAAGAGGCTGGGACAAAAGTCCTAGCCTCTCAATTGTTTTTGGATTGTCGAGCAAGACGCAGTGATTGAGTGGGCTCTAATACGCTGATTTCATCAGCTTTTACAGCCCTACTCAACTGTGCGGAGGTGGGACGACGAAATCGAATTCTATCAAATTACCGATTTCTGTCCCACTCTCTTTTTCTTTGTTTATGGTAAGATGGCAATGGCACGAACAGGTGAACCAGTTGCCTTGTCCCAGTGAGGGAAAGCAATCGAAATCAAAGCACCTACAGCTGGAACTTGGTCCAATTGGTTCAAGACTTCTACTTGGTAGATATTTTGTTCCAAAAGGTAGTATTCATTGACCAAGCCATGCTCTGCTGCTGGAATACCTGCATCGGTGTCAAAGGTTTCATGGCCCACAGCCTTGACATGGCGTTCATGAATCAAGAATTCCAAGGCTTCACGGCTCCATCCTGGACTTTGTTGAACCCCATTTTCGTCTAGGTTACGCATAGCATCTTGATCTGGCCAACGTTTTGACCAATCACTACGGAAGGCAACAAAAGCACCCTCAACAATTTGTCCATGCTCTGCCTCAAAGTCTAAGATATCTTGTTTGCTCAAGATAAAGTTTGGATTGGCTGCAACTTCTTTAGACTTGTCGATAACATAAAGTGGCAAGAGGAGATCTTTGAGGTCAATCTCATCCAACCAACGACCACCTTCTACAAAGTGAATCGGTGCATCGATATGCGTTCCGTATTGACCAACCACTGTAAATTTTTGAACATGGAAACCATCTTTTAATGTGAAAAGATCTTCTTGTTGCAAGGCAGGAAGGGCTGGGAAGTGTGGACTTTCCGCATTGATTTGGTGACTCAAGTCCACCCATTTTTTAGCTTGCAATTCTTTATAAATACTTAGTAAATCTGACATGTTTCTTCCTCCTTATTCGCCCCAAACTTCAGCGACAATTTCTTTAATCAAACCGATTTTTTTCCATTGGTCTTCTTCTGTCAAAATGTTTCCTTCTTCTGTCGAAGCAAAGCCACACTGAGTAGATAGGTAAAGATTTTCCAACGGAACATACTGACTCGCTTCTTTAATACGAGCAATCACTTCGTCCTTGTTCTCCAATTGACCACTCTTAGATGTCAAGAGGCCTAATACCACTCCTTTACCAGGGGTTACTTCTGCAAGTGGTTCAAAACCACCAGCCCGATCAGTATCAAACTCTAGGAAGTAAGCATTGACGGCTTCTTCTCCAAGGAGTTCTTTGGCAATCGGAGCATAACCACCTGATGAAGCCCAAGTGGAATGGAAGTTCCCACGACAAACGTGCGTATTGACGGTCAAACCAGCTGGAACATGTTGGTAGACATCGTTGTTAAAGGTCAAGAAGAGATCAGCGAGTTCTCGGCGAACCTCATCTTTTGACTTGCCTTGAGCTGCTCCCCAAGCCGTCAAGAAATTATCGTCTACCAAGACACCCCAAGTACAGTCATCCACTTGAAGGGTCCTAAGTCCAGCGTCATACAAATCTTGAATCACTTGAAGATAGGCTTGCTTGATGTCTTCACGAACAGCCGCAAAATCAGGATAGATGGTATTCAATTGTTCTACATGTTCGGCATCACGGATCAATTCAAAATAGAATTGCGCAGGTGCTGGAATGGTATATTTAGCCTCTACACCATCTACATCTGCTACAAGATCCCGCAAGAACTTGTAATGCTCTACAAATGGATGATTGGCTCCTGTGATTTTTCCAACGACAAGTGCTGAGTCCGCCTTGGTTGTTTCATCATGGAATTGATAGCCTTGAGCGGCTTGGACGTGATCAATGCCACCAAAGCCCCAGAAGAAATCCAAATGCCAATAAGCACGGCGGAATTCTCCATCTGTTACTGACTTCAGACCAGCAGCAATTTCTTTTTCAACAAGGTCACGAATCGCCTGATCTTCTACTTTTGTTAAGTCAGCCTGACTGATTTTTCCAGCTGCGAAATCTTCACGAGCCTGAACCAAAGTGGCTGGACGAAGGAATGAACCAACATGGTCTACGCGATAAGGTGCATGTGTATGTGTCAATATGATTTCCTCTTTCCTATAACTTTTACATTAATTCATCAATGCAACCATTATAGCAGTCCAACACTTGATAAACAAGGGATTGGGATAATCTAATATCTTTTATATCTATATAGTCTTAGACTATGACAAAAAAAGAAGTCCTTGAAGGACCCCTTTTCTTAATTTTTAAATGCATTGAGCATGACTTGGAACTCTTCGTTCGTGAGTGTAATACCTTTTCCCATCTTTGTATGGTCGGGACTCCAGGTCCGGATATCATACTTAGCAGGAGCACCGTTAAAACTCACACGGTTCAATTCTTTGGTCCAACCCTTGTCATTTTCTGACAAGACCAGCAAATGTTCTTCGATTTGGAATGAAAATTCTGCCATTTCACGACTCCTTTCTTGCCTTCTCATCTCTAATATTCGTAAATTATTTACAAAATCGTTGAAATTATCTATAATATATTGTATCAAGTTATGGAGAATTTAGCTATGAAAAAATTTCTCGAGATCGTTAAAGACCGAGCAAATGAATTTTTCAATGGAAAAGTCAGTACCCCTGCCCCATTAGAAGATGAGAGAATTATTGAAATCATTCAACAAGCATTGCGAAAAAAACAAGGGGTACATGTTATTTTTTCAAATAAGAGTTTTACAGGCGATATTGTCAAGTATGACCAGGAGCGCCGACAACTGATCGTGAAAAATTTTAAAAAGAGTATGTCAACGATTATTCGGATTTCTGAGATCCAGAAAATCAGTTTGGTCCCCAATAATATTCGCATCGCCCAACAAAAAGGAGAGGTTTAACCCTCTCTTTTATATTGAAGACAAACGTCATTTTTGGCGTTTGTTTTTATTACTTTCAATCTCATTTTCAAAATTTATTTGAGTATCATAAAATATTCTATCAAATTTTAACTTTTAACTTTTTAACCTAGTAAAAAGTTAAAAGTCCATTACATACTACTAGTATTGACGTTGCCTTGATTAAAAAGGTTACTAAATCTTTCATAATTACATTATCTATTTAAAGAAAAATATTAGTAATAAATTATGTAAATTCAATCTAATCTCTAATCACCATAAGTATGCTCCCATTTTTTCATTTCTTCAACGATACTTCTTAGAGCAATACCTTTTTTTGTCATTTTATATTCAACCTGTGGAGGCGATGTCGGTAAAACTTTTCTTGATAAAATACCTTCTTGCTCAAAATCATGTAATCGTTGAGCTAATATTCTAGGATTAATACCTTCTACACTACGCAAAAGACTACTATAATGTATATTACCATCAATAATTTCAGATAAGATCTCAAGAGTAAATTTACCTTTTAGTAAATTCAAAACCCTTCTTGCTGGACAAATTGATTTTTTCAAAGATTGCTTCTTGCAAGTCTCCATTCATTTCCTCCTTTTTTGATAGTTACTATACTTTTTTTCCCTTCTTGTTTCAGAAATTATTACATGATAAGCTAATTATATCATTTGAAAGGGGAAATTACTATGGATATTACAACTAAGTTTGACCGTATCAAAGATATTCTCGGTTGCGCTGATGGAAGATACTTTGGCACTGGATATACTCAAGTAAAATATTTTCAGAAAGTTAAATATATTGCTTTTGATTGATAAATGAAAATTGGTTTGATGAAATAACGGAGGAAGCTTGATGAAAAAAACAAATACAAAAGCGTCAGCTTATCTACTTTTTATTCTTTCACTAGGATACATTATGGCGGTCCTAGATACAACCGGAGTGGTTCTTGCTGTTCCCCATATTGAAACAGCTATGAGCGTCTCATTAGAGCAATCCATTTGGATTATTAACGCTTATACACTAGCTTTAGGCTCTTTACTCCTACTTTCAGGAAATCTAACAACAAAATATGGTGCTAAACGAATTTTATTATTTGGAATGACAATTTTTACACTTGCCTCATTTGGGTGCTCTTTTTCACCAAATATTGAAACATTAATCATACTTAGATTCGTTCAAGGTTTCGGTGCTTCTTTGTTTATGCCTAGTTCATTAGCACTTTTATTCATTTCATACCCTGATTCTACTAAAAGAGCACGTATGTTAGGAATTTGGACAGCAATTATTTCTGTTGCAACCGGTACTGGTTCTTTTATTGGTGGACTAATTATTAACTACTTCGGATGGAGGGGTATTTTCTTAATCAATATTCCATTGGGAATTTTGACAGTAATTTCAATATTACTTCTCGTGAAAAACAATATTGCTAATCCAAAGACCAGAATTGACATTTTCAGTAATATATTTCTTGTTGCAACTATCGGAAGTCTAGTTATTTACCTTGTTGAAGGGAATCAATATGGCTATAGTAACCTAAATCTTTTATTGTTTCTTCTCCTGTTTATATTATTTACTGTTGGTTTAGTAGTCCACGATAAAAAAAGTAAAGCACCTATTGTTCCCCACCAACTATTAAAAAATGCTAAGTTTATTGTCTCTAATCTGTTAGGTTTAGTAGTTAACATTTCATTATATGGTATTGTTTTGGTACTAGGACTTTATTTTCAAACTTATTTAAACCTCTCCTCAATGGTTTCTGGACTCCTCATTCTACCAGGAATGATTGTCTTAATTATTGGTAATTTATTTTACGCACGTGCTGTAAAACGATTTTCCGTGGGAAGCCTCGCTACTGTCTCAATTATTTTTGCCATTGTAGGAGCAGCAGGAATTTTTGGAATTGGAGTCCTTTTTCATGAAATTCAACTATACATCCTAATCCCTTTATTTTCTTTAATGAGCCTTGGTATCGGAGTGTTAACTCCAGCAACTACTACCATTCTTATGGAAGCTGCTGGTCAAGAATTATCTGGAATTGCTGGTGCAACTTTAAACGCTAACAAACAAATTGGTGGACTTTTTGGTACAACAATTATGGGGATTCTAACTACTAATTTATCCCATAATTGGAATATGGTTATCGTTGTCGCATTTTTGGTTAACGTGATAATGTATATTGCTACTTGGTTAATTGCTAGTCGTTACCTTTATGGAAAAGAATAAAACCAAACAGAATGCATTCAATTTAAAAGTTGATTACACAGATTGAAGAAAAAGTCCATTTTAGACAATTTTCTTCAATCTTTTTTCATAATCTTATAAATAAAAAACTCTTACAAATGCTATTATGTGGACATTCCTAAGAGTCTTTACTATATGGTAATCAAAATGGTAATCAAACTCTAAAGGAGAAGTTTTTCTAGTCCTAATAGAGTTTGTCTATATTCTGAAGAGAGGTTTAACCCTCTCTTTTTTTGTTATACTCGAACAGTTTTACTTGCCCCATCTTTTGAGTAGAGATTGATTAAGCCCTCCTGGCAAGAACGAATCATATCTCCTGGCTTGACTTCTTGTGGGACGGTGATCGTAAGAAGTTCCATCGGATTTGGCGCGCGATCAATCTTCACTCCATCCTTATCATGCAAGTCTTGGATCTGGCATTCAAAATGACGGAAGCCTGGTCCGTAGAATTCCACTTGGTCGCCTTCATTGATGACATTCCGTTGGCGAATCGTCGCAGTCATGGTAGATGGATCAAAGTCAACCACTTCTCCTACAAATTTGTATTGAGGAATCTTACGACGTGCCCCAAACAATTGTTCGTTTTCAGTCGGTGTTTGGTAGTAGAATCCAGTTGCCAATTCACGTTGAGCAACTTTCCACAATTCATTGATCAAATCATCCTTGATGGCATAAAAGGCTTCTGGACTTTCCATATAAGCATCACAAGCTGCCTTGTAACAGTTGGCTACTGTTGATACGTAATGGACAGATTTCATCCGGCCTTCAATCTTCAAGCTATCAACCCCATTATCAATCATGTCTGGAATATTTTCGATCATACACATGTCCACGGCTGACATAGAGTATTCTTCTGGGACTTGCCCTTTGATACTCTTGCGTTCTTGGCCAAATGGCATATCGTAGAGATCGTATTTCCAACGACAAGATTGAGAACAACCACCACGGTTTGCATCCCGGTCAGACATGTGGTTAGAAAGGGTACAACGTCCGGAATAAGAAATACACATGGCTCCATGAACGAAGGCTTCGATCTCAAGATCGGTACGCTTACGGATCTCTGCCAACTCTTCCATGGATACCTCACGGGCCAAGACCACACGGGTCAAGCCATATTCTTTCCAGAAATGGAAGGTCTCCACATTAGTCGCAGAAGCTTGCGTAGACAAGTGGATATTGAGGCCAGGTGCATAGGTTGCACAGATTTCAATCAAGGCCGGGTCTGAAACAATCACGGCATCAAGGCCCATATCCCGTAATTCACGGAACCACTCACCAGCCCCTTGTTCATTTCCCTCATGGGTCACCATGTTTGAAGCGACGTGCACATCCACTCCACGGGCATGAGCATACTCAATTCCTTCACGAAGCTCATCCATGGTGAAGTTTCCGGCACGGCTACGCAAACCATAGGCTTGTCCACCAACGAACACTGCGTCTGCCCCATAATTAACGGCAACTTTTAACTTTTCTAATGTTCCAGCAGGTACCAAGACCTCTGGACGTTTTTTTGTATTTGTCATGTTTTCTCCAATTTACAAGATTGTCGATATGATGAATAGCCTCTTCGTTCCCTGAAAAAGGAAAACTCACAAACGAAGAAGCCATAGTTTTTTATTATTTTACACGATCTGGTTCATAATCATAGAAACCAGTATCCAAACCACGATTAGCTGGATGTAATTTGCGGATTTCTTCATCAAACAGATAGGCTTGATCCTGTGTAAATGTTCCTTTTTGAATCAAATCACGGGCCTTGACAAAGTACTCTGTAATCTTGACAAAGTTTTCCCCCGGACAGTAGACACCATCGAGTTTCCAATGATCAAATCCGTGTTCTACCAACTCAGACAATTTGGTCATCATATTCAAGTCATTATTTGAGAAGATATGGGTTCCATGTTTGTCCTCGTAGACTGAATAATGAGAATTTGGATCTCCTGGTTCTGCTAAGAACAGGTCGCGATCTTTGGTTACAGAGTCCTCTGTCTTGATGAAGTTGTAATAATTCTGAAGAAGAGGTCGTTTCGAATGGTGGATAATGCTAGCACCATAGACCAAGACTTCCGCTGGAATCTGAAGATTCTCAGCCATTACGAATAATTCGGCAGATGGAATCTCACGAGCCAAAACAGCCTCAGAAGCTCCTGCTTGTTTTCCCCAGAAATTGATCTGGCGGCTAGAAGTGACCATGGTTGAGGCATCGTAAATCGTTTTGAATGGATAGCCATCTCGTTTCAAGACATAAAAAACGCCCGCATCTCCGACAGTAATATAATCAGCCTGAATTTCCTTTAGAAAATCTAGGAAAGGCTTGATTGAATCCATCATCGATTGGTGCATCAGTGCATTTACAGCTACTGTCAATTCTTTGCCAGTAGCATGGACCAGTTGGGCAATTCGATTTATTTCGTCATAGCTTAAAGTTTGAGGCAATCGTAATCCGTAATCTTTTTCACCGACATAGATTCGGTCAACCCCTGCATCAATCAGGGCTTGCGCTTGCTCAACACTCTCTGCTGTTGCTGTAATAATAATATTTTTCATAGAACTATTATAACAAAAATTCCGATATTCTAGAAAAATTTATTCATATTGTAAAATTTGTAACATTTTTGTAACATTTATATTCCTGAATTCATGATAGAATAATAGAGTACTGTTAGGAGAGAGAAAATGCCCGTAAGAAATTTAAGACACTATGATGAAGAATTCGATTATATCGAATTAACCAAACAAACCCAAGAAACCCCTATTCAGGACTATGCTCCTGAAGTTGAACCCGCACCTCAATTAAGTGAATTGCTATATTTTTTAAATATCGCTATTTTCTGTGTGTTGACGGTTGTATTTAGTTTTGTCTTTTTAGCAACAAAAATGAATACCTTCTTTGCGTTTGCTTTAGCGATTGGTTCTAGCTTTGCTAGTATTCAAGGGTTCCGAATTTACTACAATAAACGAAAAAAATAAAAATCAGGTTCGCCTGATTTTTTTATTTACTCGAATTTTTTTAATTGGAATAACAATTGGAAGACAAAACTTAGCTGCCAATTACTGTCTTACCTTCCATAAAAAATGAGGCTCACTGAGCTTGGTTTGAGAACGTAGACAAACAGTTCTTCAATTATAAATCCCTAAGTTGTCAAATTAAGTTAGACTTTTCATGTAACTCAGAAAAAGTTGATATGGTGTTTGATAATTCAAAGACTTCCCAGGAATTCTATAAGAATAAATACTTTTTATGAGTTAAAGTTATTCAATCATCTATCGAAACTTTCCGCCGTGAGAAAAGTGCCTGAAACATAATTGTTTCAGGCACTCGGGAGTTTTGAAACTTTAGGTTCAAAACTAAGTCATGGAACTTCTTTGAAGTTCGCTGACGTCCGTACTCACTTAAGGAAAGTTTCTAAGATGAATTTATCTTCAATCTGAAAAGAGGCTCAGCTAGCCTCATTTTTTTATGCTTCTTTTGTTTCTTCTTCAGAATCTTTTGCATCCAACTCTAACACGATGTCTTCTGATTCTGTTTGTTTGCGAATGGATTGAACCAAGTCATTGCCACTTAGATTTTCTTTTTGAAGTTTATCCTTAAATGAGTGATAGACTTCTTGAGATTTTTCAACCACATCTTGCGTTTTTTCTTTGACAGATTCCAAAACAGTTCCTGTCGTAATTTCTCCAGATCCAACTTTTTCTTTGGTTTGTTGGATCACTTCTGCAGCTTGTTTTGAAACATCCTTCGCAGTTTGTTTAACGGATTCGTGTACTTCTTGAGGATCCTCTTGATAATCTTTTACGAATCGTGCAACTTTTTTAGTGACTTTCTTTCCTTGCTCAGTTGATAAATAGTAGGCTGCTGAAGCACCTGAAATGACACCAATTAATAAACTAGATAAACGTCCCATATTCTTCCTCGATTCTATTTAAATAATTTTGAAGCCATCTTAATCGCTTTTAATCCGATAGAGGCTTTCACTGTTTTTCCACCAGCTGACACTGCTTTGACACTCAATTGACGGGCTTGATCATTCAAATCTGAAACAGACTCGGAAAGATCCGCTACGGCTGTAAAGAGTGGGTCAATCGTTGCAACTTTTTGATTCAAATCATCCGTTAAAACATTGACTTTTGCCAATAGATCATTGGTCTGATGCAAGGTGACATTGACATCTGATGTCAAAACTTGGATGGTTTTTTGCGTCTCATCTACAACTTTTCCAATCTTTGAGAGGAAAAAAATCATATAAATGACAAGCGCTACTAAGGCAAGTCCTAAGAGACCGTAGGCAATTTCAATAAACATATGTTACTCCTTTGTTTCTACATAATAAGGGGCTTTTTTGCGACGTTGGTAAAGGATGACGGCAAGTCCAACTAGAATCAGGATCATCGACAACCACTGGGAAACACGTAAGCCAGCAAACATCAAGCTATCCGTCCTCATTCCTTCGATGATCATCCGACCAAAACCATACCAGATAAGGTAAAAGGCTGTGATCTCACCTTGTTGCAAAAATTGGGGCTTCCTACGAAGAATCAAGATCAAGAGAAATCCTAGCAGATTCCAACTGGATTCATATAAGAACGTTGGCTGACGGTAACTACCATCTATATACATTTGGTCTCGAATAAAAGAGGGCAAGTAGTTGAGGCTCTTAACAGCAGCTCCATAAGCTTCCTGGTTAAAGAAGTTTCCCCAGCGACCAATACTCTGTGCAACCATGACGCTTGGGGCTGCAATATCCAAAAAATCAATTGGCTCAATCAAGCGTCTGCGAGAGAATAGATACAAGACCAATGCACCTGTCAAGAGGCCACCATAAATCGCGATTCCTCCGTTCCAGATAGCAAAAATCTCACCAAGGTGCTGGCTATAGTAGCCCCATTCGAAAATAACGTAATAGAGTCTGGCCCCCACAATCGCAAGCGGAAAGGCGATCAAAATGAAATCAATGATATCATCTGGATTAATTTGCTTACGGGGAGCTTCTTTCATGGAAAGATACACAGCTAGAATCAAACCAGAAACAATACAAATCGCGTACCAACGAATACTGATCGGACCTAATTGAAGGGCTACTGGATTCATTCCTTCACCTCATTTTGACTAATCAACTGGGACAGACGTTCTTCAAAGGTTTTGGTGGCATCATAGCCCATTTCTTTAGCCCGAACATTCATAGCTGCTGCTTCGATCACGACCGAAATGTTCCGCCCTGTCTTAACAGGGATGCGAATCCGAGGAATGGTCACACCGCCGATTTCCAACTCTTCTGCATTATTACCAAGACGATCATAAACCTGATCCTTGGCATAATTTTCCAAGTAAACGGCAATTTGGACTTGTGAAGAATCCTTGACAGCACTGGCTCCGTAGAGACTCATGACATCGATAATCCCGACACCACGGATCTCTAGTAAGTGGCGTAGGATTTCAGCTGGCTCTCCCCAAAGGGTCATCTCGTCTCTCGCATAGATATCGACTCGGTCATCTGCTACGAGGCGGTGCCCCCGTTTGACAAGTTCCAGACCTGTCTCGCTTTTTCCGATTCCGCTATCTCCTTGGATCAAGACACCCATCCCATAAATATCCATCAAGACACCGTGTACACTCGTACGTTCTGCTAGCCGACTATCCAAATAGCTAGATAGCTCTCCAGATAAACGACTGGTCGCAACATTGCTCTTCAAAATGGCTAGTTGCTTCTCTTCCGCAGCTCGCAACATTTCTTCTGGAATTTCTAAATTCCGCGCGACAATGATGACAGGTGTCTCTGGCTGGAACATCTTGCGCAAGACCTGATGACGGTTATGAGAGCTCATCTTCACCAGGTAGGACCATTCTTTCATTCCTACAAGCTGAATCCGCTCAGGTGTGTAATAGTCAAAATAGCCCGTCATTTCAAGACCTGGACGTGAAATGTCCGCAGTCGTAATTTCCTTGCTTAAGAGGCTATCATTCCCATAAACAACCGATAGACGAAGCTTTTCCTGTATATCGCGAACAGTAACTGCCATATCATTCTCCCTTTTCAAATTCTCTCTCTATTATAGCAGATTTTCTCTTCAGACGAGAGACTGAAGCGTCATTTGAAAGATCCATTTTCAACTCCTTTTTAAGGCAAACAAAAAGAGGCCAAGACAAAGGTCTCCAACCTCTAGGAAATGATGGTAACATATGAAGAATGCTTTAGCCTTGGCCTTGCAAGAAATCTTTGATCATGGATTTGCTTCCAGTAGAGACCGCATAGACCTCCGCATTTGAAGGAAATGCGATCAATCCAAGCATAAAGGTGGCAGGTCCTCCCCCCAACAAGGAGAAAACCAGATACAAAACCGGCAGAAACAAAATCGAAAACCGATGAATTTGTGGGTCTCTTGCCCTTTCTGTTGGCAGAAACAAGAAGTAGAAGAGACTATTCCAAATGCCCAGTGGAAAAAGGAGCATTCCGATCAAAACTGTTCCAACTCCTTCACCAAAAACACGATTTAAAATGAAAAACTGTCCTATAAAACTGAAGAAGAGATATAGAATAAAAGCAAGGTAATAGAACTTCTGCTTCACTCGGATCTCCTTTTAGAAAAATGGACTATCATTCTGATCATGGATGGGTTCAGCCTCTTTTCTTCGACGAGGTCGAGGGCCATAGTCAAACATTTCCTGCTCCTCCTCGTCCTTATAAGGCAAGGTCGTATCTAACAGTAAATAGATAATCACACCGATAAAGGCATGAGAAACCGTAAAAAGAATAAATAAGAAGCGTAGGAGAGTTACGCTAAGACCAAATTTATCGGCTAAGCCAGCTAGCACACCTGAAACCAGGCGATGTCGTTTTAATTTGTAAAATGATGCTGTCATTTGATTTTCCTCTTTCTAGTTAGACCTATTTTAGCAGAGTCGAACTGGAAAGAGATCCGCCTAAAGACCGATTCTTACTCTTGTCTCATTTCAAGGAATTGCAGGCGGCTGCGACAGCGACCACAAGCATATTTCTTCAGATCGATTTTTCGCTTTCGTCTATACTCTTGGCCACAATGGGGACATTGATAGAGATAGATCCGCTTGACTCGCCTAGTTCTATCTGGTAGAGGAGGTGTGAAACGAAGACCGTCCACTTGCTGGAGGAGTTGCTTAAAGGCTAGATCTTTATGTCGATAGCCTTTACCTTGATCGTAAAGATGGTAATGGCAGAGCTCGTGGCGGACGATTTTGCGAAAGACCTCTAACCCGAAAACTTGGTATATTTTCGGGTTGAAATCAAGGTGTCGATCCTTGGGAAAGAAACGACCCCCAGTGGTTTGAAGACGTGAATTCCACTCTGCTCGATGACGGAATTCTCTCCCAAAATCTTCTAGGGATACTTGGCGCACATACTCAGTCAGATTCATTCGGAGCTACCAAACTGAGATTGACTTTTTCGCGTTCCACATCAATCTTCTTCACCCAGACGGTAACCAAATCACCTACTGAGACGACCTGGCTTGGATGCTTGATAAACTGCTTGCTCATATGGGAGATATGAATCAAGCCATCTTCGTGAATGCCAATATCGACAAAGGCTCCAAAGTCAACCACATTGCGCACAACCCCTTCTAATTTTTGGCCAATATGCAGGTCTTTAATATCCAAGACATCCTGACGGAGCACAGGTGCATCAAAGGAATCCCGCAAATCGCGACCTGGTTTTAGGAGATCGGCAATGATATCTTTTAGGGTTTCTGGTCCCAGATCCAGCTGAGTAGACATCTCCTTTATGTTCACAGCTTTTAATTTTTCCTGAGCTGATGCATCGAGGTCGGTCATTTCAAGAAGTTGAAAAAGTTTTTCAACTTCCTTGTAACTTTCAGGGTGAACGCCGGTATTATCCAAGATGTTTTTACTTTCAGGAATGCGTAAGAATCCAGCAGCCTGCTCGAAAGCCTTGGCGCCGAGGCGAGGCACTTTTTTAATCTGTGCTCGTGAAAGAATCATTCCTTCTTCTTCCCGGTATTTCACAATATTTTCAGAGATGGTTTTATTGAGTCCCGCTACATGCGCTAAGAGAGAGGGACTAGCCGTATTGATATTGACCCCAACTTGGTTGACGACAGTATCTACTACGAAATCCAAGCTTTCTGTCAGTTTTTTCTGATTGACATCGTGCTGGTATTGACCCACACCGATGGATTTGGCATCGATTTTTACCAATTCTGCTAGCGGATCTTGCAGGCGGCGGGCAATGGAAATAGCCGAGCGTTTTTCAACGGTTAATTCTGGGAATTCGTGACGGGCCAACTCACTAGCTGAATAGACAGATGCTCCGCTTTCATTGACAATAACATAGCGAACTCCTGGATGGTCATGGAGGACCTCTGCGACAAAGGCCTCACTTTCACGGCTGGCAGTTCCATTTCCAATCGCAATAATTTCTACTCCAAACTCCTTGATCAGGGAAGACAGATCCTTTTTAGCCTGCTCGATCTGAGCTGGTTTTGCAGGAGCAACTGGATAGATGACCTGGGTGGCAAGCATCTTTCCTGTCTCATCGACAACGGCTAGTTTAGCACCGGTCCGAAAGGCTGGGTCAAATCCAAGGACCACGCGCCCTTTTAATGGAGGAATGAGCAATAGATTCCGTAGATTCTCAGAGAACAATTGAATCGCTCCGTCTTCTGCCACCTCCGTCAACTCTGTCCGAATCCGACGTTCAATCGCAGGAACGATTTTTTTCTTAACCGCTTGTTGAATAACCTCATCCACATAGGCATTTTTGGTTTTAAAACGAGCCTCAAAGATACGAATGATCCGATCCAGTTGGTGCTCGAATCCGACTTTGAGAACGCCCAATTTTTCTCCACGATTGAGCGCCAGGGTCCGGTAGCCTTGCATATTCTTGATCTTCTCAGAAAAATCATAGTAGATTTCAAAGGTTTTCTTGGGATCTAAGCTTTCATCCTTCAAGGTTGACGTCATGAGGGAATGCCCATGAATTTCTTGATAGGTGAGGGCCCGTAATTGGGTATCCTCTGAAATAGCTTCTACCAAAATATCCACTGCACCAGCTAAAGCTGCGGTTTCAGTTGGGAAGGCCTCACAGGTAAATTTCTGAGCCTCTGCTTCCAAGTCTGGGCTATTTTGCAAAATGAGACGTGCCAAGGGGAAAAGTCCTGCTTCTCGTGCAATCGTCGCCTTGGTCCGCCGTTTTTCCTTATATGGGAGATAGAGCTCTTCGACATCCGCTAATTTTTCAGCAGCCTCAATAGCCTGCTTGAGCGCCTCTGTCAGTTTGCCTTGTTCCTCAATCTTAGCAAGGACGGTTTCCTTTCGTTCATCCAGAGCCGTTAACGATTTGTCCCGGTCAATAATGGCCTTGATCGCTACTTCATCTAAATTTCCCGTCATATCTTTTCGATAGCGGGCAATAAAAGGAATGGTTGAGCCTTCTGCGGTCAGACTCAATACGGTATCGATTTGTTTTAAGCTAACACCCAATTCTTGGGCTATTTTTTCATATTTATCCATAGCTTCTATTATAGCATATTTTCCTGCCATCAAAGGGGGAGTTCGCCTGTTCTGGTCTCTGTTTCAGGGATTTTTCATAGAATAATTTTGACCCTCATGTTCTTTCCTTTTATGCTCCATTTCCCCCTTGCTCTTTCCTTTTTGTTATAATGAAAGAAAATAAAAAGGAGGCCCAACAATGGCTATTAAATTCTCAAAAACAGATGATCTTGATAAAATGTTTGAAAATTTTGCGAGTTTTCCGGATGTAGAAAAGAAAGTAGAATTTCCTGAAGAAAAAAAGAAGGCAGAAACTGCTACAACTAAAGAAGCAAAGAAGGCTAAGTAATGACATTCTTTCAACACCTTCCCTCTAGCGTCTTGCAGGCTGGGGCTATTTTTCTCTCGATTATTATCGAGGCCCTACCGTTTGTCCTAATCGGAAGTATCATTTCAGGGATTATTGAGGTCTATATCACTCCCGAGAGGGTCTACCGCTTTCTTCCCAAGAATAAATTTGGGCGGATCTTCTTTGGGACCTTTATCGGCTTTATCTTTCCTTCCTGTGAATGTGGAATTGTTCCCATTATCAATCGCTTTCTAGAAAAGAAAGTCCCAAGTTATACTGCTGTTCCCTTTCTGGTGACAGCACCTGTCATCAATCCCATCGTTCTCTTTGCGACCTACTCAGCCTTTGGGAATTCTGTCAAGATGGCCCTCTACCGCGCCCTTGGTTCCCTACTGGTCGCAACGGTGCTAGGGATCTTTCTTGGTTTTATTCAGACAGATTCGATCCAAAAAGAACATCGTAAGGCTGTACATGAACATGATTTTAGTGGCTTGAGCAAAGGTCAAAAGCTCTTCCAAGTCTTGGTGCAAGCCATTGATGAATTCTTTGATACGGGACGTTACCTGGTATTTGGTTGCCTCTTTGCCAGCCTCGTCCAAGTCTATGTCCCAACACGGATCCTCACTTCGATCAGTGCAACACCGGTTATTGCTATTCTCCTTCTCATGGTCTTGTCCTTTCTCCTCTCACTTTGTAGCGAGGCGGACGCCTTTGTTGGATCCTCTCTTCTGACGAGTTTTGGAGTAGCACCTGTTCTTGCCTTTCTGGTGATTGGGCCTATGCTTGATGTTAAAAATCTCCTCATGATGAAAAATTATCTCAAGACCCGTTTTATCTGGCAATTTATCGGGATTGTGAGTGGAGTTGTGCTCCTTTATGCTTGGTTTGTGGGGGTAGTGCTATGATTCGTTTCTTGATATTAGCTGGCTATTTTGAGCTCACCATGTACCTGCAATTATCTGGTAAGCTCAATCAATACATCAACTTACACTATTCTTACTTGGCTTATATTTCCATGTTCTTGTCCTTTGTTTTAGCTCTTGTGCAGCTGATCATCTGGGTCAAGCAGATGAAGATCCACAGTCATCTCTCTGGCTTCTGGGCAAAAGTGGCGAGTATTTTCTTGCTCTGTATTCCTTTGTTTGTCGGGCTATTTTTCCCTACAGTGACACTGGATTCCCAAACAGTCTCTGCAAAAGGCTATCACTTCCCGGTTGCGGCTGGTTCTTCCAAGGAAATCCAGCAGGACGAAGGGACAACAACCCAGTATCTCAAACCAGATACTAGTAGCTATTTTACCAAATCTGCCTATGAGTCAGAAACGAAGCAGGCTGCAAAGAAATATGTTGATAAAAAAGTGATCCAGGTGACCACTGAGAATTACATGGAAGTCATGGAAGTTATTTATGATTATCCTGACCAATTTGCAGGAAAGACAATCGAGTTGACCGGCTTCGTATACAATGACCCCAATAACAAGGACAGCCAATTCCTCTTTCGCTTTGGGATCATCCACTGTATTGCAGATTCCGGAGTCTACGGTCTCTTAACGACAGGTGCTCCGCAGCATTTTGAAAACAATACCTGGATCCATGCGAAAGGAACCTTGTCCATTGAATACCACAAGCAGCTCAAGCAAAGCTTGCCTGTCCTCCACATTAGTGATTGCCAGACCATTACAAAACCGGCCAATCCATATGTCTACCGCGTATTCTGATGGAGTCACCAAGTTTCTTCGGTGGTCGATCCAAACAGCTTATAGCAGTTGAAGCTAGAATTCACATTGGTTCTAGCTTTTTCTATGCTTTCCTCTCAAATCCTCTAATCCAAGCGGAAAATATTCGGAACAACGATTCCATCAAAGAAATCTTGTAGATTTTATGGTAAAATATGGTTAATAAAATAGGAAATAGGTACTTAAATGTCTTCAAAAGTTATTGTAACCATTTTCGGGGCCAGTGGAGATTTAGCCAAGCGCAAACTCTACCCATCCCTTTTTAGACTCTATAAATCAGGAAATCTATCTGAACACTTTGCGGTTATCGGAACAGCTCGCAGACCATGGAGCAAGGAATACTTTGAATCAGTCGTGGTAGAATCCATCACAGATCTGGCAGATAGCCCTCAACAAGCTCAAGAATTCGCTAGTCATTTCTACTACCAAAGCCACGATGTCAATGATACCGAACATTACATCGCCCTGCGCGATTTGCAAAACAGCTTGGATGAAAAATACCAAACGGAACACAACAAGGTCTTCTTCTTGTCCATGGCTCCTCAATTTTTTGGAACTATTGCCAAACACCTCAAATCAGAGGGTATTGTGGATGGACAAGGCTTTGAGCGCTTGATCGTTGAAAAACCTTTCGGTACAGACTTGGAAACAGCTAGTCAGCTCAACAAGGAATTGGAAGAAACCTTTGATGAAGAACAAATCTTCCGGATCGACCATTACCTTGGAAAAGAAATGATCCAAAATATCTTTGCCATTCGTTTTGGAAATCTTATTTTTGATAATCTTTGGAACCGAGATTTTATTGACAATATCCAAATTACTTTTGCTGAACGCTTAGGGGTTGAAGAACGCGGTGGCTACTATGATCACTCGGGGGCCCTTCGAGATATGGTGCAAAACCACACCCTTCAGCTTTTGTCTTTGCTTGCCATGGATAAACCAGCTACCTTCACTAAGGATGCGATTCGGGCAGAGAAGATCAAAGTTTTTGAGCAATTGCACAATCCAACAGATGACGAATTAAAGAAATTCTTTATCCGTGGTCAATACCGTTCAGGTACGATCGAAGGGAAAAAAGATATCTCTTATCGCAGTGAGCCCAATGTCTACCCTGAATCTACTACAGAAACCTATGCTTCTGGTACGTTCTTTGTTGATAGCGATCGCTTCCGCGGAGTACCTTTCTTTTTCCGTACCGGAAAACGCTTGACGCAAAAAGGAACCATGGTCAATGTGGTCTTCAAGCAAACCGACTCCATCTTTGGACATAGTTTGCAACCAAATGTCTTGACCATTTATATCCAACCAAACGAAGGTTTCTCATTGAGCATCAACGGAAAAGAGGTCGGAGAAAAATTCAGTATCGCACCAATTTCCTTTGATTACGAAACAGATGCGACCGCAACTGGAGCTTCACCAGAGCCTTATGAAAAATTAATTTTCGACGTTTTGAACAATGACTCAACCAACTACAGCCACTGGCACGAAGTTCGTGCTTCATGGCAATTGATTGACCGGATTGAAAAACTATGGGCCGAAAATGGTGCACCGCTCTATGAATACAAGTCTGGATCCATGGGACCAACTGCATCCGATGATCTCCTTGCAGAATACGGAGCCGAATGGGTTTGGAAACCTGAACCTAAGAATTAAGGAAATCCGCCTTCGGGTGGTTTTTTTGATAGCGCAAGGAAACAAAAAGACAAATTGTCATAATAACAATTTGTCTTTTTCTATTCGACTCTTAAATCAAGCCTTCCAAGAGGCCTCTCATGAAGTTTTCTGAATGGAATGGTCCGATGTCATCAATCTTTTCTCCAAATCCAATCAACTTCACTGGGATGTCCAACTCTTCACGGATCGCAAGGACGACCCCACCTCGAGCCGTTCCATCGATCTTGGTCAATACAATTCCTGTCACAGGTGTAATTTTTGAAAATTCTTTGGCCTGCACCAAGGCATTTTGACCAGTTGATGCATCGAGGGCCAGCAAGGTTTCATGCGGTGCATCAGGCACTACTCGCTTTATAATCCGGCCGATTTTTTCAAGCTCCGCCATGAGGTTGTCCTTGTTTTGCAGACGACCAGCTGTATCAATCATCAGAACATCGATGTTTTCAGCGATCGCGCGTTCCATTCCATCAAAGACGACACTAGCAGGATCTGATTTTTCAGGACCTGTTACAACTGGAACATCTACACGGCGTCCCCATTCTGCCAGTTGAGCCACTGCTCCTGCACGGAAAGTATCTGCTGCAACCAACATGACTTTCTTGCCCTCTTGTTTGTAGCGGTGGGCTAACTTCCCGATAGAGGTTGTTTTCCCAACTCCATTGACCCCAACAAAGAGCATGACCGTGAGACCATCTTGAAAACGAATGGCTTCATTAAATTGGCCATCCTTTTCATACAAGTCCACCAATTTTTCGATGATCACGCGCTTGAGAGCATCTGGTTTTTTGGCATTTTCCAAACGGGCTTCATAGCGCAACTCTTCGGTTAAATTAGAGGCCACTTGAACCCCAACGTCACTCATGATCAAGAGTTCTTCCAATTCATCAAAGAATTCTTCATCGACTGAACGGAAATTAGCAAAGAAAGCATTGAGACGTGCTCCAAATCCAGTCCGTGTCTTTTTCAAGCTACGATCGTATTTTTCCTGAATGGTTTCTTGCTGAGGATCAACCTCGTCTGGAATCGGCTCCTCTGCCTCTTCAACAGTTCTTTCCTCAACGACTGATGCTGCTTCTCCTTCAGGAAGTCTGGACTCGGCTTCTGCTACTTCAGAAGTTTCCTCTACTTGAGCGATCGCTTCTGATACTTCAGGTTCTGGGACAGCATCCTGAGCTTCTACTAGTTCTGGAACCTTCTCTTCTTTCGTGCTCCCTTCTACTTGCTCAGCGTCAGGTGATGGAGAGGCAATTGGTGACTCTTCTTTCCTTTCTGAACTATCAGCCCCATCTGCTTCCTCACCATTTTCAGTTTCTTCCGCTTCCATTTTCACTTCTTCAAGAGGCTCAGTCTCCGTTTCATCAGCTAGTGGTGAAACTTCTTCAGGACTTGCTTCTGTTTGAGCAGGTTCAAAGACAACTGGAGACTCCTCTACTGGTGCTTGATCTTCATGAGTCTCTGATGTCACTTTTTCTTCAATAAGAGGTTCCTCTGCCGGCTCTTCTTGAGCGACGGTTGAAACAGGTTGATGAGTGGCTGCAATTCGCGCTTTGAGCTCTTGGTAATAAGCTTCCATATCAGCGATTTTTTGCTCTTCCTTGTCATTTCGGGTAGCCGCCGGCTCCTCTTTGACAGTTTCTTCACCCTCAGTACTTTCCGTCACTTCTTCAGAAGACGGAAGCACTTTTTCAGTTTCTTCTTTTTTTCCAAATAAACGATCAAATAATCCCATTTATTCACTCTCCTTTAGCACATAATTTTCAATTGCCCATGCGACGGCATCCTGGTCATTGGTCACAGGGGCCACAAGCGCTGCAACTTCCTTCACTGCTGGAATCGCATTGCCCATGGCAACCCCTAGTCCAGCCCACTGGATCATAGACAGGTCATTGGCTTCATCTCCACAGGCCATGACTTGATCTGCCTTAAGACCCAAAATAGCTGCCAGTGCCTCTAAACCTGTCGCCTTGTGAACATTTTTAGGGCACCATTCCAGCAACATTTCCCGAGATTTAAATATTTCATAGTCTTGAAATAAGTCCGTCCTAATCTGCTTGATAGCTGCATCTAAAAAGTCTTGATCGACGGCTGTCACACACTTGTTGTAGGAAATCGTGGACGGCAGGTCTTTAAAATCTGTTTCAATAAAGTTCAGGTAGGGATTGTAAAGGGAATAGAGAGACTTTCGATCTGCATGAATCTCATAAACCGTTCCCTCACTGATAGCATCCAGCGGAAGGCCTAGACGGGCTGTTTCATCATGAATGGTTGCGACATCTTCTGGTGCCAGGACAACTTTTGAGAGGATTTCTCCATTATTTCGCTGCACTAGACCACCGTTGAAGGTAATCGTATACTCTTCTTCGAGGCCTGCTGTTCCCAATTCTTCCAAAAGAAAATCCATGGCTTTCAAGGGACGACCAGTGGTTAGAACCACCTTGACACCTTGGGCCTGTGCAGCAGCGAGGGCTGCTCTATTGCGAGGGGAGATCTTTTTTTCAGAATTGAGAAGGGTCCCATCTAAATCCAGCGCAATCAAGGAAATCTGACTCATACAATTTCCTCCATGTAGCGTAGGACAGAACCAGTTACATGGTGACCGATGACTGTTTCAGCAATCGCTAAGATTTCAGGACGTGCATTTTCTGGCGCTACAGGATGGCCCACGACTTGCATCATATGGAGGTCATTTAAGTTATCCCCGAAAGCCATCACCTGATCCATCGAGATCCCTAATTTATCCGCTAAGGCGGTAATGGCCACTCCCTTATCGACATAATCGAGGACAATATCAATCGATTCAAAACCTGTCGTCATCGCTTTGACACCGGGGATATTCTCAGTGACCCATTGTTCACCTTCAAGTACAAGAGCTGCATCAAAGTTGGTGGTCAATTTGAAAATTTCATCCTGAATATCTGCTAGGCTTTTCACTTTTTGAATGTTTTCATTGTAGTTCTGACTCAAGGCCAGATAGTCGGGATCTACTGTTTCTAAGACATAGCTCCCTTTTTTCCCAGTCAAAAGAAGCTTATTCGGGTCTGCATAAGGTGAGGATTTCAAAGCCTCAAAAACACCCAAATAAAAGTCTTTGGACATGGTCGCTTCGTAGAGATCTTCTCCATGAAATTCTACCACACTACCATTTTCAGCAATGAAAATCATCTGGTCCTCAAATCCTTTAAAGAGGGATTTGAGAGAAAGGAGGGCACGGCCACTCGCAGCAGCAAAATAGATGCCTTTTTCTTTGCAACTTACTAAAACCTTGCGTAAAAGGTCTTGATCATACTGATGTTGGTCATTTAGAAAAGTTCCATCCATATCCGTAGCGATCAATTTAATATCATTATTCTTCATTTTCTAAGTCTTTCAATTTTACTGAGACGATTTTAGAAACCCCAGATTCTTGCATGGTCACACCATAGATGGAATCTGCAGCCGACATAGTTCCCTTCCGGTGCGTCACGACAATAAACTGGCTTTCCTTATCAAAGCGGTTTAAATAATCCCCAAAGCGCTTGACATTGGCCTCATCTAGGGCAGCCTCTACCTCATCCAGAATGACAAATGGAATAGTCTTGACACGAATAATCGAGAACAAGAGAGCCAAGGCAGACAAGGCCTTTTCTCCACCACTCATGAGGTTTAAGGATTGGATCTTTTTACCAGGTGGCTGCACAGAAATCTCAACACCAGCTGTCAGAAGATCTGGCTCTGTCAGAATCAAATCAGCAGAACCCCCACCAAACATTTGACGGAAAGTAACTTTAAAGGATTCACGAATGGCTTCAAAAGTTGATTTAAAGCGTTCCTTAACCTCGTCATTCATGTCGTTGATAGTAGACAGAAGCATGTTTTTCGCAGCCAAGACATCCTCACGCTGGCTCGAAAGGAAATCAAAGCGTCCCTTCACCTCATCATACTGCCCGATCGCATCCACATTGACTGGACCAAGTGCCTTAATATCTTTTTCGATGCTCTTGAGCTGGTTTTCAGCTGCCGCAAGATTTTCAACAGGTTTGGCCTGCTCTTTGGCTTGGTCAAAGCTTTGCATGAATTCATCGTTAATTTGCGTTAAAAGCTTGTTCAAACGATCCGCATGCTTTTCACGCGTCGCTTCAGCCTTGGCTTGTTGACGAATCCACTCTTCGTTTTTCTTGCGAGCTTGTTCCATCTGTTCTGCAACATCTTCGGCCTGGCCTTCCAAATCATCCAGCTCAAAGCGTTTCCGAATAACTCCTTGTTCCAAGTCCGTTTTCTTAGCTTGGGCCTGTGCCAATTGATTGGCTAGCTGCTCCACATCCACTGTCTGAACTTGGGCCTCGCCTTGTTCAATCAGCAATTGCAACTGATGCTCTTCTACTTCCAACTGGGAGATCGTTTCTTCCAAGCGACGAGCATCTGTTTGTTCGTAGCTTTGTTGGCTCTTATATTCCGTCTGTTGAAGTCGCAATTCTGCCAATTGCTCTTGCAAGTTTTGTACTTTTTGTTGCAGAACATCTTTATCGGACTTCATGGTTTCAATATCGCGATTTAAGTTTTCTTTTTGAAGCTCAATTTCTGCCAATTGCTCAGTAAGGGACTCCAGCTCTTCTTGGAGAGACTGGGTCGCATCTGTTGCCAATTCTGACTTCAAAGCTTCTAAGAGTTCCTGAATTTCTTTCAGTTGCTCTTGGCTTTGTTGGTAGGCCAATTGGGCCCGCTGTTGCTCTAGACGCGCTTGCTCACCCTGGCTTTGAATAGAGGCTAGGTATTCTTGCGCCTGCTTGAGCAGATTGTCCTTTGTCTCTACCTCCTGCTCTGCTTCTCTCAAACGAGCATCCAGAGCTTGCATTTCCTGCTTCAAACTATCCAATTCTGGTTTGACAAAGACCGTATTTTGGGAACGATTGGCACCACCGGCATACGATCCTCCGGTCCGCAATTCGGTCCCATCCAAGGTCACCATCCGAACTTGATAGTTGACTTTACGGGCCGCCTCACGCGCATGCTCCGTCGTATCAAAGATGGCCGTTACGCCAAGCAGGTTTTGGAAAATCTGTTCAAAACGATTTTCATAGGTCACTAAGTCACTCGCAATTCCTAGAAATCCTGCACTGGCTTGAACCAATTCCAAATTCCGAGGAGATAGTTGACGGGCTTTGATCGTCGTTAGCGGAAGGAAGGTTGCCCGTCCCAAGCGATTGCGTTTCAAGAAATCGATCGCTCGCGTTGCGGCCTTTTCATCCTCAACAATGATCTGTTGGCTGCTAGCCCCCAGAGCAATTTCAAGCGCTGTCTGGTAGTCTTTTGAGAAACTCAAATTCTCACTAACAGCTCCACAGATGCCTCCTAACCGTTCTGCTTCTTGCAAAACGCTCTTGACACCAGCATAGAAGTTACTATGGTTCTTCTGAATGGCTTCCAAGCTATTGATCCGCGCCCGCTTATTCTTGCTCTCATCCATCAAGTCAAACATGGCCTCTTGAGCCTCTTGGTAGGCAGCTTTGGCCTGCTCCACTTTTACCAATTGCTCTTGGTATTCTGCTAGTAAACCTTTGACCGTCGCTTGTGCCTGATCCAACTCTTCCAATTGTCGGACTTCTTTTTCCTTGGCAGTTTCAAAGTTTGTTTGTGCCTTGGTCAAATCCTCTTGACGATGGCTTGATTCTTGCAATAGTGCTTGGATCCGGCTCTCAATAGCTGTCCGCTCATTCGATTTTTCAGCCTCCGTCTGCAAGAGCGCGACATACTGCTCGCGTAGATGCTCAATGACTTGTTCCGGATCTTCTTCGTAGTTGGCTAATTCTTTTTCCAACTCTTCTTGTTGCTGCCGGTTCTCTGTCAGTCTTTGTTGAAGCACAGTTAGCGTCTCTTGTTTTTGAGCCAGCTCTTGTTTCGCTTCTTCCAGACGGGCCAAAACAGCATCCAGCCGCTCAAGATTTTCCCTGCGACTATGGGCTGCTTGACTCGATTGCAACTTAGCTACTTCGATTTGCTTTTCTAAATCACTGATCAAACGAGTGACCTCAAGCAAGCTGGCCTGGTCCTCAGCTAAGCTCTCATCCAACTGATGACGGGCTTTCTTGATGCGTACATTCTCTTCTTCTAAGACCTGACGACGTTGGTAATAAGAAGCCAACTGTTCTTGAATAGCCTTTTCTTCTTGATCAGCTTTTTCGTAGAGCTCTTTTGTCAGATCGACTTGAGCAACTAAAACATCCAGCAAGAGAACCTGCCGTTCTTGGTCTAATTCCAAGAAACGGCGAGCTACAGTCGCTTGCTTTTCAAGAGGTTGGATCTGTCCTTCTAATTCATAGAGGATGTCTTCCAGACGGTCCAAATTCTCCTGGGTTTGGTTGAGTTTGGTCTCCGTTTCCTTACGCCGCGTCTTAAATTTCAAGACACCTGCAGCTTCTTCAAAAATAGCCCGTCGTTCTTCCGGTTTGGAGTTAAAGATCTCCTCTACCCGTCCTTGAGAGATAATGGAGAAGGAATCACGTCCCAATCCCGTATCCATGAACAAATCGTGAACATCTCTGAGACGTACTTTCTTACCATCGATCTTGTACTCGCTGTCTCCCGAGCGATAAATATGGCGTTCGACACGAATTTCTTTATCTGCCTGCTGGATAAAACCATCCTGGTTATCTAAGACAACTGTGACACAGGCATAATTCAACGGTTTACGCGATTCTGTCCCTGCAAAGATGACATCGGGCATCTTGCCCCCACGTAGACTCTTGACACTGGATTCCCCTAAGGCCCAACGCAAGCTCTCCGTGATATTTGATTTTCCAGATCCATTAGGCCCTACAACAGCAGTAACCCCCTTGTCGAACACGACTTTTGTCTTATCCGCAAAGGATTTAAAGCCTTGGATTTCAATCTCTTTTAGATACATGGGGAATCATTCCTCGTTTCAACTGCATTGCGGGCCGCTTCCTGCTCCGCTAATTTCTTGGAACGACCATGACCATGTCCCATCGTTTGACCGTTCACGAACACTTCTACTTCAAACTCTTTGGCATGAGCAGGACCGGACTCGCTAACCACTTGGTATTGGATCTCCACATCTCCGTGAACCTGCAACAGTTCTTGCAGGCGGGTCTTGTAGTCAATGACTTGAGAAAATTGACCCGTTTCAACCTTTGGAATCATGACCTGATAGATGAAGCGTTTGACTGCTTCCACTCCTTGATCTAGTAAAAGAGCACCTAAAAAGGCTTCAAATAAATCGCCAAGAATCGTATCGCGGTCCCGACCACCAGATTTTTCTTCGCCCTTGCCTAGTTTGATATAACGATCAAATTGACAATCTCGAGAAAAACCAGCCAGACTTTCTTCACGGACAATCATGGAACGGAATTTAGACAAATCTCCCTCCGGTCTGTTTGGGTGTTCCTTATACAAATATTCGGAAATAACTAATTGAAGAACAGCGTCTCCTAAAAATTCCAAACGTTCGTTATGTGAAATTTTTAAGAGGCGGTGCTCATTGGCATAAGAGGTATGCGTAAAAGCTGTATCTAATAAACTGCTATCTGAAAAAACGATCTGAAACCGTTCCAATAACAGGGCTTGTAATTTCTCCATAGGAAGCCTACTTTCTAATAAATTTATACTCTTAAGTATACCAAAAAAGAAGCACGAACGCACTTCTTTTCCTAGTTCTAGGGCCTGAATTCTCCAATTTTAATCAGGATTTTCTTCTGTTGGATTTTCAGGCTTATTAGGGATCACTTTTAAGAGATAATAGGTGATAAAAATCGTCAAAGCAACTAGAGCAAGCTTCACCCAAATAATCGGGGCCAAATAGATCGAAATCCCCATTAGAATGTAGATCTGAAGAAGGATCCATTTCTTCCGTTCTTTGGCAATCGATTTGGTCTCTCGGTAATCCGCTACATAGGTTTGATAAAGCTTGGTTTGGTAGAGCCACTTTTCAAAGCGTTTGGAACTTTTAGCAAAGCAGGCCATCGATAGCAATAAAAAGGGAGTCGTCGGTAAAATCGGTAATGGAATCCCAATAATTCCTAATCCCAAAGACACAAAACCAATCGTAAGATAAACAAGGCGCATTTACTTCTCCTTCACACAATACAATTTTCGAACCTTTTCAGTAAACAAAAAAAGAAAAAACTACATCTATATTTAAAAAAGGAAGCAACTAACAAGGTGACAGTTGCTTTTCTCTATTTTATATCTTCGTCAAAGGGGTCGCGGTATCTGGCGAGGTATCTAACACCTCAAAATCATGGCCAACAGCTAGATCTGCTCGAGCCAGTTGATTCTCCATGGTCATATGGGCCAATTCTTTGATATTGTTCTCTTTTGACAAATGTCCCAGATAAATCTTTTTGGTGCGATTTCCCAAGGTTCGGATCATGGCATCTGCACCATCTTCGTTAGAAAGGTGGCCTAGGTCTGACAAGATCCGCTGCTTCAAGCGCCAAGCGTAAGAACCTGCTCGAAGGATCTCTACATCGTGGTTGGACTCAATCAGATAGCCATCCGCATCTGCGACGATGCCTGCCAAGCGATCACTCACATAGCCCGTATCCGTCAGCATGACGAAGCTCTTGCCATCCTTCATAAAGCGATAAAATTGAGGGGCTGCAGCATCGTGACTGACACCAAAACTTTCGATATCGATATCGCCAAATGTCTTGGTCTTCCCCATTTCAAAGATGTGCTTTTGAGCATCATCGACCTTTCCTAGATACTTGGTGCCTTCCATTGCCTTCCAAGTTGCTTCATTAGCATATAGATCCATGCCATATTTCCGCGCTAAAACACCCACACCATGAATATGATCTGAGTGTTCGTGCGTAATCAAAATGGCATCTAAGTCTTCTGGTTTGCGATCAATTTCAGCCAATAGTCCCGTAATCTTTTTCCCTGATAGCCCTGCATCAATAAGCAGTTTTTTCTTTGGTGTCTCAAGGTAGAAAGAATTCCCACTAGAACCTGAAGCTAAAATACTATACTTAAATCCCTTTTCTGTCATTGACTCCTTATTCTTCCTCTTCTGTATCCCAGTCGTCTTTAATAGCATCTTTGTCATACGGCAAGACAATGGTAAAGGTAGATCCCTTGCCATATTCACTCTTGGCCCAAATAAAGCCTTTGTGTTGTTTAATGATCTCCTTAGCAATGGCTAAGCCCAGACCAGTCCCACCTTGGGCCCGGCTACGCGCCTTATCCACTCGGTAAAAGCGATCAAAAATGCGTGGCAAGTCTTTCTTGGGAATCCCCAAACCCTCATCTGAGATGGAAATAATCAACTGGGCATCTGTTGTTCTCATCCCTACCTTGATCTTTCCACCATCAGGTGAGTACTTGATGGCATTGTTCAAGATATTATCGATCACCTGGGTCATTTTATCCGTATCAATTTCCACCCAGATTGGAGTGATCGGGTATTCTCGGATTAGTTCATACTTCTTGGTATCTTCTTGCGATTGACTCTTGATCTTATCAAAGCGGTTCAAAATAAAGGTGATAAAGGCCGTAAAGTTGGTCAACTCGATGTCCAACTGACTGGTTTCATTATCGATTCGTGACAAGCTCAATAGATCTGTGACCATGCGCATCATGCGGTTGGTTTCATTGAGTGAAACCTTGACAAAATCTGGTGCTACCGGCTCTGACAAAGCGCCATCGTCTAGGGCTTCCAGATAGGATTTCACACTGGTCAAAGGTGTCCGTAATTCATGACTCACATTGGAGACAAAGAGGCGACGTTCCCGCTCTTCCTTGTCCTGCTCTGTCGTATCGTGCAAGACAGCTACCAGACCAGAGATAAAACCTGACTCGCGACGAATCAAGGCAAAGCGCACACGAAGACTTATGTATTCTCCATTTTCATCCTGGGAATCAATGGTCAACTCTGGTACTTCAGTAATCAAGCTTCGCAGATCATAGTCATCCCCAAGCGAAAGCAAATCCAGAATACTGGTATTGAGCACCTCATCTGGATTAACATTCAATTGCTTGGCTGCCATTTCATTGACCATGATGATCTGACCACGTCTGTTGGTCGCAAGCACCCCATCTGTCATGTAAGAAAGGATACTGGTCAAACGCTTGGTTTCTTGTTCCAAGTTTTCATGCGTCAGGCGAATAACCTCAGACAGATCATTAATGCTATTGGTCATATCTGTCAGCTCTGGACTTCCTTGCATGTCGACCACTTCGGAATAGTCCCCTGCAATCAGATCTTTAATTTTGGAGTTTAATTGTCTGAGCTTGATATTGTCCCTACGGTTTTCTAGCAAAAGCAAGGCTACCACAATGATAAACCCAACCGTAATCAGAACAAAGACAAAGTTCGACGACATTACAAATTGTTTTAGTTGATCAATCATTGTTTCTCATATAATATCCAACACCACGGCGAGTCAAGATATATTCTGGACGTCCCGGTGTGTCCTCGATTTTTTCACGCAAACGACGAACCGTCACGTCCACTGTCCGAACATCACCAAAGTAATCATAGCCCCACACCGTCTCAAGAAGGTGCTCACGGGTCATCACTTGACCAACATGGGTCGCAAGGTGATAGAGCAATTCAAATTCGCGATGGGTCAAGTCCAATTCTTTGTTGCCTTTTTGAACCAAAAAAGCATCTGGAAGAATGTGAAGATCACCAATGACAATTTCCGTATCGGCATCATTTTCAAGCTGAGGATCAGCCGCAAACTCAGAACGACGCAACAAGGCTTTCACACGCGCTTGCAATTCCCGATTCGAGAAGGGTTTGGTCACATAGTCATCTGCCCCAATTTCAAGCCCAATGACCTTATCAAATTCCGTATCCTTGGCAGATAGGACAATGATCGGCACATTACTGGTCTTACGAATCGTCCGCGCCACTTCCAAACCATCAATCTCTGGTAACATCAAATCTAGAATAATAACATCTGGATTTTCAGCTGCAAAGACTTCCAATGCTTCCCGACCATCAAAGGCTGTCAATACCTCATAGCCCTCTTTCGCCATGTTAAATTTGATAATGTCTGAAATTGGTTTTTCATCATCAACTACTAATATTTTTTTCATCTTACATACCTGTTTCTAATGCTACTTTTCCTTATCAATCTCTATCTTCTTATTATATCAAACTTATGAAGAAATGTGGAGTCTCAATTGCCGGGCTTTCCAATAAGACAAAGCAAAAAGACTGAGATCGTTACATCTCAATCTTTTCTTTTTGCATTATTTTGAAACGCGGGATTTATTTGCAATATCTGTAAGAATTAATTCTACAAATGCATCCACTGACATGGTTTCTGTTTCTTTTTGGCCATAACGACGCACGTTTACAGCCTTGTCTTCCATTTCCTTGTCCCCAACGATCAATTGGTAAGGAATCTTTTGTGTTTGAGAAGCACGGATCTTGAACTGCATTTTTTCATTGCGTTCATCCACATCGGCACGAACACCGCGGTCACGAAGTTGCTTAGCCACTTCCCAAGCATAGTCTACGTGTTTTTCGTTCGATACTGGAATAAGGGTTACTTGGTGAGGAGCAAGCCAGGTTGGGAAAGCTCCCTTGTAGTTTTCAATCAAGATCGCAGTAAAGCGTTCCATCGTTGAGATAACCCCACGGTGGATCATGACTGGACGGTGTTCTTCCCCGTCTGCTCCGATGTAATGAAGATCAAAGCGTTCTGGAAGCAAGAAGTCCAATTGGATAGTTGAAAGAGTTTCTTCTTTACCAAGAGCTGTTTTCACTTGGATATCCAATTTTGGTCCGTAGAAGGCAGCTTCCCCTTCTGCTTCATAGTACTCAACACCCATATCATCAACAGCGGCTTTCAACATGCGTTGAGCATTTTCCCACATCTCATCGTTATCAAAGTATTTGTGTTTGTCTTCAGGATCACGGTAAGACAAGCGGAAACGATAATCCGTCAAGTTAAAGTCTTCATACACATCGATGATCAATTGAAGGATCTTCTTGAATTCTTCCTCGATTTGTTCTGGAGCCACAAAGGTATGACCATCATTCAGAGACATTTCACGGACACGTTGAAGACCTGTCAGAGCACCAGATTTTTCATAACGGTGCATCATCCCTATTTCAGCGATACGGATTGGCAATTCACGGTAAGAATGCACATGATGTTTGTAGACTTCAATGTGGTGAGGGCAGTTCATTGGACGAAGAACAAACTCTTCTCCATCTCCCATATCCATTGGTGGGAACATGTCTTCACGGTAGTGATCCCAGTGACCTGAAGTTTTATAAAGTTCTACAGAAGCAATTGGTGGAGTGTAGACGTGTTGGTAGCCTGCTGCTATTTCTTTATCAACGATATAGCGTTCCAACTCACGACGGATGGTCGCACCATTTGGCAACCAGAATGGAAGACCTTGACCAACTTCTTGAGAAATCATGAAGAGATCCAATTCTTTCCCAAGTTTACGGTGGTCACGTTCCTTAGCTTCTTCACGCATTTGAAGGTAGTTCTTCAAGTCTTTCTTATCAAACCAAGCGGTACCATAGATCCGTTGCATCATCGCATTGTCGCTATTACCACGCCAGTAAGCACCAGCAACGTTAAGAAGGTGGAAGATTTGGATGCGACCAGTTGATGGGACGTGTGGGCCACGGCAAAGGTCAATGTATTCACCTTGACGGTAGATAGTCAACCCACCTTCGTCTTCAGAGTGTTCTTCGATCAATTCTAATTTGTATGGATCATTTTTGAAGATTTCACGCGCTTGGTCTTTGGTCACTTCTTCACGAATAGATGGGAAGTTTTCTTTGACGATTTTCTTCATTTCTTCTTCAATACGAGGAAGGTCTTCGTTAGAGATTTGACCAGCTTGGTTGTCTGTATCGTAGTAGAAACCATCTTCGATCGCTGGACCGACACCCAAGTGGATATCTGGGAAGAGGCGACGAGCTGCTTGGGCAAACAAGTGAGCCGCTGAGTGACGCAAGATTGGAAGAGCGTCTTCGTGATCAGGTGTCACGATTTCAATATTTCCATCTTCAGTGATGGCACGAGTTGTGTCAATCAATTTGCCGTTGAATTTACCAGCAAGGGCTTTTTTAGCCAAAGAATTGCTGATAGATTGGGCAATTTCAAAAGTAGTAACGCCAGATTCGAATTCACGAACAGCGCCATCTGGGAAAGTAATCTTAATCATGATTTTCTCCTTATAAAGTTTTTAGTAGCTAAATGGGTGGGAGGTATCTTTGAACATTGGAATCGTCTCTTCTTTAGATTTATTCATTAAGAAATCAAAAAAGCGACCTCCTCGAAAGGACGTCGCAACGTGGTTCCACCTTCATTTATGTTCCTCAAAAAAGAGGGACACCTCTGATTGGCTCTAACGTAGCCACCGTTTTATGTTTGCATAAAAGAATCACGAGTAGTCTCAAACCTATCCTCTACGCGATTTCCAGCCCCACGCGCTCTCTATCAGATTTCCTAGATTTGATATGTCTCTGTCAGTTATTATAGCACGATTGAAAAATTTTGCAAGAAAAAGTTTCGTTTTCAATCAAAGAAATGCGTGATTTTACGGATTTTCTTCACTTGTTTGACCGAAGCCTTCATCATCTTCACAGATCCATTGACCGGAAGAGCAATCACCTTGGTCGGGATTTTCACAATGGTCTTAGACATCCGCTTAACCCGACTTTGCTCAGGATTCAAATCATTTGAAAAGTCTTTCGAGATGATTTTATCCAGGTAAAATTCGTAGACCCGACGGCCAAAAGTTGCTGCAGAAATATCATCAATCTTTTCTGCCCACTTGGTCTCATCGATTGCGGGCATCTCATCAATCGCTTCAAGAATCGCTTGTGCCAGATCGCTCTCTTCATAAAAGAGCTTTCCAAACATAGGATCATCAATCACATGATCGAGATAAGGATTGCCATGAGCGATGATCGGGGTACCACTTGCAATACTCTCTAAATAGGTCAACCCTTGCGTCTCACTCGTTGAAGCTGAAATAAAGAAGTCAGCCGCCTTATAGTAGAGAGCTGTCTCATTTGGTGGGATCATCCCTGTAAAGACAACCACATCTGAAATCCCCAGTTTCGCCGCTTGTTTTTTCAAATCATCCAAATAAGGACCATCTCCAGCCACGATCAACTTAACTTTTTGATTGACCTTGAGGACGTCTGGAAGGGCCGCAATAACAGCCTGAATATTCTTTTCATAAGAAACCCGCGACAGACTCAATAAAAGCGTTTCATCTTCTGCGACTTCATATTTTTCACGAAGGACTGCTGTCTCTGTCGGAGTAATTTCTGGCCGGTCAAACTTGGCCAAATCAATCCCTGTCGGAATAATGCGTTTTTCTGCCTTGACCTTGTATTTTTGGAGCAAGTCATAGACGATCTCACTAGGACAGATCACTCCATCCAGATCATTCATATAACTTCTCACAATGTATTTGACCATACTTGGGCGAATGACCATACCTCTTGCAATATAGCGGACATAGTCCTCATACTGGGTATGGTAAGTATGAATGACTGGAATCCGCAACTCACGTCCAATCCACACTCCCAAAAGGCCCAGTGAAAACTCAGTCTGGGTATGGATAATATCCAGCTGGTATTGCTTGGCAATGGCAAGCGCCTTTGAGAAGCCACGATAAGCGACACGGCGGTCCTTAAAGGCGAAGAAAGGGACACTTGGAATCCGAATAATCTGCCAATCTTCATAGCGGTTGACATCTTTATCCGTTGTCGTAAAGATAAAGACCGTGTGACCCAATTTTTCCAATTCTGTTTTGAGCGTCCGAATGCTGGTCGCCACTCCCGAAACTTGCGGGAAATAGGTATCTGTAAATAATCCTACACGCATCTTACATCTCCAAAACTGTTTGATAGGCTTCGACCAGTTGATGAGCCACTAAGTCGATCGAACGACTTTCAGCGACCTTGTAACCGGCCTCCCGCTTGTCTACTTGTCCGTTCAAGACCTTGTTCAAGGAATCCACAAATTCGTCTACATTGTGGCACAATTCAGATGACGTCTCGTCAATCCAGCCATTGTATACTGGAATATCCCGCAAGACCGTGTGCTGAAGACTGGCCAAGGCTTCCAAAACAACGATTCCTTCTGTTTCTTCATAAGATGGGAAGAAGAAAGCATCTGAACCCGTCATAGCCCCTTGGAAGACCGCTCCCTTGAAGTAGCCAGGGAATTCCACATTACTAGGATGATCCTTTTCCACGATACGACGAATCTTACGCGGAATGATCCATTTGTTGATAGAACCTAGCCAAATAAAGCGCACATCCGGCATGCGACGAGCCACTTCTACGAAATCTTCAATTCCTTTACGTTTAAAATAAAGCCCTGCACAGATGACAACCTTTTGACCTTCTTGGATTTTAAAATGCTTGCGAAAGACTTCTTCTTTTTTCGGATCCTTCTTGTATTTTTCCAAATCAATCCCATTGGAGACCGCGATAATCGGTGTAGTCACCCCATAAGACTGAATTAGGTGTTTGGAATACTCAGATGGCGTGATCACATAGTCTGCCTTTTGGTACATGTGAGCCAAATACTTCCCAAACAAGGGCGCAAAAAAGTTAGACCCGATAAAGGAATTTTCAAAATCCTCACGGGTTGAATGGCCATGCATGATGACTTTCTTTCCGCGACGCTTTGCTGCATGGAGCAAAAGAAAACTCCGTGGGCCATAGGTATTGATATGCACCACATCATAGTCCCCTAAAATATCTGTCGTATACGGAATCCCAGCCAAATCAAGCGCATGCATTTGATGTTGCAAAGCTCGACCAATTCCTGATTTTTGTAATACGGATTTTCCTTCTAAATACAGTAAAACTTTCATACCTCCTATTATACCGAAATAAAGAGTGCCCAGCAAGTTTCTACCTGTTTGTAGTATAAAAAAGAAGCCAGAACCTATCTGTTCTGGCTTCCCAGACTAGTAGACACGTCTTCCCATGTCGAGACTCTAGTCTACCAATCCTTATTTTTTGGTCGTTCCACGTTGGTTGATCGTATGAGACAACAACACTTCGCGTTCTTCCAACTCTTCTTTGTGCATGATCTTAGTCAACATGCGCATACTGATCGCACCAAGGTCATACAAGGGTTGTCCAATTGTTGATAGATTTGGACGCGTATATCGGGTTACTTGTGAATCATCACTGGTAATAATTTCGAAATCTTCTGGTACTCTGATACCGTGATCAGACAAGCCGTTCAAGAGACCTGCAGCCAATTCATCACCTGTCACAAAAGCAGCTGTTGCTTTTGACGCAATGATTCGTTCTGCCAAGTTGTAACCTTCATCGTAACGGTACTTGGATTCAAACACAAGCCCTTCGCTATAGCTCAATTTTTTTGCTTTCAAAGCTTCCTTATAGCCTGACAAACGAATTTTTCCATTGATATCGTCCACCAATGGGCCGCTTACAAAAGCAATTTTCTTGTTGTGTTTTGCCAACTGTGTAACAGCATCAACGGTTGCTTGCTTGTAGTCGATATTGACACTTGGTAATTGGTGTTCAACATCCACTGTCCCAGCAAGGACAACTGGTGTCCGAGAGCGTGAAAATTCTGAGCGAATTTTTTCAGTCAAGTGATAACCCATGAAAATGATCCCATCCACTTGTTTTGAAAAGAGGTTGTTTACCACTGAAACTTCTTTGTCATCGTCTTCATCGCTATTTGCAAGAACAATGTTGTACTTGTACATTTCTGCAATATCATCAATCCCTTTAGCCAATGTAGAGAAATAACTATTGGTAATATTTGGAATAACAACACCTACTGTTGTTGTTTTCTTGCTGGCAAGACCACGTGCAACGGCGTTTGGACGATAGTCTAAACGTTCGATCACTTCCAGAACTTTTTTTCGTGTATTTTCTTTAACATTTTTATTTCCATTTACTACACGACTAACGGTTGCCATTGAAACCCCTGCTTCACGGGCGACATCATAAATCGTTACTGTATCGTCTGTATTCATAAGATTTCCTTTCATTGTTGAAAATTTCGTTTTCACTCTCTAAGTAATCTTATTTTATCACTTATTGTAAACACTTTCAAGCATTTTGGCAAAATTTTGTAAACTCTTGCTTTTTTGTGGAAAATTTGACAAAATAGATCCATAGAAAGAAGGTAGCATTATGTCTAAATTAGATCAAATCGTCGATTTTCTTGAAACTGAAAAAACAGATGTCGCTGTTGTGTCCGATCCTGTCACGATCAATTACTTGACTGGATTTTACAGTGATCCCCACGAACGTCAACTCTTTTTGTTCGTTTACACAGACCACGAACCACTTCTTTTCGTTCCTGCCCTTGAAGTGGAACGGGCGACTGCAGTTGTCGATTTCCAAGTGGTTGGCTATGTAGATTCTGAAAACCCTTGGGAAAAGATTAAAGGAGCTATCGCAAAACCAGATGCCAAAACCGTTGCACTTGAATATGATAACTTGATCCTTACAAAATACAATGGCTTGCGCACTGTCTTTGAAAAAGCAACATTTAACAACTTGACACCACGGATTAACCGGATGCGCTTGATCAAATCAGCTGATGAGATCCAAAAAATGTTGGTGGCTGGTCAATATGCAGATAAGGCTGTCAATATGGGATTCGACGCCATTTCACTGGATAAAACAGAAACTGATATCGTAGCAGAAATCGACTTTGGTATCAAACGCTTGGGTTATGAAATGAGCTTTGAAACCATGGTCTTGACTGGAAATAATGCAGCTAACCCACACGGAATTCCTGGAAGCAACAAAGTCGAAAACGATGCTCTCTTGCTCTTTGACCTTGGCTGTATGGTGAATGGTTATGCGTCTGATATGACTCGTACCGTTGCTGTTGGAAAACCTGATGATTTCAAAAAAGAAATCTACCACTTGACTTTAGAAGCTCAACAAGCAGCTATTGACATGATCAAACCAGGTGTAACAGCACATGACGTAGACCGTGCTGCTCGGAGTGTCATCGAAAAAGCTGGTTATGGTGAATACTTCAACCACCGCCTCGGACACGGTATCGGAATGGACGTGCATGAATTCCCTTCTATTATGGAAGGAAATGACATGGTGCTTGAAGAAGGAATGTGCTTCTCAGTCGAACCAGGAATCTATATTCCAGGTAAAGTCGGTGTCCGTATCGAAGACTGTGGGTATGTCACAAAAGACGGTTTTGGACTCTTCACGGAAACCAGCAAAGACTTACTTTACTTTGACTAATCCTTTTGCAATCAACTAGAAAAAAATCAGGTCACTAAAGTGTACTGACCCAAAAAAATTAGACAAATAATTTAAGAAAAGAGGCTGGGACAAAAGTCCTAGCCTCTTTTCAATATAATCAAAAAAGATAGTATAAGACTTTATTGAAACGTGAATCTTATAGCCTTCTTTCAAAAGAGGTCATATAACCTCTTTGAAAGAACTTAGAAATAAAAAATTATCTTATTTAAATAAGATAACCTCTATGAACTGCAAAAAAGCACACCCTATTTGAACCTCGTCCCTAGAATCTTCCATTGCCATCATATGTTCTTCCTATTTCCTGAAAAATCGATGAATCATCCATAGAACATCTTTAAGCCCTTCTTTATGAATGAATGATGCCTTAGTCAGTTTTTCTTGCATAGAAATTCATCCATATCCTCCTTACTTCTTCTTTAATAAGATGCTTCGGAATTCACAACTTAATTTTTTTATTGAATAGCTCAGTCACTTTCTAATTTTTTTCTTTTTGTACAGGAAAAACAGCTATTATACTATAAATAATTGATTGTAAATCAACCGATTTTAGTTTATAATACAGATGAAAAGTTTAACAAATTTCTATTTTTATAATGGAGATTTTGATTACATTTAGGAGACTTCATCATATGAAAAAATTAACGAAATTAGGTATCGCATCGATTTCCGTATTTGTATTAAATACTTATACTCATACGATTGTGAAAGCTGATGAAAATAGGAGTTCAGAGACTTCTGTAACAGTAGAGTTATCAACAACTCAAGCAAATGCTCCACAGGGAGAACATTCCATCGTAACGAACAATGGTTCTTCGAGCGCTGAGGACAATGTTCCCTCTAGTGATGAAGACTATACTCCAGCTACAACCTCTTCGGAAACTACTAGGAGTACAGTGACTCCTCCAAAAAGTAATATCGTAAACGAAGATGGATATGTCAATATTGAGGGACAGCCCGCAGCTTTAACAGATGATGGTGAAAGTGTTGTCTATTCTTATACAGTTGCGTTTAAAGGGATGCATTCTAGTGATCGTGGGCAAACAGTTCGCGATATCAGACTCCGCATTCCAGACATTCCAGGCGCTAAAGTTGATTTCACACTGATTGGAACACGAGATGCCAATGAAAATCCTGTTCCCGTCAATGTACCAATGAAAGTCATTCTTCCTGATGAAATTGTTTCGGATTCTGACACTGATCCTACTGCTACCTTTAATTCAGATTCCTCAGTTGTTCCAACTGCAGAAGAATTAAGAGCAGGTAAAAAACCGGCAATTGTCAATATGGATGCAAATGAAAATGGTTATCCTGGAGAACACCTTTATCCAGGAGACGGAATCGTTCATTTATATGGAATTAGCTCTAAAACCCTTAAAAGTACTGCTTTTCGTGTAGCTATCACACTTCCATTAAAAGAGGCAAAGAAAATCAAATACTTACCGATTGATGCCCGTTTTGCATGGAAATGTAGCCAAGAAGGTGGGATAGCCAGTTATGAAGAAGGCTGTCAGAGTTTAGAAGAATATAAATCTAATCAGGTTTATTTTGCTGATGAGGATGGTAATCTAAGTTATGGTGGGTTGGGCAATCCTACCCTAGTGGATGAAAGTTACGTACAGGATGGTCATCTCATCAAGTCCGTTGCAAGTCCAAATACCTACATTACACCTAATAATGGGGACTGGACCAAAATTCCAAATGACACCAATATTGATCCCAATACTTTCTTTAACTATGTGGAAATATTTACATTAAAGAATAATCCATCGGTTACGTATTATGCATCTGAAACAGAAGATATGGCTGATCAAGACGTATCTGCTTTTTACCAAGGAAACGTTCTGATCGACTATGTGATCAAAGGATCCAACCAATCCATCAAACCTACATATACTGATACTGCCATGACTTCTATCTATGGATTGGATGGTAGACTTAAAAACTACAACACAACAGAAAATAATCTCGAACGCCCAGACTATATTATTTTTAATGGACAAAAATATCTTCTAGTAGGGATTTCATCCTCATCCGCACCAGAGATTGGTCCTATGAAAGAGGGGACGCTCCATGTAGTATATGAATATGTGAAGGAAGCTTCTAATCCTGTTACTCCCGTAACACCAACTCCAACACCCGTTTCACCAATAGTCCCTGAACCAGTTCAACCAAGCCAAAAAGAAGTCAAAAAAGAAAATCCGCTCTCTCACGAAGGAACTGTAGAGCCTCAACCATCTCAGAATTCTGTTACTAAATCAGTAATGGATTTAGAGCAAGTAGGATTGCCAAAAACCGGAGATTCTAGTAACAATGTATTCTTTAGCTTCTTGGGTGCCTTAACAGGTTTCCTTGGATTCTCCCTCATCAAAAAAAGAAAGAGTGAAAGATAATAGAAAATTCTAAGCCGTTCACCTGTCTGGAAGCTGGCAAATTCTAATAAGAGGTTATTTTGAACCCTCGAAAAATCTTTACTCTCTACTTATTGATCGTAGCAGTCTATTTTCTCTTTAACTTTGCTCTCTCTAGTTTTTCTCACCACTTATCCAAAAAGTGGGCAAAAGCTATAGACTAATAGAGGTTCAAGTTCCGATCTCAGCAAAAAAGATCGAAGAAGGTTACACTTCTTCGATCTTTTTCTTATGAAACGGATTCGAGATTCATTCTTTTCTGCGTATCTTCCACGACGTCTTTTAAAGTGGTTTGGGACATTTCTTTTTCCATAGCAATCTGAATGTCCTCAAGCTTCCCATCTAAAACATTGTGGATATTGTGGCCAATTGGGCAGGCTGGATTCGGATTGTCATGAAAACCAAATAATTGACCTGTCGAACCTAAGCATTCTACCGCTTGATAGATATCCAGCAGGCTGATCTTATCGGCTGCTTTTGCGAGCTCAGCTCCGCCTGTCCCACGTGCTACATGGATCAATCCTGCTTTCTTCAACTGAGACAAGGTCTTTCGAATAATAACAGGGTTCACGCCGACACTTCCTGCCAAAAAATCACTGGTTACTTTTGTTTTTTCTCCTTGTAGAGCAATCATGATCAAGACATGAGTCCCAATGGTAAAGCGACTCGAAATTTGCATAACTTCACTCCTTTCTACCCGTTTTTGAAGGTAGAGTCTATTGAACAACCGTCAAGGAACGACTTCCGTTAATCCTATTATACTCTTTTTAGTTGTAATGTCAACAGTTACACTATTGAAAGAAGTCCTCTAACCAAGCATCGATTTCTCGATCATGACCTTCTCTCTGCTCAATCTCATGAAGAAGCTCATGATTGTGGGTATGATGAATGCCATTGACCAAACTTTCATAATACACTTGGTAATAAGGAAGATGGAGGTCTTTTGCGAGTTGCAGTTCTTTTTGGACATCATAATCCACCCGTCTAAAATCTACATCTTTTAGCCCCATTTGATCAAATTCAAGAATAGCATACATGGCCCGAAGGTCCTTGCGAAGATTCTTTTCCAGAAAGAAAGGCTGACCGATCGAGCCAGGATTGATGATCAGTTCTCCGCCTGTCCCGTAACGGAAAAACTGCTGGTGAATGTGTCCGTAGACTGCAATATCACAAGACGGGTTTGTCACCAAGCGGTCAAAATCCTTCTGCTCACCAATGTGAATCAATTCGCGACCCCAATTCTTATCGGGTAAGTGGTGGGTAATACCGATCTTTAAACCTGCGATTTCTCTATGGACCTGCATGGGCATTTCCTGCATGACTTCAATTTCCTGGGGTGTGATTTCTTCCAGAATATATTGACACTGGCGCATGAGGTAGCGATGACTGGATCTGGTCTCATCCAACATCCCTCTCATAGCCCGCCAAAGACTATCTTCCCAGTTTCCAAGGACTTTGACCGTAATAGGTAACTCCTCTAACAGCTCCAAGAGGGCCCGTCTCCCTGTTCCTGGCATCAAACTATCTCCTAAGAGCCAATATTCATCCACCTTGGCTTTTCGACTATCCTCTAGGACAGCTTCCAATGCTGTCGTATTTCCATGAATATCTGAAAGTAAAGCAATTTTAGTCATGATCTTCTCCTTCTCTCCATTATAACAAAGAGAAGAAAAACTTCCACCCTAAGGTGAAAGTTTTATGAACATTCCATGCTACCAGAAATGAAAACTCAGGCTAGAAGCGGAAGCTTCGTCGTTGGATTTATCTTTTTCCAAAGAGTTGCTTAACGGCTTTGTATCTTAGTCTACTGATTTGAGGGCTTCGAGCATGTCTATTTTTCGGAGATAATGGTCAACATAAATTCCTAACAGGATCAAGAGAAGGATCATTCCTCCGACAGGGAAGAGGAAAACGCCAAGTCCCACTTTAGGGTAAAAGAGAATAGCATCTGGTGCAATCATGGCAATGAGGAATTGATGAAGATAATAGCCACCTCCTAATCCCATGAGGATCCCTATGATAGACAATAAGATGGTTTCACGGTAAATATAGAGCGTCACTTCCTTATTATGGAATCCTAAGACCTTAATGGTCGATAATTCCCGGATCCGCTCTGCCACATTGATATTGGTTAAATTATACAAGATTACAATGGCTAGCAAGATCGATACGACTACTAGAATCATCATAGTGGTATCCAAAGATTTGGCAACTGAGTTAAAGAGGGAAATCATCGAAGCATTTTGACTAACCGCCTTCACAGCTGCAAGTGCCATCATGTCTCGACTGACAGTTTGCACTTTTCGTGTAGAAGGATTTCTCAACTGCACCAAATAGCTATTTGCTGAAGTCCGCTTTCCGTAGATTTTTTGGTAACTTGCCTGATCCATATAGACAAAATGGCCGACATAATTTTCAGTGATCCCTGCTACCTTAAAAGAGTGGCCATCTAAGGTCAGTCGATCACCGACTGTAACCCGGGCTAATTGCGCTAGCTTACTACTGATGATGACCCCTTTCTTGAGAGACAAGGACTCTCCTTGCTTGATAGAACGCAAGCTTACAAAGGGAGCAAAATCTGTACGGTCCGTTACCATCATCGTAATGGTCTGCTTGTCGCGTCCACCCTTTAAAGATGCTTCAATGACCTTACTATAGATCGGTCGATAATCCTTGATATCTGATTTTTCCAGACGATTGGTTAGTTCCTTGCTTTCTTGGCTTGATGAATTGGTTTTTTGGGCTACAATCAACTCATAAGATAGGATCTCTTGAAATTGGCGTTTGGAAACACCTCTTACAGAAGATTGAATTCCTAGCCCTGCAAAGAGGAGAGCAACAGAACCTGCCACTCCAAAAATGGTCATCAGCATCCGTTGTTTGTAACGAAAGAGATTACGAGCAGTGACCTTGTGGGTGAAACTCAGACGCTTCCAAATAAAATGGAGACGCTCCAGGAAAATCTTCGAACCGGATACCGGTGGTTTAGGAAGCAATAAAAGATTGGCTTCTTCTTTTAATTCCTTGCGAGAAACCCAGTAAGCCGGAAGCACACTCGCGATGAAAGATAGTCCGAGCGCAATCAGAGTCATATCCCCATAAAAATACTCTCTGCTCTCTCCAATCACCATCCCTTGCGTGATAATGTTGGAAATGATCCCCGATAGGAAATAATGGCCCAGCAAGGTTCCTAGAAGGGTACCGATCGTCCCTGCAAAGAATCCATAGAGAACAAATTTGAGAATGATGTCCCTGGTACGATAGCCCAGCGCCTTAAAAATACCTGCATTGGTTCGCTCTTCATCGACAAAGCGGGTCATCGTGGTAAAGGTCACCATGGCTGCTACCAGATAAAGAACGACCGGAAAAATATTTCCAACAGCAGAGATACTACTACTGGCATTGCTATACATCAAGTAACCTTGTCCACCTGGCATGGTCTTGCGGTCATAGACATGATAAGTTGGGATTTCCAGCTGATCTCGCTCCCTTTGGGCTTTTTTCATCTCCTCCTCTTTTTTTCCGAGCTCCGATTCACCTGTAGCCCAGTCCTTCTTTTTCTGATCCAGTTGTTCTTTGGCTTGATGGAGCTTTTCTTGACTGGCTACTTGCTCTTTAGCTGGCAGAAAGGAAGCTAATTTCTTGAACTGCGCCTCCTGCAAGTCTAATTGCTTTTGAGCCTGATCGATCTGATTCTTGGCTGACTGGAGTGTTTCCTTGGCACGACTGAGTTCTTTCTGGCCTTTTTGAATCTGGCCATCCGCCTCCTGCTTGAGTCTTTGATAGCGAGCCTTTCCATTATCTTTCAAAAGTTTTTCTAACTCTTCTTGATGAGCTTCGAGCCGTTTTTGGTAGACTTGCGAAAAAGAATCTAAAGACTTCAGATCATCAAACTGGATCCGCGCCATCGCGGGAAGTTTGGTGGTGAAGACTTCTTTTGAAACCAGAGCATAGGCATCCAGATTCCCACTGCCACTCATGGCAGTGCCTAAATTCTTTTGAGACCACATCTCAGAGGATTGTACAAAGCCAACAATGGTGAATTGATTTCGCTTTAAACTAGAGCTCGTTCCAGACTTTTCTTCAAGTGTGAGGGTATCCCCTATCTGATAGCGATCCTCCCAAAAACTTGCTAGGGCCAGTTCCCCTTCTTTTTTGGGCAGGCGCCCCTTGGTCACACGAAAAGAAGAAAGGCTTTTTGGGGCAGAAAAAAGTCGAATTGCCTCTCCTGTCCCTTTCACTGTCAAATCCAGCAGTGAACCAAATTCGACACGCGCCCCTTTGACTCTTAAAAACTCCTCTTGGTCTACCTGGTCTAATCCCAAGTCCCCCATAACAGCAAGATCTAGCATCTTTTGTTGCTGAATAAACTGGTTAGCCGTTCGGTGCATATTTGGAGTAGTCACCTTTAGGCCTACCAAGGCCAAGCTTCCCAACAACATCAAGGTTAAGATGGAGAGAAAGCGTCCTTTTGAATGTGTAAAAGAAGCAAATAAATCCTTCCAATAGACTTTTCGTTTCATGCTACCACCTCTTCTAATACTCTAGTGTAGCAATATCTTGAGGAAGCTCATTGATTTCTACCGACTTGACCTTGGCATCATGCATGCGAATCACACGGTCTGCAATAGGAGCTAGAGCAGCATTATGGGTTACGATGATGACCGTCGCTCCTTTTTTTCGAGACATATCCTGTAAAATCCCCAATACTTGCTTACCCGTCTGGTAATCCAAGGCTCCCGTCGGCTCATCACAAAGGAGGATTTTTGGATTTTTCGCCACTGCCCGAGCGATCGCCACCCGTTGTTGTTCCCCGCCTGACAATTGGGCAGGAAAATTATCAAGACGATTGCCAAGTCCTACTTCTTTCAAAACAGCTTCCGGATCTAGAGCGTCAGAAACAATTTCTGAAGCCAACTCAACATTCTCCTTAGCTGTCAAATTAGGGACCAAATTATAAAATTGAAAGACAAAACCAACATCATCTCGTCGATAATTGGTTCGTTGATGGGCATTGAGCTTTGCAATATCCACCCCATCAATCAGAACCTGACCCTCGTCATTGGTGTCCATCCCTCCTAAGATATTGAGAACCGTTGATTTTCCAGCTCCTGAAGCCCCTAAAATAATAACCAACTCGCCTTTTTCTATCTCAAAGGAAACATCCCGGTTAGCGAAAATCTCTGTCTCTCCACTCGTATAGCGCTTGTAACAATGCTGCATTTCGATGTAGGGCATTTTCTCTTTCCTCCCTCTACTTCCTATCTATATTATAATCCTTTTTCGATAGATTACAATGGAATCGAGGTAGTAGAAAACAGGGTAATCCCAAATTATCATGAACTATTATAAATTTTATGCTATAATTAGAGACAAATTTGATTTATTCTTAGAAAGAAGGCTCATTGTGAGTTTACAACAGTTTGAAAGGAAATCACTTCAAGAAATCAACCAATCTATTGACGTGCCAAAAGGGATCCCTTTTTGGAAGACCCTTCTACTCTTTTCAGGACCAGGAAGTCTAGTAGCTGTCGGCTATATGGATCCGGGAAACTGGATTACTAGTGTCGTCGGGGGGGCCCAATACCGTTACCTCCTCTTATCAGTGGTTCTTCTCTCGTCTTTAATCGCCATGCAGTTGCAACAAATGGCTGGTAAACTAGGGATTGTCCACCGTAAGGATCTGGCCCAAACAACCGCCCATCATTTGCCAAAATGGCTTCGCTATACCCTTTGGATTGTGATTGAGCTTGCCTTGATGGCGACAGATTTAGCGGAAGTCATCGGCTCAGGGATTGCCCTTCACCTCCTCTTTGGTTGGCCTCTGCTCTTTTCCATTCTGATTACTATCTTTGATGTCTTCCTATTACTGGGGCTCATGCATCTAGGATTTCGAAAGATCGAGGCCATCGTTTCAACCTTGATCCTCACGATCCTAGCAATTTTCGGCTATCTAGTTTTCCTATCGAAACCAGATATCGGAGGAATCTTCGCTGGCTTCCTCCCTAAAAAAGAAGTGTTGGGAATCGGTCTTCCAAAAGGAAATGAAGCCTTAACCTTGGCACTTGGAATCATTGGTGCAACAGTAATGCCTCACAACCTCTATCTCCACTCTTCCATTTCGCAAACGCGAAAAGTCGATTACAAGGATCCAGCAGATATCAAACGGGCAGTGCGCTTTATGACCTGGGATTCAAATATTGAATTGAGTTTGGCTTTCGTTGTCAACTCCCTCCTCTTGATTCTTGGAGCGGCCCTCTTCTTTGGTCATGGAGATAAAATCGGTGCTTTCTCTAGCATGTACAATGCCCTCAAGGACAACCATATTGCCGGTGCTATCGCTAGTCCCTTCTTATCCACCCTCTTTGCCATCGCATTGTTAGCCAGTGGTCAAAATTCAACCATTACTGGGACCTTAACCGGTCAAATCGTTATGGAAGGTTTCTTACGATTCCGCTTACCACAATGGGTCGTTCGTCTCATGACTCGGATCATTGCCCTTCTTCCTGTCATCGTCGTTGCAATTTTATTCGGTGACCAAGAACATGTCCTCGATGACCTTCTGGTTTATTCTCAAGTCTTCCTATCAGCGGCTCTTCCTTTTTCTATCTTCCCTTTGGTTTATTTTACTTCCAACAAAGGAATCATGGGAGAGCATGTCAATGCGAAGTGGAATACTTTCTTAGGCTACCTCGTTGCCATAATCTTAACTATCTTAAATTTCAATTTGATTGTGACAACTTTTATCAAATAAAGAAACCAGCACTTTTTTCGTGCTGGTTTTCTTTTAAAATCTTGCTTATGATTTCCATCAACCCACTATTTTCCCCAAAATTTCCTGATTAAATTTTAAAGAGGGAATATTTTTAAATATCCATTTTTTATGAAAAAAACTGCTATTGCTCTCATCGCCCGTCTTTCTTAACTTTGTGAAAATTGAAGCCATTTTTTATTTTTAGAAAAATCGATTGAGTTGTCCATTTTTTTTTTTTTAGAGTATAATGCTTATTGTTGGTTAGGTAAAGTTATTTAAATAGTAAAATATTTTACTCAACAAATTAATGTTAATATGTTCAAATCGAAATAGAAGGAATCTTATGGCAAGACAAAGACAAACAACAACAAAGATTGACTTAAGAAATGCACTTTCACAGCTACTATTACAGCAAAATTTTGAAAGCATCACTATTCGTGAATTGACAGAAAAAGCTGGGATTAATCGAGGTACCTTCTACTTGCACTATGTCGACAAATACGATATGTTTGAACAAATGAAAACAGAATTAGTGCAAGAATTGGATAGTCTTTTTGTTGAAGGAAGCCCAGTAAAAGTTAATTTTCTCAATGTTTTGACAAGGATTAAAGAAAATTACGATTTTATCTATGCTCTTTCACAATCTAGTTACTTGGACTTCCGTAAATTTGTTAGAGGCTTTACACTTCATGCATTAGATGATACCCCTAATGCTAAGGAGCACATCATTGCAGATTTCCAGGTTCCTTACAAGTATGGTCTAGAAATTTTCATAGCTACGATTGAATCTGTTATTGTGACCTGGCTAGAATCGGGTGCAAAAGAAGATCCAATTGAAATCGCAACTATTATTCTCAGCATTTCTGATTTCACGAGCTGGAACTAAGTCTCCTGAACCTTCCCCATCATGTACTGACCCCAAAAGTTAGAGTTATTGTATCTAACTTTTGAGTCACAGTTCATAATGGCGGGAAGGTTTTTCGTTTACAGAAAAAAACTGGATAATTTTTCTTTCAAACTCTTTATCCAGCTCCTAATTTCTTATTTTTTCTTTGCCAACATAGTCGCAAATCGGAGTTGAATCCGATTGCCATTCTCATCTCGACGATGGAGGTGGCCAGGATTTTCATTGTATTTGACCAATTCCCAATCCTTGTAATACTCCGCTAATTCTCCTTCTTTAAAAGTGAACGAGAAGGGCATTTGGCAGGGATAATCTTCTGTATCCATGGCACAAACAATGAGATTGTAGCCCCCTGGATTGGTATGCTCTTGCATATTGCGGATGATCGCCGGGATTCGATCAGCCTCTAAAAACATGAGGACCACAGTTGACACGATGAAGTCATAGTTTTGGGTAAGAGCTGCAGCATTGATATCATAAAGGCCCACTGGCATCTCTAGATCTTCCTCAGCGACAATACTTTGTAAGATCTCAAGAGCCAGTTCATTTTGATCCACAGCTGTTACGTCAAAGCCATGTTGGGCCAAAAAGAGGGCGTTGCGTCCTTGCCCGCATCCTAGATCCAGTGCCTTTCCAGCTGGGACCATTCCCACTGCTTCTAGCACTTCTGAATGGACAGGATTGGTGTTGTATTTTTTTGGGAAATAGTCTTTTGGCTCACAGTAAAATTCTAGGTACCACTCCACATCGTCAGTCGCTGCTTCCACACGGTGCCAGGCCTGGGGCTCGGCCATGGGGTTTTCTGCTCCTGCTTCAAAGAGGTGGCTCGCGATTTCTTCCCCCTCTTCGGTCAACTCAATAAATCGTAACTGACCTTTTAAAACTCTAATCTTCCCCCAGGTTCCTACCTTGGTATTGTGCTTTCTTTGAAGAGCTTCTGGCATGGTATCCTTGGTCCAGATAGGCATGCGCTTGTAAGCGATCAATTTTTGTGTCATGCTGCTTCTCCTTTTTCTTTCAGTACCCTTATCATACATAAAAAAGACCCTTTTTACAAGTTGGAAAAAGAGGCTCCGCTTTCTAGCGGAACCTCCTTGTTAGGATCTCATCATCCTCTTTATTTTTTTGATTTTTTATAAAAGAATCCAGCTAAACTAAATCCACAAACAGCCAATACTCCAAGAAGTACTGAGAAGACCACACTTGAATCTTGAGTTTTACTAGCATTTTTAGAGGTGTCTCCGAGAGCTTCCTGACAAGTTTCTGGCTTTTTATCAGAAGAATCTTTTTCAGCAGCAGCCATTAAGTTCGCTTTATTATAGCCATCATAGACAAAGTCAGCTTCCAAGCCCTTTTCTTCACGGATCTTATCTTCCATTTCCTTTTCAGTAGCCTTGATTTGTTTGAAGATTACATCTGCACGGTCCATGGATTCCTTGGTGACTTCACCTTGAAGGGCTTTGGCTTGCTCATCTGTGAGGCCACTATATTTTTGATCCAAAGCAGCTTGTTCCTTGATCCAGCCGGCTTCCATTTCTTTCCATTTATCTTGGATACTGGTACCAAAGAGGTCCGGATATTTCATGACCATTTGGTCAATATGCCAAACAGCCCAATACCATGAAGTTGGATCATACTTGGCAGAACGAACTTTAAAGGCACCGTAGGTGTCATTGACCAAACCATAGAATGGAACATATGGAGTATTGCGGCTTTGGGCAAGACCTAACCAAACGATTCCACCAAATGGACTTGGCAAGTCTTTCTTGATTTGATAGACATGGGCATCAATAACATTTTCATTTCCTAAAGCATACTTGTATTTCTTGGTATCGACTTTTTTACCTGGTTCAGCCAAGTCATCTGCTGTAAATTGTTTGAGGTGTTCGAAACGGTTCCGTTGTTCTGCGAAAACATCTTCTAGACTATACTTTTTAGAAGGATCTGTTGGTTTACGAAGGAGATCAAAGTGTTGATCATCATATTTGATATCCGCTTTTGGATCCATCAGGGTAATCCCTGCATAGGTCCGTGAGCGGTTGCGTTCCGTGTATTCATCCGGACCATAAGAATCCGCAATATGGAACTTGCCATCCTTATCCGTCTTGTAGTGATCTGCCTTTTTAGCTACTGCTTCTACATCTTTTGAAGCAATGACATTGTCCTTGTCATTGAGATCCACATGTCCTAGATAGTAGGTATTGGCAAAAATAGCATAGCGGTCTTGGGGGAATTTAATGGCTACATATTGGTGACCTGAGAGGATTTCCATGTACCATAATTCATTTTTATCTGCTACGACGATAATATTCCCTTCGGCAGAAACTTTTTCATCCAAAGTCTTGGCAACAATTTCAATTCCTTCTCGAGCAGTTTTGGCACGAGGCAAGACCAAGTCGATCATGGAAGCTTCTGGTAGGCCATCTTTGACCAAAGGGTCAGCTTTCAATATCTTGTCATGAGGAGTCGCTGATACTGTCGCTGTCATCGACACGCCCACTTCATTAAAACCGTGAGCTCCGAAGTTTCCGTTGCTACCATCACCACGCGCTGCATCATAAGTCGCTGTATACTTCATTTCATGACTTAAATGTGGATAGGTAAAGCCATTGGATTCATCTTCGATCTTATCCCCTTCCTTATAGTCCTTAGCTGGAACTACAACAAAGTTTTGATTGTGGCGCCCGCCATCTGGTGCATAGGGATAATCCTCTGTACGACCATAAAGCATGGAGCCATCCGTGGTTAAGTCCTTTCCCACAATGAAGGCAGAACAGGCTTGTGCGACCTGCACTGGCAATAGGGCGATCACCATCAGCCCAAACAGTAGTTTGAATAGGATTTTCTTCATAGTCTTTCTCCTTATTGACTACAAAAGAGGCTTAAAAAACTTCTAAGCCAGTGAAAAACAACTATACCAACACCTTGATTTTAGTATATAATACAAGCATTCTTTTTGCAAGCGATTACAATTGAAAACTATAAAAAAACAGTTCTGAAACAAGGTTCAAAACTGTTTTTTTATTTAACGTGTATTGTATTGTTTCATAACCCGTGCGATATCCCGGTTTTGTTCCCGACGTTTGATGGATTCACGCTTGTCATAATCATGTTTCCCTTTAGCAAGTCCCAAAAGCAATTTGGCATAACCATCCTTGAGATAGACCTTTAAAGGCACCAGGGTCATTCCTGTTCCTTTGGTTTCTTGGTCCAGCTTTTGGATTTGCTTTTTATGAAGAAGAAGCTTGCGACGACGGTCTGGATCTTGGTTCCAGATATTGCCTTCCTCATAAGGGGCAATATGGACGTTGCTGAGCCAAACTTCTCCATTTTTAACTTGTGCAAAACCATCTTTCAAGTTAATGCGTGCTGCACGGACACTTTTGATCTCTGTACCCGTCAGCACCATCCCTGCTTCCATTGTATCCACGATGGTGTAGTCATGTCTCGCCTTTTTATTTTGCGCGACTACCTTTCCTTCGCCCTTTGCCATGTTTGGCTCCTTTCTTTGCTACTTCCTTGTAAAATGGTTTCTTCCCTTTTTTCTTTTTGGATTTAGAAGAATCTTTCCGTTTGTCATCTCTTCTAACGGTTGAACCCTTAGAAACTTTTTTGTCTTTGCGTCTGCGATCCCTGCGATTGCCATCTCGGTCACGTCCTTTGGCCTTGAGGCCTTTTTCGACGATATCCCATTCACTTGGAATATAAGAGAAATCAATCTCTCCGGTCATCTTGTCAGCTCTTTCGACCTTGATCCGGATTTGCTGACCAACACGGAAAGTCACTCCCGATTTCTCCCCACGAAGGGTTAGATCTCGTTCGTTAAAATGGTAGTATTCAGGAAGATTGGTAATATGGATCAAACCTTCGACCGTATTTGGCAACTCCACAAAGAGGCCAAATTTCACTACACTGGAAACCACAGCATCGTACTCTTCCCCAACATAGTCTTCCATGTATTCGGCCTTTTTCATAGCCTCTACTTCGCGCTCTGCGTCAATAGCCCGGCGCTCTCGACTAGAGGATTGGCTGGCAATGTCTGGAAGAACTTGTTCAAAGTGTTCTGCCACTTCTTGGGATTTACCGTATTCGCGCACCATTCGATGAACCATCAGGTCTGGATACCGGCGAATGGGGCTGGTAAAGTGGGTATAATACTCCGCAGCAAGCCCATAGTGGCCATGGTTGTGCTCTGAGTAACGGGCCTGTTGCATCGAGCGCAACAACATCATCGAAAGGACATCTGCATAGGGTTCTCCTTCGACCTTGCGCATGATTTCTTGCAGGGCTTCTTGGCTCATCTCACTAGCCGTTCCGTAGATCTGGATCCCAAAGCTAGAAGCATAATCGATAAACTTCTGTACTTTTTCTGCCTTTGGATCTTCGTGGATCCGGTAGATAAACGGCAGTTTCATTCGTGTAAAGTGTTCCGCCACTGTCTCATTGGCAATCAGCATAAAGGACTCAATCATCCGCTCCGCAATTCCTCTTTGACGGAGGACAATGTCGACTGGTTTTCCTTCTTTATTGACTAGGATTTTAGCCTCATTGGTATCAAAATTGAGGGCTCCTCGGTGAATCCGCATGCTTTCTAGAATACCATGCAGGGAGGCCATTTGATGAATACTTGGGACAATTTTCTTAAACTCTTGAGCCTTTTCTTCGTCGCCTGCTAAGATATCATTGACGTCACTATAGGTCATTCGGAAGGTCGTATTGATCACCGTTTGGGTAATGGTGTGCTTGACGACCTTTCCATGGGGATCAATCTCCATGATGGCAGACTGGGTCAGCCGATCCACATTCGGATTTAAAGAACAGATCCCATTGGACAAACGTTCTGGAAGCATGGGTACTACTCGGTCGGTCACATAGACAGAGGTTGCACGATTTAGAGCTTCCTTATCAAGAGCTGAGCCTTCTGTAACGTAATAAGAGACATCTGCGATGTGAACCCCCAGCTCAAAATTGCCGTTCTTGAGTGGCTTGATATGGACCGCATCGTCCAAGTCTTTGGCATCCGCTCCGTCGATCGTAAAGGTAATCTCCTCTCGCAGATCCAACCGTCCCTCTAAATCCTTTGCAGACGGTGCATCTGGAACCTGCTCAGCCTCTTTCAGCACTTCTTCTGGAAATTCTGAGACGATATCCATGGATTCTAGCACTTCTAAGACATCGATTCCAGGATCTGTCACATGACCGACCACATCCCGCACAGTTGCCACAAAATAATTGTGCTTGCGGCTCGGGTATTGATCAATTTCGACCTTGAGGATTTCGGTACCTTCCAATTGGATGGCTGGCTTCTTCACATAGATCAGCTGGCTGATTTTTTGATTTTTCGAACGAATGTAGCCGGCATATTTGGGCTTTTCCTCATCCAGAACAATTTGTCCAACAACCGTTTTGACGCTATGATCCAAGACATCAATAATCTTAGCTTCTGCTGCCGTTCCTTTGTTTCGGTCTGCTACCTTGGTAATGACGATCTCAACAGTATCCCCATCGATGGCGTGGTTGACATCATTTCGACCAACAAAGAGGTCCTCTTCTTCGCCTTCTAAACTGACAAAGCCAAAGCCATTTTTATGGGCATGAAAGATCCCCTTGAGGGTAATGGCTGGGGCCTTCTTTTGAGCCAAACGAAGAGAGCCATCATCCTCGAATTTCAACTCATGACGGCGTTCCATCAGAGAGATGGTTTTGACCAAGTCACGAAAATCCTTAGATCCTTCTTTTCCTAGAGCTGCTGCCAGATCATTGATCTGGGCTTTGTCATGCTCTTGTAAATATTCTTTAATACTTATTTTCATGAATGTATTTGCTGGTTATCCAGCCTCCTTTTTTCTATCTATTTGTGTCTTTGTTTTGCAAAATAAAAATAGGCAAAGACATTGTCTGAGCCTATCTTATCTACTAGAAAGTACCATTAAGATCATCGCGATCAATAACCAAAAGAAGATCATAATAGCTGTTAAACGCTGCATCACGGCTTCAAACCCGCGCGCTTTTGAACGTTCAAACAAGTCATTTGAGCTTGCATCAAAGACGTTGCTCGATTGGTTTTTTGTTGGTTGCATAAAAATTGCGATAATAATCAATACTGATAATACTAGTAAAATAGTTGTTAATGCTCCGCTCATATTCAAAACTCCTTAAAATCCTCACTATTATACCATGAAAATCATTTTGATTCAATATGTAAGGTTACTTTTCTTTCCTTGGGACAATACTTCAAGACCTCGATCTTTTCGGGATGGGTTTTGGTATTTTTACTGGTCAAATAATTCTGACTCCCACAGCTTGTGCAGGTCAATTGAACTTTAATTCGCACGTACGTCTCTCACTTTCAAATACTTTCTAAATAAGAATAAGAGGAAAATCAAATCGGTAAAGGCCAAGAGGGCTGTGCCGTAAAAAACCCAATGATAGCCAAAATGCATGAAAATACTCGATCCCATCATTGGCCCTAACACGCCACCTAAGTAGTAAAAGAGCTGGTTGTAGCTAAAGATCCGAGAGATCCCTTCAGGAGGGGTTAAGCGATTTAACAAAGCAGAAACTCCTGGTAAAAGGGCACCAGTCCCAATCCCAAAAAGGAAGCGTAAGATTCCTAATTGCAGGGGCGTTTGCGCTTGGGCACAGAGAATATAAAGGCAACCACTATAGAGAAGGGCGATTAATAAGAGCCGGTGATTCCCGATTCGGTCTCCGAGTTTTCCCATCCAACCTGAAAAGAGCATACTAGAGACTCCCATAGCCGAAACAATCATCCCCGATACAAAAATCAAGTTATCTCTTTGCCCTAAAGCTCGCACATAAAGAGGCAGGATTGGAGAAATAGATTGGGCGATCATTTGAATGGTCATACTGGTCAAAAAGAGGCCTAAGAGAATATCCTTTTGCTGAATGGACATAAGCAACTGCCAACTGGATTTTTGTTCTTCTTTTGGAATGGGCTCATAGTCTTCCTCGATACCCCAAAAGGTTAAAAGGGACACTAGAAATAAGAAAAAGCCAACCAAAAGAAAGACATTGCGCATTCCCAGATTTTCAGCAATGAGTCCCCCAATCAAAGGCCCCATCAAGGTTCCAGCTACGACACCGGTCGACAAAGTCCCCAGGGCATAGCCTGATTGGTCCTTTGATACTTGACTGGCAATCAAGGCTGTACTATTAGGGACAAAGCCTGAAAAGACACCGTTGAGAAAGCGCAAAACCAAGAGCCAAAAGACAGATGGCACAAAGGCGATCCCTCCCATGGTCAGGGTCATAGCAATAGAAGCCCTGAGCATCATGGGTTTTCGACCATAGCGGTCGGCCAGGCTCCCCCAGATAGGAGACATGATCGCAGAGGTTACAGAAGAACTCGCGACGGCAATCCCAGCATAAAAAGGAACAGCCTTGCCCGTAACGCCCAACTCTTCTACAAATAGGGCCATAAAAGGCACAACTAACGAAAGGCTAGCTCCGATGAAAAAGCACCCAATCCAGGCAATGTATAGATTTTTACGCCAATTGATTTCTCTTGTGATAAAATCATCTTCTTTCTAATTGTTTTAGGGCTACATCTAATTGGGCATAGAGGGCAGTTAGATCGCCATTATTGTCTAAGACCAGATCTGCATGGGCTCTTTTTTCATCTAGCGGCATTTGAGCAGCGATGCGTTCTTTAGCCTGCAGTTCTGATAAGTGGTTGCGTTCCATCAGGCGCTTGAGCTGGGTTTCTTTTGAGACAGCTACCAACCATACAGCCTCAAACCACCCTTCATAGTGCTGCTCGATCAAGAGGGGAATATCCATAAAAAAGAGACCGGATTGAGCAGCTTGTCTGTCTCTTGCATCTGCCAAAGCCTCACGAATGAGCTGGCCTTGGACGTGATTGGACCAGTCTCGTTCACTAGGATTTGAAAAAATCCGTTGACCTAGAGCGACGCGATCCAGTTCTCCATTTTCTGTGAGTATCCCCTTCCCAAAATGGTCTACTAGGACACGGTAGAGGGCCCCTCCTGAAACTTGCAAGTCATGAACCACTCGATCAGCATCAATGACAGGATAACCTTTCTCTTTCAAATAGGAGGTGACAGTGGACTTTCCTGAAGCAATCCCTCCTGTTAATCCGATGATTCTCGCCATCTAGTTCTCCTTTTGACAGTGCGGGCAAAAATGGGTTCCACGTCCTCCCAGCTGGATTTTCTCAATCGGTGTCCCGCAGCGCAAACAAGGCTGACCTGTTTTCCCATAGACTTGATGCTCTTCCTGCATAGTGCCATCCTCTCCAAAAGCATTGCTGTAGGAGCGAATAGTGGAGCCACCTTTTTCGACAGCCTGAGCAAGCACAGCGATTGTTTCCTTTCGGATGGCTTTGGCTTCTCTAGCAGTCAAGCTTTGACCCAAACGAGCTGGATGAACCTTGGCTCGATAAAGGACCTCATCTACATAGATATTGCCCAGACCAGCCACTAATTTTTGGTCTAAAAGAGCTGATTTAATGGGTTTCTTTGATTTTTTAAGAGCTGCTTGGAAGGCTTGTTCTTTAAAATCCGCTTCTGTTGGCTCTGGACCAATTTTTTTCGTCAAAAAATAGCTGTCTATAAACTCAGGCACTAAGACTTCCATGGTCCCAAACTTGCGGACATCTTCATAGACCATGGTGCTGCCATCTGTAAAGTGAAAGAAGATATGGGCGTGCTTGCGAAAAGGGACTTCGTCTGGATAAAAGAAATACTTGCCTTCCATCCGCAAATGCGAGATCAAAACCAAATCCGTCAAATAAAACAAGAGGTATTTCCCGCGACGCCCCAGGACCCGAATTTCTTGACCTGGGAGATCTTGACGAAAAGCATCCAGATCCGTCTGAATCATCTTTGGATACTTTACTTCCACTGATTGGATGGTCTTCCCAAGAATTAATTTCTCAAGACCACGCCGAACGGTCTCAACTTCTGGTAATTCCGGCATAGAACTCCTTTCAAAAACAAGAAGCAGGCTTCTGCCCACCTCTTCTTAATATTCTTTTTCGTTGTATCCGAAATCGGCAAGATCCAATTTCTTATCCCGCCAATTTTTCTTGACCTTGACCCAGGTTTCTAGGAAGACCTTGTCCCCTAGCATGAGCTCGATATCCTTCCGCGCAAGGGTTCCGATCTTCTTGAGCATGGCGCCACCTTTTCCGATGACAATCCCTTTTTGGCTATCGCGTTCCACCATGATGGTCGCACGGATATGAACCTTATCTGTTTCTTCATCCCGCTTCATAGAATCCACCACTACGGCAACAGAGTGGGGAATTTCTTCACGCGTCAAGTGCAAGACCTTTTCACGGATCATTTCAGAAACCAAGAAACGCTCTGGATGGTCAGTAATCTGATCAGCAGGGAAATATTGGAACCCTTCTTCTAAGTTTTCGCTCAAAATATCAATCAAACGCGAAACATTGTTTCCTTGAAGGGCTGAAATCGGCACAATTTCTTTGAAGTCCATCTGACTACGGAAGTCATCGATTTGCGCCAAGAGCTGGTCAGGGTGGACCTTGTCGATCTTATTGACCACGAGGATGACGGGCACTTTAGCTGCTTTGAGGCGTTCAATGATCATGTCGTCACCTTTGCCACGCGCTTCATCAGCTGGCACCATAAAGAGTACGGTATCGACTTCCCGAAGGGTACTATAGGCTGACTCCACCATGAAGTCTCCAAGTGCGGTCTTGGGTTTGTGAATCCCTGGGGTATCGATAAAGACGATCTGTTCCTTATTCGTCGTATAAATCCCCATAATCTTATTGCGCGTTGTCTGCGCCTTGTCACTCATGATGGCAATTTTTTGCCCCATGACGTGGTTCAAAAAAGTTGACTTCCCAACATTGGGACGTCCTAAAATGGCTACAAAGCCTGATTTAAATGTCATAATATCCTTTCACGAGGGCATGCTCCCTCTTATCCAAATACCAAGGCCCAGAATTTGGGCACAAAAATCACCAGTCCTGTAAGTAGGGCAAAGCCTGATACGACGAGGACTGCTCCAGCCGCCATGTCTTTGGCATTCTTTGCCAACATGGAGAAATGGTAGTTACTAGCTAGATCCACTACATTTTCAATGGCTGAATTCATAATTTCAAAAGCAATCACCAAGGTGATGCTGAGCAACAAAAAGAGCCACTCCGTCGCAGAAATCCTAAATACCAAACCAGCAAGAATTGCTACAAGGGCTGATAAGGCATGTTTGCGCATATTGCGCTCTTCTTTGATCGCCGTGAAAATTCCTGTTATCGCAAACTCCAAACTGGAAATAAAGTCCCGATTTTTCCATTTTCGCTTATTGTCTTGTGAGTCCATAGGCTGTCAAAATCTCTTCCTGTAAGCCAAACATTTCCTTTTCTTCTTCCGGCGTATAATGATCATAGCCATTAATGTGAAGAAAACCATGCACTGCTAAAAATCCCATTTCGCGCTCAAAACTGTGGCCATATTCTTCGGCTTGCTCACGCGCCTTGTCAATTGAAATAAAGAGCTCACCAATATAGGTATCGAATTCAGCCATCATCTCTGCCAATTCTGGATTTTCTGCAAGGTCTTCCTCGTCAAAAGAAATCTCCATCTCTGGCTTGTATTCTAAACTGATGACATCCGTCGGACGATCCGTATCACGGTATTCAAGATTTAGTTCATGACTGCGTTCATTGGTTACAAAAGTCACAGCCATTTCCTTGTCTTCTTTCCCAATTTTTTTAGCAGCAAATTCTAAAATTTCTTGCGTTTGTTTTAAAATTTCGTCAGAGACTTGACCAGTCTCATCTACCATTTCAATATACATCTGGATCACCTCACTATTATCACTTTATTATATCACAAAAACCAGCCTATATACTAGATACAGACTGGTTTAAAATATAGATCCGTAGTTTTTCATATCAAAATATCAAGAAAGATATAATAATTTTTATTTTTTTGATCAGTCCAGACACTAATAAAACTTTCCGCCGTGAGAAAAGTGCTTGAAACAGTACTGTTTCAAGCACTCGGGAGTTTTGAGACTTTAGGCTCAAAACTAAGTCATGGAACTTCGAAGAAGGTCGCTGACGTCCGTAATCACATAAGGAAAGTTTCTAAGAATCTTTTATCCCAGATATTAACCAGCTTATATCTAAAATATAGTCTGTTTTATTACAAAGATAAATTAGCTAGGGATTTTCCTCGTCTTAAACAGTGGAACTCATCTTACACCACTGTTTGCTGAATGGCATTCATCTGGGCATAGATACCGCCTTGTGCAACCAGTTCCTCGTGTCTACCACGCTCCACAATACGTCCTTCGGATAAGACTAAGATCTGATCCGCATCTTGAATAGTGGACAAGCGATGGGCAATGATAAAGGTGGTCCGGCCCTTTTGCAGGACTGCCATAGCCTTCTGGATGATTTCTTCTGTTTCTGTATCAATGTGAGAAGTTGCCTCATCCAAAATCAGAATTTGCGGATTCATATAGAGCGTCCGCGCAAAGGAAATCAATTGGCGCTCGCCACTTGAAAAGGCAGATCCTTTTTCTACGACTGGATGGTCGATCCCCTTTTCAAGGCGCTCTACAAAGGGCCAAGCCCCGACTTTTTTCAAGGCATCTTTGACCGCATCCCGATCAATGTGTTCCTGACTCATGGCCACATTACTAGCTATGGTTCCTGTAAATAGATAAGGATCCTGCAGAACAATCCCCATATGGCTGCGTAAGCTCTCACGAGAGACTTGGCGAATATCTTGACCATCTATCAAAATCGCACCTTCTTGAGGATCATAAAAACGATAGAGCAGGTTCATAATCGAAGACTTACCCGATCCAGTATGACCCACAAGAGCGATGGTTTGCCCAGGACTTGCTTGAAAGGCAATATCCCGCAGAACTGGCTTTCCTTCTTCATAGGCAAATTGAACGTCGTCAAACACGACTTCTGCCTTTTCTATCTTCAGTTCCAATGCACCATCGGCCTCCAAAGGTTGGTCTAAGAAAGCAAGGACGCGGCTCCCCGTTTCTAAGGATCGCCGAATATTTGGGAATTGACGACTAAGATTGGCCATGAGATCAAATAGATTAATCACATAGTTAATATTGATAAATAAGAAACCAGCCGTCACACCGATATTGCCCTGTAGGAAAGAAATCCCAGCGATGGTCAAAATGCCCGCAATCACTAAAAACTTGAGCAATTCCGTTAAGGTCCAAGAAGCAATGGAATCGGCCAGGAGGATTCGATCATTGGCTCCTAACATCTTCTGGGTAGTGGCTTCAAACTCCTCCACCACACCAGGCTCTTGATGATAGAGCTGAATCATACTGGCACCATGCAAGAGTTCATTGACCTGGGTATTGACCTCGCTTCGCGCATCAAAGAAATCCTTCATAGGCTGGTCCGTCATGACCTTGTAGAGATACTGGATCCCATAGAAAATCGGAAAGACCAAACACAAGAGAAGGCCCATCATAGGACTCAGGTAAAAGAGAATCCCTAGGATAAAGAGGAAACGCACCAAGTAGATGACTAAAATCATACAAGAGTTATAAAACTGGGTCCGCAAGGTCTCCGTATCATTGACAATTCTTGTCGCGATCTTCCCAGCCGGCTTATCATCAAAATAAGAAATAGGCAACCCTTGCATGACTTGAAAGGCTTGGTCTCTTAGGTTAGCCGTCACTTGATTGCTTCCGTGTAGCAAGATCCGATTCCCTAGGTAGCTAATCAGCTGTCCGATGCTCAAGACCAAGAGATAGAATCCTCCCATCTGAAGCAAGTCCCCTTGCCCGCCACCATGGGTCAGTGCAGTCAAAGGCCCATCGATCATCTTTTGGAGAAGAAAGGGTGACAATTCAGAAAAAATGGTGGCTAGTAAGAGGCAAATAAAGCCAGCAAGAAAGACAGTTGGATAAAGCGTGATCCTCGATAATAATCGTTTCAAAACTTTCATCTTATTCTCCTTCCTGTTTTTGTTGCCGTTGGTATTGTTCATAATACCAGCCTTCTTGAGCCAATAAATCACTAGCCCTGCCTTCTTCTACAATCTGCCCTTGATCCAAGACGATGATCCAATCCGCCTGATGAACAGCAGACAAGCGATGAGAAACAATGATGGTCGTCTTGTCTTTTCGTTCCTTTTGAATCGTGTCAATAATGGCCTGTTCAGTCTTCGCATCCACTGCAGAAAGGGAATCATCTAACAGCAAGAGCTCTGCATCTCTTAAGAAGGCACGTGCCAGAGAGATCCGTTGTTTTTGACCTCCTGATACAGAGACCCCTTTCTCACCGATCAAGGTGTCCATTCCATGAGACATCCGCTCGAGATCATCCGCAAAAGCAGCTTGGGCTATTGCTTCCACCAAATCTTCTTGGCTGGCTCCTTTTTTACCAAGCGCTATATTCTCACGGATAGACTTGGAAAATAAAATATGTTCTTGGGAAACATAGCCAATTTTATCTTCAATGGAGTGTCGGTTGTAGTCCACGATCGGTTGCTGGTTAATCAAGAATTCTCCCTCACCAACTGGGTACTGCCGCAAGAATTGTCGAACCAGGGTAGTCTTTCCTGCACCGGTACGACCAACAATCCCTACCGTCTGTCCTCGCTGGATAGTCCAATCAATGCCTGACAGGCTCTTTCGCTCAGCATCAGGATAGCTGAAAGAATAGTCCTTAAACTGCACCGAATCAATCTTCTCTAGGTAGTGAGGACCATCTGGCTCCAGATCATCTGTCTCATCAATCACTTCTTTTAATTTTTTATAGGACATTTGCCCTGTCTGGTAGACCAAGATCAGGTCCGCCATCATCCACATAGGCTCAATTAAAAAGACCAAATACAGCTGTAAAGCCAATAACTTGCCAAGACTCAACTGCCCGCTTGCCAGGGACTGGCCTCCAAATAGCAGGAGCAAGACCGTCGAGAATCCAATAAACAACAGGGCTAAAGGTCCAAAAGAATACTGGATAGAGGCAATTTTATCCCCTGTTTTGGATAGACTGGCCGTTTTTTTCTGAAACTGTTTGACCTGCTGGTCCCGTCTACTATAGGCCCGCATGACCCGAATTCCTTCGATCGACTCCAAGACTTCATCATTCAACTGAGCGACTGCTTCCCGGTTTTGCTCAACATACTCCTCCTGCTTTCTACTCAAAAAATAGGTAGAGACGACGAGGAAGATCATAGGAATAAAGGAAATCAAGGTTAATTGCCAAGAAATGAAAAACATGGTCGGAATAATAAAGGCAAACAAGCCACCGCCAAACAGGAGCACCATCATCCCGTAACCAGCCATATCGGCCATGCCATCGACATCTGTCGTAAAGCGCGTCAAGAGATCTCCTGAGCGAAATTTCTCAAAAAAAGGGCGCCGCATGGCTACTAGCTTACGAAATGCTTGCTCCTGGAGGGTCGCCTTGAAATGGACTGACGACTGAAAGAGTCGCAACTGCCAATAAAAAGCCGTTAGGTAATTGAGGATGGCTGATCCTACTAAGAGGACCATATCCCATACAAAGTTGGATTGCGTCAGCGTCCGCTGACTCAAATGATCCACTAAGCGCTGGATGACTTGCGTCGGGATCAATAAGGTGTAATCATAAAGAATCAAGACCATAGCGATCTTCACATATCGCCATTTGCGCTCCCTGATATACTCCCAAATAGCTCTGATCATATATTCTCCTTTTCAAAATGGCACAGAAAAAACCCAAGCAAGGAGCTGAGTACGTACTCAGTCCACACTTGGGCCTTCTGATGCCTATCACCAATTCAGTTAAGGCAGGTAAAAATGCATACAAAAAACCCAAGACAGACTCCTCCATCTTGGGTTCCATTTATAGTTTACATCGAACTCAACTGAGATTGGAGAAGCTGTGTATTCAATTGTGTCATCAAAACATCTACTTTGTTCATGATGGTTTTCTCCTTTCTCTTTGTTGTTATAACTCTACCACTTATTTCCTTGCTTGTCAACGTTTTTTTGAAAATTGTTGAAAAAAGCAAGACTTTTAAAGATGGACTCGCAAAAAAAGAAGCCTAGATCTTTTCTAAGCTTCTCTTTTCTGCTATGCTAGTTGCCGGGATTGAACCGGCGACCTCATCCTTACCATGGATGCGCTCTACCGACTGAGCTAAACCAGCAGTACCTATCTACTATATCATGGAGATAGGCCTTTTGTCAATATCCTGACTCATTTTTCTGCCAAATATTCTTCCTTTGTGAGGACATAATGAACTCTCGTCACCATTCGCCCTTCTTCATGCAGGTCTAGCATCGCATAGGGCTCCTCGTGGGAATATTTCATCCCTGATTTGGCCATCACCCGTCCAGAAGCTGGGTTGTCCTGATCATGAACAGCAATGAGCTTGTTCATCCCTAACTGTTCAAAAGCCAAGGCAATGACTGCCTTGGTAGCCTCTGTCGCAAGACCTTGGTTCCAATAGGATTTATTCAGAACATAGCCGATACTCCCCTTCTTCAGACAAAGATCCAAATCCAGTAAATCAATCGTCCCGATAAATTTTCCATTCTCTTTGAGCTCGATCCCCCATCTTCCAAGTGGGCTCGCTAGGTAAAAGAGGGCAATATTATTACGCGTCTCTTCTAGACTTTGATTGGTTGCAAAGGTATAGCGCGTAACTGTCTCATCAGAAGCATACTCAAACATAGCCGGTGCGTCTTCAAGAGTGACCGGACGCAAGTGCAGACGCTCTGTCTCCACTTCACGATAAGTCGCTAACTTCACATATAAATTTTCCATTTGGCACTCCTTCTTTAGGAATTAGTTTAGCAAATAACCTAAAGGAAGGCAAGCTCAAATTTTTCTTGCTTTTTAACCCACTTTTCTATACAATAAAATCAATCAAAACAATCGGATAAGGAGTGAAAAGGTCATTGAGTCAAGAGAGCAATCTCACACCAATGGCCTTTTTACACCAAAATCTGAGCAAGGAGGCAAGAATGCTCATTGGAATTCCTAAAGAAATTAAAAACAACGAAAATCGGGTCGGTTTGACTCCTGCAGGCGTACAAAGCTTGGTGAAGAAAGGTCATCAAGTTTTGGTGGAAACAAATGCTGGACTTGGTTCTGGCTTTGCGGATGAAGATTACACGAAGCAAGGGGCAACCATCGTTGCGACTGCAGCAGAAGCTTGGGCCGCTGAGATGGTGGTCAAAGTCAAAGAACCCCTCGCTGAAGAATACGACTTCCTTCGCGAAGACCTCTTGCTCTTCACTTACTTGCATATGGCTGCCGCACCTGAATTAGCAGACGCTATGGTCGCAGCTAAAACAACTGGGGTGGCCTACGAAACCGTTCGTGACTTAGATGGACAGTTGCCACTCTTGGTGCCAATGAGTGAGGTTGCTGGACGGATGGCCGTGCAAATCGGTGCTCACTTCCTGACCAAACAAGAAGGTGGGTCTGGTGTCCTCCTAGGTGGGGTGCCAGGTGTTCCCAAAGGAAAAGTCACCATCATCGGAGGCGGAGTCGTTGGAACCCACGCAGCTCGTATCGCCCTTGGACTCGGTGCCCAAGTGACCATCTTAGATATCAGCGCTAAACGTTTGGCTGTTCTGGAAGATGTCTTTGGTCATCAAATCCAAACCCTCATGTCCAACCCATTTAATATTGAAGCCAGCGTCCGTGATGCCGATGTTGTCATCGGAGCTGTCTTGATTCCTGGTGCTAAAGCTCCTAAATTAGTGACAGACGATATGGTTAAACAAATGCGTCCCGGTTCAGTCATCGTCGATGTGGCCGTTGACCAAGGTGGTGTTATTGAAACAGCAGACCGTGTCACAACGCATACGGATCCAGTTTACGAAAAACATGGCGTACTCCACTATGCCGTTGCCAATATCCCAGGGGCTGTCGCTCGTACCTCTACTATCGCCCTTATCAATGTGACCCTTCCTTATGTTGAATCCCTAGCTGACAATGGCTTCCACAAGGCAATTGCCCTCGACGAAGGCCTGCGCCAAGGGGTCACCACTTACCAAGGACACATCACAAGTCAACCCGTTGCTACCGGTTTAGAGCGTGACTTCACACCAATTGATGAATTGGTTTAATTTCTAACATTCAAAAGGCAAAGATCTGATGATCTTTGCCTTTTCTTTTATTCTTCTTCTTCCACATCCGGTTCTTCTTTGAGGACTGGATTCGGAATGGGCTCGTAGGCCCGGATAATCTCTGCTACTACTGGATGACGAACGACATCCTTGGCAGAGAAATGCACAAAGTCAATTTGAGAAATATTCTTCAATTTCTCCTGGGCATCAATCAAGCCGGATTTAACATTTCGAGGAAGGTCAATCTGGCTGGTATCTCCATTGACAATCATCTTAGAGTTAAAACCAAGACGAGTCAAAAACATCTTCATCTGCATGATGGTGGTATTTTGCGCTTCATCGAGGATGACAAAGGCATCGTCCAAGGTCCGCCCCCGCATATAAGCCAAAGGGGCAATCTCGATAATCTCCCGCTCCATCATCCGAGTTGTTTGGTCTTTCCCTAAAATCTGGTAAAGAGCATCATAGACCGGTCGTAGATAAGGGTCCACTTTTTCTTTGAGATCCCCTGGTAGGAAACCAAGGCTCTCTCCAGCTTCTACAGCAGGACGGGTCAAAATGATCCGCTTGACCTGACCACGCTTGAGGGCAGTCACGGCCAAGGTCACTGCTAGGAAGGTTTTCCCAGTCCCCGCTGGTCCAATCCCAAAAGTGACATCATGGTTCTTGACACTATCGACATAGATCTTTTGACCAAGCGTTTTAACCCGAATGGGCTTGCCGTAACTATCCTTGATAATCTCTTCTTCATAGAGAGCGATGAACTTATCCAATTCCCCATTTCTCACCATGGTAATGGCGGTCACCACATCCGGCGTTCCAATGGTCATGCCACGGTTGACGAGGACCAAAAGAGCCTGGATGACTTGACGAACCTGCTCGCAGGTTTCTTCTTCCCCAATGATTTGGACGATTTCTGTCCGTGCATGAATAATCACCCCAAATTCTTGCTCCATCAAACGGAGATGGCGTTCGTTAGATCCAAACAAATGAAAGAGATCGTCTGGATGCGTTAATGTAATTTCAACTGAATGTTCTTGCAAATAAAGAACCTCTCTACCTGTGTTTTTCTATTATTATAACAAAGAGGCCGAGAAAAAACCATCCTCGACCTGTCCTTTTCTAGTGGGCTTGGTATTCTTCCCAAATCGCATCAAAATCGCCAAGATTAAAGGAAAAGCTGGCATGCTCTTCTAGATAGCGACTGACCTCATCGAAGTCATCTGTATGCTTGGGAAAAGCAGACTCGTGAAATGCAAGATCTGCTAGAAGGGCCTTAGGAGCATTGCTTTTAGGATTGCGCTCCGTCATCAACCAAGTATAAAATGATTTTCGCATAAGCCTCCTCTTAGATCAACTCTGTTCCAAACTGGTCTTGCTTGATTTTTTTGGCCTTCATCAAACCACCCAAAGCCTTTTTGAACTGACCTTTTGAAATCCCAAAAGTTGCCTTGATTTCTTCTGGAGATGACTTATCATTCAAGGTCATAAAGCCTCCATTGGCTTCCAAATAGGTCAGAATCATTTGGGCATCGTTTTCCAACATTTCAAAGGAGCGTGGCTTCAAAGATAGATTCAAGGTCCGATCCACCTCACGGAATCCAATGACCCGGGCATCTAGGACTTGTCCCAAACGAGGTTCTGCATAGCGCTCACTTGGGTGGATAAAGCCCAGCATATTGTTCTCTGGAAGGTAAACAAAGGTTCCAGACAATTTCAAGCGGTAGACAATGGCTGGCCAGTTTTGGTTTTGCATATTGTTGTAAGCAGGACGAGCCAAACGCTGGAAATCTTCCTGGTAGGCTAAGATCCCCCAAATCCGATCTTTCTTATCAACTTCTAAGCGAATATAGAGACGATCGCCCTTTTTAGGCCATAAATCTTTGATCTCCGGTAAGATATCTAGTGAGACAACAATCTGCTTATCTGGAAGCCCTGTATCCACGAAGACTCCCAAATCCTTGCGCACTTCCGTAACCGTTCCCCAGCCAAAGCTTTCTTGAGTTGCTGTGACTTCAAGTGTCGTGAGTCTGAGCTTTTGCTTCATATCTGTATAGGCAAAGCCCTTGACACTTTCTCCGACTTGGTGTGGGCCTTCTGCTTTATCAAGCGCGTAGGTCTGGCCATCTTTTTGAACAAAATAGAAGTGATCATTTTCATCAATGACCATTCCCATGATGTAGCTTGCTAGATTCGTATTCATGTTTCCTTCTTTCCTCTTGCTTCTTCACAAGAATAATGGAAATAAAACCCAGCCAGCAGTGCCAACTGAGTCTTTCTTTCCTGTAATGGTTGGGATGGATTAAACTTCCATCAATTCTTTTTCTTTATGAGCTGTCATTTCATCTACATGCTTAACAGCGTCATCCGTAACTTTTTGGATCTCTTTTTCAAGACCTTTCAATTCATCTTCTGTGATTTCTTTTGCTTTTTCTTGTTTCTTCGCTTCATCCATAGCATCACGACGGATGTTACGGATCGCTACTTTAGCATTTTCACCCACTTTTTTCACTTCTTTTGCCAAGTCACGACGAGTTTCTTCTGTCAAAGCTGGGATAACCAAACGGATAACAGATCCATCGTTGGCTGGAGTGATACCAAGGTCAGAAGCATTGATGCTGTGCTCGATGTCTTTCAAAGATGATTTATCAAATGGTGTGATCAACAAGACACGTGCTTCTGGAATAGTGATAGATGCCAATTGGTTCAAAGGAGTCTCTACTCCGTAGTATTCTACGAAAATACGATCCAAAAGACTTGCGTTTGCACGTCCAGCACGGATGCTACCAAATTCACGTCCCAAACTTTGGTGAGACTGGGTCATTCTTTCTTTTGCTTTTTCTACGATTGGGTTTGCCATAATCTTCCTCTATTTTCTATTATTTTTCTACGTTATTCGATACGGTTGTACCAATATTTTCACCAAAGACAACGCGTTTGATATTGCCTGGTTCATTCATATTAAAGACAACCAAGTCAATGTCGTTGTCCATGGAGAGAGTAGAGGCTGTTGAGTCCATGATGCGAAGACCTTTGTTGATCACATCACGGTGAGTCAATTCCTCAAATTTCACAGCTGAAGCATCTTTTTTCGGATCGGCATTGTAAACACCATCGACCCCATTTTTGGCCATGAGAATGGCATCTGCTTCAATCTCAGCTGCACGAAGGGCTGCGGTCGTATCTGTTGAGAAGTAAGGAGAACCGATCCCCGCACCAAAGATCACGATCCGGTCTTTTTCAAGGTGACGAAGGGCACGACCACGGATATAAGGTTCTGCAACTTGTTGCATAGCAATCGCAGTTTGAACACGGGTATCCACGCCAACTTGTTGAAGCGAATCAGCCATCACAAGTGCGTTCATGACAGTACCGAGCATACCTGTGTAGTCTGCTTGGACACGATCCATCCCTGCTTCAGCAGCAGGTTCTCCACGCCAAAGGTTTCCCCCTCCAATCACCAAGGCAATTTCAATTCCAAGTTCATGAACTTCCTTGATTTCTTGGGCCATATTTTGGACAGTTTTGATATCGATTCCGACACCACGTTCGCCGGCAAGAGCCTCACCAGATAGCTTGATTAAGATACGTTTATACTTAGGTTCTACCATTTTCTCTCTCCTTTTTTGATCTGTATTATTTTACCATAAATTACGTTTTTTATATAGTGATATCTATCAAAAAAATTTTAACTTATCCACTGAAAAGATATTCATTTTTATCCTAATTTTATAAAGGATCTAGATTTTGGTAATGAAACTCTTTTACATATGTAATTTAAGAATTGTCGCTTTTATCAATCATCGGTGCATCAACAATTATATGATCTTTTCCAGATGATTATCACTCTGAATCAGGTTAGCTGCTACTATAATATTTAATTTCAAATAAGTAATTTAGAATTACATTTACTTTCTTGATTATAAGAAAAGAGCCCCCTTTTTTTAGATAAACAGTATAAAACTTTTAAACTGTTTATGGTGGGAGACTCGTTTTATATCATTTTAATGATTCTTAGTTAAGCGTATGACTAGTTGAAAAAGGGGATTGATCATCCCCTTTTTCAAGGCTTTAAGGCCTATCCTAGTCACCAATTAGAACTGGCGTTTTGAATGAAGATAAATCAATCATTCACCAAAGGAAGAAGAATTATTTTTCGTCTCCCTCTTTACGACGTCCAAGTGCTGCCAATCCTACAAGTCCTGCAACTAGTCCGAGTAGAGTTGATCCGACAGATGTAGTTTCACCAGTATTTGGAAGTTGTCCTTTAGCTGGTGTTGACTCTACTGATTTACCTGATGTTGGGTCCACTGGTTTACCTGGTGTTGGATCCACTGGCTTATCTGGGGTTGGCTCTACAGGCTTGTCTGGAGTTTCTTTAAGTTTGTAAACATACGTTACATTCTTATCTCCTTCGATCACTTTACCTGTAGTAGGGTCGGTAGATTTAAGGTGACCTTGGTCATCCACTTCACCAACTGTGTAGTTGCCTGCTGGGACCAATTCATAAGTCTTACCGTCTTTTTCGATTGTTTGTGGACGGTTGTCTACCACTGTGTTGTAGTCCTTATCAACTGGTTGATTTTCTTCATCCGTCACATCTGACTTGATGGTCTTGCCTTCTGTATCTACATAGTGAACATAAACGTTACCCTTAGGTTGAGTTGGTTCTTCCTTCACTTCTTTATAGACGTAAGTGATGATTGACTTAGGTTTGTCAACTTTACCTTTAACTGGATCAGATGATTCCAAATGGCCATCTTCGTCCACTTTACCTACTGGGTAGTCACCTTTCGGTACGATCTTGTAGGTCTTACCGTCTGGTGTCTTGATAGTGTTAGGTTTTTCACCTTCCTCAGTGGTGTTATATGGTGTGTCATAAGGTGAGTTTGGTGTATCTTGACGAGGTTTTTCGATTTCCTTACCATTTTCGTCTACGTAAGTGATGATGACTTCACCCTTCTTAGGTTCTGTTGGTGTTTCTTTTAGTTTGTACACATACGTTACATTCTTATCGCCTTCAATCACTTTGCCTGTTGTAGGATCGGTAGATTTAAGGTGACCTTGGTCATCCACTTCACCGACTGTGTAGTTACCCGCTGGAACCAATTCATAAGTCTTGCCTTCGAATGCAATCTCTTGTGGACGGTTGTCTACGACTGTATCGTAGTCTTTGTCTACTGGTTGTTGATCTTCATCGGTCACATCTGACTTGATAGTATTGCCTTCTGTATCTACATAATGAACATAGACATTACCCTTAGGTTGTGTTGGCTCCTCCTTCACTTCTTTATAAACGTAAGTGATGATTGACTTAGGTTTGTCAACTTTACCTTTAACTGGATCAGATGATTCCAAATGGCCATCTTCGTCCACTTTACCTACTGGGTAGTCTCCTTTCGGTACGATCTTGTAGGTCTTACCGTCTGGTGTCTTGATAGTGTTAGGTTTTTCACCTTCCTCAGTGGTGTTATATGGTGTGTCATATGGTGAGTTTGGTGTGTCTTGACGAGGTTTTTCGATTTCCTTGCCATTTTCGTCTACGTAAGTGATGATGACTTCACCCTTCTTAGGTTCTGTTGGTGTTTCTTTTAGTTTGTACACATACGTTACATTCTTATCGCCTTCAATCACTTTGCCTGTTGTAGGATCGGTAGATTTAAGGTGACCTTGGTCATCCACTTCACCGACAGTGTAGTTACCCGCTGGAACCAATTCATAAGTCTTGCCTTCGAATGCAATCTCTTGTGGACGGTTGTCTACCACTGTATCGTAGTCTTTGTCTACTGGTTGTTGGTCTTCATCGGTTACATCAGACTTGATAGTATTGCCTTCTGTATCTACATAATGAACATAAACATTACCCTTAGGTTGAGTAGGTTCTTCCTTCACTTCTTTATAAACGTAAGTGATGATTGACTTAGGTTTGTCAACTTTACCTTTAATTGGATCAGATGATTCCAAATGGCCATCTTCGTCCACTTTACCTACTGGGTAGTCTCCTTTCGGTACGATCTTGTAGGTCTTACCGTCTGGTGTCTTGATAGTGTTAGGTTTTTCACCTTCCTCAGTGGTGTTATATGGAGTGTCATATGGTGAGTTTGGTGTGTCTTGACGAGGTTTTTCGATTTCCTTGCCATTTTCGTCTACGTAAGTGATGATGACCTCACCCTTCTTAGGCTCAGCTGGGGTTTCCTTCAATTTGTATACGTAGGTGACGTTCTTATCGCCTTCGATGACCTTACCGGTTGTTGGGTCGGTTGACTTGAGGTGACCTTGGTCATCCACTTCTCCGACTGTGTAAGTGCCGGCTGGAACCAATTCATAAGTCTTGCCTTCGAATGCAATCTCTTGTGGACGGTTGTCTACCACTGTATCGTAGTCTTTGTCTACTGGTTGTTGGTCTTCATCGGTTACATCAGACTTGATGGTCTTACCTTCTGTATCTACATAGTGAACGTAGACGTTACCCTTAGGCTCAGCTGGGGTTTCTTTTAGTTTGTACACATACGTTACATTCTTATCGCCTTCGATCACTTTGCCTGTTGTAGGATCGGTAGATTTAAGGTGACCTTGGTCATCCACTTCACCGACTGTGTAGTTACCCGCTGGAACCAATTCATAAGTCTTGCCTTCGAATGCAATCTCTTGTGGACGGTTGTCTACCACTGTATCGTAGTCTTTGTCTACTGGTTGTTGGTCTTCATCGGTTACATCAGACTTGATGGTCTTGCCTTCTGTATCTACATAATGAACATAAACATTACCCTTAGGTTGAGTTGGTTCTTCCTTCACTTCTTTATAAACGTAAGTGATGATTGACTTAGGTTTGTCAACTTTACCTTTAATTGGATCAGATGATTCCAAATGGCCATCTTCGTCCACTTTACCTACTGGGTAGTCACCTTTCGGTACGATCTTGTAGGTCTTACCGTCTGGTGTCTTGATAGTGTTAGGTTTTTCACCTTCCTCAGTGGTGTTATATGGTGTGTCATAAGGTGAGTTTGGTGTATCTTGACGAGGTTTTTCGATTTCCTTACCATTTTCGTCTACGTAAGTGATGATGACTTCACCCTTCTTAGGTTCTGTTGGTGTTTCTTTTAGTTTGTACACATACGTTACATTCTTATCGCCTTCAATCACTTTGCCTGTTGTAGGATCGGTAGATTTAAGGTGACCTTGGTCATCCACTTCACCGACTGTGTAGTTACCCGCTGGAACCAATTCATAAGTCTTGCCTTCGAATGCAATCTCTTGTGGACGGTTGTCTACGACTGTATCGTAGTCTTTGTCTACTGGTTGTTGATCTTCATCGGTCACATCTGACTTGATGGTCTTGCCTTCTGTATCCACATAGTGTACATAGACATTACCCTTAGGTTCAGCTGGGGTTTCCTTCAATTTGTATACGTAGGTGACGTTCTTATCGCCTTCGATGACCTTACCGGTTGTTGGGTCGGTTGACTTGAGGTGACCTTGGTCATCCACTTCACCGACTGTGTAAGTTCCTGCTGGAACCAATTCATAAGTCTTGCCTTCGAATTCAATCTCTTGCGGACGGTTGTCTACGACTGTATCGTAGTCTTTGTCTACTGGTTGTTGGTCTTCATCGGTTACATCAGACTTGATGGTCTTGCCTTCTGTATCTACATAATGAACATAAACGTTACCCTTAGGTTCTGTTGGTGTTTCTTTTAGTTTGTACACATACGTTACATTCTTATCGCCTTCAATCACTTTACCTGTTGTAGGATCGGTTGACTTGAGGTGACCTTGGTCATCCACTTCACCAACTGTGTAGTTACCCGCTGGTACTAATTCATAGGTCTTGCCTTCGAATTCAATCTCTTGTGGACGGTTGTCTACAACTGTATCGTAGTCTTTGTCTACTGGTTGTTGATCTTCATCGGTCACATCTGACTTGATGGTCTTGCCTTCTGTATCCACATAGTGTACATAGACATTACCCTTAGGTTCAGCTGGGGTTTCCTTCAATTTGTATACGTAGGTGACGTTCTTATCGCCTTCGATGACCTTACCGGTTGTTGGGTCGGTTGACTTGAGGTGACCCTCATCATCCACTTCTCCGACTGTGTAAGTTCCTGCTGGAACCAATTCATAAGTCTTGCCTTCGAATGCAATCTCTTGTGGACGGTTGTCTACCACTGTATCGTAGTCTTTGTCTACTGGTTGTTGGTCTTCATCGGTCACATCTGACTTGATGGTCTTGCCTTCTGTATCCACATAGTGTACATAGACATTACCTTTAGGCTCTTCTTTGAGCTTATAGATGTAGGTAACATTCTTATCTTCTTTAGCAACTAGACCAGTTGTAGGATCAGAAGACTTGAGGTGACCCTCATCATCTACTTCACCGACTGTGTAGTTACCCGCAGGTACCAATTCGTAAGTCTTGCTATCTTTTTCGATTGTTTGCGGACGGTTGTCCACGACTGTATCGTAGGTCTTATTAATTGGTTGCGCCGCTTCATCTGTGACGGAAGTTTTCAGCTCATTACCCTCAGTATCCTTATAATGAACGTAAACATTACCAGTAACATCTGATTTGCGGTAATAGTGCGTTACATCTGTAGAAATTTCTTTAATGGATGGAAGAGAATAGTTATTAAAGAATGATGGGTAGCCAGAAGCCTTATCCCCTGGTGTGTTCCCACCAATGATGTTGGAAGTATTGTTTCGAACAGGATCTACATCTGCTGAGAATTGCGGTGAATCTGTAAAGGCATCCCCAGTAGCCTTATTGTACCAACCACTCAAACGCACATTCCCGTTTCCACCATCCGTATAAGTTGCAACTTTAAGATGGTATTTCCCATCCTTACTGTCAACATATCCGACCTCTTTCGGTTCAGTTGCTGTTCCAGCAGGTGTTGGCTTACCTCCTGGCTTAACCGGGTCTGAAGTATACAACAAAGTATAGTTGGTTAAGTCTAGCGTATTTACATCCGTTGATGGATTATACGACGCCACTTTTGATGGGTCTAAAGCATATAATTTAACAACAGATGTTCCGTCTTTATCGACTTGCTCTACAATCCGTTTGACATAGTAGTGAGCACGTCCACCTTGGAGTTCCAAGTATTTAGCTCCGACACCACCTAGAGAACCGGTCATATCCTTTTCAGCATCCGTACGTACAAACTCGTAGCCTTCAAATTCACGCGGATTCGATGCCTTGTAGTCTTGGCTTTCAATACCAGTTTGGCTGTATGAAGCCAATTCTTCATTCGTACCCTCTACTTTATAGTAGGTGGTATGGGTTACTTTTTCAGTTGGGATAACTGTTTGAACATTCGGTTTTGTTTCCCCAACATTTCCTGGTTTAGTCGTATCACGAATTTGAAGAATGTGGTGTTTATATTTATCATCAGAAGTTGGACCAGCTTCACGGTTATTGGTCCAAGTTCCTAGGATTTGCGAAGATTCCCCAGTAGTATAATCAAATTGAGGGGCATAAGTAGGATTTTCATTCACCAAGGTCTTAAATTGGAAAGTTGACTTGGCAGTCAAATCCAAGGTTTCGACTTCTTTACCAGTAGCTTTTTCAACCAAACGAGCATGAACAGTTGGTGTCTGAGTTGTTCCAACAGCAGAACGATCTACTGAGAAGGTTACATAATAGCCACCATTGCTATAGGTAAGACCACCTTGATTTGCCGGACCTTGCCAGTTTTGAAGATCCCAAATAGAATAGGTATAGCGGTCAGCATTTGGATCCAATTGATAAGTTGCATTGTTCCATGTTGGGTCATCAATAGAAGCACCATTTGGCTCTTCCATTGTTGGAGTTACTGATGGGGCTGTCAAGGTAGTTGAAGTTGAAAGTGCATCTAACTGAGCAGAAATTGCTGGTGCACCATTAACAGTTGTATTTCCATTAAAGCCTGCAGCCTTCAAGGTTACCATCATATCATCTACTGACTTGTTCAAGCGTTCTCGTTGTTCAGCATATGATTGTGGTTTTACTTCAGAATTGCTCGAAGTTTCTTTTGTTGGCAATTCAGCTTGAACTTTTGCAACAGCCTCTTTGATAGCAGCTTTCTGCTCTTCATTTTGATGGTTGGAAGCATATTTTTCTGCTATTTGATTCAATAAAGCTGCTTCAGAAGCATTTTGTTCCAAGATTGCTTTATCATCCGATGCTACAGTACTTTCGACCACTTGGGATGAACTTGCTGCTTGAGCTTTTGTTTCTGTAGCAGTTTCATTTTGAGGGACTGAGACTTCTTTCGAACCTTCTTCAGTCAATGGAGCTGCTTCAGGTGAAAGGGATGGAGCACTCACTGCTGCAGAGGAAGAAACGACTTCGTTTCCTACTTCATCCGCAAACGTAGTAGTTGCAACTGTAGTAGCACTTAAAAGAGCCGTTGCTACTACGATCCCTTTTAAGAGGTGACGGCTCTTAGCAGAAACAGCGTCTTCACGAACCTCAGCAACAACCGTCTCTTCGACTTGACCTCGGATCACTTTGAGCAAACCAAAGTTTGAAGTAGCTGCACGCAACCAGTTCTTACCTGACTTGATCAACTTGAAACGAGTCACTCGATCAGTTTCACGGAATTCTCCGTTTGAACGTTTAAAAATCATTTGATTCTCCTTAATTTTTATTTTCGCCTATATTATACCTTTTTCCTGTACTTATGCAAGCGTTTTAATGTTTATCAAGTTTATCATCAGGAAATAGCGTTCTGAAACCATTCAAACGAACAAAAAAGCTACCCGAAGGTAGCTTTGATTTCTAATTAAAGTGAGTTAACATCCACTTTGATACCAGGACCTTGAGTAGTAGTCAAAGTCAAGCTAGTTACGTAAGTACCTTTAGCTGTAGCTGGTTTTGCTTTTTGGATTGTGTCGTTGAAAGCTTTAAAGTTTTCAACCAATTTAGTATCATCGAATGAAACTTTACCGATGATCGCTTGAACGATACCTGCTTTATCAGCACGGTAAGTGATTTTACCACCTTTAGACTCTTCAACTGCTTTCGCAACATCCATTGTTACTGTACCAGTTTTAGGGTTTGGCATCAAGTTACGTGGTCCAAGGACACGTCCAAGACGTCCAACAAGAGCCATCATGTCAGGTGTAGCGATAACAACGTCGAAGTCCAACCAACCATCGTTGATTTTCGCAACAAGGTCATCTTCACCTACGAAGTCTGCACCAGCAGCTTTTGCTTCTTCAGCTTTTGCACCACGTGCAAATACAAGTACGCGAGCTGTTTTACCAGTTCCGTTTGGCAATACCATTGCACCACGGATTTGTTGGTCAGCTTTTTTCACGTCGATGTTCAAGTTGTAAGCAACTTCTACAGTTGCGTCAAATTTTGCAAAATTAGTTTCTTTTGCAAGAGCTACAGCTTCTTCTACGCTGTATGCTTTTGTGCTGTCGATTTTTTCAAGTGCAGCACGAAGTTGTTTGCTTTTTTTAGCCATTTTATCTTTCTCCTTGTAATGTGGTCATATCGATTTTCATCTCCCACGTCACTCGTCTCATGATCAAGTGTATTGCGGGCAAATAGGATTGTTACAATTAGTCAGTAACAGTGAATCCCATAGAACGAGCAGTACCTTCGATCATACGCATTGCAGACTCAATGTTTGCAGCGTTCAAATCTGGCATCTTAGTTTCAGCGATTTGTTGTACTTGTGCACGAGTTACAGTTGCAACTTTCGTTTTGTTCGGTGTACCTGAACCTTTTTCAACACCTGCAGCTTTTTTCAAAAGAACAGCAGCTGGTGGTGTTTTTGTAACGAAATCGAATGATTTGTCTTCATAAACAGTGATAACAACTGGGATGATCATACCAGCTTGATCAGCTGTACGAGCGTTAAACTCTTTAGTGAATCCCATGATGTTGATACCTGCTTGACCAAGCGCTGGACCAACCGGTGGAGCTGGAGTAGCTTTACCAGCAGGGATTTGCAATTTTACAAGTTTTTCGACTTTTTTAGCCATTTCTTAAATCCTCCTTTGTGGTTTTGGCGGTAATTACAGATTTTTACCTCCCACAAGTATGCTTTGTGCATACCTTTCTATTATACACAATTTCTCTTTTTTTGCAAGAAAAAATTAAAATATAGTAAACTTTTTTTCGTTTTATGATAGAATGAAGCTATGTTAATCAAAGTTGCTTCTGTATTATTTATTTTTTTAACGCTGATTCTGAGCGGCATCATTGTTCATCTCTTTAAACTCCAAAAAAGAGGATGGCGATCTACCGATATTGCCTTTCCTTTATTTGCCTTGGAGTACTACCTGATTTCAGACAGCGCCTTTTACCACAGCCTCTTACCGCTGCTAGCCTTGAGTCTTTCGCTTTTGGCCTTGGGGCTAACGATTTATTTCTTAAAAAAGAAAAAGAGTTTTTATTATCCGAAATTTATCAAATACTTCTGGCGCGCTGGATTTCTGGTCACCTTCTTGCTCTATCTGATCTTAACCGCTAGTTTGTTTATCTAATACTGAAAAGAGGCTGGGACAAAAGTCCTAGCCTCTCAATTATTTTTGGATTGTCGAGCAAGACGCAGTGGTTGAGTGGGCTCTACTACGCTGATTTCATCAGCTTTTACAGCCCTACTCAACTGTGCGGAGGTGGGACGACGAAATCGAATTCTAACGAATTACCGATTTCTGTCCCACTCTCTTTTTTTATTTTTTCCGATGAAAGAACCAGCCCACTAGTTTTTTGAAGACTTGAATCAAGATGAGAGCAAGAACGGCCATGATGGCGCAGATAAGCAGCGTTTGAAGTCTCAAGGGGCTCATGTTGAAGAATCTACCTAGGATACTACTTGAAACCAGGAAGGCTAGGATATTTCCTAGAAGAACCAGTCTCTTGTAGTGATTGATAGGCTGGGATTCTTGGTAGATAATGGTAAAGCCGACGAAGGCCATCAAGCAGATGGCTGCACTTGAGAGCTCTTCCGATGTCATACCAAATGCTGAAGAGAGCAATACCAAACTGAAGATCAGTATAAAATCCGTCAAGGCAGCAGGTAGCGCATTTTTAAAGACCGTTTCGATAAAGCGCCCTTTGATGCGCTCGCTATTGGGCTCAAGCGCTAGGAAGAATCCTGGAATCCCAATCGTAAAGCCACTGATCAAGGACATCTGCGACGGCATGATGGGATAGGTAAAGGCTAAGAGCGTCACTGAGATAGCCAACAAAATAGAAAAGATATTCTTGATCAAAAAGAGACTGGCTGATCGTTGAATATTATTGACCACCCGTCGCCCTTCTGCCACGATGGACGGCATCTTCCCAAAGTCAGAATCCAGTAAAACCACTTGCGCCATCTTTTTGGTCGCATCATTTCCAGATTCCATCGCAATACTACAATCCGCTGTTTTGAGAGCCAGAATATCGTTGACGCCATCTCCAGTCATGGCGACTTTATGCCCCTTTGCCTGCAAGCCTTCTACAAGGCTTTTCTTTTGCTCTGGTGTCACTCGTCCAAAGACCGTATATTGACTCGCCGCTTGGTGCAAATCTTCTTCCGTCAGTAAGGTTCTGGCATCGATTAGATCCTCTGCTCCTTCAATGCCTGCTTTTTGTGCAATAGCTGAGACCGTAGCTGGGTTGTCTCCTGAAATGACCTTAATAGTCACTCCTTGTTGTTTAAAGTAGGCGAAGGTTTCTTTGGCATTTTTTCTCAACGGATTGGAGAGAATAATCCAGGCCACCAAGTCTACAGGAGCCTCTAAAGTCTCTCTCAGGTGATCTCCCCGATATTTCCCAAAGGCCAAGACCCGATTGCCTGCCTGAGTAGCAGGAGCTATCTCTTGTTCAAGCTCAGAAAAGCCCTCTCGTAAAACAAATTCTGGTGCCCCTAATACATAGATCCCAGATTCAAAGGCAATGGCCCCATATTTTTTCTTGGACGTAAAGGGCTGAATGTCGAGAGCCTTCCATGGCTGGCTTACTGGTGTCTTGTGAAATTTTCGGATGGCATCCATGGTATCGTTTTGATCCATACTAGCCTCTACATACTGAGCTAGAGCTTCCAAGTCTTGAGCGTCTTTAACTGGACGAATCGCTGTCACTTCCATACCTGGCTCTGTAATAGTCCCTGTCTTATCGACACAAAGGACATCCACGCGCGATAAGGTCTCAATCCCCTTCATGCTATTGAGCAGAACCTTTTCCTTGGCTAATCTGACAGCCCCCAGAGCCAGTGCCAAGGTCATCAAGAGATACAAGCCTTCTGGAATCATCCCGATCAAGGCCCCGACTGTTGAAGTCACACTGAGCTTGAGGCTATCGCCTAGGCTGATATAGCTACGAAGAAAAAGGAGCGAGCCTAGCGGAATGATAAGGAGACCAATGATCCCCACGATTCGGTTGACCGCATGGACCATATCGGACTCCTCATGAGACTTGACCTGCTTGGCTTCCAGGCTCAATTGGTTGATGTAGGACTCGTTCCCAACTTTTTCCAATCGCGCCAGTCCTTGACCAGCGATCACAAAACTACCTGACATGAGTGCGTCTTGCGCTCCTTTTTTGACCTCATCAGCTTCACCTGTCAATTGCGATTCATCGACTTTTAGCTCACCCTCCAGCAAAATCCCATCCGCATAGATCTGGTCTCCAGCTTGAAAGCGAACTAGATCGCCCTCCACCAGCTGGTCGATAGGTAGAGCGACTTCTTTTCCTTTGCGAAGAACGATCGCTTCACTCATATGCAGAAATTGCATCTGACGCAAGATCCGTCGAGAGCGGACTTCCTGCACAATTCCAACCAAGGAGTTGACCACGACAATCGGGACAAACAAGAGATTGTTCCAAGACTTCACTGCAACCAGCAAGAACGCTAAGACCAGGAAAATCAGATTAAAGTAGGTAAAGACATTATCTCGAATGATCTGCCCAATACTTTTTTCTGTCTTAATCGTGACCTTATTTTGCTTGCCCTCTTGGATCTTTTTCGCTACTTCTTCCTGACTGAGTCCTTCTAATCTAACCATTGCTTTCCTCACTCATGTATTTCCAAGGGCAATCCTTCTGGATCGAAGAAAAATGCCATCTTCTTGCCATCAAAGTCATCATAGCGAAGGCCTGTATTCTCAATACCTAGCTGATCCAATCTAGCTAGATAGGTCTCTACATCGTCCACTTTAAAGGCCAGATGACGCAGTCCCGCATGCTCGGGCAAGGGGAGCTTAGGCCGTACTGGGGCCGTCGGTTTGATAAAGAGTTCTAAAGTCAGCTCCCCCTGGCGGAGATTGATCAAGATATCTCCGCGTTCGGGACGGTCATACTCACTGACAATCGCAAAGCCCAACTGGTCCACATAAAAGTGCAACATGGCGTCGCGATCCCGTCCAATGATGGCAATATGATGAATCGTGTCTAACTTCATCTGGTCCTACTTTCTATTTTCTATAAAAAGAAAAGGGAGTGGGGCATATGCCCTTTTTCCCTATCCTTATGATTGTTGCAATACTTTTCGAGGCTTGGTCCCTTCAGCTGGTCCAATCACACCCGCTGCTTCCAACTCTTCCATGAGGCGAGTCGCCCGATTAAAACCAACCGATAAGCGGCGCTGGATCATCGAAGCACTGGCTTTTTGGGTCTCGATGACGAGCGCTTTGGCCTCTTCAAAGAGTGGATCGCCTTCGTCTGAGCCACCCATACCTCCATCAAAGTCTGACTCAGATACTTCACCTGGATCGAAGGCATCATCATAATCCGCTTCAGCTTGTTCTTTGACGAAGTTGACAATCCGCTCCACATCATCATCAGAGATAAAGGAGCCCTGCAGACGGATCGGATGATTTTCATCGATCGGTTTAAAGAGCATGTCTCCGCGACCGAGCAATTTCTCCGCTCCATTTTCATCCAAGATGGTCCGTGAGTCGGTCCCGGATGATACCGCAAAAGCGACACGGGAAGGCACATTGGCCTTGATCAAACCTGAGATAACGTCAACCGATGGCCGTTGGGTCGCCAAGATCATGTGGATCCCTGCTGCACGCGCCTTCTGTCCAAGGCGAATAATAGCATCTTCCACTTCTTTACTTGCGACCATCATCAAATCTGCCAACTCATCGACAATGACCACGATCAATGGAAGGGGCACTTGCTTCATCTCAGACTGGGCATTGTACTCAGCTACCTTGGCATTAAAGCCAGCAATATTACGAGCACCCACTTTCGAGAAGAGCTCATAGCGATTTTCCATCTCATCAACGACCTTCTGCAGGGCTCGACTGGCCTTACGTGGGTTGGTCACAACCGGAATCAAGAGGTGTGGAATATCATTGTAGACAGAAAGCTCCACCATCTTTGGATCGACCATCATAAACTTGACTTCGTCCGGACGAGCCTTCATCAAGATACTCGAAATAATCCCATTGACCGCTACTGACTTACCAGATCCAGTAGAACCCGCTACCAAGAGGTGGGGCATCCGAGCCAAATCAAAAGTCCGAGCTGAACCATCTACAGCCTTCCCAAGAGGAATCTCAAGGAGTTTAGCCGGGTCTGTTTTGGACTGCTCCCACAATTCACGGAAGGAAACGGTCGCAATCTCTGAGTTGGGCACTTCAATCCCGACCAGAGACTTCCCTGGAATCGGTGCTTCAATCCGCACATCCTTGGCTGCTAGAGCCAAGGCCAAATCATCTGCTAGGTTCGAAATGCGATTGACCCGCACACCGACAGCTGGCTTGACTTCATATTTGGTAACAGAAGGACCGATTTCTGCCCGCTCCACTGTCGCCTTGATATTGAAGCTTGCAAAGGTCTCTTCCAAAATGCGGATGTTCTGGCGAACGATGTTTTTCTCTTTTGATTGATTTTTCGGCTTGTCAGGTGCGAAGAGATCAATGGTTGGAAGCTTGTATTGAAGCAATTCCTTAGGTGTGAAATCCACTTGAACTTCTTCCCCATCGTCCTCGAATTCTTCGGCTACTGGAAGCTCTTCGTACGCTTCAGGCTCTTCAGGCCATTCTTCATCTGGCAGGTAGATTTCTGGTGTTGCCGGTGCAACAATTTCTGCTTCTGGGAAAGACTCTGTGAACGGCTGCTCCGCCAGCACCTCTCCCGTTTCAGGATCTACAGGATGCCCTTCCATTGAAAGGGGAGTTGGAAGAACTGCACTTGCTTCTTCTTGCTCTCTTTCAGCTGCCACAGCTTCCTCAGCAGCTCTCGCTTCCTTTTCAAGGAATTTCTGTTCGCGACGTTCTTTGCGTTTTTCCATAGAAGCATGGAAGGCTTCCGACCCCTTTTCAAACAAATCATAGATGGAGTAAGGACTCATCAAGAGAATCCCCAATCCAATAAAGAGAAGGCCAATAAAATAAGAGCCAATATTTGAAAAGAGGAAGGAAATCGGAGCATAAAGAAGGGCACCGATCATACCACCACCAGCAAAACTCTCCACTCGCAGATGAATCAGATCTGCCATGATTCTTGAAAAGGTGACCTTGATCCCATTATTGTCCAAATGAAGGGAGGATACAAAGAAGGCCTGAAACATCAAGAGAAGCCCAGCAAAGAAGCTTAGGAATCCTGAAATCACCCCTTCGTGTTTGTCCAGCCATTTAAAGGCATAGAGGTAGAAAAAAGTCGCTAAAATAGCCAAATAGGCTAAACTTCCAACAAAGAGTCGGATTAAGTTGTAGGCCAAGACCCCTACTGCTCCCAATTTCAAGGCCGCAAAAACTAAAACCAGACTAATGAGAATGGTCGCAATCATGCGATGAATCGCTTTTTTTCTTTCTAATTCTGCTTTGGACAGTCGTCTCGTCGACCGTGTTTTTTTCGATTGATTATTGTTTGCCATAACCTTTATTATATCACAATTCCAAGCCAGTTCTCTAGTAAAATCATTTCCGAACATTTGCAGCATAAAGCAAAAAAAAACAGCACCGAGTGGGTACTGTTTTAGATGTTTTTCTTAGGGTGGCGGTCAATGATGGCTTGATAGTCTTTCAGCGCTTGCTTTCCTTTGTCCGTCAACTGGTAACCCCGAATTGTGAACTGCTCCGCCAGTTCTTCCTCCGTAAAATGTTCAGCCAAAGCTTGGTTCAAATCGGCCGATTTCATCTTGGACAAACCCGCGACTCCCTTCTTTTTGAGAATGGCTTTTTTCATGGTCGCATTGATATGGTCCAATGAATCAAAAGCTGATTCAATAAAAGCATAGCCCTTGTCCACCAAAGCCTTCAAGTGTTCCGAAGCATGAATCCCATAGGTGTATTCAAAATACTTGGGAAACCAAGTCTCTGTCGTAAACGTTCCAAAATGGATCCGCCACAAGAGAATGATATCCCCTGCAAGCAAGCCATCTCGAAGGAGCTCCATATTTCGTTTGGAAACAGGTTTTGGATCTAACAACCAAGCTTCTAAATCTCTCTCAGGCGAAATATAGGGTTTCACCTCGTGATCGGAGTAAAATTTTTCTAGTATATCTGAAATAGTAGGCATCCTTTTCATCTTTCTTTTTAAAAAAACTAGACTGTATCCTTACCAATCTCTTTCAAGATGAGTCCATTCCGCAAACTCTTGATAGGTCTCTAATACCTTGGTTTGCTTCTCACCATCATTACTTTCATTTGTTCCAATCACTTCTAATTTATCTTGACCAAGTGGTGCAAACCAATGCCTAAGCATTTGGTAGGATTCTTCAACTGATATTTTTTTCTTCCGAAATGCCACTACCATTTTATCTTCTTTATTAGCCTTTCCTAACTGAATAAACTTAGGGTAGTCCTTTTCAAAGTTAATACAGTCACAATACGGATAAGAGAAGATAAAGAAATCACTATCGTTATAAACATTGCTATTATTGATGGCGTCTCCAAGTGATGAAGAATTATAACTAGTAGGATAATTTGTTCTGAAGAGTTCTTCTGTCGTTTCACCCACTATTTTGTTGGTAGTCAAGTCCATTTTAACAGTGATTTTGTTCTTTTTTTCATAATGTTGGAGTTTTAATAACAAATACTCCTTCCCATCTTCGAGTATGATGGTCCCTTGATTTTTTAAATAAAAGTTTTTATCATAATTCTTAACAACTTGGTAGAGATCAACCTTTTCAGGTTTCTTATCTAGATAATCTAAATCATAAACAATCGCATGCCAAGTCCACCCTTTTTTGGGTTCTTCATCTATTCCTTCGTTACTTGCAGTCCGTGTTTTTAAAACTAAATAACGATCACCAATTGATGCCCATCCACTAAAAGTAATGAAATTTTTAGATGCTCGAAAGGAGATAACTCGTTTCTCTTTATCAAGATAGTGTAATTCTTTGATCGATCCCGCATCATACCGTTCTCATTTTACTTTCTGTTCATTTTTTTGAACGTTTAAATTTTTCTTATAGACAATCATAGAGATAGATAGAATCGATATTAGAAGTAAAACTACAATTTTCCATTTTTTCATCTTCTTGCTCCACCTTTTTGATAAGTAATGACTAACGTTTTGCCTTTTCTAAAGAGGCTACTCATATAATTTTTTATACGTTCATTTTCCAATAAATCAACTTACCTCCCATCATACCGAATTTTCCATCTCTACGCAAGATCCTTCTTAATTAGTGATTTAGTCCAAAAAGAAAACACCCTCGTGGGTGTTAGCATTAATAGACTGAATCGCAATATCATCTTTTAAGTTTTACTTTTCTACCACTATCTAGTCTAAAGACGTCAGCAGACTATTTCCCACTATACCGACGATCACAATGAAGACCCCTAAAAATCCTAGTGGGGTTGGGATCTGATCTCCCAGAAAGAGACAGCCTCCAAATAAGGTGAAGAGGACCTCGCCGGCCTGGGTAGCTTCAACAACTGCTAACTGCTGATGGTTGTGTTTCACCAAGTTGGTTGCTTCAAAGAAGAGCATGGTCGCGATAACTCCTGAAAATACAGCTACGATCAAGGATTGGAGCATTTGCCCACCTGATGGCAAGCCTGCATCAAGTCCTGCAAAAACGGATAAGAGCAACCAAAAAGGAACACTCATTAAGGTCATCCCAAAGACCCGTTGGGTCGTTGACAATTGCTCTCCTTTACAATGAGCCAGCATCTTGCGATTTCCTAACGGATAGGAAAAAGCAGCGATCAAAATTAAGATACTAGCTCGCACCACGCCTTCTCCGAGACCTCGTCCAAAATATGGAATTTGAATCAATACGATTCCTAACAAAATCAGCAAAGTCATTCCTAACTGTTTTCTTGGAATCTTTTGGCCAAAAAGTGGGGTCAGAAGGAGACCCGCTAAAATCGTAATCTGCCAGGTCGCAGCCACAAACCATGATTCTCCATAGATAGAAGCCATCGATAAGGGCGCATAAAAGAGACCAAAGCCGACCGTACTCCAGAGCAACCAAGTCCACGGGGCTCGTGCAATTGCTGACAAGACACCCTTCAACTCGCCTTTCTGCCAAACTAAAACAGCCATCATGGGCAAACTAAAAAGGTAGCGCAAACTAGCACTCCACATCCAGGAACCACCTGCCAGGTTCATGCTTCGATTAAAAATAAAGGTAAATGCAAAAAAGAGAGCACCTAGGATACCAAACCAAAGGGCTCTCGCAAAATGTGATGATTTCATTTTTTGATGATCGTTCTCCTGTAGTCATCCTATTATACAGGAATTCGGAAATACTTTCATCTATTTTCTGCAAATTTTCAGAATAGTGTTTTCGCCTTAAATTTTATCCAGATTTGAAAGTATCGCAAAATTAAGGTACAATAGAAAAAGACAACTATGTTGGAAAGGAAGAATATGAAAAAATTAATCGCACTACTATTATTTTCCGGCTTGGCTTTAACAGCTTGTTCGTCCAATAAAACAAACGCTAACTCTTCAAGCTCAAGCAAAGAAAAGACAGAGCAGACAGCAACTTCCAGCTCTAGTGAAAAAGATCAAAAGAAAATTGAAGAAGAACAAAAGAAATTAGAACAACTGCGCAAAGATTTTAACGATGCCATGACCAATGAAAATGCCGTCTTCCCACAACTCTCAACTGATGTGGCTGAAGACGAAGCAGAGGTTAAAATCACAACAACTGAAGGCGATATCACTGTGAAGCTCTTCCCTAAATATGCGCCCCTTGCAGTTGAAAACTTCTTGACCCACGCAAAAGAAGGCTACTACAATGGCTTACTTTTCCACCGTGTCATTAACAACTTTATGATCCAAACTGGGGATCCTAAAGGAGACGGTACGGGTGGCGAATCTATCTGGAAGGGCAAAGACAAATCCAAAGATTCAGGTACTGGTTTTGAGAATGAGTATTCTCCATACCTTTACAACCTTCGTGGAGCCCTTGCCATGGCCAATTCTGGTCCAAATACCAATGGTAGTCAATTCTATATCAACCAAAATAAGGATGATATTTCAAGTAAACTTCCAACTGATCGTTTCCCAACTAAGATCATCGATGCTTATAAAAATGGTGGAAATCCAACCCTTGATGGTGGCAACTACACTGTCTTTGGCCAAGTGATCGATGGCATGGATGTGGTCGATAAAATTGCATCTGCCGAAACTGATGATAAGGACAAACCAAAAACAGACATCAAGATTGAAAAAATCGAGATTTTAAAAGACTATAATTTCAAAAAATAATGAAAAGAGAACCGAGAGGTTCTCTTTTTAAGATATTGATAAACATTTTACATAAAATTAGCTAATAGATTCATTGTAAAAAAATGAATTCTAATTTTTTAAGTCATTCATCTACTGAAACTTTCCGCCGTGAGCAAAGTGAGGCTGGGACAAAAGTCCTAGCCTCTCAATTATTTTTGGATTGTCGAGCAAGACGCAGTGGTTGAGTGGGCTCTACTACGCTGATTTCATCAGCTTTTACAGCCCTACTCAACTGTGCGGAGGTGGGACGACGAAATCGAATTCTAACAAATTACCGATTTCTGTCCCACTCTCACTCGGAATTATTGAGACCTTAGGCTCAATAATTAGTCATGGAACTTCGCAGAAGTTCGCTGACGTCCGTACTCACCTAAGGAAAGTTTCTAAGAAGAATCTGAAAAGAGAACCATGCGGTTCTCTTTTTGTCTTTACGTCAATTCATTAAAGTCCCAGATTTGGTCCATCCAGCCTTCATAGAAGTCTGGCTCGTGGCAAACCATGAGGATCGATCCCTTGTACTCTTTCAGAGCCCGTTTCAATTCTTCTTTGGCATCCACATCCAAGTGGTTGGTCGGCTCGTCTAGTACCAAGACATTATTTTCACGATTCATCAAGAGACAGAAGCGTACCTTGGCTTGCTCTCCACCGGATAACACCTGGATTTGGCTCTCGATATGTTTGGTGGTCAAGCCACAGCGGGCAAGGGCGGCACGAACTTCTGCTTGGTTGAGAGCCGGAAAGGCATTCCAGACTGCTTCAAGCGGTGTCTGGCGATTGCCACCTTCGACCTCTTGCTCGAAGTAACCAAGTTCTAGGTAATCTCCCCGCTCTACTTCTCCAGCAATCGGTGGGATGATTCCCAGCAAGCTCTTCAAGAGAGTGGTTTTCCCGATCCCGTTAGCTCCGATGATGGCTACCTTTTGATTGCGTTCAAAGGTTAGGTTCAAAGGCTTGGTCAAAGGACGGTCATACCCAATCTGGAGATCCTTGGTCTGGAAGATAAAGCGACCAGGAGTCCGGGCATTTTTAAATTCAAAGGATGGCTTTGGTTTCTCACTTTGCAACTCAATGAGTTCCATCTTGTCCAGCTTCTTCTGACGAGACATGGCCATATTCCGTGTAGCCACACGCGCCTTATTGCGGGCTACGAAATCTTTCAAATCAGCAATCTCTTTTTGCTGGCGCTCATAAGCCGCTTCCAATTGCGATTTCTTCATTTCATAGACTTCAAGGAATTGGTAGTAGTCTCCTGAATAGCGGGTTAACTGCTGATTTTCCACATGGTAGACGATGTTGATCACATCATTCAAGAAAGGAATATCGTGAGAAATGAGGACAAAGGCATTTTCATAATTTTGCAAATAGCGCTTAAGCCAATCGATGTGCTCTGCATCCAAGTAGTTGGTTGGCTCGTCCAAGAGAAGGATATCTGGTTTCTCAAGTAAGAGTTTGGCCAAGAGGACCTTGGTCCGTTGCCCACCTGACAAGGAGGTCACATCCGTATCCATGCCAAAGTCCATGACCCCAAGAGCACGCGCCACTTCATCGATCTTGGCATCCAAGGTATAAAAATCACGACTTTCTAGACGCTCTTGGAGTTCTCCTACCTCTTCCATCAGAGCATCGACATCGGCTCCCTCTTCCGCCATGGCCATATAGAGGTCATTAATGCGAGCTTCAGCTGTGAACAACTCATCAAAAGCGGTCCGTAAGACATCGCGAACTGTTTGTCCTTCTTCTAAGACCGAATGCTGATCCAGGTAACCTGCCGTCACATACTTAGACCACTCCACCTTTCCTTCATCAGGTTGCATTTTACCTGTCACGATACTCATGAAGGTCGATTTCCCTTCACCATTGGCCCCGACAAGACCGATATGCTCTCCCTTTAACAAACGGAAAGACACATCCTCAAAAATCGCACGGTCCCCAAAACCGTGGCTTAAATTTTTCACTTCTAAAATACTCATGCTTGACTCTCTTTCATTGAATTCACTCGTATGATTATATCATCTTCACTGCAAAATGAAAAGGGAGCCCAACTCCCTTTTCTTTTACAAAACTAAGTCTGCGTACGGTTTCCGGTAGCCCACTTGAACAACTTTTTCGTCTTCTACAAGCAGAGGCCGCTTGATCAGCATACCGTCTGAAGCAAGGAGATCCGCCGCTTCTTTCACTGTCAGTTGATCCACCTTATCTTTCAAACCGAGTTCACGGTATTTCATTCCGCTAGTATTGAAGAAAGACTTGATCGGTAGGCCAGATGCTGCCATCCAGTCTTGCAATTCTTGGCTAGTCGGTGTTTCTGTGACAATGTTTTGGCTTTGAAACTCACATTGGAGACCGTCCAATTCTGATTTAGCCTTTCGACAAGTCGAACATTTTGGGTATTCAATAAAGGTATACATCGCTTTTATTTCTCCTTCCAGGTAATTCCTTCATGGTGTAAGAGCCAGCGTTTGCGATCAAGTCCAGACGCATAGCCCATCAGTTGTCCATCTTTTCCCATCACACGGTGACAAGGGACTAAGATCGTCAAGGGATTGCGTCCAACAGCCTGTCCCACGGCTTGGGCTGAACCACAAGAAAGATCCTGGGCAAGCTGGCCATAGGTTTTGGTCTCACCATATGGGATCTCTCGCAACAACTGCCACACCCGCTCTTGGAAGGCTGTCCCTTGCGGTGCTAGTGGAAAACTGATAGTGATTGGATCTCCCGCAAAATAGTGGTCCAACCACTCCTTCACCTTCTCATGGTAGGGATGGACCTGTTCCAGCGCCCCATAGGGATCAGGTGCCTCTTCTTTCGGATCATAAAAATCAAGCTCAACAAGGCCTTCTTCACTGACAACGATCGAAAGAAGCCCCATAGGGCTTTCATAAAATTGTTTAAGATAGAGAGTCATTGTAGGCTGCTTCCGCTCTTTGGTCCCAGCGGTCCTCTTCTGAGACCACTTGGAATAGACTAGTTTCTGCTTTTCGTTTGATCTTTTGATAAGCCAGACGGACTCCATCAATAGGGACCTTTCCACAATAATGGTAGCCCAATTTTTCAAGCAAATGTTGCATGACCAGATTATCCGGGTGCGTATCGCAACGGAAATCCGGCCCTTTTTCTCCTTCGATTAAACCTTGAAGGAAGGTCTGAGCCACCCCTTTGCCAGCAGCTTCTTTAGCTACAGCGACGCGGTGAAAAGTGACATACATATAGTTGTCATGCTCCCACTTGCCATCGTAAATCTCATTATAGGCCGCTTCGTTGCCCTTGTAGACAGCTGCATAGGCGACAACTTCCTGATCTTCAACTGCCACATAGCCACGACTTTCTAGAATATCCTCAAAAATGATCTCTTCATCTGGATAGCCATCCTGCCACTGGTCGACCTGTCTTTGAGCCAGGCTTTCCTTGGCATCTTGGATGATTTCCATAATTCGCTTAATCTCGTTGGGATAAGCCATTCTAATTTCCATCCTGCTTCCAACCTTTCCTAGTCTTGATGGTAACGAGCATAGAGCTCACTCTTTTGCAGGCCGTATTGTTTGGCGACCTGTTTAATTGCTTGATTTTTCTTCATGCCCTCTTGGACCAAGGTATCGATTTCTTGGATCAAGTCGACCTCTTCTAGATCTAGCTCTTCTTCCTTGGCTCCTTCGACAATCAAGAGGCATTCCCCTTTGAGGGGATTTTCTTCAAGAAATGCGACTAACTCAGAAATACTGCCACGAGTATATTCCTCGTAGATCTTGGTCAATTCACGAACCAGGACAACCGGACGATCCCCATAGACAGCCAACATATTCTCTAAGGTTGCCTTCACTCGATGGGGAGACTCATAAAAGATCTGGGTCTCAGGATAGGCCACTTTTTCTTGGAAAAAGGCCTTCTGTTGCCCCTCTTTGCGAGGCAGAAATCCATAAAAAATATGAGGTTGAGGGGCTAGGCCACTGGCAATCAAACCCGTTATACCCGCACTAGGACCAGGCACAGCTACGACAGGAATCTCTCGTTCGATCGCTGCCTTGACCAAATCATGACCGGGATCAGAGATACTAGGGAGTCCTGCATCTGAGACTTGCGCCACATCCTTTCCGGATTCTAAATAGGCGATCAGATCTGGAATTTTCTCCATGGCATTGTGCTCATGAAAGCTAGTCTGGGGCGTCGCAATCTCAAAATGCTTGAGCAAGAGGCCTGTATTTCTAGTATCCTCAGCTGCGATCAAGTCCACATCCTTTAAGGTCTGGACCATGCGGTAACTCATATCCTCCCGGTTACCGATCGGTGTTGGGACCAGGTAAAGCACCCCTGTTTTCTTTTCCCCTTTAAAACTTCGTTGGATCTGCATGCTTACTCCCTAAATAACAACTCGTCACAAAACATACACTCTTCATCGTTCTCACGGCGTTGACCGTAGGAATAAGTGCAGATATGAAAACCGTCGTTGTAAATACGTTGCAAATTTTCACGACCATGGTGTTGGGACTTGGCGGATGAGGTCTTCTCCACTTCCCCCAAACGCTCTCTCAATTTATCATTTTCTAAGCGAAGAGCTGTATTTTCTTCGATGACTTGTTTCAAATTTTTCTTGATGGCTTCGACTTCAGCCAAGGTGACCAACAAATTCTGAGAAAAGCCGTCTAAAGCATCAAATAATTCTTTTTTATTCATTCTGACTCCTTAACTTTCTAAGCTCAAAACCATATATTCTAGAGCATTTTGAAAAGAAACATTGGCCTTCCACATGGTGCGAGCAAGACTCAATTTCTCAAGCAACTGCTGGGATCTACTAAAGCGCAACTGCTCTTCTAAAGCCAACTCCATCAAACGAAAGGCCTGGTTTTGTTTTTCCTTATCATCTGCTAAGCTCACCAAGCGGGTCACTTCCAAATAAGCACGATTCAAATTGGATTGACAACGTTCGATGAACTGATCACAAACTTTTGCCAGTTCAAAAAACGTAGCATTCTTTTTTTGCTGCTCTGCATCTTCGAGACTAAAACTAAAACGAGCTACTAAATTTGCCTGTGATTTGATCAAGCCTTCTTTTTCTAGTAGTTCGGTTAGGTAGGCTTGCTTTTTAGGAAAATGGACCTGCTGAGCCCGACTCTTGATGGTCGGTAAGATCAAGTTTTCATCGGAAGTCAACAAGAAGAGATAGATCTCACTCTGGGGTTCTTCCATGACTTTCAAGAGAGAGTTGGCTGCATTGGTATGCATCTTATCCGCATCTTGGACGATAAAGACCTGCCGGCTCCCTTCAAATCCTGATTGAGAAAAGTCTTGAACCAGCGAACGAATGCGGTCGGTCTTAATGATCTGGTTGACTGGACGCACGATCTTTACGTCTGAGAATTCTTCTTCTTCAATCAAGCGGCAGGAACGGCATTTGCCACAAGGCCAGACTCCCTGCAAATCTTCGCAAAATTGACTTTGAGCTAGCAAGAGGGCCATCTCAAAACTGGCAAAAGAGCCTGTAAAGAGATAAGCATGACTAAGCTGTTTGTGTTCTAAGATCTGGGTGAAACGCTCCACCAATTCCGGCTGGAGCTGTTGGATCTCTTCTAGCTTCATTTCAATATCCCCAAGCGAGTTTCTAAAACAGCCAAGACATCCGCAAAGACTGCTTCAAAGGATTGACTGGCATCGATTTTCACAATGCGCTCTGGTTCCTTTTCATACAAGGCCAAATAACCTTGTCTGACTTTTTGGTGAAGCTCCAAACCTTCCAAATCTAAACGATTGACTTCCCGCTCTTGGTTTTTCGCAATTCTAGCGAGCCCTTCTTCGACATCCAGATCAAAGTAAAGGGTGAGATCTGGTTTAAGACCATCTGTCGCGAATTGATTGAGCCACTCGATATCTTCCACACTCAAACCGCGACCATACCCTTGATAAGCGACCGAGCTATCAATAAAGCGGTCCATCAAGACAACCTTCCCAGCTGCAAGGGCTGGCAAGACACGTTCCACCAAATGCTGCCGGCGACTAGCAATATAAAGCAACAACTCGGTCTTGGCATCCATACGAGTATGGTCTGGATCTAAAATGACTTGGCGGATCTTTTCTGCAATGTCTACACCGCCTGGTTCACGGGTTGTAATAAAAGGAATTCCTTTTTCTTCAAGTAGAGGCAAAACGGCTTCTAGGACCGATGATTTCCCCGCTCCTTCTGGACCTTCAAATGAAATTAATGTACCGTTTACCATAGTATCCTCTTTCTAGTTTTCTACTTTTTATTTTACCAAAAATAAGGGTAAAAATCTTGTATTTTAGGAGAGAAAATTTTTCAAAGTCATTTTCATTTTTTCACTTTTTTGTTACAATGTTCTTATAAAGTTTTAGGAGACAACCTATCATGTTTAAATTTAAAGATATTCTGGCTATCATCTTGGGGGCCGGCATCTTTTCGTTTGGGATCTATTTTTTGGTCATTCCCTTTCACTTCTATGAAGGAGGAGCGACAGGGATTACCTTAATCACCTATTACCTCTTAAAAGTCCCCGTATCCCTGATGAACTTGCTGATCAATATCCCTCTTTTCATTCTGGCTTGGAAACTGCTGGGCAAGAAATCTCTTTACCTGAGCTTACTGGGGACTTTCTCGGTTTCCGCTTGGATGGCGATTTTTGAAGCGATACCCCTCAGCCACCGCTACCATCACTTCATCTTTAACGCCTTTAAAGGAGATATTCTGCTTGCCTGTATCGCCTCAGGGGTTGTACTTGGTTTGGGGCTAGGGATTATCTTCAATGCTGGAGGAACCACTGGAGGAACAGATATCCTCGCTCGCATCTTTAACAAATACACTTCCCTCAGTATGGGAAAGCTCATGTTGATTGTAGATGCCATTGTTCTGACAACTGTGGTCATTGTCTTCCAAGATGTCCGTACCGCTATGTACACCCTCTTCTTTATCCTGATTGACACCCTTGTGATTGACTTGATTGGAGAAGGTGGTTTTGCTGGAAAAGGCTTCCTCATCGTTACATCTAAACCAGAAGAAATTGCCCAAAAGGTATCTGACGACCTGGGTCGCGGGATTACCTTTATCCGCGGGATGGGCTATTACAGCCGTAAGGACCTGGATATCGTCTACTGTGTCGTTTCACGGAATGAGATGAAACAAATGAAAGACATCATCAATCAGATTGATCCATTCGCCTTTATCACCATTTCAGAAGCCCATGAAATTCTCGGCGAAGGCTTCACTTTAGATAAAGAAAAACAACCCATTACCCGTTAATAGAAAAATCAGGCTGGATGACGTCCAGCCTGATTTTTCTATTAAATAGCTTTTGCGGTTGTTCGAGTAATTTCATCGACTTTCAAACCGTTGGCTTCAAATTTACTACGGATTCCTTCTAGATCTGTCACCCCATCAATTTGAACCTCGATAACGACACGATCGTCTTTGGTTGGGATATTGACTGTATTGGCGATGTTATATCCTTCTTCTACAATCAAGTGAATGATTTGTTCTAGAACGCCAACCTTATCTTCTGTCACAAAGCGAACACGAACTCCTTCCTCACCATAACCGGATACTTCAAGGAAGGCACGGAAAATATCACGGTCTGTGATGACACCAGATACTTGCTCATTGTCCACGACTGGAAGAATTCCCACCTTGTTCTTATACATGAGGTAGGTCGCATCTTCTAAGCTAGCAAATTTAGAGACAGTAATGACATCGCGAAGCATGACATCTTTAACCTTGGTCTTGTTCAATAGATAGTTCATCTCAAAAATAGACAAGCTTGTTGCTTTAGATGGACTTGCTTCTGCAATCGTACCTTCTGTCACCAACCCAACCAATTTATCATTTTCAATGACTGGCAAACGGTGCAAACCTTGTTCCCGCATCAAATCTGCCGCATGGGCAATTGTAGTATCTGGACTAATGTAAACCACTTTACGTGTCATAAAATCTTTAACAGCCATAACAAGTTCTCCTATGCTTTTATTAGTTTTATTATACTTGATTTTAAGAATGATTTCAAACGCTTTCAGCAGTTTTCTCTTGTTTTCAAAATTTAGAAAAATCAAACAAGAGAGATGAAAAAAGAAAGGTCTTCAGGACCTTTCTTTTTGACATTCTAGTGAACTTTAGAAATCTTATCCACCAAGGTAAGCCTTGCGGACTTCTTCTGAGGCTAAGAGTTCTTTTCCTGTTCCGGTAAGAACGACTTTCCCTGTTTCCAAAACATAACCGCGGTCTGCGATGGCAAGAGCCTTGTTGGCATTTTGCTCGATCAAGAGAACAGTTGTCCCTTGTTTTTGGATATCTTGGATGATATCAAAGATTTCTTGGATAAAGATTGGGGCCAATCCCATAGAAGGTTCATCCAGAAGCAAGAGTTTTGGCGTTGACATAAGTGCACGACCCATTGCTAGCATTTGTTGTTCCCCACCAGATAAGGTTGCTGCATCTTGGTTCTTCCGTTCTTCCAAACGTGGGAAACGGGAGAAGACTTTCTTCAAGTTAGCTTGATTTTCTTCTCGATCTTTCTTCAAGAAAGCTCCCATCTCCAAGTTTTCCATAACAGTTAAGCCTGGAAAGACGTGGCGGCCTTCTGGAACTTGAGAGAGTCCTGCTGCTACAATCTTTTGAGCCGGAACCTTTTGAATCTCCTGACCCAAAAACTCAATTTTCCCAGCACTTGGACGCACCAAACCTGAAATGGTACGAAGAATGGATGTTTTCCCAGCACCGTTAGCACCGATAAGAGAAACAACTTCCCCTTCGTTTACCTCGAAACTGACATCACGGACAGCCTGGATCATGCCGTAGTGTACAGAAAGATTTTCAACTTTTAACATAGACATTAGGCTTCACCTCCTAGATATGCTTCGATTACGCGTTTGTTGGTCTTGATTTCATCTGGCGTACCATGGGCAATCAAGCGACCGTATTCCAATACATAAATCCGTTCTGTTACTTCCATAACCAAGCTCATATCGTGCTCGATCAGCATGATCGTAATATTAAATTCTTTTTGAATGCGACGGATCAATTGGGTCAATTCTGCTGTTTCTTGAGGGTTCATCCCTGCAGCAGGCTCATCCAAGAAGAGGATTTTTGGCTCTGTAGCAAGGGCACGAACGATCTCCAAGTGACGTTGTTGTCCGTAAGCTAAGTTTTTGGCCAAGGTATCTGCTTCTTTTTCCAAACCAAAAATCGCTAACAATTCAAGAGCTTTCGCTTTCAAAGCTTCTTCATTCTTGTAATAGCTTGGCAAGCGGAAAAGACTCGCAAAGACATGTGGTTTGTGGTGATTGGCAAAGGCAATCAAAACATTGTCCAACACGCTCAAATCTTTAAAGAGACGAATATTTTGGAAAGTCCGTCCCAGACCACCTGCAGCGATTTTATAAGGTGCTTTACCATTTAGTAGCTGACCATCTAAGGTAATGGTCCCTTCACTTGGTTCATATACCCCTGTTAGGAGGTTGAAGAGGGTTGTTTTCCCGGCACCGTTGGGCCCGATCAACCCAACCAATTCCCCTTCATTGAGTTCCATGGTCACATCCCCAACGGCTGTCAAACCACCAAAGTTTTTTGTTAAATTTTTTACTTCAAGAAGTGCCATTAGTTAGCCTCCTTTTTTGAGAGTAGTTTTTTCAAGCTGAATTCCCATGTTCCAAGAAGACCACCTGGACGGAAGATCATCACGAGAATCAAAGCCAATGAGTAAATGATCATACGTACACTTGAGAAGTCTTGAAGCACCATGTTCAAGATACCCAAGACGATGGCTGCCACAACTGTTCCTGACATTGATCCCAAACCACCAAACACGACAATGATCAAGACATTAATAGTATTGGTGAAAGAGTAATCTTTAGGAACAACAGAGCCGATAAAGCCAGCTTGGAGAGATCCAGCAATCGCCGCTGTGATCGCACCAAATACAAAGGCGATGACTTTGACTTTGGTCGTATTGATCCCAACAGATTCTGCTGCGATTTCATCTTCACGAACAGAAAGGGTAGAGCGTCCAATTGGACTGCGTAAGAAGTTAATTGTAAAGATCGTTGTAATCACAACAAAGAGGTAAACCAATTGCCAAGTTGTAAAGGCTGGCAAACCAAGGATCCCAGCAGCCCCATTGGTGAGAGTACCACCATTAACGATCAAGATCCGGATGATTTCAGAAACCCCAAGTGTCGCAATTGCAAGGTAGTCCCCTTTCAAACGAAGGGTTGGAACCCCAACGATCAAGGCAACGATACCAGCAATCAAAGCACCTAAAACCATCGCACCAAAGAAAGCACCATAGGTTGGTGATTTGGAACCAAGAATAGCTGCAGAGTAGGCACCAATCGCCATAAATCCGGCATGCCCGAGTGAGAATTGACCTGAGAAACCAACAATGAGGTTCAAGCCAACTGCAAGGATAATATTAATTCCGATTTGTTCCAAAATTTGGATATAGAAGAGGTTGAGCACACCTGCTGCAACCAAGACTTGGATCAAGGCAAAACCTGCGACCAAAAGACCAAGCCAGACTAAATTCACTTTTAAATTTTGTTTCATGGCTTACACCTTCTCTTTCACATTTTTACCGAGGATACCTGCTGGACGGATGAGCAAGATCACAATCAAGATGGCATACACAATGGCATCACGGAAGTCTGAAAGACCAATCGCTGTAGCGAAGGTTTCCAACAAACCGATAACAAATCCACCTAGGGCAGCACCTGGAATAATTCCGATTCCTCCAAGAACGGCCGCGACAAAGGCTTTGATCCCTGGTGTCATCCCCATCAAAGGCTCGATCGAGTTGTAATACAAACCAATCAAGACACCACCAGCACCTGCCAAGGCTGATCCCAAAGCAAAGGTAAAGCTGATCGTACGGTTTACGTTGATCCCCATCAACTGAGCGGCATCACTATCGACAGATACAGCCCGCATGGCTTTCCCCATCTTTGTCTTTTGAATAATAAATTGAAGAGCGACCATCAAGAAAACAGACACTCCCAAGATCATCAACTGAATATTGGAGATTGAAATAGGACCGAAGTTGTAACGAACCGTTTTAATCACTTGCGGGAAGGAACGGGTATTGGCCCCTACGAAGAAGACCATCCCATATTCGAGCAAGAAGGAAACCCCGATGGCTGTGATCAAGGCTGCAATCCGAGTCGAATGACGAAGCGGACGATAAGCCAGATATTCAATTACAACCCCTAAAATAGCTGTCCCAACCATCGCTAGGAGCAAGGCTACAAAGAAGTTCACTTTCCACGAGTTCAATAAGAAATATCCCATAAAGGCACCTACCATGTAGATATCCCCATGGGCAAAGTTGATCAATTTGATAATTCCATACACCATGGTATAACCAAGGGCCAAGAGTGCATAGACACTCCCCAAGATTAGACCGTTCACTAATTGCTGGAGCATTTGAACCATCCTTTCTAACAATAAAGAGCGAGGCCAGGAATTTTCATTCTCCCAGCCTCTTGTACAAACAACAAATGATAATTATGGTTTAACAGACTCAACTGATTTGACTTTACCATCTTTCAAGCCAATCATAAGAGCTGATTTAACCGGGTTGTGGTTCTTGTCAACTGACATTGTACCAGTCACACCTTCCAAGTCTTTCAACTTCGCAAGGTTGTCTTTCAATTCGACAGAGTTCTTAGCACCTTTAGATGCTTCGGCAACCATGTAAACTGAATCATAAGCCAAAGCTGCGAACATTGAAGGTTCTTCATTGTATTTCGCTTTGTAGGCTTCTACGAATTTCTTGGCTTTATCAGTCATTTCACCTTCAGTAGAGAATCCAGCTACGTAGTAGATGTCTGTAGCTGCAGCAGGTGTTGCTTGTTCAACGAATTTAGCATCGCTAAATCCATCCCCACCAATGATTGGTTGTTTGATTCCCATACCACGCGCTTGGTTTACGATCTTACCAGTTTCTGTGTAGTAACCTGGAAGAACAATCGCATCGAAGTCTTTATCTTTGATTTTTGTAAGGGCAGCTTGGAAGTCTGTATCCTTAGATTGGAAGGTTTCTGTTGCTACGATTTCACCTTTGTAAGATTTCTTGAAGGCTTCAGCAATCCCTTTCGCATAGTCAGATGAGTTATCGTAGTAAAGAACGACTTTCTTCGCTTTCAAGTTATCCGTGGTGTATTTGGCAATGATTTTTCCTTGGAAGCTATCGATGAAGGTTGCACGGAAGAGGTATTCTTGACCTTTTGTCAAATCATCTTGAGTTGCAGATGGTGTAACCAATGGAACACCTGCTTTACCAGCATTGGCAACCGCTGCTGCAGTGGCACCTGAAGTTGCAGGTCCTACAAGAGCATTTACTTTTGATTGAGTGACAAGGTTTGTAGTGACTGTAGCTGCTTCAGCTGTTTCAGATTTGTTATCTTTATCTGTGACAACGATCTTCTTACCGTCAGCTCCACCCTTAGCGTTGATTTCATCAACGGCTAATTGAGCACCTTTTTGTTCGGCACTACCGTAGGCTGCTACTTCACCAGTTTTTTCAAAGTTAAAACCGACTTTTAGTTCTTTGCCGATTTCGTTACCGGTTGTGTTTGAACCTGAAGTAGAAACTTCACCACAAGCAGCAAGAAGAGCGACACTTGCAATGGTTAAAAATGAAAGAGCAAATTTTTTCTTCATTTGTAATGATCTCCTTAAATGAATCTTAAAATAAATACATTAAGAATATACCGAATTATCTGACAATTGTCAATAAAAAAAGCGCAATCCATCAAATGATTGCGTTTTCTAACCTTCTGTGACCACAGATGGGGTCTCCAATCGTTGTAAACTCCCCACAAAATCTGTATCTAAATCTTTGAGATGGCAAGGCAAGACCTTTTTGACATAACGTTCTTTCTTTAAGTCTTCCATGACTTGATCGGCCTTGTCGCTGTCCACATACAATTGGACATAACGGCATTTCTTAGAATGGTACAAGACATCTCCGACAGATTGTAATTTTTTCCCATCTCGATTGTAATACAATTTAACAATCAAGCCTGTTCTTTCTTGTTTCTCAAACATGGTTAATCCCTTTCTCGTTCTGTTACTAGTATATCAAATTTCAAGAAAAAGAACTACTCTTTTATGAGAGCAAAAAAGAGAGTGGGACAGAAATCGGTAATTCGTTAGAATTCGATTTCGTCGTCCCACCTCCGCACAGTTGAGTAGGGCTGTAAAAGCTGATGAAATCAGCGTAGTAGAGCCCACTCAACCACTGCGTTTTGCTCGACAATCCAAAAATAATTGAGAGGCTAGGACTTTTGTCCCAGCCTCTTGACGGACCTTCCCATAGGATGGTTTAGTCCAATTTATTATTGGCCATGATTTCATCAATAAAGCCATATTCAAGTGTTTCTTGCGCGCTCATCCAATTGTCACGTTCAGCATCAGCATGCACTTTTTCAATGGATTGACCTGAATTGTTCGCAAGGATTTTTTCCAAGTTATTCCGTGTTTTGAGCAAGTGTTCTGCTGCGATCGCCATATCGGTTTGTTGGGTACCACCACCAGTACCACCCATTGGTTGGTGAATCATGTACTCTGCATTTGGCAACATGAAGCGTTTGCCCTTCGCACCGCTTGAAGCAATGATAGTTCCCATAGAAGCCGCCATCCCCATAACAATAGTTTGGACATCTGACTTGATAAAGTTCATGGTATCTACGATGGCGAGACCTGCAGAGACAGAGCCACCTGGAGTATTGATATACATATAGATATCTTTTGTATTATCTTGGGCATCCAAGAAGAGCAATTGAGCGATAATGGAGTTAGCCATTTGGTCCTCAACTGGTCCTGTTACCATGATAATTCGATCTTTCAACAGACGGGAATAAATATCGTAAGAACGCTCTCCACGACTGGTTTGTTCAATAACTACTGGAATCATCTATTCTTCTCCTTTAGTATCCATTCATTCTCACGATTCGTGAGGTTCAAAGTATATGTGCTATTATAAACCAATGGTCAAAAAAGGTCAAATCTAAAGCACCTTTCGGACTTATAATGAATGGTTTCTTTATTTGGTACCGAATAAACGGTCACCTGCATCTCCAAGACCAGGAACAATGTAGCCATGTTCATTCAAATGATCATCGAGGGCTGCTGTAAAGATATCAACATCTGGGTGAGCTTCTTGAAGAGCTTTCACCCCTTCTGGCGCTGATACCAGGCAGACAAATTTAATATGGCTAGCGCCACGTTTTTTCAAGGAATCAATAGCTAGAATAGCGGATCCACCCGTAGCAAGCATAGGGTCTACTACAAAGATGCGACGTTGATCGATATCTTCTGGCAATTTCACCAAGTATTCAACTGGTTTCAGAGTTTCCTCGTCACGGTACATCCCGATATGTCCAACCTTAGCAGCTGGTACCAAGCTCAAGAGACCATCGACCATCCCAATCCCTGCACGAAGAATTGGGACAATAGCCAATTTCTTCCCTGCAATCTGTTTTTGAACCGTTTTAGTAATAGGAGTTTCAATCTCAACATCTTCAAGAGGCAATTCACGCAAAACTTCGTAGCCCATCAACATAGCAATTTCATCTACCAATTCACGAAAGGCCTTCGTAGAGGTATCCGTGCGGCGGAGAATAGACAATTTGTGTTGAATCAGTGGATGTGTAATAACTTCTAATTTTCCCATTTTGAGATCCTTCTTTCTAAGCTGTTATTATTCAAAAAAGAGCCATGATAAAAGCGGAGTCAAGCTCTACTCTTTCTTTCAGTCCCTCTTTGATACTCACAGCACATGGAAATCTTCATTTCCAACTTTACATTCTTCTTATTATACCAAATTTTACAAAAAAAAGAGAGCCCTTACACTTAATTTTTTAAGTTCGGACTCACTCTTTCTATAAATAAATTACAACCATTCTTTGTATTTCTTAATATAGATACGTTTGACAACCGTCACACTCAGCATATAGAGGACGATAATCGCAAACAATAGAACAAAGTATAATCCATTTAGTTGGCTCAACTTCAAGATAGAAGCCAAAGGACTATATGGAAGGGAGGTTACAAAGAAGGCTGCTACTAGGGTCGTCACCACGACTGAGAAGGCTGGACGACTTTGGATAAATGGAAGTTTTGGTGAACGCAACATATGAATAACCATCGTTTGAGACCACATGGATTCGATAAACCATCCGGTTTGGAAAACCATGATAAAGGCTGCTGCATCTACTGCTCCATGGTTGTACCCATGACCTAAAATCATTGGGACAACAAGGAAGTAAAGAAGCATGTAGGTAATAATGTCAAATACAGATGAAATTGGACCGATCCAGGCCATGAAGCGCATGATGGAATTTGCTTCCCAGATACGAGGTTTCTTAAGGAAATCCTTATCGACATTGTCAAAAGGAAGGGCGATACAGGAAAGATCATAGATAAGATTGAGCACAATCAAATGAACGGGGGCCATAGGAAGGAAGGGCAAAAAGATGCTGGCAAAGAGAAGAGAGAAGATGTTCCCGAAGTTAGAAGAGACCGTCATCTTGATGTACTTGGTCATATTGGCATAGACCTTGCGGCCTTCAACCAAACCTTTTTCAAGGACCATCAAGTCCTTATCCAGAAGGATGACATCTGCCGTTTCTTTGGCAATATCAACAGCGGTATCCACGGAGATCCCAACGTCTGAGACCTTCATGGATGGAGCATCGTTAATACCATCTCCCATGTAACCAACCTTGTGGCCATTGTTCTTGAGACTGAGGATGATCCGCGCTTTTTGATCGGGTGATAGTTTGGCAAAGACCGTTGTTGTTTCTACAACTTGTGCTAACTCTTGGTCTGTCATCGTATCGATTTCGCTTCCCAAAAGAATCCGCTCGACATCTAGTCCTACTTTTTCACAGACAGCTTGGGTGACCTTTTCATTGTCCCCAGTTAAGATCTTGGTGGTTACCCCATATTCTGCAAGAGCTTTGATTGCGGGAGCTGCAGAAGGTTTTGGTGGATCAAGAAAGGCAAGGTAACCGGTTAGGATCATATCTCCTTCATCTTCAACACTAAAGATTTCATTTTCGTCCAAGTCAGTTTTGTAGCTGACTCCCAAAACACGAAGTCCTTGTTCATTTAATTGAGCAACTTCAGCAAGGACCTCTTGACGAACTTCATCTGTCAGGCGTTTAATCTCCCCCTTGTATTCAACATAAGTCGATACAGAAAGCATTTCTTCCAAGGCACCCTTGGTCACCATGCTGACCACATCGTCTTCGTCTTTGACAATGACACTCATGCGACGACGTTCAAAATCAAAAGGCAATTCATCAATCTTATGGAAAGTTTGATCCAGATCGCGAACGATTTCATGTTTCTTGGCTTCTTTCTGGGTCCGATTGATAATCGCCCGGTCCATCAAATTTTTTAGCCCGGTTTGGAAATAGGAATTCAAGTAAGCCCGGCGAAGAACTGATAGATCCAAATCGCCATGGATATCAAGCGGATACTCCAAAACGATTTCATCTTGGGTCAAGGTACCTGTCTTATCAGTACACAAAATATCAATAGCCCCAAGGTCTTGAATGGCATTGAGTTTTTTGATAACGACTTTTTCCTTGGCCATGATGATGGAGCCCTTCGCAAGACTCGCTGTAATAATCATCGGCAGCATTTCAGGAGTCAAACCAACCCCAACGCTGAGGGCAAAGACACCTGCTTCTAACCAGTCACCATCTGTGAGACCATTGATCACAAAGACAACGGGCACCATCACTAACATGAGCCGAATCAAGAGCCAAGAGATGGTATTCATTTCTCTCTCAAATGAGGTTGGTTCGTCATAGGTGTTGATGGTTTGCTCAATAGCTCCCATCATGGTTTCATCCCCCACGACCAAGACCAAGGCTGTTGCCCGTCCGGAGATGACATTGGTCCCCATAAAGGCCAAACTTTCACTTTCCAAGAGACTATCTAGATTTTGACTGTCGGCTTTTCTGAGACAAACTTTTTCAACAGCATCACTTTCCCCTGTGAGGCCAGATTGTTGGACAAAGAAGTCACGGGAATCAATCAAGACCACATCTGCTGGAATCATATCGCCGGCACTTAGTTTGATCACATCTCCTACGACGATTTCATCGATCGGAATTTCTTGTTCCGACCCATCACGAAGAACGGTCGCTGTATTGACAATCATACGTGATAAGTTGCTGGCAGCTTTATCACTCCGCAATTCTTGAATGAAGCGGATACCACCAGAGATCAAGACCAAGGTCACAATGATGATGGAGGTTGTTGGATCCTGTTCACCTGGTTTTGCTAGCCAGACATTGGTGATGAAGGAAACCAGCGCAATGACCAATAAAATCACCGTAAAAGGATTGATGATCGATTCGTAGATCTTTTTGATCATGGAATCTTCTTGACCTTTTGTGATGACATTTTCGCCATAGGCATCACGGTTTTCTTCTACTTGATCGTCAACCAAACCAAGGGCACTGGTTTTGTAGGTGGCAAAGGTGCTTTCAAGTGGTTCTTGAAGAGCAGCAATGAGTCTTTCTTTATTTGTTTGCATTGGTATCTCCTTTTTCAATCAGGAGCCAATCACTTTTGGAGTCCCTACGACACAAATCAGCGATTGGCTGGTTCGGTGCGGTTCGGGATGATCGTCGATTTGTATCATAGCTCTCTCCTTTCTCTTTTCTTGGTAAGGCATAAAAAAGAGTCCTACCCTCGATCGGTAGGACTCATGAAACTCGTCATTAATTTTTCAATCAAAACTCTCAAAAAACTGACCGTCCAAGCTTTAGCTCCACAAGGCAATGAAATGAGCTTAGTCTTGACCTTTGCGATCAGGACTGTTGACCAACGAGTAGTGTCTCCACTGCTTTGCGGTAGTCATCCGTATCCTTGTGGTAGCCTCACCTACCGTATTTCGAGTTTATTGTACTCCTTCACTTACAGAAAGTCAACACTTATTTGTGAAAAATTTCCACCAAGCGTTTGGTGATTTCTTCAATGAGGGTGAAAGGGGCTGCTACATTGAGGCGGGCATGCAAGTTTCCTTCTTTTCCAAAATCTGTTCCACGGTTCAAAATCAATTTGGCTTGGTCATGAATTTTAGCATGCAGCTCATCATCGCTATAAGGATAGGCGGAAAAGTCCAACCAAAGAAGATAAGTTCCTTGGGGCTTCATGACACGGATATGGGTCTTTTCATGCAGTTCATCTACGACATAGTCAATGTGTTTTTCAAAGACTTGCTTGAGCTCTGTCAACCAAGGTTTACCATGGCGATAAGCCGCTTCTGTTGCAATATAGCCCAAGCCTGAGATTTCATGTTGGTTATTGGCCAATTGTCGTTGTTTAAAAGCCGTACGAAGCTTTGGATTTTCAATGACCACATAGGAATTTTTTGTTCCTGCAATATTGAAGGTCTTGGTTGCACTGGTTAAGATAAAACTGAAGTCTTTAAAGCTTGGATCAACCGTATTAAAGCTGGTATGACGGTGACCAAACAAGGCCAAATCTTGGTGGATCTCATCTGAAACGAGAAGGACACCATGTTTTTGACAGAGGTGGCCGATTTTTTCCAAGACTTCACGATCCCATACACGGCCTCCAGGATTGTGCGGATTGCACAAAACATAGAGTTTAACGTCTTGCTCCACAATGTCTTTTTCTAGCTGATCAAAATCAATTTGGAAAAGACCGTCTTTTTCGACTAACGAATTTTCGATCAATTTTCGACGATTGAGTTTGACACTTCGTGCAAATGGAGGATAGACCGGTGTATTGATTAAGACCGCATCCCCTTCCTTGGTGAAGGCTTGAATAGCTGTTGAAATAGCTGGAACAACACCTTCGATAAAGACGATCGCTTCCTTGTCAAAGGAATAGCCGTGCTCTTCTTTTTCCCAATCAAGGATAGACTGGTAGAGGCTATCCGATGCATAGGTGTAACCATAGACCATTTGGTCAGCATAGCCGATAACAGCTTCTCGTACTTCTGGAATGACATTAAAATCCATATCCGCGATCCAAGCCGGAATGATTTCTGGATCTGTTTCTGTTTCTTTCCACTTGTAGGTATGGTGGGTCAAGCGATTCGGTAAAGTCGTGAAATCATATTTGGTCATCTTAAGCCTCCAATGCTTGTTTCAAATCTTCAATCAAATCATCCGCTTCTTCGATTCCGATGGACAAACGAAGAAGATCATCTGTCAAACCGTATGAATGGCGAACCTCTGCAGGAATGTCTGCATGAGTCTGAGTGGTAGGATAAGTGATTAAGCTTTCAACTCCGCCAAGACTTTCTGCAAAGGTAAAGACTTGAAGGGAATTCAACAAGTTGGGAATTTTTTTCTCATCTTGAATTTTAAAGGAGACCATTCCACCTTTTCCAGTGTAGAGGACTTCTTTGACCTGAGGGGATGTTTTCAAAAACTCGACCACCTTGCGAGCATTCTCTGTGGAGCGCTCCATCCGAATAGAAAGCGTCTTGAGACCACGGATCAGCAGATAGCTGTCAAATGGGGAAAGAACAGCACCTGTCGTGTTCAGATTGTAAAAGAGTTTGTCATACAAGTCTGCCTCATTTGTCACGACAACACCAGCCAAGACATCGTTGTGACCAGCTAGGTACTTGGTTGCTGAATGAAGAACAATATCAGCACCCTCTTCAATCGGACGTTGATAGATCGGGCTATAGAAGGTATTGTCCACCACGACTTTGGCACCTTTTGCATGGGCCAATTTGGCTAAATAAGCAATATCAAATTCCAACATCAATGGATTGGTTGGTGTTTCAATATAGAGGACATCTACCGGATCATTATCTAGATGGTGGATCAGTTCTTCTTCTGTATTGGCATAGGTGAAAGAGAAACGACCTTCTTGCTCTTGTTGGTTAAACCAGCGGAAAGAACCTCCATAAAGGTCACGAACGGCCAAGACTTTTGAACCAACAGCGAAAATGCTAAAAGCAAGTACGATGGCTGACATTCCAGAGCTTGTCGCCAAAGCATAGTCTGCACTTTCGATAGCTGCCAAAGTCTTCTCCGCTGTTGCGCGTGTTGGATTTTTCGTACGGGTATAGTCAAAACCTGTAGACTGACCAAATTCTGGGTGTTGGTAAGTCGTAGAGAAATGCAAAGGAGTCGTCAAAGCTCCCGTTGCTTGATCCGACTTGATTCCTGCCTGTGCCAAGATAGTATTAATATTGCGTTTTTTACTCATATTGCCCTCCGATAAATATTCAATCTAACTGATTACTATTTTATCACTATTATGAGGAGAGCGGTTTTCCCATTTCCAAGACCTAGCTATAGCTTCAAACTATAAGAAAAGAGAGTGGGACAGAAATCGGTAATTCGTTAGAATTCGATTTCGTCGTCCCACCTCCGCACAGTTGAGTAGAGCTGTAAAAGCTGATGAGATCAGCGTAGTAGAGCCCACTCAACCACTGCGTCTTGCTCGACAATCCAAAAATAATTGAGAGGCTAGGACTTTTGTCCCAGCCTCTCAGGTTTATTTCATTCGGAATTTTTGTCTGAGACGTGTGGCTTGACCTCCGATAAAGCGGTCAAAATATCGTAGCCATAATCCTAAGGCTCCATAAATAGCAACTCCTAATCCGCCAATGACGATGATATAAATCATGCTCGATACACGACCATTTGGTGGGAAAATCCAGCCCAAAATCAAGCCTGCAATCAAGACTCCAAGTAGCATCACCACGGTCAGAATAGAACCAAGTAAGGTGCGCTTAAAGACGATGGTTCGATTAAACTGAGTGATGGTTTGGATCTCTCGATACATGAGAACAATTGGCACCATTAACGCAATGGTCGTTGACAAAAGTGGTCCATAAGAACGAAAGACCAAAATAAATGGAATTTGTAGGACCAATTTCACCACTACACCATAAAAGAAATAGCGAATAGCCTTGCGGTTTTGAAAGAGGGCTTGAATCATTGGAGACAAGACCATATAAAGACCTAAAATAATGGTCTGCAACATCGCTACAATGAAGAGTCCCAATGCTAAGCTATCTGGTTGCCCATAGAAAACCGTATAAAGTGGTTTTGCGACCGCAACTGCACCAAAGGTCGCTGGAAGCAAGAAAGCCAATAACATGGTCAAGTTATCCTGTACGAGCTTCCCAGCAGCTTTTAGGTCACCCTTCACGTAATTCTCTGTCAAAAGAGGAATTCCGACTCCCCCAATCGAAGTCGCTACTGCGATCAAGATCATAGTAATTTTGTTTGGATTAGCAGAGAAATAACTAAACATGACCAAGAGCTGTTTCTGACTATAATCTGTGAACCAGGACATAATATTAATAAAGGTCATCTGGTCGACAATTTGGAAGAGCTGGATCGCGGAACCAGTAATGATAAAAGGAATGGCTTCCCGTATAGTATCGATCAAGAGTGCCCGGGTATCAATTTCTTCACTTTCCTCTTGTTTTTTAAAAATAGATGAGAGCAAGCCTGTCTTTGCAAGGTAGTAAAAGAGAACCAACAAGCTTGCTACCATTCCGATAAAGGCAGCAAAGGTTGACTGCGTAACAGCTTGCACATAATCTCCAGAGCCAATCTTCATAATGAAGAAGGTCGTGAGCAACATCCAGATGACCCGAATGACTTGTTCTGCAATCTGGCTTATAGCGTAAGGCTTCATGTTGTTAAAACCTTGGAAAAATCCCCGAATGACACTCATCGAAGGAAAGATCAAGACAGCCCAAGAAAGGCTCTGCATGATCGGAATCAACTCTTTCCCCCCACCTGAAAGGCTAGCAAAGACAGGAGATAAAAGATACATGAGAATGGCAAATCCAAGGCCTAGAATTCCCATGAATTTCAAGAAGCCCCGAATCAAAGCAAAACTATGATCGGCTTGGTCCCGGGTATTGTATTTGGCTACTTGCTTGGCAACAGCTACGGGTACTCCGGCTGTCGAAATCAAGAGAAACCAAGCATAGATATTGTAGCCCATTGTAAAAAGACCATTGGCTTGTGGCCCATATTTGCCCATCCAAATATACCAAGGAATAATATAAGCAGCTCCTAGCAAACGGCTGATAAAGTTGCTGGCTGTCATCCAGGCAGTCCCGCGAAGCATCTGGGCTTGCTGGTCATTTTGTTCGTGACTCATTGGTGTCCTCTTTCGTTTCTTCTTCTCTTCATTATAAACTTTTCCATGACACTTGTAAAATAGGGACTTTAGGTTTACAATAGTTTTATGATTACAATTGAACAAACCCTCAACATTTTAAAACATGACCAAAATTTCCGAGAAGTTCTAGTAAATGGTGAATACTACTACCATTTAGAAGGAACACGTTTTGATGCCATTAGCTATGATAGCCGTAAGGTTTCTGCTAGCACCCTCTTTTTTGTCAAAGGGGCCAACTTCAAAAAAGAATACCTGGAACAGGCTATTTCTAATGGACTCGGTTTTTATGTCTCTGAAAAAGATTATGAAGTTGGTATTCCTGCCATCCTCGTCAATGATATCAAACAGGCCATGAGCTTAATTGCCATGGAGTTTTATGGGCACCCTGAGAAACAATTAAAACTATTGGCCTTCACAGGGACTAAGGGAAAGACAACAGCGGCCTACTTTGCTTACCATATTTTGGAACAAAGTCACCGACCAGCTATGCTGTCTACCATGAATACAACACTGGATGGTAAAAACTTCTTTAAATCAACCCTGACAACGCCAGAGAGTTTGGATCTTTTTGCTATGATGGCCCAGGCAGTAGCCAATGATCGGACTCACCTGATTATGGAAGTTTCCAGTCAAGCTTATCTGGTGAAGCGGGTTTACGGTCTTACCTTTGACGTCGGTGTTTTTCTCAACATCAGTCCAGACCATATTGGACCGATTGAACACCCAACTTTTGAGGATTATTTCTACCACAAACGTCTCCTCATGAAGAATAGCCAAGCCGTTGTCATCAATAGCGATATGGATCATTTCCAAGTTTTAGCGGATCAAGTCGCGAACCAAGACCACGATTTTTATGGAAGCCAGTCTGAGAATCAAATTGAAACCTCCAAAGCTTTCAGCTTCTCAGCCACTGGTAAGCTAGCAGGCGACTACGATATCCAACTGATTGGCCATTTTAACCAAGAAAATGCTGTAGCAGCAGGTCTTGCCTGTCTTCGTCTAGGTGCGAGCCTCGAGGATATCCAAAAAGGGATTGCTAAGACGCGAGTTCCTGGCCGAATGGAAGTCTTGACTCAGAAAAACGGCGCTAAGGTTTTCATCGACTATGCCCATAATGGAGATAGCTTGAAAAAACTGCTATCAGTTGTTGAAACCCATCAAACGGGGACTATTTCACTGGTTCTTGGATCAACTGGGAACAAAGGAGAGAGCCGTCGCAAGGACTTTGGCTTACTCTTAGAAGACCATCCTGAAATCCAAGTCTTCCTCACAGCGGATGACCCCAACTATGAAGATCCTTTGGCTATCGCTGAAGAGATTAGCAGTTTCATCACGCGCCCTGTTGAGAAAATTTCAGATCGAGAGCAAGCCATTCAACTGGCCATGGCAACAACCAGCAAGCCTGAAGATGCCGTCATTATCGCCGGAAAAGGAGCGGACTGCTACCAAATCGTCAATGGCGTAAAAGAAGAGTATCCGGGTGACGCCACCATCGCTGAACGTTATTTATAATCAAACGATAATCAAACGATAATCAAACGAAACAAGGCTAGGAAGTTTTCCTAGCCTTTATTTTTTTATAAAAATGAATCGTTCTTTATCAAATTCGACAGCTAACTCATACTTCCCATCTTCATTTTGAATGATGTAGCCCAATAAAACTAAACTGTCGACAAAGATGTCTCTGCGCTTTTGCTGGACTTCTTCTTTTTTGAGGAACTTGAGCAAAAAGCTGGTCATATACTTGAGAGCATACTCGGGATTGACATCTCCCAAAATAGCATAGAGCGTTTCTTGCTCCTCTGTCAAAGGGTATTGGTGTTTCACCTTGTAGAAGTAATTGGAAAGGGTCTGTGCATTTCGCGCAAAGTCCGTCTCCTCCACCAAAATCGCTTCATTGGTAGTATTGCGGAGTTCTGTTTGGAAGACCTTAGCTTTTAATTCTTGATAAACTGCACTGTCCTCTCGAACAAAGACCTCTTGATCCAAGTCAACAAGATCAGCTGACTCCAAGAAGGGCAGGTTGAGGGTGTAGCGTTTATTTTCTCGAAGGATGAAGCCCGCTTTGATATATTCCTCCATCAGCTTATCCACTGGTTGATCTGGAAATTGGGCCTTGATTTGCCGCAGGATCACATCGTCGTGCTGATCCAAATAGTTGATCAAGTCCTTGAAAAATGGCTGACGTGTCAAACGTGTGGGATTAATGATTGTAATCATCCAAATACCTTTCTTTAAACTGTAGCTGTGGTGATTGGGCTAATAGACTAGGATTGGTCCCGGGCTGATCTAAAGGAACTGCTAGACCAAGCTCTCTGTAGTAATCTTCCCAAAACGAACTAATCTCTTGTTCTCCTTCCCCAAACTTCATGGGAATGGTCTCAAATATAGGAAGTAGTTCAGCAATGAACTGGGAACAGTAATAACCATCTCCATCCGGATAAAAGGAAGCATTGTAGGGAGACCCTAAAAGGTTTTCTGCCCGCTTTTTGACCTCTGGACAATCAATCCGCGCATAGCGATAAAGGTCATAGACTTTCCCATCTTCAAAGAAATCTTCGGGAGACTGGGCAAGGACACCACCTTCCACCCTAGCATGATAAATAAAGCCGTCTAAAAAGAGAGCCACATGGCTATACTTGCCAGTAGATGCCTGGATGGCCTGTCCCATATCTGACAAGTCCTTTACAAAAATCAAATCACCATTTTCTAGCATGATCTACTCCTAGCAAAAAAGGAGTTTCGACTCCTTTTTAACGATGGGTTTCCCCATCAATCCTTATGCATTAAAGCTTTCAGTCAATTGAGGAACCACTTGTTTCTTACGTGAAACGGCACCTGGAAGGAAAGCATGGTTGTTTTCAAGTTTGAAGTTGAAGGCTGCTTCCACCTTGTCCATATTGGCACCAAGAGCCAAAATTTCTGAGTTTGAGTTGACAATATCTGTAATCATCAAAACAAAGTCAGAGTATCCGTTAGCTGCATTGGCAGCTTGGATGGCTGCTTCAATTTCAGCTTGGCGTTCCAAAACTTCAGCAATATCAACTGTATTGACCTGAGCCACACGAACGTTATTTCCGTTCAATTCAAAAGTCTTGGCATCGATGTCGATCAATTCTTCTGCTGATTTGCTTGCCAAGTTAGTACCAGCCTTGAGCATTGCAAGACCGTATTCTTCCAAGTTGACACCAGCCAATTCAGCCAATTCTGGCGCAATCACTTTATCAGATGGGTGTGTTGTTGGAGATTTCAAAAGAAGGGTATCTGAAATCAAACCTGAAAGCATCAAACCTGCCAATTCTTTTGGTACTGCTACACCGTGTTCTTTGAACATGCGGTAAACGATAGAAGATGCTGATCCAACTGGTTCCAAACGCATGTAAAGTGGGCTAGCAGTTTCGAAGTTAGCCACACGGTGGTGATCCACCACACCGTAAACTTCTACTTCAGCGATATCTGAAACAGATTGTTGGAATTCATTGTGGTCCGTCAAGATGACTTGCTCTGCACCTTCTGCTTTAGCAGATGTGATAACGCGTGGTGCTTCCACACCAAAATAGTCCAATACAAAAGCTGTTTCTTCATTTGGAGTTCCAAGAGCCACTGCTTCTGTATCCAAACCATATGCTTCTTTTGCAAGATAAGCAAAAGCTACAGATGAGCCGATAGCATCTGAGTCAGGATTTTGGTGACCAAAAACAAGAATTTTTGACATATTTCTACCTCTTTATTTCATTTATAGATTCACTCTATTTTAACACGTTTTTCCGTTTAAAGAAAGGGAAGAACAATGCATTTCACTAGAAAAAACAGTTGGGATTGCCAACTGTTTTTCTTCTTTATCCTTTGACCCGTTTCAGGTAATCTTGGTAACTTTCTGTTTCCATCAAATCTTTTGCATTTTGGACCCGTTCTTTTGTCGGTGGTTTCACACCCTCCAATTTGTACGGAATTCCCAATTCACGCCATTTGAATTCCCCCATAGTATGGTAAGGCAGAATTTCAAATTTATCGACATTTTTAAGGGTTTTAACAAATTTTCCAAGCTCGATCAAATCATCATCTCGGTCCGTTAAACCTGGTACCAAAACGTGACGAATCCAGACTGGTTTTCCAATATCAGATAGGTACTTGGCACAAGCTAGAATGTTTTTATTGGTTTGACTGGTCACAAATCTGTGTCGTTCATCATTGATTTCCTTGATATCCAGGAGCACCAAGTCAGTCACTGCCATCAAGCGGTCAAATTTTTCCAAATAACGAGGCGTATTCCGAAAAGGAAGAGCACAGGTATCCAAGGTACAATGAATGCCCAACTCTTGAGCCTTAGTGAAAAGAGCAATCAAGAAGTCAATCTGCAAGAGGGCTTCTCCACCACTGACTGTGATCCCACCTTTTTGGCCCCAAAATCCACGATAACGGAGGGCTTCTTCTAGGACATCATCCACTGTCCGTTCACGGGACTTGTTGGTTTCCATTGCCCAAGTATCTGGATTGTGGCAGTATTGGCACCGCATTTGACACCCTTGAAGAAAAACAATAAAGCGGATCCCAGGCCCATCTACTGCTCCAAAACTTTCTGTTGAGTGTACCATTCCTGTTACTTTTCCATAGTCAACTGTTTCATTTTCCATTGAGGAACCTCTTCTCTTGAAAACGTTTTATGATTTTATTATAACACGATTCCATCTATTTTAAAGAGTTGAAGCTTCTTTTTGAAAAGAAACTGTTCTTTTCAGTAGTTTTCATTGTCCTAGTACAGTTTCCAATATGGGACTATCTGTCCTGTATTTTAGGAGAAAAAAGGAGCCAGCGACTCCTTTTTTAGATCTTTCTTACAAAACACGTTAATGAGTAGTCTTTTTCTTCTTGTTCAAGGCAAGACTCATCGTAGCTACTGCCACTCCAAAAAGAGCTAGATAGCTTGTTTCTTGTCCAGTAGATGGAAGGATTTTCCGCTTGCCTGGTGTCTTGGTTTCTGTTGTTGCCTCTTCCTTGTCGTCTTGCTTCTCATCTTCGTTCTTGCCCTTCTCTTTGCTTTCAGATGTTGAACTCTTTTGTTCATTGGCTTGAGTCTGATGAGGGACTAGTTGAGATCCTGTATTCGATGAAGAAGGGCTGGTTTGATCCGTTGATTGTCCCGTATTTCCTTGTTGATCATCTGTCGGCGTTCCTGAAGTTTGTGCTCCACTAAATTCGATTTGGACCAAAACAGGATCATGGTCTGATGCACGACCGTGTTCCTTCATAAAGGAAGCATTGATATGGACTGGTTCAAACCTTGCTTTGGCTGCCATGTTGTTTGAGATAAAAATGTTATCCAAAACTTGATTGCTTCCACGATAGAAATAGGAATAGCGATCGCCTGCATCATGTTGGTCCATTAAGTTGGTTAGTTCATTGCCCGCAAGGATCTGTGCCGTGGTTGAGAAATCGTAATCATTAAAATCACCCGTCAAAACAAAGGTGGTCTTCGAATTTTGCTTCAAGCCTTCTTGGACGAATTGATGAATGACACTGGCTTGTGCTTCACGAGTTGGCAAGGTATGTTCCACTGCTGGTTGGCTTGCCCCATAAATAGCATCATCTCCGATTTTTGATTTCAAGTGATTAGCAATCACCACAACTGGTTGGCCTTTGAATTCAAACTCAACGGCTAAAGACTTGCGAGTATGATCAAACGATGGGTCATTAGGGGCAATCCGAGCTGGATTTTTAACCAGGTGTCCCTTGTCAAATTGTGCTGCTTCGTTGCTAGTTGCTGCCTCTTTTTTGGCTAAGCTCACGCGTTCTGGATTGTAGAGGATTCCCAAACGAATATTCGAACCAGGCTTTCCTCCGTCAGCGCCATCTACTGGAGCAACTTCCGTATACTCATAGCTCTTGCCACCCAATTCCTTGATCCGATTGGCTAGTTTGCGTCCACTTTCAACACCACTTGTCGTTCCGTCATCCACACTACCATTATTGTCCTGCACTTCGATCAAAGTAATGATGTCTGGATTGTGAATTTCATGGATAAAGGAATTGGCAATCAGCGTCACCTTATCCTCTGGGGTTTCATTTTTGGCATTGTTGGCCGAGAAATTTTCAATATTGTAGGAAGCAATGGTCAGCTTGTCCTCACTTGGTTGGGTTTGAGCTGCTTGACGCTGCAAGCCACCGTCTTGGACTGTCAACTGTTGAGAAGGTTCTAACTTATAAAAGCTATTCCGATACGTTACCACTCCTGTTACGTCTTCTGCAAAGTAATCCTTGGCTTTTGCGACAAACTGATTCCCAACATAAATCGGGATCGTCGCTGTATTTTGCGCATGTGGCCGTAGATTCAGACCTCCAATATTGTTTAAAGGAAGACCTGTGAAATCTTCTCCCAATACATAGATATCTCCTTTGTACTGGGGACCAAGGACATGCGGTTTCTTCACCACCGTGAGCATTCCTTCCAGGCTTTCCCAATAATCGAGAGCATCAGTTTCTGGAGCATAAGCAGTCGGATTAGGCTTCACCTCCGCTGGCATCCCTGCAGTGAGATTCACAGCTTCTGGAAGAGGGGCTGTCCCATCTTTTGTGATCCAAGCATCGACTAACATGGTCACCGTTAAACTATTCGTTGGTTCCTTAAAGGTCTTCCCAGCTCCCAAGGTAACCTCTTCCATATAGCCTTCCTTGACGGTACCAGTGATTTTAACCTTGTCACCGACTTTCACCTTGTATTTGGAAACAACATAAATCCCATCTGAGGTCCGACTATTGCCATCCGATTCAATATCTTGGGCATAAAAACCATAGCGGTCTGTTTTCGTCACCACCACATTTTTGATGGCTACCTTTTGGCCTTCAAGTGGAGAGCGTTGCGATTCCCCTTGAATTTCCCCGATCTTAACCGTTTTCTCCTCAGTATCGTCTGAGGAACTGCTAGATGTCTCTTCTTTATCACTCGAAGCTCTCGTCGTAGCTTCTGTAGTTGTTGTTGTAGCGGAAGTCGAACTATTTGTCGAGCTCTCCTCGCTACTAGTATTCGTCACAAGCGCTGGCTCTGAAGTCGAAACTGTGGTCTCGTCTGCAACTACCGTGAGGGCACTGCTAAAGACCCCCAACTGACTAGCCAATAAGGTGGCTACTGCTAATAATCGAATCTTTTTTCCATGTTCTTTCATACTATTCTCCGTACATAAAAATATTTCCTCTTTTATTATAAGGGAATGACTTTGCGTTTTCAAGCGCTTTCAAAAATATTTTTCAAAAATAAAAACACTTCGACCCAAAAAGATCGAAGTGTAAAATACTTAAACTAAAATCGCCAGTGTCTGATAAGGTTTGAGAATTACCTTTTCAGCAAGCTCTGCATCGTCATAGTTGGACAAGAGCACGCGCCCTGTTTGGTAGTCTTCTGGAATCGCTACTTCGACTTCACTTCCATAGAAATGATTGAGTACCAAGAGTTTTTGACCATCTAAGTGGCGTTCAAAAGCGTAGACTTCTTGACTATCCTCCAATGCTGGCAGGTAGCTTCCTTCTGAAATGATCGGCATTTCTTTACGCAAGCGAATCAATTCTTTATAAAATTTAAAGATTGGACCATCCATTTCCTTTTCAACGTTGATGTCTTTATAGGACTTCCCAACTTTCAACCATGGAGCGCCTGTTGAAAAACCTGCATTTTCAGAAGCATCCCATTGCATAGGCGTACGTGAATTATCACGGGATTTGGCTTGAATGATTTGGAAGGCCTGCTCAGGTGACTTACCTTGATCCAAAAGCATCTGGTAAGCATTGATGGACTCGACATCCACATAATCTGCCATCGAATCATAGTCTGGATCAATCATGCCGATTTCTTCGCCCATATAGATATAAGGGGTCCCACGTGACAAGTGAATGCTAGCTGCGAGCATGGTCGCTCCTTCATTGCGGAAGTTCTTGATATCTACAAAGCGATTCAAAGCACGAGGTTGGTCATGGTTATTCCAGAAAAGGGCACTCCAACCACCACGTTCACTCATTTCCTTGCCCCAAGTGTGATAGAGACGTTTGAGCTCTTCAAAATCAAAGGGAGTAATGGTCCATTTTTGACCATCTTCATAGTCTACTTTAAGATGATGGAAGTTAAAGGCCATAGACAACTCGTGACGCTCCGGTGCCGAATAGAGAACACAGTTATCAATGGTTGTCGATGACATCTCTCCAACTGTCATAAAGCTATCGTCAGCGCCAAAAGTCGCTTCATTCATCATGTGAAGATAGTCATGGACAATGGGTTTATCTGTATAAGCTGGTTTCCCTTCATTTTCAGGGCAATCCACCAAGACTTCATCTTTCCCAATCAAATTGATCACATCGAAACGGAAGCCTTTGACGCCCTTGTCCCGCCAGAAGTTGACCACCTTAAACAACTCCTTACGAACATTGGGATTGCGCCAATTGAGGTCTGCCTGCGTCACGTCAAAGAGGTGAAGATAGTATTTCCCTGTATCTCCAAAAGGAGCCCAGGCAGAACCACCAAATTTAGATAACCAATCAGTTGGTTGGTCCTGAATGAAGAAGAAATCTTGGTAATACTTATCCCCAGCCAATGCCTTTTGGAACCACTCATGCTCCGTTGAGCAATGGTTAAGTACCATGTCTAGCATGAAGTCAATATTATGCTCTTTAGCGACACGGACCATTTCTTCAAAGTCCGCCATATCCCCAAAGACAGGGTTAACAGCTGTGTAGTCTGAAATATCATAGCCATTATCACGCTGAGGACTTGGATAGAACGGATTGAGCCAAACCATATCAACTCCCAACTCTGCTAGATAAGGAATCTTTTCAATGATTCCTCTGAAATCACCGATTCCATTTCCTGTAGTGTCCTTATATGATTTTGGATAAATTTGGTAAACAACCTTTGTTTTATCTAATGCCATTTGTTTAACCTCTTTTTTATCAAAGGGTGGACCGTAACGTCTCCACTCCTTCGCTTATTTCGTTCGATGAGCAATCATGAGAACATCGCCACGCTTAATATCACGTGGAAGATCCCCTTCAACATCTGCTTGGAAATCATCTTGATTGGTAATGATAACGGGCGTCTCAGTGATCAAACCAGCTTCTTTGATAACATTCGTATCAAAGCTAATCAATTGTTGACCAACAACAACTTTATCCCCTTGAGCAACGTGAGCCTCAAACCCTTTTCCATCAAGGCTAACCGTATCCATACCAATGTGCATCAATAATTCCACGCCTTCTTCAGAAACGATACCGACTGCGTGCTTAGTTGGGAAGAGTACTGTCACTGTCCCATTAACTGGTGAAACCAATTCCCCCTGGCTTGGTTCGATGACGACACCTTGTCCCATGACACCTGATGAAAAGACTGGGTCTGTGGCTTGGCTAAGCGGTTTAACTTGTCCATCAAGTGGGCTCACCAGTTGGACTGTTTTTACAAGGGCTGTTGGTTCTGTATGAGCTGCAAATTCTGGTTCTTCTTGAGCCGCAAACTCTGCTTGAAGCTCTGTGCTATCTTCTGTTTTTGTGAAGAGACCAGCCTTGCGGAAGAAGAAGGTCAAAGCTATAGGAACTACTACCGCTACAACCATAATCATTGCGAACGGCAACATATATTGTGGTTGAATGGATAGAATCCCTGGCAGCCCACCAATTCCGATAGATGCTGCTGTGATGTTAAAGGTAACAGAGAGAAGACCGGCGATAGAAGAACCAATCATTCCTGCTACGAATGGATAGATGTACTTGACATTGACCCCAAAGAGGGCTGGTTCTGTCACACCAAGATAGGCTGAAATTGTTGCTGGAAGAGAAATCTGAGCTTCCCGTTCATCATGACGGTGCATGAGGAAATAAGCAAAAACAGCTGAACCTTGAGCAATATTTGAGAGGGCAATCATTGGCCAGAGACCTGTGCCACCTGCGTCCGCAATCAATTGGGTATCGATGGCATTGGTCATGTGGTGAAGACCTGTGATCACAAATGGCGCATAAAGAGCACCAAAAATAGCACCAAAGAGCCATTTAACAGGTCCTGTTAAACCAGCAAGAACAACGGTTGACAGACCTTGACCGATTGACCAACCAATTGGACCAAGAACCGTATGGGCCAAGATAAGAGCTGGAATCAAAGACAAGAAAGGTACAAAGATCATTGACACCACTTCTGGAATGTGTTTGCGCCAGAAGATTTCAAGGTAAGAGAGGGACAGACCAGCAAGCAAGGCTGGAATAACTTGCGCCTGATACCCAATTCGATTAACCGTGAAGAATCCAAAGTCCCACACCCAATTCTTAGCAATTTCTGCAGCAGGTGTTGAAGCAACGGAATAAGCATTTAGCAATTGTGGAGAAACCAAACAGATCCCCATAACAATTCCCAAAATTTGACTGGTTCCCATCTTACGAGAAACAGACCAAGTGATCCCTACCGGTAAGAACTGGAAGATGGCTTCACCTGGTAACCAGAGGAAATGGTTAATTCCTGCCCAAAATTGAGAAACTTCTGTAATGGACTTACCATTTAACATCGACCAATGAACGCCCTCAAGGACATTACGGAAACCAAGAATCAATCCCCCAACGATCAAGGCTGGAATAATCGGTGTAAAGATTTCCGCCAAAGTTGTCATAACCCGTTGGACAGCATTTTGATTGCTCTTGGCTGCAGACTTAGCTGCTTCTTTTGAGACTCCTTCAATCCCAGACACGGCTGAGAAATCATTGTAAAAAATTGGTACATCGTTTCCGATGATGACTTGGAATTGACCTGCATTGGTAAAGGTTCCTTTCACCGCAGGGATGGATTCTATGGCCTTGATGTTGGCTTTCTTCTCATCTCCTAGTACAAAGCGCATCCGTGTCGCACAGTGGGTCACGGCAGTGACGTTTTCTTTGCCTCCGATTGCTTGGAGCAGATCCTTAGCTTCTTGTTCAAATTTTCCCATTTGATACACCGCTAGCTTCAGCTAGCATCTCCTTATGTTTATTTGTTGATCTCCATCAACTGACAAAACCAATTGTAAACGATCCCAAACTTGTCTGCAACTTGTTTGTGGTTTTTTTGCTATATTTTTGATAAAATTTAGGGTGTTGTATGTAAAAAAACAGACAAGCGAGTCCAAATCATGAAAAAATACCAACAAATCTATCAAATTTTAAAAGAACAAATACTAGAAGAAAAATATCTAGTCGGGGATTTTCTGCCTAGCGAGAACGACTTAAAAGAGCACTACCAGGTCAGTCGAGATACCATCCGTAAGTCCCTCAATCTCTTGCAGGAGGAAGGCTTTATCAAGACTGTTCAAGGAATGGGATCGCAAATTTGTAGGCAAGCTCACTTTGACTTCCCTGTTTCCCAATTAACCAGCTATCAAGAAATCGTCAAAGCTTCTGGTCTTCGCTCAGAAACTAATGTCATTCGTTTGGAAAAGATCAGTATTGATGAAAAAGGAGCTAAAAAGACAGGCTTCCCCCTTCACCGTTTGGTTTGGAAAGTAACCCGACAACGGGTAGTGGATGGCGTCGCTTCTGTCTTAGATATTGATTACCTAGACAGAGAGCTGATCCCTGGCCTAACCAAGGAAATTGCCCAGCACTCTATCTACCAATATATAGAAGAAGACTTGAAATTGCAGATTGGCTATGCAAAGAAAGAAATTTTGATTTCACCAATCGATAATCGCGACAAAATCTTACTGGATCTTGGAAAAGACCAACACGTGGTAACGGTCCGTTCCCAAGTTCACTTAGCAGACGGACGCCAATTCCAGTTCACCGAAAGCCGACACAAATTAGACAAGTTTCATTTTGTCGACTATGCAGAGCGGAGGAAATCATGACCACCCGTCAAACGGGTGGTTTGTACCAGGGCTATAAGCCCAGATAACTAGCCAGCGCCTAAAGACGCTGGCTTTCACTTTGTTCAAGCCTTATTGCATTTGACTCGTCACAGACCTCTCAAAGAGGTATACGTACTACTTGCCACTATCCCTAAAGGGATCTTCATATTCTTTTACACTCAACTTATCTAAAGCAATATCTTTTCGCTCTTGTTCCTGAATGTATTTCTTTATTGTGGCTTCGTTGAGGCCAACTGTACTTACATAATATCCCTCTGCCCAAAAATGTCGATTTCCAAACTTATATTTCAGATTGGCGTGTTTATCGAACATCATTAGAGCGCTTTTACCTTTTAAATATCCTATGAAACTTGTAACACTAATTCTAGGTGGAATGCTTACCAACATATGAACATGATCTGGCATTAAATGGCCTTCGATAATCTCAACACCTTTATAACTACATAATCTATGGAATATTTCTCCCAAACTACTTCGATATTGATTATAGATCACTTTTCGTCTATACTTAGGGGTGAACACAATGTGATATTTACACATCCATTTTGTGTGTGATAAACTATGTGCTTTTTGAGCCATATTTTTCTCCTCTCGCTTTACAATTGGCTTGAACACCTTAATTGTATCGCGTTTGGAGTTTTTTTGGTATAACCTTCGATGCGCACCCGCATAGCGGGTGGTTTTTTTGTCTCGCACCTAACGGAGCGAGACGGACTGAAAGTCACATAAATAATTGAGAGGCTAGGACTTTTGTCCCAGCCTCTCAATTATTTTTGGATTGTCGAGCAAGACGCAGTGGTTGAGTGGCCTATACTACGCTGATTTCATCAGTTTTTACAGCTCTACTCAACTGTGCGGAGGTGGGACGACGAAATCGAATTCTAACGAATTACCGATTTCTGTCCCACTCTCTTTTATTTTATCCTAATACCAATTCATCACTCACCAGGGTTTCACCACTGTTTTGTTGGAAAAGGCGCATCAAATCTTCAACCGTTAGGTTTTTCTTTTCTTCTCCTTTGACGTCGACAACGATTTTGCCTTGGTAGAGCATGATCAAGCGGTTGCCGTATTCAATGGCATGGTTCATATCATGCGTAATCATCAAGGTTGTCAAATCATGGCTTTCCACGATCTTTTGTGTCAATTCCATGACCATTTCACTAGTCTTAGGATCGAGCGCTGCGGTATGTTCATCCAGAAGCAAGAGTTTGGGTTTGACCAAGGCTGCCATGACCAAGGTCAAAGCTTGACGTTGCCCACCAGACAAATATTGGGTATCCACCTTGAGGCGGTTCTCTAAACCAATATTTAATTCCTTCAAGGCTTCACGGAATAATTCGCGATCTTTCTCCCGAACTCCCCAGCTCAAACCACGAGATTTCCCACGACGTTGGGCAATCGCCATATTTTCTTCAATGGTCAAACGAGAAGCTGTCCCCATCTTAGGATCTTGGAAGACACGCGCAATATCTTTCGCACGCTTACGAACACTCGTATTTTTGATGGAGTTACCTTCTAGCAAGATATCCCCTTCATCCACAACTAGATTTCCTGCCAAGATGTTCATCAAGGTTGATTTCCCAGCTCCATTTCCACCGATGACCGAAATGAAGTCCCCTTCTTCTACTTGGAGATCCAAGCCTTTTAAGACATGGTTTTCATTGACTGTGCCTGCTTCAAATGTCTTATGAATACCTTCAATTGATAATAATGTTGCCATACTTTTCTCCTACTTATTTCCTAACTTCAATCCGCGAACACGAAGACGTTTTTGCGCCTCAGGAGCGAACAAGACAATCGCGAGCAAGATCGCATTGAAGAGACGAACCATATTTTGATCGAGATTTGGGATCTCATAAATATTTAAGATAATCAAACGGTAAACAATGGCTCCAACCCCGATGGAAAGCAAGCGCCAACCAATGGTCAATTCGTGGATCAAAACTTCAGCGATAATCACAGCACTCAAGCCGACTACGATCGTCCCTGTACCAGAAGTCACATCTGAGAAACCATCATTTTGTGCAAACATGGCTCCACAAAGGGCAATCAAACCATTGGAAATCATGTAGCCCAACATCTTCATGTTATCTACATTGACCCCATTGGCCTCACTCATTGGAATGTTATCACCAGTCGAGCGCAAAACCAAGCCAAGTTGCGTCTTCATTAAGAGAGTTAACAAGATACAGACGATGATCAAGCAAGAAATGCTAATCAAAAAGACAGCTTCTTCATTAGAAAGACCTAATTTCATCACACTCTTGAAAATGGTACTAGAATCTCCGATAGAAAGGTTAGGAACCCCTCCCATGATTTTGATATTGATAGAGTAGAGACCCGTCAAAGTGACAATCCCTGTCAAGAGGGCTGGAATTTTCATTTTTGTATGGAGAATTCCAGAGACCAATCCTGCGATCATTCCGGCTAGGAAGCCTAAAAAGGTTGCAAGCCAAGGGTTTCTTCCTGCTTGAATTTGGGAAGCTACAACTGCTGCCCCAAGTGGAAAGGCGCCTTCTGCCGTCATGTCGGCAATATCTAAAATTCGAAATGTTAAGTAAACACCGATCGCCATGATCGACCATAATAAACCTTCTGATAAACTTGATAAAACGAAATTCATCTCAAACCTCCTATTTTTCTACCTTCAACGAGCTAATATCAATTCCAAGCTCTTTAGCCATCTCTTTATTGGTATGCAATTCTAATTTTTCAGGTGTTTCAACTGCGACTTTCCCAGGTTTCTCACCCTTCATGATGCGAATGGCCATCCGAGCAGCTTGTCTTCCCAATTCCTCATAATCGGTACCAAAGTTGTACAAACCACCAGTAGCCACCATTTCAGCAGATCCACCAAAAACTGGTACCTTATGACTGATGGATACCTGTTTGACAGTGTCTATTGTAGAAGAAATGATGTTATCCGTCGGAACAAAGACGATATCTGCTTCTGACATGATACTGTCTGCTGCAGCTTTCACATTGTTACTATCGATGATGGTTTTTTCAACCACTTGATAGCCTTTAGCCTCTAAAATCTTCTTCGCATTGTCTTTTTGGACGACGGAGTTAGGCTCACTTTGCGTATAGAGGATCCCAACTGTTTTTGCCGTTGGAAGTACTTGCTTAATCATGTCTACCTGTGTAGAGATCGCATCTTCTGACTGGTCACTTGTCCCCGTGATATTTCCACCTGGTTCCTTCAAGTTTTTCACCAATTTCGCTGCCAATGGATCGGTCACAGCTGAGAAGACAACCGGAGTTGTTTTAGTGGTATTGGCCAAACTTTGTGCAGAAGGGGTTGCAATCGCAAAGACTAGATCACTTTCTTCCGCTAATTGTTTGGAAATGTTTTTCAGATTTCGTTGCTCTCCTTGAGCATTTTGGAAATCAATCTGGATATTTTTCCCATCCACATATCCCTCTTTCTTCAATTCATCGATAAAGCCTTTCCGTGTCGCATCGAGAGACTTATGGGTGATGTACTGGGAAATCCCAATCCGAAAGACATTATCCTTTTTAGCATCCTTCAGATGGTGTAAGGTCACCAATGATGTTAACAGAAGGCCTACGACCAAAACTGGCGCCAGTAATTTTTTGACTACTTTCATTTAAAACTCCTTTTCTGCAAAATAAATAAAAAATCCGCTTAGATCATTCTCTAAACGGATGCTTGAAATTCTCCAACAAGTTACAAAACCTCGGTCCATTTAGATACTAGCTCTATGGACCATCATCAAAAATCTTAGCCACATAGATACAAACAAATTGCTTGGGTTGTTTGCATCCATGAGATCATGTCTACAAACACTATCTAAAGTAGCTAAAGTAAAATTTTTGAATTGAAATGGCTTGTTGCTTCATGTTTATTTATCTGCTTTCTTTATTTATGGGTATTATCTTACCTTAATTTTTTTTTGCTGTCAAGACTATTTCAGAAATTTTTAAAATTTTTTGAAAATTCAACTAGCCCTGACAAGAAAAAAACAGAGGCTGGAACACGTCCAGGCCTCTATTTTCTAATCTTCTTTTGATTTGGTTTCTTCATCTTCTTCGACGATTTCAGAAATTTCAACTTTCACCTTGGTCACACGACCGTTTTTCACCTTGTCATTAGTCAAGATCAAGTGTTTCTTTTGACTATCGACTTCACAGCTGAGGCGTTCTTTCAAGGATGGAATCCGCCCAACTTCAGTCAAATAATACCCTGCAATAGTATCCACATCATCACTTTCCAACTCAACGCCAAAGTATTCATTAAAGTCGTTTAGTGACATAGCTCCTTGCACGACATAAGTATTATCCCCAATTTCAAAAACATCAATTTCAGCTTTGTCAGTCTCATCGTCAATTTCACCGACGATTTCTTCCAACAAGTCTTCGAGGGTAACCAATCCAGACATCCCACCGTATTCATCGAGCAGAATGGCCATTTGATTTTGCGTATTACGCAATTCCTTCAAAAGATCATCCACAAAAATGGTTTCTGGAACAAACAAAGGTTCTTGTAAAATCTTTCTTAAGACAATATTATCAAAGCCATTGATAAATCCTTCGTTCAAGAGACGTTTGGTATGGATGAGGCCGATGACATTGTCCTTGTCATCATCATAGACAGGAATCCGTGAAAAGTTTTGCTTGAGGATACTTTCAATAATTTCTTTGGTATCATCATTGATATCAACCATGAAGGCATCTGTCCGTGGGACCATGACTTCACGCGCTACCATTTCATCTAATGAAAAGATCCCTTGGAGCATCTCAATCTCGTCAGCATCCAGTGTTGCTTCACTATTGGTCAGCATATACTCGATTTCATCCCGCGTCATCTTTTCATCCGGATCATCGAATTCCATTGGCGTGATACGGCTCAAAAGGTTGGTCGACGCTGAAAGCAACCAAACAAAGGGGCTGACAATTTTTCCTAATAGAATCACAATCGGAGCTGTTCGAACAGCCAACTCATCTTTCAAGTTCATAGCGATTCGTTTCGGATAGAGTTCGCCAAACACGATCGAAATATAAGTCAAAAATGCTAGAGATAAAAAGCTTCCAGTTGCCAGAGCCGTTTTGGTATTGCCCATCCATCCAGCAATGACATGTCCAAGGCTATCCGCAAGACTCGCCCCAGATAAGATGGTAATCAAGGTGATCCCCACCTGAATAGTGGATAAGAAATGGTTGGGCTGTTCCAAAACGCTAAGAAGACGAATATATTTTTTATCCCCTTCTTCAGCTTTTTGCTCTACACGAGAACGATTCAACGATACCATTGACATTTCAGTCGCCGAGAAAAAGGCATTCAACAATGTCAAAACAATCAATAAAATAAATTCCAGTAAAATTTCCTGACTGCCAGGGTCTTCCATGGATAATTTCCTCCAGTATATAATATTGTATATTATACCACAAAATAGGAGAGCCTGCATTCTTATATTCATTTTCTTTTTTTACCATCAAAAAATCAGGAACAGGTCCTGATTTTTTAATGTGGATAAATTGTTTTTTCACACAAAATAACTTAAGTGACGCTTAAAACAATATATACTATTAGTGTTATTCTAACCTACACTGAAACTTTCCGCCGTGAGAAAAGTGAGGCTGGGACAAAAGTCCTAGCCTCTCAATTGTTTTTGGATTGTCGAGCAAGACGCAGTGGTTGAGTGGGCTCTACTACGCTGATTTCATAAGCTTTTACAGCCCTACTCAACTGTGCGGAGGTGGGACGACGAAATCGAATTCTAACGAATTACCGATTTCTGTCCCACTCTCACTCGGGAGTTTTGAGAGTAAAACAGTTTGGGAAACTGTTTTAGCCTGAACCTAAAAATTAAAAAGCGAAGGGGTACAAAACAAATTGAACACGTGCTGCGGATCGTGATTTAGTCATGGAACTTCCTGGATTTCTGAAATCATCCACTGGAAAATTTCACCTGACGTCCGTTCTCACCTAAGGAAAGTTTCTAGGAAGACTTTGTCTTTAGTATTATGCACTGGTGAAATCATAAAAGAAGGCATTGAGTTTTTCAACCAGCTCAAGTGAGGATAGGCTACTTGTACAGATAAAGGGTTTTTTCTTTAATTCTGGCATCATAAAATTAGCTACCACAACGTCTGCATCCGAAGCTTCAATATCTTTCACTGTCAGATTGTATTTGATCATCTGTGAAAATTCGAAGTTATCTGTACAATAGAAATTAAGGAAATCAATCATAGATTTGGCATGGTGATCGTCAAAACGACTAATGATCAAGACCTTAATCGATTTCCGACGACGCAATAACTGCGGTAAGAGACGCTCCCAGTGGGTGTAGACCGTATAAATCATATGCTTGAGGATCTCCTCATTCAAATCATGCTTCATGGTCTTCATATAAGTAATCAAATGATTCTTCAAATCATCATAGAAAGCTGGGAAAATGCTCATAAAGTCTTCGTTTGTATTGGTTTTAATATCAAATAAGAGAAATTCAGAGAATAATTCTCTGCGAACTAGGTGAGACGTATTATGGACGTGCATTAACATCTCATCTAAATTTTCAATTTCTAAATCATAGGTATAACAAAGATCCTTAAACATATCTTTGATAAAGGTTGTGGAATTTTTAGCATATTCATCTGTCTTAGAAGCTTCAATCAAACTTTCTGGACTAAAATAGAAATTCTCTTGAATAAAGATAATGAAGAATTGTTCCAGTACTTTTTCATTTAACTCCACCCCCAGTTGTAAGCTAAAATAGCGCAACATCTCCTCGACATTCTCCACTCCTTGATACAACTCCTTATATTCATCAAAAGTGGTTGGCATATCAATAAAATAGCCTTGCTTGATCCGAGATAGATATACTGTCAAGAGCACTTTATAAGACTTGATAACAGAGAAGGTCAGTGGATAACCATAGAGCTTGAAGAAAAAAGTGATTAAGTCCGTCACGGCATTCTCTTTAAATTCAGGAAAAGGCCACTCCATGTAGTAATTCCGCTCCGCAAAGTACTGAGCATAAAAGAAACGAACATCCGTTTCATCTCCAATAAGATTCAAGGGATTAAGATTAATCTTCACATTGTATTTCGTTTGCAACTTTTGATTAATGGTCCGAATTAAGCGATAAAAAGATTGATAGCTGAGATTAAACTTCTTACAAATAAATTCATTGGACACATCCTTATGAAAAAATAAATATTCGATCAATGCAAATGCTTGCGATTCTTTATAAAAGTGATGATAAACTACTTCTAGTCCAATAGAATCCTCGTAAGCGATTTTGATTCCGTTAGTGGAAGATTCAATCAAAAATTCATCAAAGGTACTACGAAGATTGGATAAGTCTTCTTTTAAAGAACGTTCTGTACAGTCTAGTCGGGTTGCCAATTCTTTTAAGTGGAACCATCTTTTTTCTTTAATCAAGATTTCCAATAATTGTAATTGGCGTCTTTGTTTTTTCGATAAGAGGAGTCTCATCTTTTTCAACCTTTCTTCATAATTTTTTCAGAATCATTTTTATTTTAACATATTTAACAGAAGTTGTAGTTTTTTTTCTGCAACATTTCAAAAAATAGATAAAAAACTCTAAAGCCCAATTGGGCAATAGAGTCTAAGATTTGTTAATAATTCCGAATTCTTCTTTCTTCTTCTGCTCTTGGGCCGCACGATGGTTATCATATAAATTCACCAAGAATTTCACAATTTCTTTCCCAATTGAATAGACGGGGATGGCGACCACCATACCAATAATTCCGTAGATATTACTAGAAAGCAGTAAGAGGACCATAATGGTAATCGGGTGAACTTTCATCACGCCTCCAACGATGCGAGGATAAAGAATATTTCCATCGATCTGCTGAATGATCAACATATAGATGACCGCTTTAATCATCATGTCCATATCTGTGAAGGCATAGGTAATGATCATCGGAATCAAACCAATGGTCGGCCCTACATAAGGGATGAGATTGGCAAGCCCAGAAAAGATAGCAAAAACCAAAGCATACTTCAAGCCAATAAAACTATAGCCGATATAAGCTAGTGTTCCAATGATCAAAGCATCGATCGAAATACCACTAATGTAGCGGGAGACCGTTTCATTCAAACTAACCAAGAGGCTTGAAATATGGAGTTTGTCATTACGTAAAATGGTTCGCTCTAACATCGGCAATAACTTCTTCCCATCGACCAAGAAATAAACCAGGAAGATCGGTGTCATGATTAAAATAAAAACCGTATTGACAATAGTGTTAACTACACTTCCCAAGCTGTTTGTGACACTATTTAAGAGATTTTGAAGGATATCCATATAAGAGAGATTCAATTGTTGAATCGTTGATTGGATATTAATATTTTGAAACAAAGGATTGGTCGATAGTTTTCGAACCAAACTTTGGACTTCCCAATACAATCCTTGGGTCGAATTGATCAAGCTAGTTAACTGATTAATCAAGATTGGGAGCAGATAAAAGATTCCTAGACCAATGATACCAAATAAGAGAACCAAGGTAATCAAAATTCCAAACACACGCTTGATTTTTAAGTGTTTTTCCAACAATTCAACAACCGGATTGGTAATATAATATAAAAAGCCTGCAATTAAAAATGGTAAGAGGATGGTATTCAGAACAGATACAAATGGCGAAATCAAAGTCCCCATTGATTTCCAAATATAGAAAATCACCGTCAATAATAAGATCTCACATGTCCAGAATAACAATTTACTATTTCGAAACATTCCCTACCTCCTGTTTTCTATTCTACCATATTTTATGATAGAATTTCAAACAGCATTTATTAGAGTATATTAACAGTCTGTAACCTTAATTTAATAACATTTTTCAGCTTTTAATGGTTCATTTAACATCATTAGATCACTCCCCAAACTCCGCAAATAACTGAACAAAAAAACGACCCTCAAGGGGTCAATCATTTACGAGTTCAGCAGGCAAGATCTAGCACCCTCACACGGTGCTTTTTTTATCTTCAAAAATGGTAGGTGTCCCACCTCCTACCGCAGAATAATCTGTTTCAAGGGGAGATGGAAAACCTACCACATATTTAATTATAGCATATTTTGTCATAAACAGCTCTAATCTTATTCAAATATAAAGAATATTGATAAAAAACAGTATCTTCTATTATTTAGCAAAAAAAGCTGAGAAGACAATCATAATAATACAACAAACAATAAATATTAAAAAATATCCATGTCTTTTTAAACTATGAGTAAATTTTCCACATGGATTGTTACAATCACAAGAATTATAACATATTGGTTTTTCGATAATCAGTGATACCCAATATAACAAAGAATACAATACTGTAATCAAAAAACCAAATAAAAATGACGACACTAATAGTGTTTTACCAACAGAAACTTTTGTTTGACTTAAGCTTGCTATGATATCTGATAGTGCACTAAATCCACCAAACATCACAAAAACAAACGAAGAAAACACCCCGAGAATTGCAATGAAGTCAGTATATATTGAAGTTTTTGTCGTTTTGACGTTGTCTAACTCATTCGATACTTCCTGCAATGTCTCCTTAGATTTTTCAGATTGATTCTGGAAGTCGTTCGCTAGATTATCTAATTTTCTTTTGCTTTCATCTAAAACTGAATTCAATTCACTAACTTCAATCTCAGTCTTTTGATATAAGTTTTGATATTGGGCGTTTGCTAACTTTGTATGTTCTAATAGTTTGTAAAACGCTACTATAGAATTATTGTACGGGTGCACCTTCTCTGGTGTTATTGTTTTTCCAGAAAAAGTTTTTTTATTTAAAAATTCTGTAATTATTAAACTAAGAGCAGAATCCATTTGCTCCATTAAAAAATCAAAACTTTCAGATAACCCATCCGTGCCGTCCGTCTTTGAATTAAAATCAATTACCCGAGTAGTGACTGAAGCATAGGGAATTCTTCTTATGTCCTTATCTCTTATTAACTCGATTAATTTTTGTACTTCTTCTTTGACAAGGTCATCCTTTAAAACAAATTCCAAATCTCCTGATTTTTCCAAAAGAGCATCATACTGATTTAAAATTTCTGAATAATCAGTGTCAATGCTCTTTTTAATATCATTGATTGTAATCACTAAATATCCTCTAAATTGTATTCTATATTACTTCTAAAACCAACGATTTTATCTTTATTTTCTTCCCAAAAAGGTACCTGATGACTCTTCCTCACCAAGCTAGAAACAGTTTCAGATAAATACTCTTTAATTGTACCATTAATCTTCTTTAAATCATCAGAAGCTTGAAAAAGTCCTATGATAGGAGAAGAACCAAAGCGTTTGAAACGATCATATTGTGATTTTACCACTGGGCCATATGCCCAAACTAAAAATGGTTCATCATACAATTCTGACAACTCATCCATGGACATAAGTTGTTTCTCTTTTGCATCTTTCATAGCAAAGTACATTATCTTTTGTAACTGTAAATTACTTATACTTGTTTTATTATCTTGCGCAACTGCAATTATATGATTAGCTAATTTTTCCATTGTCATCACAGTCACCTCCTTATTTTAATTATATCACATTCGTCAAGTACTATATATTGTGTTCTTTATTATAAAATCACACACTTTATATTGTGTGTTTTTATATTTAGTGCATAATCAATGAAATTGCAGACTAGTCAATCTAAGTGATAATAGTTGCCTGTTAGTGGTCCTTATATCCTCTTTTAAATTCTTTATTATTTTAAATCGTATACTATTATCCAACGGTTATTTTTTATTTTACTTTTAAAGGTTCAAAAACGGAATTTTTCGTACAAAATAGGGCGCGTCCTCTTTCTGAATGAAGTATAGCCCCGTTATTTAACAACAGGGGCTAAAATAGCCTCTAAATTACGAATTGCGCTACTCTTAATACGGTTGATAGTGGTTACTGAACAATTCAGTTCCCTTGCTGTACGTTCCTTTGAATAACCATGAATATAGAAAAACCTTAATACAAGTACTTCTTTTGTATCTTCTAATCTCTCAATCGCATTTACTGTTTCTGTTCGATTATCTAGTAACTGAACAAGTTCCCTATAGATCTGATCTGACTTATCAATGATATTAATATTGACATCTTCAACTTTGTTTCCTCTCTTTGTCCTTATCAGATCATGAGATAGAACTTTTCCTTTTAGAATTGAGGACTCTAAGACTATCAATTCATTTTTTAACGTTCTCATGTCCAAATCAAAGTTTTTCAAGCGATTTAGTCGCTGTTTTAGATTCATGTTTTATCTCCTAATCAAATACATCAAAACCAAGGTTCAGGGTGTTTTTCTTCCACTATTGGCTCATAGAGATTAGGTTGTTTACTTGAAATTGGTAACATTCCATCTCTTTCAGGACTGATATTCTTATAACTAGCAAGCCATTCTTTTCTAGTTATCGTATGGTATGGATCAGATTCATCGTGATAAAGAGGTTTGATTCCCTCGTCCACTCGAATATAATCTATTCTATCTTCCACAGTTGGAAAGAATATCATCTCTTTAAAACCATCTGAAATGGTTCTACGATCCCAGCTAACATCTATATTATCAAATATGATAATACTATCATCATTAAAGGTTCTTAATACCGCCAAGGCTTCATGGTCTAGATAGTCTTTGCCGTTCACTTCGATATACTCAAGCCCCTTTTTCGATTCAGATATAAAGACAAAACCGCCGTTTCTCATCTTTTGTATCTTCTTTAGTTCTTTAATCCTCTTTAATAGATCTCTTCTTACCAACTCTAATTCCCCTTGTCCTCAATGCTTATAATTGTTTCTAACTCTTCCAGCTTTTCTATAATTGCTTCATTTTCATAAGCTTTATAGGCAAACTCAAGAATAGTCCTCGCTGATTGTTGCCGTGCATACGGGCTGATAGTAGGATCATTCATGATAGCTGTTAGGACTTCCACAGCGTCCACAGCCACACTATTCAGCCTGCTTGTAGCCTGCTCCATTGCTTGGTTTCTCATCTTGCGGTATGCACTTCTTACCGTGGTTTTAGCCATGTAACGCTGTGCCGTGCGTCTAGAGATTCCCACTTTTTCGCAAGCCTCGCCCACAGTTGGGGCAAGCATTAAAGCCGTCAGGAACTTTTGCTCTTTTAAAGTTAAATCTTCCATGCCTACCCCCTCTCTATCGGACATTCTGAGGCGATTTCAGACAATTTCAAAGCCCATTCTCTTCAAAGTAACGGTCAATCGCCATTTCATCAGGCTTTACACTCACGTTTGCCACAGCAAGCTGGATCTTATCACCGTTAATTTGTAATTGGCCGTGGAAAGTTGCTACTTGTTGCTTCAAAAAGTCAGTCAGTTTTTCAATACGCTCTTTCTGATTGTACTTCTCATAGTCAACAAAGATTAAATCTGTATTAGATCTAGCGATCTCACTTAACTTTTTAATTGCTAGCGGTTTGTTCTTGTATTTCTCAAGATATTGCTCAAACTCTTCCCGTGAAATGTTCTTTGTACTTTCGATCAACATTAATTCAGCCACATCATCAGCGGTTACACTCTCCTCTTTTTCTTCAAGTGCTTGCATTTGTTTAGTACGCTCTTGTTCAATATCTGCCAAGATCTTCTCATAGGTCTTGCGTGAATACGCTTCTCCCTCACTCTTGAGATCTGATAGCTTGATTTCAGCTTGTTTGCTACCCAGCATACCACCAGAAACTTGTCCTTTCATTTGTTCCTGCAATTCAATGTACGCCCGCATATAGGCTACTTTCTTGTTTGCAAACTCTTTAAGTTCGCTCTTAATAGTTGTGTACGTCATTTTTACCTCTTTTCTGTACCTAATCAAAAAACCGAGAATGAACCCTCATGAAGCTATGCCAATCTTCATGAAATGTTTCACCCTCGGTTGTTCCGATAGATACTATTTAATTGTTTCAGCCTTTTCTAGATAGCACATTTTGCCATCTTGATAGACTAGTGTGACTTTCCCGTATTCGGGAACTCTCACACTTTCTATTATACCATTTTTAAAATAGAATAGGTAGCCCTCTTCCATTTTTTTGATTAAAATTTGTTCATTCATGTTTTACTCCTTTGTAGTTCTTGAGGTATTCCTGTTGTTGACTAGGTTTCATTTTTTAGAAAACGTTCAACCTCTTGTGATGTTACAAATCCATTTATAAAATCCGCTGTAAATTGTAATAGATTAGGATTTTCCTCCTTTACTCCATTCATAAAAGCGTCAAATTCTTCTTCAGTCATGTTATTTAAGTCTGTTACTGTCATGTTTTTTCTCCTTTTTTTATTTTTCAATAATCAATACCAACAAATTTTTTACGGTTATCGAGAATAATATACCCCTGTTGTATAGCTAAAATTACAAAATATTTTAGTAGTTTGTCTTCATGCTTCAAGGTTTGGACAAGCTCACTGTTTTTAAAAGTTTCCCATTCAGAAATATAAGAAGCAGAACCTCCATTTTGTGGTGGAAGAAGATCCAATTCACTTTCTTCCATCTTCTCATATATACTCTTTGTGATGTACCTTAAACGTGGGTTTTTAGAAAGCAACTCCCTGGACTGCTTTCCATAATTCCTACCTTGCCACTTACAAATAGCTTTATCAAATACTAAATACTTTCTTACTCTATCAAAAATATATCTCATCGGTTCGTTCTCACCAGCCCACTTAATAACCTCTCCAATATTTTCCATGTAGGGCATTGACTTGAAGGCTAAAAAATTTTTGTCTTGGATAACTCGTTTATTTAATCTCTTCTTTACCACTAGTTCACTACTCCATTTTTTACAATATATATCCGCGCAACGTGGAAGTGTTAAAGGACAGGGTTACAGGGGGCGTAGCTCAATCGCCCCTGTTCCTGTTCCTTACTTCCACATTTCACGAAAATTGGACAAACTAGAATTGACGCTAGGCTATTCTAGTCATGTCCCTCCTTTTACATCTGTAAAATTTACAAGTATTTACAATCTTTTACAACTCCTAAAAAATCCAATAACACCAATGTTTTTCTAGTTATGTTTTATAATTTACAAGTGTAAAAAAATAACTGTTTTACATCTTTTACAATGAGTTGTAAATTTTACGTTTGTAAAGGTGTAAAATCATGTAAAATTTTTACACTTTTTTTACACCTTTTTACAACTTTTACATTTGTAAAGTTTACAACTCTTTACATATTTAACGTTGTTAATAAGCAGGATTTTCTTGTATCATTCCATCGATGACCACTATGTTATTATCGGACTCATCAATCAATTTATCTAAAGTAGGTCTGCTGATTTTGGCAAAACGAGAAAGCTCTGACTTATTGGGTAGTCTATTATGCGCCTGTTCAAAGTTTGCTATCATAGATTTTAATTTGTTTGTCGCTTTTTCTTTCGTTTCTTCATTAGCCCATGCTTTTTCTTTCTGTTCTTTGGAAAGTGGTAACCCTGGTTCGTGATAGGCTAATATTTTCTCCTTATCATTTATCAACTGTGGGTAGTAGAAAAGAAAATTTTTCTCCCCGTCGTAATCAGCTTCCGAGGTGACCGCTTCAAGTCTCCAATAAGTTCGCGTTTTTAACGGCAAATCTATGTTATCAAAAAGTCGTAGAATTTCCTGTGTCTGTTCAGTAGGTAAATGCTCTAGCGCTACCTCAATATGATTTCGTAAATCCTCGCTTGTTGCTCTCTTGTTTTTAAAACTGATATAATCATTTGTTACGTTTAGCTGAAAATATCTTTTATTGTGCGTAGTCATTACATTCTTGGCCAAATCCCAGACGGATTCTAGCCTCTCTAGGCGTAACAATTCTGGATCTAATTCCATCTTGAAAAATTCTAACAAGCTATCGCAATGAGCTAAAGACTCTGACCACTGCGCAAAGTCTGAGCTTTCCGTAGTACCTTTCGGTCTTTCTCTATGACTTTGTGTATAGATCAGACCACCGCCTACGTGTTGGTTAATCTGTTGCAAATAATCTCCCAAGGAACCCCCGAACTGCAGTGATTTTAAATTATCAATACTATCAATAATAACCACTTGAAAAGCGTTGTTTGGTACTTTTTCTTTTACAACTTTGGCTAAATCTTCTAAGGCTGTTGACTTTGGAAGAGTTAAGATAGAAATATTGTCAAGATCTTTTTGCTCAACTTCTAAAAGTTGGGCAATCTGCATGAACTTACTAAAACAGTCGTTTTCTTTATGATTTGTATTGATATACAAGACGTTGAAAGCTCTTTTACTCTTCCACTCTAGCCAATTACTCCCCTGGGCTAAAGATAAAGCTAGGGAAATAACTACGCTAGTCTTTAAGGATCTTCTTGGCGCCGATATACCCAATACTTGCCCGCGTCTCAACAATCCTGTCAAAATGCTAGCAGATGGCCCTATTGTCTCTGCAGGAACTTGTCCTAGTTTTTTAATTTCTGTCATTAGTTATCCTTTCTGGTTTTTCAATCTTTTCTTTTTCATTTTCTTTAATTGTTGTAACTCTTTGCGTTGCTCAAGCGTTAATTGTCTATTTTTCCAAGTGTAGCCGTTGGTAGTCCGGACAGATTTTCTCTGTCCGGGGAATCTTTCAAAGCTAGCCATTTTCCACCCCCAGAAACTTCAGCAAGTCAGAAACTCTATAATAGATTTTCCTAGTATCTTCTAGCGGGGGCTGGTAGCGTCTTAGACCTGCATTTTCCCACTTTTGTAACGTCTTATATTTTATGTCCAATTCTTCCATAGCTACCTGAGCTGAGATTAAACCTGTCAAACGCGGTTTAAGTATATCACGCGCCTCCAGGTATTTTTCTACAAGGTTTAAAACACCATGGGCTAACTCGTTTTCACTTTCTTTGCTTAAACTAAACATAGTCTTCCGCCCCCTTCAGTAGTAACTTATAGCTCTCTAAATCGGCATTCAAAAGGACAGTTAGGCGCTTCTGCTCCTCTTGTACTTGGTTATAGAATGCCTTTGCTCCGTCCAGTAGCTCCTCTTTGTTAGCTGGGATAAAGTAGTCTCCGAAAGCCCCATGACGTACCCCAACGATAGGAACGCCGTAGCGCGTGATCAGACGGCTGATAATGTCCTGGACGGTTCTTTCTGCTAGTTTAGTGATTAAGCTGATTTCAGCCCCAGTGATAGAGTTCTCAGCCCCTACCTTGATTAGTTTTAATACTCGCTTGTCATTCAGTGTTAGATTCATTCAATTCCTCCCCATACATTGACCCCTGCAAGTTGAATATAACGCCCATAATCAGGGCTTAAATCCTCGCTAGGTGTTTCTATTGTCTGTTTGCTTTCTCGCTCAATTTGGGCGCTTTTTTTGCGGTCTCGGTGGTTTAGATAAAGCAGCAAGCCAATCAATACCACAACAAAGACAATCGCCTGTGTGTTGCTTAAATCTAGTTCATTCATGCTATGCCCTCGCTTGATAGCTCTTGATATAGTCCACTTGTTTTCTATGATCCATCTTCAGGAAGTTGTCCACCTCTTCGGTGCTTACTTTTCGATCTACAAAATCAGCAATAAACTGAAAGAGGTTTGGGCGTTTCTCCTTGATTTCAGCCATTTGTTTATCAAATTCTGCTTGTGTCATGTTGTTTAGGTCTGTTGTCATATTCTTCCTCCATTGGCCTTTTAATTGTCATTTCCTATACAGTTAATTCCCACGCCTAGAGTCGCCAAAGTTTGAAAGCGTGAGAAAGTACTAATTTTAAGAGTTAGCGCTCTCCGTATGGTCAAAATGTCCTAAATATGCTATAATTTAGGTATAAATCTTTACTAAAACCCTTTTAATAATAGCTTGCCTGCTTTGTTAAATTCATTTTAGTGTTAGTGTGAAAGGCTTTGCTGATTGGTCTCGGTAAGCCTTTTTTGTTGCAATCACGCGCTTTCTAGGCGTGTTTTTTTATTTCTGAATACCATGGACTTGATTTCCTGATAACTCATATTCAAGCCAATCATGGCTATTACCATGTCCTCAAATGCTTGGTACTGCTCCAGCTCGTCACTGGTCAAGCTATCAATGCCGTTATAGCCCCCACGTTCTTCCCTTAACTGTTTAGCGTTCCTGTCGGTTACTACCTTTAGTAGTAAGTTATTCATGGTACTATGCGCGTGCTTTGGTGCTTGTTCCCAGTTCTCAATACTGTCATGCAGTTTTTTTCTTTTTGGCTTTTCTAGAGCCCTCTGCATACGAAACTTAGAAAGTTCCTCACGCATTTCAAAGAATGCTTTGACTAGGTTAGTTTTGAAGTTGGCCACTTGCTCGGTATTCTTTAAGAATGTAACTAACAAGGTCGCCTGTTGCTCATTTAAAATATAGTCCTTGGTATTCTGGCCACTTTCCATAGCTTGGATTTTAAATCCAAGCTTTCCGAACTGTTCAAACCTTGTTTGATGTTTGCGGATAGTTCTTGTAATTGTATGATGTTGCAATCCCGTACACCCTGCCACAATACTACTCAGTGTATACGGCTCTTTTTTGCCGTCCATGTAGACTAGTTCCATTTGTTTGCTCCTTTCTATTTATCCAACCTTTAACAAATCATCAATCGTAACTTCTAAAAAGTCAGCTACTTTCTGCAATGTCTCAAAAGTCGGATTTTTTGAACGCTCATAATACAATGCCGTCAAAGTGCTTTTTGATAGCCCTGTTTCTCTTGCAACATCTGCCACCTTCAAGCGTTTCTTTGCTAAAATAACACGCATATTATTTTTCAAATGTCTTACCCCCTTCTATTATCTTTAAAAGCTATCTCCAGCATAATAGATTGAAAAGTGTTACGCTGGAAATTTTAACGGACATTTTCTGTCCGATTCGGTTTGATTATACAGACATTTTTTGTCTTTGTAAAGGGTATTTTTTATTTTATTGGACTTTTTTTGTCTGTTTTGAGAAAAAGGATGATATAATACGTTTGAAAGGTGTTGATATAAATGAATAGATTGAAAGAGTTACGTAAAGAAAAAAAGCTATCTCAAAAGGAAATAGCAAAAGAAATGAGCATATCAGAAAAGACTCTATCACGCTGGGAAAACGGAGAAAGCCAAATTAAACCAGAAAAAGCCCAGCAACTAGCTGACTGCTTCGGGGTAAGCGTTGGGTATCTGTTGGGGTATAGTGAGTATAGAGATAGCCAAGAAGCAAGTTATCAACTTTACCAAAAGGATCCCGATGATCCATATAACCATGTAAAGGCTAGGGTTTATTCTATTCTTGGCGATGATTTAATGAAGGTGCTGGAAGAGCAATATATAACTGGTCATGATGAGCCTGATTATTCCAATCTCACTTCATTCTTATCTGCAGTAAACCAACTTTCATATACCGATGAAGAAGAGTTATTACTAAATTATGGAATACTCCCTAAGGAAGATAAAAAGATAATAAAGAATCTGGTTTCTGATATGGCTGAAAAAGTAAAAATAGCCAATAAAAAAGAGCCTTGGCGAAAAGGATTCTAAACCCACGCGCCACAATATAGAAAATCTTGTAAGAAAGGAAACGTATGGAAGATTTAAGTAAAAGATTAGTTAATAAAAGTATCGAAGCTTTTATTATGGGGCTTGAAATATATAACAAACCTACAATTAAGTATAGAATTGAGGGGTTTAGTTTTTTTATCTGTAACGCCTGGGAATTAATGCTAAAGGCTTATATCATTAATAATAATGGTGAAGAATCAATATATTTTAAGGATAGTAAGGATAGAACGATATCATTAGAAAATGCAGTTGAGACAGTATTTCCAGATAAACATGGATCATTACGAAAAAATCTAATTCGAATTATAGAACTTAGGAATACTAGTACCCACTTCATAACAGAAGATTATGAACACATCTATGCCCCATTATTTCAGGCATGTGTTTCTAATTATATTTCTAAAATGCAAGAATTTCACAATGAGGATATCACAAAACAGATTGCACAAAATTTCTTGACTTTATCAGTCCGCATCGACCAACTTAATCAAGAAGAAATTCGAGCCAAGTACTCTCCTAAAATGGCAGAACGTATACTCGCCGAGCAAGATAAAATTGAAAATGAAATATCTACTAATAATTCTGACTATGCTGTACCTGTTGAAACTCGATTTTATATCACTAAGCGAAAACAAGATGCTGATTTATTTGTTAAACTTGATAATACTGCGGAAACGAGTATAGGTATAGTTAGAGAAATTAAAGATCCAAATGCTATCTATCCATTAACTACTAGGGAAGTTATTAAAATTGTTAATAGACATCTTAAATCAAAAGGGATTCTATTAACAAAAATAGTCGGTGGAGAAAAACAAAAAAAGACGTTTACAACAAACGACTTACAACTTTTTAATACATTTTATGATATCAAGACAAATCAACGTTATTGCTACCATTATAAAATTGGTAATCGATACGGATACTCTCAAATCCTCTGCGATTTTATAATTGAGGAAATCGAACGAAATCCTGAAACGTTCGTAGAAAACTTGAAAAAAAGACAAAAAAAATAAGATAACCCCAGGCATATGTGAATTCTCGTCCATCGACTTACTCCCCTTTGGGAACACAACGTTAATCCTTCGCAAGTTATCTTGTTAATTCTATTATACCACGCGCGTGGGAAATGTAAAGTGTTTTGTTAGCTAACTGGTAAACTAACTTTAGAAAAAAAACTCTCAAAAAACACTGTAAAATAAGTGTTTTTACCACTTAACAATTAAGCATATAATTTACCTATCTAACTCTTTAAAATCGAATACAGAGCAATCTGTGAAGCCCTAGCATGATTTAAACCACACACTAAAACCTTTTTAATAATAGCTTGCCTGCTGATGAATTAGAAAGGTTTAGATCATGAAAATTACAGAACATAAAAAGAAAGACGGTACAACTGTATACCGTGCTAACATTTACTTAGGGATTGACCGAGTAACGGGAAAAGATGTAAAAACTAGTATCACGGCTAGAACTAGAAAAGAGGTCAAACAGAAAGCCAAAGAAGCTGAAATAGACTTCATTCAAAATGGTTCTACTAGATTCAAAGAAGCGACAATTAAAACATATAAAGAACTCGCTGAATTATGGTGGGAAAGCTATAAGCATACAGTAAAACCAAATACTCAAGGCAACATGAGTAAGATTTTAAATAAACATATCCTGCCATTATTCGGGGCTTATAAGCTGGATAAACTAACCACTCCACTAATTCAAAACATAATTAACAAGTTAGCTGGAAAGACAAATAACGGGGAGCAAGGGGCTTATTTACACTATGAGAAAATCCATACTGTAAACAAGCGTATCTTACAATATGGTGTGGTTATGAAAGCCATACCATTTAACCCAGCTCGTGAGGTCATTCTCCCAAGAAATACCCAGAAAGAAAAGCGCCAAAAGATTAAACACTTTGATAACATTGAGTTAAAAACGTTTTTGGACTATCTGGACAACTTGGATAGTGATAGATACCGCTATTTTTACGAGAAAACACTTTACAACTTCCTGCTTGCTACTGGTTGCCGTATTAATGAAGCGTTGGCGCTGGAATGGTCTGATATTGATCTAGACAATGCTATTGTTCACGTCACAAAGACACTAAACCGTATGCAAGAGGTGAATAGTCCTAAATCAAAATCTAGTTACCGTGATATCGATATTGACCCCAAAACGGTTACAATATTAAAACAGTACAAACGTAGGCAAACCCAAGAGGCTTGGAAGATAGGACAAACTGAAAAAGTAGTCTTTTCAGATTTTATCCATGAATACCCGAATAACAGTACTCTTTTTACAAGATTAAAAACACATTTTAAACGTGCTAAAGTGCCTAATATTGGTTTTCATGGTTTCCGCCACACTCACGCTAGTTTGTTATTAAATGCTGGAATACCATATAAAGAACTCCAACATAGACTAGGACACTCCACCTTATCTATGACAATGGACACATATAGTCACCTCTCAAAAGAGAGTGCAAAAAAAGCCGTTTCATTCTATGAAACAGCTCTAGGGAGTTTGTAACTGAACAAATAACTGAACAAAGTCAGAATACAATGTATTACGACAAGCAAGAAACCCTATAACAACGGGTTTTCTGATAATTCTATCTTTAAATTAAAAGATTTTATGATAGAATAGAGGGGATTTTAATCAAAAGGATGAAGTTATGAATAATTTGATTGAACTACAAGACGTCAATTTGATCCGCAATGGAAAATCTCTTTTAAAAGAGATTAACTGGCAAGTGAAAGAAAATGAATGCTGGGCCATTTTAGGCCTCAATGGGGCAGGAAAATCGACTCTCCTCAAACTTCTCATGTCTGAATATTGGGCTAGTTCTGGCCAGATAACTGTCCTTGGAACCCGCTTTGGAGAAGGAGGCATTCCTGAGTTGCGTAAGCGTATTGGGATCGTTAGCTCCTTTATTTCAGAAAGACTGCCAGAGCATCTTTTGACAGAACAAATTGTCCTAACTGGTCAATACAAGAGTAGTATTTTATATGTTGAATACGGGGAGGACGAACTGAATTGGGCACGGGATATGCTAACTTCAATTGGAGCTAGCTCTTTGATCGGCCGCAAATACCGTGAACTCTCCCAGGGAGAAAAGCAGACCGTCCTCATTGCACGAAGCCTCATGGACCAGCCAGATCTGATCATTTTCGACGAAGCTTCAAGTGGATTGGATCTCTTTGCCAGAGAAAAACTACTCCGTCAGATCCATCATATCAAACAACTGGATCACGCGCCAACCATGATCTACGTCACCCACCATGCAGAGGAAATTACAAAAGACATGACCCATGTTCTCCTACTCAAACATGGCCAAGTTGTCGAACAAGGACCAAAGGAAAATATCCTAACTCCTCATGTCCTTAGCAAGTTTTATCAAGCACCAGTATCCCTTATTGATCTTGGAGATGAGCGACTTTTTGTTAAACCAGATATCAGGAATGACAAAGACAATGAATCTAAATAATCCTATAACAAAATAGTGCTAAGACAAATGAGCTTAGCACTTTTTAAATCTTTAAATATCTTTTCTAGATGACCTCACTATCAGTATGAACGCTACACCGAGCAAGAATAACCCTAGAATTTCCAAAGCTATCATGATCTTTGTACCAGTTTCTGGAAGGAATTTCTTAGAGGTAGACTTGCTAGTTTTCTCTGGTTTCCCTGGTTTTTTTGGACTCTCTGGTTTTTTAGGTATATTCGGTGTTGTAGGTGGGGTAGTTGGCTTATGACTATTGGTTAGAACGATATTATTTCCATCTTGTACCGTTTCTGTCAATACATAACCTTGAGGTACTTCCACTTCACGAACCGTATAGGAAATCGCTTTTCCTTTAGAATTCTCAGGGAGATTTGAAAAAGTATAGGTCCATTTATTGGCTTCACTTAACTCAACTACATCTCCACTTTTTTGACCATTTGCATATAGTTGTACCTTGATCGTCTTAGGCCGAATTCCATCCTTGTTATTTTCATCATCCCAATATTTAGTTACAGTGAGATGCGTCTGACCCGGTACATAGGTATTGGTCAAGATATAGTTAACTTGGTCAATACTTGCAGAATAATCTGACACCTTTTCTTCCTCAAGGGTGTAGACAATTTCTCGACCATTTTCATATTTTGGAAGATGATCAAAGCTACCTGTCCAAGCTGTGGTAGCTGTTACAGTTCTGCTCTCAACCTTCTTTCCATTCGCAAGTAAGTTAACAATAATAAAGTTCGGACGTACACCATCTTGATTATCAAAATCTTTCCAAATTTTTGTAAATGGAACAGAGACTACTTCTGGTGTATAGGTATTTGTGAGATTATACCCCTCTACACTTGTTTCATAGTCAGGGACACCTTCTTCCGAGATCGAATAATCCACTACTTGACCGTTTTCATATTTTGGAAGATCTTTGAACTGATAGTTCCAGTGACCGTCTTTATCCGATTTGACTGTTGTTTGATCAATCTTCACACCATTTGCAAGTAGATTTACTGTAATTTCTTTCGGACGTTTTCCATCTCGATTATTGTCATCCTTCCATATCTTACTACCAGATACTTCTATCGTTTCCAAAGTATTCACAAGGACGATATGTTCCATGTCTTCATTATTGGTAGCTTCAACAGTTGAAATATAACCTGATACTCCTACTTCTTCTACAGAGTATGTTCCTGTCTCATCCAATTCCGTAAAAATACCACTCCATTGGTTATCAGCATTCAATTCTAATGTCTTGCCTTCTACCTCAACTCCATCTTTTAATAACTTAACTGTAATAGAGCTTGGTCGATTCTTATATTGGTTATCCTTATCGTTCCATTTTTTTGTCACCTTAAGTTGACGATGATTAGCCTTTTCATTAGAAATAGTCAGTGTCAATACTCTACTATTTACATCATATTGGGAATTTTCTGGACTAAAATCATTTTCTGAGATAGATACAGGGTCTTTCAACAATTGATAGCCATTAGGAGCCACAACCTCTGCCACCGTGTAATTATCTCTTAAAAGGCCTGGAACAATCAAGTCACCATTGGCATCACTTGTAAATATTTCTGACTCTTGACCATTTTCGGTATGTGTAATCGTTTGGTTATTCGATACACGCGTGATCTTAAATTGAGCCCCCTGTAAAGGATCACCATTATTATTTTGCTTATGGAGTTTGATGCTATAAATATAGCCATCTAACCGTCCTCCAGGAATTTGCCATAATACTTTTGATTGAGCTCTACTCTCTTCAATTTGATAACCATTTAGGGTAACTTTATTATCAAATTTTTCACCATCTTTTGGTGAATAGTTTAGTTTTACATTATAACGAATACGATAGGAGTCATTCTCTGAAATATCCCCTAATTTTATTTCAAATGTTTTATCAGAAGGAAATGCAATCTCATATGGTACAGATTGGGCATTTTTAAAGACCCAATCACCACTTTCCCACAGCCATTGCCCCTTCTCAACAATAAACGAATTGCGATCATATTGCGCATTAGAGAATTGTAGTGTATCCCGTATAATTGCATTTTTTATATTGGTTGGTTTACGATTGACTCCAATTGTATAATTTATAATCGGATCATTGGTATCACGATTGATAGAGCCTACCTTCGATATTGGATAATTTTGGGGTTGTGCTATACCGATATATTTAACGGGAGGTTGAGGTGGTGTGGTTTGAACCACTTTGTTCTCTACAATCAAATTGATTGGAATTTCTTTTGCATTTGGTACTAACTTATGATCTATACGAACATAGAAAAAAACATTTCCTGTGATATCAGAGTTATGCTCCACATAATCAGTATAGGTAAGAACTATTTTCTTTCTATCTTTGTCTACTTTTGCAGATGCAGCAACCTGACCTTTCCCATCTAATACTTCAAAATCCTGACTATTAATGATCAAATCTGTTGGAACCGCAATAGTTGTTGTATCTCCAGCTTTAACTTGATGATTTGGAAGTTTTAGTGTGGCATCAATTCGAAAAGTCGCCCATGGTTCTAATGACCAATTTAAAAGTCCTCCTTCATTATTAGTATATTTCACACTTGTAATCACATCATCAACTGCTTTTGGAGTATTGACTGTCGCGACTCTATCTTCTCCCGATGTTGATAGAGTTCCAGAAACAGGATCATTACTATTACTTAAAGCTTCACTTGCTAGTACGGCCTCTGTACTAGAAGAAGACGTGGTGGTGGTCTCTGCCAATATACCTACTGGCATCACAAACATTGAAGAGACCAGAATGAATAGACTTGCTAGATGTATCCATTTAGCAGGCCATTTTTTTGTTTCCTTTAACCGTTTCATAAAATTTCCTTTCCCACTTGAGATAATCCCAAAAAAACAATGGATCGAATACCGAATAAATTAAAAAATATATCCATATATACTCTGCTATCCACCTCGATTATAGTACATTTAAAATAAAAGTCAATACTTTATCGCTGTTTTTTTATCAAAAATATTCCCCGAAAATCTAAAGTTGTAGAATTTTAGTGAAACTCGTTTGAAAGTTACAATATTTATTTTCCAAATAGAAAAAAGGAAGGGCAAAATGTCGGCTCTATAATTTCTGTAGTGGGTAAAATCACCATAGGAATTACGGAGCCTATTTTGTTGTAGAAAAAAAGTCCCATAAGACCTATAATGAAAAGTGACCAAACCATCATTAGAAAGAATCTTATGGAACAATTAAATTTTATCACAAACTTACTCGGAATTAAAGACAAGAACATCAAAATCTTGGATTATCTTGATGCTGGAACGCATAAAGAAGTCATCGCTAAGCTCGATTATCCTGCCCCTAAATGTCACAACTGTCAAGAACAAATGGCTAAATATGACTTTCAAAAAGAATCTAAAATTCCCTACCTCGAATGTGCAGGATACAAGACTCTCATTCGATTGAGAAAACGTCGTTTTCGTTGTAAGGTCTGTGGGAAAATGGCTGTATCAGAGACCTCCTTAGTCAAAAAGAATCACCAAATCTCAGCGATCGTCAACCAGAAAATCACTCAAAAATTAATCGAGAAAGTCCCTATGACGACTATCGCAGAAAGTCTATCTGTCTCTACTTCGACAGTCATTCGTAAATTGAAAGAATTCAAATTCAAGACAGATTTATCTTTCCTTCCAACTCACATGTCTTGGGATGAATACAGCTTCAAGAAGGGGAAGATGAGCTTCATTGCACAGAATTTTGATTCCAGAAAGATCGTAGCTATTCTGGATGGGCGGACTCAAGTAACTATTTGCAATCATTTCCTTCGTTATTCTAGACAGGTGAGAAATCGTGTGAAAATCGTTACCATGGACATGTTTAGCCCCTACTATGATATTGCCAGAAAACTTCGCTTTCGAATTTCAAGGCTCAGGCTGAAACAGTCCCCCAGACTGTTTCACTCCCAAACGCTAAAATCGTTCTGGATCGTTTTCACATTGTCCAGCATCTCAGTCGAGCTATGAACCGTCTTCGCATCCAAATCATGAATCAGTTTGATCGGAAATCGCACGAATATAAGGTACTGAAACGTTACTGGAAACTCATTCAACAAGATAGCCGTAAACTCAGCGATAAACGTTTTTATCGCCCAACTTTTCGATCACACTTGACCAATAAAGAGATTCTCGAAAATCTTCTTTCATACTCTCAAGAACTTAGACAGCACTACGACCTCTATCAACTATTACTCTTTCATTTTCAAGAGAAACAAGCTAACCATTTCTTTGATCTTATTGAAGAAGCAATTTCTTGTGTAAATCCTATTTTTCAAACTGTTTTTAAGACCTTTTTGAAAGATAAGGACAAGATCATGAACGCACTGGAGTTGCCATACTCAAATGCAAAACTAGAAGTTACCAATAATCTTATCAAAGTCATCAAGCGCAATACTTTTGGCTTCCGGAACTTTGAAAACTTTAAAACTAGAATCCTCATTGCTTTGAACATCAAAAAGGAGAGAACCAAGTTGGTCCTCTCCAGGTTATAACTTTTCATCACCCACTACAGTTGACAAAGAGCCAGATATTAAGCTTCATCTTCTTTTTTACGTTTCGCAACCAAACCTAGACCTACAAGACCAAGTGCAGCACCAAGTGCGGCAACTCCAGATTTAGATTGTTCACCAGTGTTTGGCAACTCACGACCTTTAGGTTTTTCTGGTGTTACCGGTGTTGGTGGTGTTGGTGGTGTTGGTGGTGTTACCGGTATTACCGGTGTTGGTGGTGTTACCGGTGTTGGCGGTATTACCTTATTGTTAAACTCAGTATCTTCAGGCATTTGTGAAGTAAGAGTCAACACTTTACCATCTTTAGTTACAGTAACTCCAACAGTCGCTACCATCTTATCGTACTCAACTCCAGCATCTGTACCTTTCACTTCTTCTACGTGATAGATATAAGTACCTTCTTGACCACGTTTGAACTCTAGAGCTGAAAACTTGATCTTACCTTCAGCATCATTGCTTACAGTTTCAATCACATTTCCTTTTTCGTCCTTCAGAATAAAACTAAACTCACCAGCCTTCAAGGCACGACCATCAAGTTTCTTAGTGAAATTAAACTGTGCTTTAACTGGAGCTACAAAGTAGTTATTGAAAATTGTGTCATCTGTACCAGTTGCTTCACCTCCCGATGCAATCATTTCAGTCTTAGCACTTAAAAGACCTGTAGTAATATCTTTAGTAACAGTAACTTTAACTGCGATAGTCATACTATCATAGTCGATGTCTGTATCTGCTCCGACTACTTCACGAACAGTGTAAGTATGAGTTCCTTCTTTATCATATGAAATAGCGTCAAATTGGATCGTGCCGTCTGCCGCATTCTTCTTCGTTTGGAGAACTTGACCGTTTTCAAGCAACTCGAAGCTGAAAGCATCTGCCTCTAGGGCTTTGCCTTCAAGTTTCTTCGTGAACTTGAATTGGGCACTGGTTGCTGCTGGGGTGAACGTATTATTGAACTCTGTATCTGTTGGAAGAGCTTTGGTCGCTGTAAGGGTATGACCATCTTTCGTGACAGTAACTGTTACCTCTGCCTTCATTGGGTCATAACTCATTCCTGCTTCTGAACCTGCTACTTCTTCTACAGCGTACTTATGAATACCAACCTCATTATTCTTATATGTGAGCGCATCGAAGGCTACTTTACCTGAAGCATCATTGGTCTTCGTTTGAAGAACCGTACCATTCTCATCTTTCAAGACGAAGCTGAACTCACCATCTTTTAGAGTGCGTCCTGCCAAGACTTTACTAAAGTCAAATTGCGCTGTCACTGGGGCTACCGCATAGTTATTAAACTCGCTATCCGCTGGCATAACAACATTGGCTGTCAAGATACCAGTTGTTGCGTCTTTTGTGACCTTAACTGTCACTTCGGCGTTCATAGTATCGTAATCAATATCTGTATCTGTTCCGGCTACTTCACGAACAGTGTAGGTATGTGTACCTTCTTTATCATATGAAATAGCGTCGAATTGGATCGTGCCGTCTGCCGCATTCTTCTTCGTTTGGAGAACTTGACCGTTTTCAAGCAACTCGAAGCTGAAAGCATCTGCCTCTAGGGCTTTGCCTTCAAGTTTCTTCGTGAACTTGAATTGGGCACTGGTTGCTGCTGGGGTGAACGTATTATTGAACTCTGTATCTGTTGGAAGAGCTTTGGTCGCTGTAAGGGTATGACCATCTTTCGTGACAGTAACTGTTACCTCTGCCTTCATTGGGTCATAACTCATTCCTGCTTCTGAACCTGCTACTTCTTCTACAGCGTACTTATGAATACCAACCTCATTATTCTTATATGTGAGCGCATCGAAGGCTACTTTACCTGAAGCATCATTGGTCTTCGTTTGAAGAACCGTACCATTCTCATCTTTCAAGACGAAGCTGAACTCACCATCTTTTAGAGTGCGTCCTGCCAAGACTTTACTAAAGTCAAATTGCGCTGTCACTGGGGCTACCGCATAGTTATTAAACTCGCTATCCGCTGGCATAACAACATTGGCTGTCAAGATACCAGTTGTTGCGTCTTTTGTGACCTTAACTGTCACTTCGGCGTTCATAGTATCGTAATCAATATCTGTATCTGTTCCGGCTACTTCACGAACAGTGTAGGTATGTGTACCTTCTTTATCATATGAAATAGCGTCAAATTGGATCGTGCCGTCTGCCGCATTCTTCTTCGTTTGGAGAACTTGACCGTTTTCAAGCAACTCGAAGCTGAAAGCATCTGCCTCTAGGGCTTTGCCTTCAAGTTTCTTCGTGAACTTGAATTGGGCACTGGTTGCTGCTGGGGTAAACGTATTATTGAACTCTGTATCTGTTGGAAGAGCTTTGGTCGCTGTAAGGGTATGACCATCTTTCGTTACAGTAACTGTAACCTCTGCCTTCATTGGATCATATGTCATTCCTGCTTCTGAGCCAGCGACTTCTTCTACTGTATACTTGTGAACACCTACTTCCTTGTTCTTGTAAGTGAGCGCATCGAAGGCTACTTTACCTGAAGCATCATTGGTCTTCGTTTGGAGAACTTGACCGCTCGCATCTTTCAAGACAAAACTGAACTCTCCATCTTTTAGAGTGCGTCCTGCCAAGACTTTACTAAAGTCAAATTGCGCTGTCACTGGGGCTACCGCATAGTTGTTAAAGGTCTTATCATCTGTACCAGTTACTTCGCCACCTGTTGAGGTCATCTCTGTTTTTGCTGTTAACAGACCTGTTTCCTCATCTTTCGATACAGTTACTTTCACTGCAATCGTCATATCATCGTAGTCTACATCTGGTTTATCACCCTTCACCTCTTTTACTGTGTAGTTGAAAACACCAACATGATCAAATGATAAGTCACTGAAAGTAATTTTCCCATCAGCTTTGTTAGTAACTGTTTCATTAACATTGTTATCACCAATTAGTGTAAAGCTGAAATCCCCCGCATTTAGACTACCATTGGATAGGACTTTGTTAAATTCTAGACCTACTTTTACTGGGGAAGGAGTATAGGTGTTATTGAATTCGGTGTCCGTTGGCATAATTGTATGAGCTATGTACGAATTACCATCTTCATCTACTGTGATACTCACTTCTGCTTTCATTGCATCGTAGTTAATACCTGCTTCCGTACCTGGTACTTCTTCAACCGTATAGTGATAAACACCAGCATAGTTAAATAACTGTGGAATAAAAGTAATATGGCCAAAACTATCATTTTTTTGTGTATCAACCACATTACCACTTTGGTCAACTAGATTAAAGGTGAACTCACCAGCCGTTAACTTTCTTCCTTCAAGACGTTTTGTAAACGCTAAATCAACCCTTGCTGGTTGTTTTGCCTTTGAAGCTGAACCTGAACCACCTGCTTTAAATGCAAAAGTTGCTTGGTAACTTTGTTCTTCACCAGTGTTGTAAGTGATTTTGATATTATTACCGTGTTTTTCTTGTAACTCCTCATTGGTATTAGGTACATTTTTTAATCGCGTCATATAGCGAACATAAACAAGCTCATTCAATTGCGCTATCTTAAAAGAAAAACCAGTTGGGCTTTCTTTGATATTTTCCAATAATTGAATTGCATTACCTTTGGAAACCCATGGAGTAATTGACTGAACTCTTTCAGCTCTAAGAGCTTTACCGTTCCATAAATCTACATTATCTGAAGGAATAGATGTCGCAAGTCCTAAACGCCAAGTTTCTTTCGTTTTAGTATCAAATTCATCCAAAACAGGATCCCCATCTTGAACTAGGACTTGGTCATCTGGAAGCGTATCAATTAGTTGGTAATTTGTCAAAACTTGAGGAGCTACCAAACTACCTGAGTTTAGACGGATAGTCCATCTGATTAGTTCAGGATGACCAGTTACCGCTTCACCATATTTTGTTACCTTTGTTTTTTCTACCGGTACAGGAGCACTCTCCGGACCTACTGTTACTGTAATTTTTCGTCCACTAAAATTGAGTTCTGTTGGAACATTTGGTTTAACATATGATTTCCAACCGGTACTAAAGGTTAAGGTAAATTGTTTTGCAATTTTGTTTTTCTCATAGTAATCTGTAAAAGTAGTTATCACTTTATTACTGATTGAATCTAGAAAAGCATTACCTATTATTTCACCACTAGGACCAGTTACATCATAATGCAAACTTGTAGGAATTCTAATTGCATCGGGAATATCGACAACGACTTTATCATTTTGTTTTATCTCTAATTCATCAGGTAGTTCCATATGAATGACTGTTTCTGCAGGAGCATATAGACTGTTCCCATTTGGAAAATTGACTTCAACATTAGGATTTTTCACAGTAATTGTGTCACCTGTTTTTTCATAAGTTGTTGTACCACCTGATGAAGGCAATTCTCTTTTAGACCGTCTTGACCTAGTTGTAGGTTGTGATTCAGTTTTTTTCTCGCTAGCTACAGGCACAGAGCCTTCGGCACTGGCTTTTGAAGTTGGAGAAGCTGACTCAGCTGGTGCAACACTAGTGCTAGCTGGTGTTGCAACTTCATTTGATTGTTTTTCAGTCTTTTCCCCTTTAACCACATGTGCAGGGGCTTCGGCACTAGCTTGTGAAGTTGGAAGGGCTGATTCACTCGGCGTAACACTAGTGCTAGCTTGCGTTACAACTTCATTTGCTTCAAGACCAGATTCCTTGTATCTCTCGCCTTGATTCTCTTGTGCAACAACTGAAATTTGTGAATCTGTATTATTCTTCACTTCGTCCGCATAAACGTTTCCTTCCACAAATACCAGTGTTGATAACAACACAGAAGCAACCCCGATAGTGTACTTTCTAATAGAAAAACGTTCTTTAGAGTCGGAAAATATATTTTTCATGCTTTTTTCTTCCTAGTTAGTGTTAATAGTTTGTTTAAATTGTATCATATTACGCTTTCATAGGCAAATATTTAAAATTTTCTTCAATTGTTTTCAACACGTGGAAAATTTATGAAAATATTACAAATATCTACAATTGACAAAGAGCCGCTTTTCATCACCCACTACAGTTGACAAAGAGCCTATATGCTCTGCTATCCACCTCGGTTATAGTACATTTAAAATAAAAGTTCAATACTTTATTGCCGCTTTTGTCAAAAAAACTCCCCTAAAATCCTGCATTGTGGATTTTTTGTGAAACTCATTTGAAAGTTACAATATTTATTTTCCAAATAGAAAAAAGGAAGGGCAAAAATGTCCAACCTTTAATATATAGTTATCAAACCAGTTGATTGTTCATTGGGCTACCTTGAACAAGTAGATAAAACTTGAGAAGCAAATTACCTAGTTCCTCATTTTCTTTTTTAGATCAGAAAAGTAGCTAATGGACGAACCGAATATCTCATATCTACGATGAATCAAACGGGCCACTAGAAGAATTAATCCTTGCAGAAGCGAGGGGCTTTCTTACAAAGAACTATCGATTTCGTGCATACTCGATCATATCGTATGGAAGAGTGTTGGCACTTTCTCTTAGGGAGTAGCTTTCTAATTCATTGACATTTTGACGCATGCGACGCGCTTGCTTGGCGGTAATCAGGTGTTGCGCTTCGTATTCAAAAATAATCTTACGCTCCAAATAATAGCCTCTCAACATTTCATCGATATTATTCGGTTTCACGCGATTAATAACCCGCTCCACAAAGGCTCCACTAGTAATAATGGCCGTCTCTCTCAGACGAGATTCTTGTAGAAAAGAGATCAAACTGCTCCTATAAACCCCTTTGAGGTCTTCCAAACTTTCGATGATGATTTCTGTATTGGCCAGATAAAGGGCTGCAATCTGGTCATAATCAATGGCCTCTAACTTGCTGTCTTCTCGGGTCAACCAGTTTCGCAAGCCAGACCCAAAAGTTAAGATCTCATGAACTAATAAACGCAAGAGACGGAAAGACACCAAGAAGTAATAGGTTAAGCGAGACGAAAGGTTGCGATTGACCCGTTGCTCCATATTACGAAGATAGCGTTGGTAGACACGGTAGCCCCGCTCGCGCATCTTTCCTTCTTCGTAGGCTTGTTCCAAGCCGTCACTTTCAATACTCAAAATCAAGAGCTTCAGCTGTTCCCAGTCCTTTTGAATGAGCTTATTTTCTTGGCTTAGAATCAAATTTTCAATCCGATCATGATAGTTATCAATCGCCGCATACAAGGGCCCCTTGTGCTTACTATTCTTTAGGTCTGCTTCTAATTCCATGACGACATCATTTAAAATCGCGATCTGCATCAGGTAGTTATTGGTTTCTTCCTTATCTTCTGATAATTTTGGAAGCACCACTAAGCCAGCAATAAAGCTGACAAGGGTAACTCCTGCCACTAAAAAGAGTAGGACGGGGTATTCTTTTTCGATTTTGGTTGGAATCAAAAGGATCGTCGCAATCGAAACTGTTCCCTTCACACCCGAAAAGGTCAGCAATAAGGCATCTTTCAGATAATTTCTCAATGATTTTTTTAGTCGAACCGTTCGAAACCAATAAAAGAGGTAAACCATGACAAAACGAATTAAAAAGAGCAAGGTTGTCAAAAGAAAGACAGAAAGAACTAAAAGAAGATTGTTGTAAATAGGACTACTTAAGATGGGCTTAGCGATCATTTCTAGTTCCATTCCCAAAATCACAAAGACTGACCCATTTAAGATAAAGTTGACCGTATTCCAGACGGTATGGCTCACAGTATCCACCCGAGCTTCAAGAAGGGTAATGTGCTTAAAGCGACTGGCTTTTAGGATCCCTGACACGACCACAGCGATGATACCAGACACATGGAGTTCTTCTGCTAAGAAAAAAGTCAATAACGGGAGACTCAATTCTAATAACAATTCACTGGCAATATCACTAGCGCGAACACTCAAGAGTAAGGTTTGCAGCCAACGGTTCACAAAGGCCGTCAAGATTCCTACTGCAAATCCTCCTATAATGGAGATTCCTAAGGAAATCCCTGCCTCTCCAAGGGAGAAACTTCCGGTCGCAAGGGCTGCCAAGGCCACTCGAAAGGCAACTAGACCTGAGGCATCATTTAGTAACCCCTCTCCTTTTAAGATATTCGAAACCCGCTTTGGAAAGGTAAAGCGCTCAGACAGGGAAGCAAAGGCTACTAAGTCTGTTGGACCTAGAGCTGCCCCTACGGCCATACAGGCTGCTAAAGGAAGACTCAGCCACAAGGAGTGAGCTGCCCATCCCAAACTAATGGTTGAGATAAAAATCACTGGAAAAATCAAATAAAGAATGATGCGCCAGTGCTTTAAGACAGAAGTAATATCTGCTTCTTCTGCCTCTCGAAATAACAGAGGGCCAATGACCAAGGCCAGAAAGAGTTCTGTATCTAGATGAAAATTTTCTTCTGGGACAAAGAGGGCCCAAACGATCCCTAGTAAGATTTGAATCAAAGGCAGAGGAAGGCTCGGCACAAGTTTATTGGTGACATTTGAGACGATCAAGATCATCGAGAAGATCACTGCATAAAGGAGTAATTCCATCTTCCTCCCTCCCTAGCGTTCTTGGCAACAAGTCTCAAATTGCTGTTTTAACTCCGCAATCTTTTGGTCTGTCTTGGTTACATCCTTGTGCTCAATCTTCTTTTGGCACCGTTCCATCTCAAGCGCAACCAATTTCTTTTTTATTTTGAGCATCTTTTTGGTCATATGGGCTTCATCATAAAAACCGATTGCACGCTCGTGAATGGTTGATTCAACAAAATGGTGTCTCAATCCTTCAATTTTATTTTTTAAATATTCTTTATCCATGACGATAGCTTTCTAATTTTTCAATCATGACCAAAAACGGTGGTTGGTTCACTTGATTCAGTGTCCGGTAGATGGTCGCTGTATATTCTTTTTGTGGGAGCTGGCTGACAAAGTCCAGCACTGCATCACGCTCGATGTCTCCTCCCTCATGACCATAATAGATCATCAAAGCCATTCGACCACCTTTTTCTAGGCGAGCACAGATTTTTTCCATCGCTTCAATAGTAGTAGCCGGAAGAGTAATGACCGATTTATCCGCAGATGGCAGATAACCTAGATTAAAAATAGCTGCTTTGAGGGTCTCCACATATTGGTCCACATGCTGGTGGCCATCTAAAATCAACTGAACATGCTGAAGCCCCAACTTTTCCAATCTTTCTTGGGTATTTACAAGGGCCTGTTCTTGAATATCAAAGGCATAGACCTGGCCTGCTAGTTTGGCTAAAAAGGCCGTATCATGTCCATTTCCCATGGTGGCATCTACCACGACATCTTCTTTGGTGATGACTTCTGCTAAAAATTGATGGGCCATTTCAAGTGGTCGAAGCATTGGCACTCTCCTTTTCTTCTAGCTTACATCCTTGAGTACTTCCACGACGACGCATTTCAGTTTCAATAGCGTTTAAGACTTCCCATTTGTTGAGGCTCCACATAGGGCCAATCAACATATCCCGTGGTGCGTCTCCTGTAATCCGGTGGATGACGATATGTTTGGGGATAATTTCTAACTGGTCACAGATGACCTTGACATATTCTTCCTGGCTCATGAGTTGGAGTCGTCCTTCATGATAGTCTCGTTGCATCCGTGTATTGGTCATCAAATGCAAGAGATGCAACTTGATACCATCAATTTCATTATCGGTCACACAACGGCGAACATTTTCTACCATCATCTCATGCGTTTCCCCCGGAAGGCCATTGATCAAATGGGACACGATCTCAGCCTTCGGCACCTGTTTGCGAATCCGCTTGACTGTTTCAACATAGAGGTCATAACTATGGGCCCGATTGATTAATTGAGACGTCGCTTCATAAGTCGTCTGAAGCCCCAACTCAATCGTCACATGCATGCGATCGGTCAGCTCTGCTAGATAGGCCAAGGTATCATCTGGTAAACAATCCGGACGCGTACCGATGTTGATTCCTACTACTCCTGGTTCATTGATGGCCTGCTCATAACGCTCTCGAATGACGTCCACCTTATCGTGGGTATTGGTGAAATTTTGAAAATAGACCAGATACTTCTTCACATCCGGCCATTTCCGATGCATAAAGTCAATCTCTTTGTAAAATTGTTCTCGAATCGGAGCTTCTGGGGCCACAATGGCATCTCCTGAACCCGAGACCGTACAAAAAGTACAGCCACCGTGGGCGACTGTTCCGTCACGATTAGGACAATCAAAGCCTGCATCAATAGGGACTTTAAAGGTCTTTTCTCCAAATAAGGTTCGATAATAATCATTCAAGGTATTGTAGGATTTCATACCCTTCATTATAGCAAAAAAAGAGTCGAACTCAAAACACGAGTCCAACTCCTAGTTGTTAGTTATTTTTGCTTCCCTGTAAAGCGCCATTGAAACCGCAAGCGATCGTACAAGGGGTACTCAAATTGCAAGACAGCAAAGCCCAAAATCATACTGCCGAGAACGTCTGAAGGATAGTGGACCCCGACATAAATACGGGAGACCACAATGGTCACAATTCCCATAACCAGCAAACCTTGAAGACAATAGCGGGCTGTTTTATGTTTTACATGCTGGCCGATCATGAGGATCAAGCTTCCCAAAACAAGGGTAGACGCCAGTGAATGACCACTTGGAAAAGAAAAGCCTTTTTCCTCTACTAGATGAAGAATACTTGGTCTCGGTCTCTGGTAGATATTCTTTAGAAGAAGAACCAAAAGACCAGTCAATACCAGATTGCTCCCCAGAAAGAGGGCTTCGCTGTACCATTTCTTACAGGCAAAGACAGCTAGCAAAAGACCCACCCAGATGACAATGATCTTGGTATCCATGACATGGGTTACCTTGGTAAAGAAGGCTGTCAGTGGTGCAGGCAGATCGCCTCGAATAGTAGATTGAAGCGCGCTATCAAAACCAGTTAATTGTTGCGGGTAGAAACGAATCACATACCCGAGAATGACAAAAATGAGAAGGGCGAAGCTTGCCTTCGCCCAATGTTGTTGTTTATTTTTCATATTTTTTTCAAAATCGGTTGCAAAAGAGTGTAGATCAATCCAAATGCGATGGCCCAAATCACTCCTTCGATCAGGTTAAATGGTGCAACCATTGCGGCTAAATAGTGGACAAGCCCTAGTGTTTTCGAAATATCATAGTTCATAAAGCGAGCATACAAAGGGATTGCATAGACATAGTTCACCAATACCATCGTGATACTCAAGCTGATCGTTCCAATAATCGTAGCTAGGACAAATCGGCCATGGGTCCGTTCCTTGTTCCAAATCCATGCAAAAGCAAGAACAAAAACAAGAACTCCAATGATATTGATTGGTAGTCCGATCAAGGTTTCAAGCCCCTTATTATTAAGAGCTAATTTAAGAACAGATCGGATCAAGGTCACCCAAACAGCACTTTTAAAATCCAACAAGACCAAAGCCAACAAAATGGCGATGATACTCAAATCAATTTTGAAGAAATCTATCAAGAAAGAAAATTGATAGAACATCAAAATAAAAGATAATGCGGATAAAACAGCCACTAGGGTCAGTTTACGTGTATTTGTCATAACAGGTTCCTCCAATTTTTTAAAAATTAGAGAAGCTGGAAAGACGTCTACCCCATCATTCTACTCTAAACTATTTAAACAAAGCTTAAACTAGAGAACATTCTAGTCACTTTAGCTGGTCCCCATAGAAACACACCGCTAGTCAATCATAGCACCTAACGTTTTATTCCTATGCATCAGCTCTAAACAGATCAGAATAGCTGTCAGTCTATTCGTCTCTCGTCTTCTCCCATCCAGACTATACTGTCGGTTGTGGAGTCACACCACATCAGCTTGCGCTCGCGGACTTCTTTTAGAGTATGGAAATGGAGATTTTTCTTTTAAACGATACGACAAGCTGTAGGCATAACTTCTCGTTAAGCAAAGCTTAGCAACAAAGTATAAAAGAAAAAGAACATTTCCTAGTAAAAGTCACCGCCGGTCGGGAATCTCACCCTGCCCTGAAGACCTTTTTATGATAACAAAAAAAACCTGCCTAGGCAAGTTTTTGTAACGTTATGGATTACATGGTTCGGTTTTTAATTTTTCGTCCTTATTTGAGCTTGTCGTGCTCATAACGATGACTCAACTCCAGCCCCTTAAAGCCCTGCTGGCGAAGCGCCTCATAGACAATCATGCAGACGGTATTGGAGACATTTAAACTACGGACATGCTCATCATTCATCGGAATGCGAATGGCCTTCTCTTCGTACTGGCGCATAAAATCTTCCGGCAATCCTTTGTCCTCGCGTCCAAACAAGAAATAATGGGATTTCCCATCCTGATAAGAAACGTCCGAATAAGTCTGATTTGCAAACTTAGACACCAAGTGCACCTGACCGTCACGCGCTGCTTCCATAAACTCTTCTAAGCTATCATAGAAACGGACATCCAGCTTGTCCCAGTAATCGAGTCCTGCTCGCTTCATCTTGCGATCATCGATCGGAAAAGCCATGGGACGAATAATATGTAAGGGAGAATTGGTTGCCGCACAGGTCCGTGCAATATTGCCCGTATTTTGTGGAATCTGAGGTTGGAACAAGACGATGTGGTTTTGAGCTGCTGACTCTTGGTAGTCCAGTTCTTCAATATTCATACTCGATCTCTTTCTGATAAAAAAATAGCCACACTGCCCGGAGTCAAGCTCAGCAAACAGCGTGGTTACAGCTTCATTAACTTAACTCACAACAGGTTTGAGGTAAATCAACGAAGGTACTTTTTAAGTATATCACTTTTGAAGCTCCTGTCAATAGTTTTTTTAGATTTTTTTAAGAAACTTTATCAAAGTTTTCGATCCCTCCTCATTCTTCTATTTTGACAATTTTTCCCACTTGTTCTTAGCTTGGTAAGATTCCTCCAGAAAGTCCTTAAAATAGATGAATTTTTCTTGAAAATAGAGTATGATAGAAGCATACTCTGGAGGTAATCTATGAAAATTATTGTTGTTGGTGGAGGAAAGGTCGGAACGGCCCTTTGTCGTTCTCTCGTTGCTGAAAACCACGATGTTATTTTGATCGAAAAAGACGAATCCGTTCTCAACCATATCACCAAACGGTTTGATATCATTGGGATTTTAGGAAATGGCGCAAACTTCAAGGTCTTGGAGCAAGCAGATGTTGAAGACTGCGATATCTTCATTTCCATGACCGAGTACGACGAAGTGAATATGGTTTCTGCTGTTTTAGCTAAAAAAATGGGAGCCAAAGAAACCATCGTTCGGGTGCGGAATCCGGAATATTCCAATTCCTACTTCAAGGAAAAAAATATCTTGGGCTTCTCCCTGGTTGTCAATCCTGAATTGCTGACAGCTCGTTATATTGCTAATATCATTGACTTCCCAAATGCCCTTTCTGTGGAGCATTTTGCAAACGGCCGTGTTGCCTTGATGGAATTTAAGATCAAGCCAGATAGCAATCTCTGCGATATGAGCCTATCCCAATTCCGAAAGAAATACGGAAATGTCATTGTTTGTGCGATCGAGCGTGGCAATGAACTCACGATTCCAAATGGAGACTTTGTTTTGCAGCCCCAAGACAAGATTTTCGTGACAGGAAATAGGATCGAGATCGTTCTCTTCCACAACAATGTCCGACCTCAAGTCATTAAGAGCATGATGATGATTGGTGCCGGAAAAATTGCCTACTATCTGCTCAATATTCTCCAGGATGTGCGCCGCAAAATCGATCTCAAGGTCATCGAGGTCAATCGCGAACGAGCTGAATTCTTTAGCCAAGAATTCCCTGACCTCTATGTCGTCCATGGAGACGGAACCGCTAAAGACATTCTTTTAGAAGAGAGTGCCAATAATTTTGATGCTGTGGCTACTTTGACAGGGGTCGATGAAGAAAACATCATCACCTCCATGTTCTTGGATTCTGTCGGAGTCAAAAAGAACATTACCAAAGTCAACCGAACCAGTCTGTTGGAGATCATTGGCGATCAGGATATGACCAGTATTGTCACTCCAAAACGCATCGCTGTAGACACCATTATGCACTTTATTCGCGGGCGCTACAATGCACAGTTCTCAAACCTAGAAGCCTTGCACCATGTCGCAAACGGCCGGATTGAAACCTTGCAGTTTCAAATTAAGGAAGACAACAAACTAACCCAATATCCCCTCTCTGAATTGAAATTGAAGAAGGGCGTTTTGATCGCTGCCATTATTCGAAACGGCAAGGCTATTTTCCCGAATGGGGATGACCGTTTGATGGTAGGGGATCGGATTATCGTGACCACCTTGATTCAAAATGTCACTAAAATCTACGATCTACTTGAGAGGTAAGCCTGATGAATAGAAGCATGATTCGTTACCTCTTATCCAAACTCCTCTTAATCGAGGCAGGTCTCCTAATCGTTCCCCTAGTGGTCGCTGCAATCTATCGGGAACCTGCCAAGGTCTTTGTCTCCATTGGAGCAACCATGGCCATCCTACTTGCGTTTGGCCTCCTTGGTAGTTTTCACAAACCTAAGGATTTTCACATCTATGCTAAGGAAGGAGTCCTGATTGTAGCACTTTGTTGGATCCTATGGTCCTTCTTTGGTGCCCTTCCCTTTGTCTTTTCGGGCCAAATTCCAAACATTATCGATGCCTTCTTTGAAGTCAGCTCCGGCTTTACAACAACAGGGGCAACGATTTTAGACGATGTGGGTGTCCTCAGCCACTCTCTCCTCTTTTGGCGTAGTTTTACCCACTTGATAGGGGGGATGGGAGTATTGGTCTTTGCCCTTGCGATTATGGACAATAACAAGAACAGCCACCTGGAAGTCATGAAGGCAGAGGTTCCTGGTCCAGTATTTGGCAAGGTCGTTTCCAAATTAAAAAACACGGCTCAAATTCTCTACTTCTTGTACTTGGGTTTGTTCTTTCTCTTTGTGGTTCTTTATTTCCTTGCTGGCATGCCCCTGTATGATAGTTTCGTCATCGCCATGGGGACGGCTGGTACTGGGGGCTTTACCGTCTTTAACGATGGGATCGCCCACTACAATAGTAGTTTGATCACCTATTTGGTCAGTATCGGGGTCTTAGTCTTCGGGGTTAACTTTAACCTCTACTACTTCCTCATGATTCGAAAATTCAAGGCCTTCTTTAAAGATGAGGAATTGCGGACCTACATTACTATTGTAATCCTATCTAGCGTATTGATTGCCTACAATTGCCTCCACCTTTATGCTAATGTTGCGAAGAGCTTTGAGATTTCCTTCTTCCAAGTTTCCAATATCATCACCACCACCGGTTTTGGTTATGGGACAACGGAAAAATGGCCTCTTTTCTCACAATTTATCCTCTTGATGCTGATGGTGGTCGGTGGGTCTGCTGGCTCGACCGCTGGTGGGCTAAAAGTCATTCGGTGCTTGACCTTATGGCGAATCGCAAAAAATCAGGTTCTTTCGACCTTGTCTCCAAATCGCGTTTTGACCTTGCATGTCAACGATACGGTACTCGATAAGGATACCCAACATCAGATCCTCAAGTACTTTACAATATACAGTTTTATTACGATCGGCTTACTCTTTGTAGTGAGTCTAGACAACAATAACTTCATGACGGTTGTCAGTGCTGTCTTTAGTTGTTTCAACAATATTGGACCTATGATTGGTACGGGTCAAACCTTCTCCATCTTTAGTCCGATTTCAAAACTGTTACTTTCCTTAGCCATGATTGCCGGACGGCTTGAAATCTATCCAATGATTCTGCTCTTCCTGCCTAAAACATGGTCTAAACGCTGATAAAACGAGAGTGTTATAAAAAAATGAGGCTGGGACAAAAGTCCTAGCCTCTTAATTGTTTTTGGATTGTCGAGCAAGACGCAGTGGTTGAGTGGGCTCTACAACGCTGATTTCATCAGCATTTACAGCCCTACTCAACTGTGCGGAGGTGGGACAACGAAATCGAATTCTAACGAATTACCGATTTCTGTCCCACTCTCATTTCTGTTTATTTGTGATCGTCCTATTTTGATTCTTCATTTCGTCTCAGACTAAAGTGGTCTGGCAGAGGGTCTGGTCCCGCTTGGGTACCAGGATGGCATCGCAAGATTCTCGCAACCCCCATCAAGACACCTTTCACACCAAAGCGTTCAATCGCTTGGATCATATAATTGGAACAGGTCGGTTGAAAGCGACAAGAAGGCGGAAATATGGGAGAGATCCATTTTTGATAGCCTCTGACCATAGCAATCAGGATTTTTTTCATGATTTTTTAGATTTAGTCACTGCTAGATTGTGCAACTGGCTAATTTCTTTTTTGTTCAAGCGACGGTATTCACCCGGACGAAGTCCTGAGACATCTAGGTTTCCAAACTGGGTTCGGGAGAGTTTGTCCACTAAAAGTCCTACAGCTTCAAACATCTTTTTGACCTGGTGGTTGCGCCCTTCATGAATGGTCAACTGAACCACTGAACGGTTCTTTTCAACATCCACTTTTAAGATCTCGTAAGTCGCTGGCTTGGTTTTCTTGCCATCAATGGTCACCCCTCGTGTCAAGGGACGCAAATTTTCCTTATTGGCAATCCCTTTGACACGCGCCACATAGACCTTATCAATCTCATTACGTGGGTGAATCATCTCATCTGTAAAATCACCATCATTGGTCAAAATCAAGACACCAGATGTATCCCAGTCCAAACGTCCCACTGGGTAGATACGCTCTGGCACTTGAGATAAAAGGTCAACGACTGTTGTCCGCCCTTTATCATCAGATACACTAGAGATGACGCCACGTGGCTTATTTAAAAGATAGTAGACCTTTTCTTCGTTGTAGATTGGAGTGCCTTCTACTTCAACCTGATCACCGGTCTTAATAATAGTCGCTAATTCACGCACAACTTGGCCATTTACTGTAACCAAGCCTTGCTTGATCAGTTCTTCGGCCTTGCGACGACTAGCCACGCCTGCATGGGCAATATATTTGTTAATTCTCATCTAGTTCCTCTGTTCTCTCTGAAAATAATTGACCTTCCTCTGGATCAATGTCCACTTCCTCAACCTTTGGTAATTCCTCCAAATGATTGATTCCCATATAATCCAAAAAATACTCCGTCGTGACATACAAATTGGGACGCCCGAGGACTTCTTTTTTCCCATCCTCTCGGATCAGATCAAATGACAGTAGTTTGGTAATGGCACCGCTGGAATTGACACCCCGAATATCATCGACCTCCACACGGGTGATTGGTTGCTTATAAGCAATGATTGATAAGGTTTCGAGGGCAGCCCGAGACAAACTTTGATTCATGGGCGTTCTAGAATAGTCTCGTAAAACTGAAGCGTAGTCTGCCTTTGTCACCAATTTATAACGGGAAGCTGTCTCCATCAAACACAGACTGGTATCTGTGTCCTCCTGGTATTTTTTGCTTAATTTTTCTAAACTTTGCACCACACCTGTCGGAGGTAAAGAGAGAAGGTCTGCGATTTGTCTGGCAGTAATTCCTTCTTCACCTGCTACAAATAAGAGTGCTTCAATTTCAGCTAATTTGCTCATGTTCAATCCTATTTAAGTAAATTTCTCCAAAAGCCCTATCCTGGATCACCGTTACTTCTTGAATCTTGATCAATTCAAGGGTTGCAAGAAATAGAGTAATGACCTCTTGGAGATCCGTTGCTTCTAGAAACAAGTCCTGCAAGAGAACTTGTGAGCGATCGTGGAATCGGTGACGCAGCTGGTCCATCAGATCCTCAATCTTGTATTCATCCTTTACAATGGTCGTATGGTTCTGACGGAATTCTTCTTTTTTCTTGGTCAATAGTTTTGAGAAAGCCAAGAAAAGATCCACCGTTGTACGATCGTGAAGCAATTCCGTATCGTCGTAGACCAATTCCATCTTGGGTTTTGAATAATAGAGGGCGCGCTCCTCGTGCTGTGAGGCCATCAACTCTCCTAATTGCTTGTAAGTACGGTACTCTTCCAATTGAGAAAGGAGGTCCTGCTCGAGATCCTCTGCTTCATCCATCTCCTCTGCAACCTTAGGAAGAAGTCTTCGACTCTTGATCAAGGTTAGTTGACTAGCCATCAGCATGTATTCCCCTGCTACCTCTAGTTTCATCGCCTGGAGAGTCGCCAGATAAGCCAGATACTGTTCGATCACCTCAATCAAGGGGACCTCATAAATATCCATCTGGTATTTAGAGACCAAGTGGAGCAAGAGGTCCAAAGGCCCTTCAAAATCTTTAATTTTAATATCCATTATTTATATTTTTCTAATGTCACCATGGTTTTTAGGCCCAATTCACGCGCAATACTAAAGAGATCCACACCGAGTTCACGTTGTTTCAAAATATATTGCTCACGAATCGATTGCGCCGAAAGGTCTTGATTCCCTTTTTCGATCAAGAAGGCTTCTAATTGTCGGAATCCCCACTGACGGGAGTAGCATTTTCCTTTATTATCAAAGAGATAAATACCATCTAGGAAGAGTTGCAATTCATCCAGTAACGGCTCTGGAACCTTTAAAACCCGTTTTTGGCCATCTTTGCCCACTCGAATGACATGAAAGTCCAGCTGAATATCTTCGACCTTGACTTGGAGGATCTCACTTGGCAACAAGCCCATCTCCAGAATCAACAAGGCCATCAAGCGTCCCTGTGGGTTAGTTGATTCTTCCCAAAAATGGGTCAGATCCAACAATTCCCGATCATGGGTCTTGGCCGGTTGAATTTTAGGCAAGACCAAACGATGGTATTCAGAAATAAAGCGTTCTTGATACAAATAATATAAAAATTGGTTGACGGCGGATAATTTTCGTTTTTGAACCGCCGGTTTAAAATCTTTAATCGAAGCTTGGTAAATTCTCAAATTTGTCGGTGTCACTTTTCCATGGATCGACTCAATAAATTGGTCCAAATCATAAAAATAGGCAGACTGAGAATTTTCACTTAATTCTTTTTGATCAATAAAACTTGCAATAAATTCTTTCATTTTGGAATCATCTCGTATTCATTTGAAAAACCATGCATTAGCGAATTGATGGCTTTAAGAATCGATTTCCGTGTAATAATCCCTTGGAAATAGCCTTCTTCATCCACCACCGAAAGGAAGGAGTCATCCACCAACTTGTGCAGGACTTCTGTCAAATTGAAGTCTAAGCCGATGACCCCGACCTCTTTTTTTGCAACGTCTACGATATCCATCGAGGCAAAAGTCTCCTCAGGAATCTCGTGTTTCAATTGATAAGATAGAATATCCGTTAGGGAGATCGTCCCCACAAACTTGCGTTCATCCGTCACTACCGGAATACGACTATAGCTAATCTGGCTCAACAACAAGACAGCATGGTCTACATTGTGGTTATCAATCAAGACCGCTAAATTTTTGGCTGGAGTTAAGAACGTCTCTTCCTGCGCCAGCAAGAAACGTTCAAATTCCTTTGCTATCATCTGCTAAACTCCTTTGTCAATTCAGGATACAATACATGGTCTCTCGTGTAGTACTCTACCTTGTAATGAGAATCATCTATCTCAATTTTAGCATAGAGACACTCTCGAATCAGACCGCGTGGTTGACTGATCGATCCAGGATTCACAAAGAGGGTTCTTCCTTCCTTCCAAGCATCTGGGATATGAAGGTGGCCGTAAAGACAGATATCTGCTTCTTCCTCTTGGGCCCACAGATCCAATTTTTGAAAACTAAAATTGATCTGGAAGAGATGCCCATGGGTCTGGATGATCCGTGTTGGCCCTAGTTGGGTCACCAAGCGTTCTGGATAGCCATCATAAAAATCCATATTTCCTTGGACAACGTGGATCCCTTCCCAGACAGGATCGTCACTTTTTAGCTCAGAATCCCCATTGTGAAAGATCCCATCGACCTGGCCTAGGTATTTTTCTTTAATAGCTTCAACAACGGAGCGGTCTCCATGCGAGTCACTCATCACGATGATTGTTTGCTTTGCCATGATGGAAATACCTCCAATAACTTTTTAACAGCTAAAGCACGATGCGATTGTGTATTTTTTTCTTCAAGTGTTAATTCAGCGGCAGCACGGCCCGTTTCCCCAACTAAGAAGAGTGGATCATAGCCAAACCCGTTTTCACCCTTAGGTTCAAAATTAATATACCCTGGCCAATCAGCTTCAACCACCAAGCTTTCCTTGCCTGGCCTTGCAACCACCAAGGTCGTATGGAACTGGGCTGAACGATCTTTCAAGTCAAAAACCATGGCCAATTCATGCAACAATTTCGCATTGTTTTCCGTATCTGTCGCACCAACTCCCGCAAAACGAGCTGACCAAACTCCTGGTAAGCCTCCCAAGATATCTACCTTCAAACCTGAATCATCCGCTAAGACTGTTTTCCCAGTTAGCTCTGCGATGGTTTCAGCTTTTAGGCGGGCATTCTCCTCAAAAGTCATCCCTGTTTCTTCGACTTCTGGAAGCTCTGGATACTGATTGAGGTTTTCCACTTCAAAGCCTAGCTTTTCAAACATATTACGGAATTCTTTGGTTTTTCCCTCATTTCGAGTCGCAATAAGAATCGTATCTTTGACCTTGTCTTGCCCTAAAAAAGCTTCCAAATCCACCCCATCACTTGGCAAATGCAAATAGAGCAATTTCCCTTTTTCAACCAAGAGCAAGGCACCTTGACGCTGGACAATTTCAAAAGATCTTCCCTTGACTTCATTCAAGATTTTCGTCAAAAAGGTTAGGAAACGAAAGGCTGATCCATAGCGCATCACCGATAGATTGAGAGGAAATCCTTCAGGATCCTTGGCAAAGAGAAGTTCCAGCTGGTCTAACAGAGTGGAAGCTTCCGCAGGCACTTGACTAAATTGGTTGTAGTCTGCATCTTCTCCCCATTGGGCAATATACCAATCTTGGGAATCTTTGTATTCAAATAGTTTGTCACTCATAAATTTACGTGCTCCACATTCACTGAACGTTCTAGCCATTTTTCGGCAATCGCTGCAAAGCTATTGGCATTTGCAGTGGTATAAAAGCGGTGGGTCTGCTCTAAGAGTTCGCGGCTCTTATTGAGCTCAAAATAGTTTAATAAGACGGAAATATCCCGAACACACTCCGCTCCACTATCAATCAATTTGACATCCGGTCCCATCACATTTTGAATAATCGGTTTTAACAGGGGATAATGGGTACATCCCAAGACCAAGGTATCAACCTTTCCAACTAGTGGTTTTAGGGTTTCGTAAACCACCTTTTTGGTCACACTGGATGCCAACTCGTTGGATTCCACTAAAGGAACAAACTTGGGACAAGCTAAACTGGTGACTTTCATATCTGGTGCCAGACTTTGAATCTTCTCTTTATAAATTCCAGAAGAAACTGTCATCGGTGTCCCAATGACCCCAATTTTTTGATGGGTCGTTGATTTAATGGCTGCAGAAGCTCCGGGCAAGATCACTCCCAAGACAGGAATATCAAGTTTTTCCTTTACTTCTTCCCAAACCACTGCCGTCGCTGTATTACAAGCTAAAACAATCATCTTGACATTTTTGGTCAGAAGGAAGTTCACCATCTGCCAAGTATACTCGCGAATTTGGTCTGCTGGTCTAGGACCATAAGGTGCACGTGCTGAATCTCCAATATAGACGACATCTTCGTGAGGAAGCTGACGGAGCAATTCGCGGACAACAGTCAAGCCCCCTACTCCAGAATCTAAAAAACCAATCGGTCGGTTATCCATATCTCTTCCTTCCAAAAGGAGGGACTAAGAAATTCCTCCAAGCCCCTCTCATTTATTATCGTGAGATTGCCCCACTCTTATTTTTTCTTGTTTTTCGCCATTGCTGATTTTTGTTGGGTCACAATTTGGCGATAGACTTGTTGAACTTTTGCTTCGCTTGGACGTTGGCCACTCGCACCTAAAAGTGTGCGGACTGCTTCAACATTCAAACGTGGATTTGATGCAAATTCTTTTTCAAATTGACGACGAAGCAAGAACATTCCTGCAACCATCCCACCAAAGAAAGCCAAAATAATCAACAAAATTCCTAAAAAGAGATTCATACAATTTTCTCCGATCCATTATTTTTACATAACTATCATTATATCAGACAATCGCTTATTTTTCAATGTCAAAGCCGTAGAGTGTCGCAAGATAATCTTCTGGTTTTTCTGCTCGACGAATCAAACGGGCCTGCCCATCTTCTTGAAGCAAAACTTCTGCAGAACGCAATTTGGCATTGTACTGATACCCCATTGAAAATCCATGGGCTCCGGTATCATGGATCACGAGCAAATCTCCAATCTCCGTCACTGGTAATTCACGTTGTTTAGCAAATTTATCGTTATTTTCACAGAGACTTCCCACAACATCGACCACTTCAGTCGGTCCATCTGGACGATCCATATTGGTAATATGGTGATAAGCACCGTACATAGCCGGTCTAAGAAGGTTCACAGCTGAAGCATCGACACCCACATAGGTCCGGTAGGTTTTCTTTTTATGCGTCACTCTGGTTACCAAAAGACCGTGTGAAGCTAGCATAAAGCGACCAAGTTCGGTATAGATTTTCACATGGCCAAGTCCTGCCGGTTTGAGAATCTCATCAAAAACGCGGTGCACGCCTTCCCCAATAATGGCAATATCATTTGGTTCTTGCTCTGGCTTGTAATTGACCCCAACTCCACCAGAGAGGTTGATGAAGCCCAAATGGACACCTGTTTTCTCGACGACTTCCACTGCCAATTCAAAAAGTTGACGCGCTAGCTCTGGATAGTAATCGTTGGATACTGTATTAGAAGCTAACAAGGCGTGAATGCCAAACTCTTCCACACCCAGTTCTTTCAACTCGATAAAGGCTTGAATCAATTGCTCCTTGGTCATTCCAAACTTGGCTTCTTCCGGATTGTCCATAATATCGGTTCCCAGTTCAAAGACTCCACCAGGATTATAGCGACATGAAATAACCTTGGGGATGCTGGTCACAGACTTCAAGAAAGCAATGTCTTCATAGGCATCCAGATTGATGGTTGCCCCTAATTCACGAGCATAGACAAATTCATCGGCTGGCGTGTTGTTAGAAGAAAACATGATCTCTTTTCCACTAAAACCAAGTTTATCTGCCATTAACAATTCGACGTAGCTGGCAGTGTCAACTCCACAGCCCTCTTCTTGCAAAATTTTTAGGATCGATGGGTTCGGAGTCGCCTTAATGGCAAAGTATTCTTTAAAACCTTCATTCCAAGCAAAAGCTTGATGGAGGGCACGAGCCGTTTCACGAATTCCTGCTTCATCATAGAGATGGAAAGGGGTAGGGAATTCTTGGGTCAAGCTTTCTAATTGTTCACGGGTTACAAAAGGTGTTTTCATAAGCGCTCATTTCTATTCTTTAGTCACTATTAGTATAGCACAAGTCGAAAGACAAAAAAAGCCGAGGCAACTGCCCCAGCTCAATTTCTCTTTGATTAGTCGTTTCTTCCGAAGATACGAAGAAGGCTGATAAAGAGGTTGATAAAATCAAGATAAAGTTCCAAAGCCATCGCTACTGCCCAGCCTGTCGCAGGTTGACCATTTGTTTGATCATAGACATAGCGAATTTTTTGGTTATCCCAAGCTGTCAAGCCTGCAAAGAGGAAGACAGAGATAATACTCAAGATATAGTCCATTCCAGAACTTCTCAAGAACATGTTCACAACAGAAGCGATGATCACACCGATCAAGACTCCCATCAAGGCTCGTCCCATACCTGAAAGGTCTTTTTTCACGACGCGTCCGATAGCTCCCATGACAATAAACATCAAGGCACTGACCAAGAAAGCCTTATAAACTGTCGCTTGCATGTAGCGAGCAATGATAAAGCTCAAGGTAAAGCCATTCAAAGCTGAGTAGATCAAGAAGATCGGAAGAGCAGACGGGCTATTTTTAACAGCCTTCCCACTGGCAACAAAGACCAAGATCAATTCTACAACGACTGCTGCATAGTAAACCATTGGTGCTGTTGTCAAGATTTGAACGAAGAAATCTTGAAAGACTGTCATCATCAGGCCAGACACAAGGGCTGAAATCCCTACACCGATCCCAACTAATGAATAGATTTTATTATAAAAAGCATTCAATCCACTTTGTTCTTGGATTACTGAATCATTATACATATAAACAAGTTCCTTTCAAATTTGTTTACTATGATTTTAACATTTTTCGATGAAAAAATCTCCTTTTGGCCATCTTTTTACGCCAAGGTTCTGAAGCTTCCTTAACAGCCCAGTATTTATCCACCATGGTCACCACGAAGGATTCTTTGTAGCGAGGCGGAGCAAGGGTAGCTCCCCACATGTGTTTAATGATGATATCTTCTTCCTTAGCATTAAGATCTGTAATCTTTCGCGCATTTCTCACGGCAATGCGTGGATGGATCCAGGCGTGACTCTTGGTAAACTTGGTCTCGCGCCAATCATAGTAAAAGAGGTCATGCAAGAGGCCACCCCGAGCCGTACTTTTAGCATCCCAGCCAAATTTTTTAGCCAGTTTATAACTAGTATAGCTAACATGAATGGAATGCTCCAAACGATTGGAATGAATATGATGAGGGATGTCGGCTAATTTTTGAACCTTAGGGTGCTGGATCAACTGTCCCACATAGGTCATGTATTCTTTGTCACGATGATATTGCATCAGATCACCACCTTTTCTTGATAGGCTCTCCCAATAAGATTTCCACCAATTTCTTTTTTCAACTTAAGTATACTGCTTTTTCTCAAAAATTCCTTAAATAAAACATCAAAATTCCAGCTGCTACTGCAACATTCAAACTCTCAGCCCGACCCGGCATGGTAATATGAACCAGCTGGTCGGCTCGTGTAGCCATTTCTGGACTGATGCCCTTGCCTTCATTGCCCATTACCAAAATCAATTGATCAATCTGAGGGAGTTGACGGTAATCGATGGAAGCTTCTGATAGCGTCGTTGCGAGGACCGCTAGATTGGATTGACTAGCTCGTTCAAACAGTTCTTCTCGGTCCAGTTTCCAGATAGGAAGATGGAAATGACTACCCTGCATGGATCGAAGAGTCTTGAGACTATAGAGATCTGCGGATGCTTTCGAAAGCATGACACCATCAAAGCCGGCTGCATCTGCTGTTCGAATCATGGTTCCCACATTACCTGGATCTTGGACATCCTCCAAATAGAGGTAACGACCTTGTAACTGATATGGAAGGACGGGTTGCTCTAGAAGAATCTCTGCGACAATTCCTTGAGGGGTCTTCGAATCAGCCAAGAGACTCAAGATCTCCGAAGTCACGACAGTGACGTTTTGGATATTCTCTACCCGGTCTAAATAGGCTTCTAAAACAAAGACCTGACGAATCTCCGCCTGATTTTCTACTGCCTCTTCAAAGAGATGCCAACCTTCAATGAGATAGGAATCTGTCCGATATTTTTTTTGATGTAATTTTTTAGCATTTTTGATTACATTATTGGATTTAGACGTTATAATATTCATAGACCTATTATAGCATAAAGAAAAAGAAGAAATCATACCTCAGATAGATTTCTTCGAGTCAAGGAGGATGAACATGCAAAAGGTAAAAATGATTGCCCAAGGACGGGTTCAAGGAGTTGGTTTTCGCTGGGGAGTCTGCAGTCTTGCTTTAGAGATCGGTGGGATTACTGGCCGTGTCTGGAACAATGACGATGGGACGGTTGGTATTCTAGCTCAGGCAGAGTCTAGCAGTCAAATGGCCAAATTCATCCAAGAAATACGCAAAGGTCCTACGCCGTTTGCGCATGTGACTTATTTGGATGTTACGCTAGCAAACTTTGAAAACTATAAGGACTTCAAAATTTCAAATTAAGACTAGAGAACTATTGTGTATTTTCAAAAAAAACAGTAGAATAGAAAGGTAACATTTTAAAAAAGAAGGAACGATTTGTGAAAAAAAATAAACTTGCATTATTGGCATCGATGGGACTAGCTTCGCTCGTCTTCTTATCAGGATGCGTGAGTGTCGATCGGAAAACTGGAAATCCAACTGGATTGATTTGGAATCTTCTTGGCCGTCCAATGGGCGAAGCCATCAAATTCTTTGCTAATAACCTTGGCTTGGGCTTTGGGATCGGGATTATTATCGTCACCTTGATCGTGCGTTTAATCATCTTGCCACTTGGTTTGTACCAATCATGGAAGGCAACCTACCAATCTGAAAAGATGAACTACTTGAAGCCTATCCTTGGACCAATCCAAGAGCGCATGAAGAACGCTAGCACACAAGAAGAAAAGCTATTGGCGCAACAAGAATTAATGGCTGCTCAACGTGAAAATGGGGTCAGCATGTTTGGTGGAGTTGGATGTTTACCACTCTTGATCCAAATGCCATTCTTCTCTGCCCTTTTCTTTGCGGCTCAGCACACCAAAGGGGTAGCAGAAAGTAGTTTCCTTGGTATTGCTCTTGGAAAACCAAGCTTGCTCTTGACAGCTATCGTAGCGGTTCTCTACTATATCCAAAGTATGCTCTCTCTTCATGGGATTGAAGATGAAACCCAAAAGGAAAGTATGCGTAAAGCATCACTGATGAGCCCGATTATGATCGGTGTCTTCTCATTGATCTCTTCAGCCGGAGTGACTCTTTACTGGGTAGTCGGTGGGGTGATCCAAATTATCCAACAATTTGTCATCAACTACTTGATTCGTCCAAATCTTCGCAAACGGGTCGCTGAGGAATACAAAAACAATCCTCCAAAAGCGACTAGTCACCGTGTGAAAAAAGACGTTACACCAACTGCAACGACACAAATTCAACACAAACCAAAAAACAACCGCAATGCAGGAAAACAACGCAATAGAAAGTAGTACAAACTTCTAAATTCTAGCGGAATTACTGAAGCACCTGAACCCTCTAGTTCAGGTGCTTTTTTAATCCCTTTCAATCAATCAACGAAAAATTTACACCCTCACAAGTGGATTAAGAGCACAAAGAAGCAAGTCCTCTTTGAGTGCTTGCTTTAAGACCGTTTTTACCTAAGTAATGTTAAAAAATAAAATGATATAAACTATTAGGTTCATAGAGCAGATACCGAAACTTTCCGCCGTGAGAAAAGTGCCTGAAACAATTATGTTTCAGGCACTAGGGGAGTTTTGAAACCTTAGGTTCAAAACTAAGTCATGGAACTTCGTAGAAGTTCGCTGACGTCCGTACTCACTTAAGGAAAGGTTCTAAGAGGACTTTGTCTTTAATCTGAAACAAGCCCTTTTGGAGAGCCTGCCCTTTATATTTATGCTGTTTTTTCTACGTTCAAAATTTTCACTTGGTAGCTTCCAGCTGGTGTCTCAACAGTGACAACGTCACCTGTCTTCTTACCAATCAATGCGTGACCGATTGGGCTTTCGTTCGAGATCTTCCCTGCAAAGGCATCTGCCCCTGCTGAACCGACGATGCTGTATACTTCTTCATCTGTTTCGCCAACTTCTTGAACTGTAACGGTTTTTCCGATCGCTACTTCGTCTACTGCAACAGCGTCACTATCGACGATTTCCGCATAACGGATTTTTGTTTCCAAACTAGAGATTTGACCTTCCACAAAAGCTTGCTCATCTTTTGCTGCTTCGTACTCAGAGTTTTCTGAGAGGTCACCGTATGAGCGAGCGATCTTGATCCGTTCTACCACTTCAGGTCGACGGACCAATTTCAATTCTTCTAATTCTAGTTCTAATTTTTCTTTTTCTGCTAGGGTCATTGGGTATGTTTTTTCTGCCATTATTCTTCTCTTTCTATTATTTGAATGAAAAAGCTGTGGACGCGCCACATGCTTTTTCTAGTTTGAACTTGCTTGTGTCAATTTACTATTGACGTGTTCTTCTACATTTTTATTGTGTTCTTCGTATGTCTTAGCGAAGAAGACTTCACCATTTTCGACATTTGCAACAAAATACAAGTAGTCTGTCTTACTTGGGTTCACCGCCGCTTCGATCGCTGATACTCCAGGGTTATCCACTGGACCAGGCATCAAACCGGTATTCTTATAAATATTATAAGGTGAATCCAGCTCTGTATCGATCGTTGCATCTTCTTTCAAGGTCGTCTTTTGACCAAGCTTCCCTTCGGCATAAAGAATTGCAATATTACTTTGCAAAGGCATGTCTTGGTTCAAACGGTTATAGAAGACACTTGCGATATCTTTGCGGTCTTGATCCGTCGCCCCTTCTTTTTCAACCAAGGAAGCAAGGGTCAATACTTCGTTTACATTGATGTTCTTGCTCTCAAGTGTTTCATAATACGGGGTTAAGTTTTGATCCATGGCCGCCAGCATCTGATCGATCATTTCTTTCACTGTGGTATCTTTCCCATAGTTATAAGTTGCTGGGAAAAGATAACCTTCCAAACGGTAGCGAACACCAGAATCCTTACTTGGCAGGTTAGCCAAGAGCTTAGGATATTTGGCCACCATCTTCTCAATAAAGGCATCATCCTGGACAGCCTTCAAGAAATCTTCTTTCTTAAATGGAGTCTTTCCTGCCTTCTTACTAGAGACATCTGCTGTGATAGCCGTCGCAATCTGATCAATGGTATAGCCTTCTGGAATCGTCACCTTTCCAAGAACTGGAGCCTGAGGAGTTTTGGTCCCCTCTTCCTGCAGTTTTTGGATAATGGTTTCTAGATCCATGCTCTTTTGAAGGTTGAAATAACCGGATTTAAAATTGCTATAGTTCTTGAATTTGGTATAGTAGTTAAAGAACTGACCATTTTTCACGAGTCCTTTTTTCTCAAGGATCGCGCCAATCTCACGATTACTTGAACCTGCTGGAATCTCAACCGTCACGAATTCTGTTGCATTTTTATCCATTGGCTTGACAGCTGAGTGGATATAGGTCACTGCAAAGATCCCTGTAGCCACGATCACAACCAGCAAAAGGCTGACCACTGTCCGCACAATTCGTTTAGCGATTTTATTTTGTTTCTTTTGTTTTTGTTGGCGCTGGTTACGAGAAGAGCGCGATAAGCTTTCCTCTACCGGTTCCTGACTTGGTTCTTTTATAAAAGGCTTTGTGGACTCACTCTTTTCTTCTACAATAGGAGTCGCCTTTTCTGGCTCCACTGGTATTTCTGTGGAAGCCACAACAGCTTCTTCTTTTGGAGGTGGTGTTGCTTCTTCCTCCTCTTTCAGTGAAGAAGGGGTTTCAATGCTTCGATCAGGTAGATCATACTCTTTTTCGATCTTTAGAAGTTGCTCATTTGCCTCTTCTAAGTCTCTGAGGATCTGCTCTTTGAAGCTTAATAACTTCTCACTGTCTTGTGATTTATCAGTCAAATAATTGACCTCCCTCATCATAATCCTTAATATTATATCTTAAAAGATTTAGAAAAGCAATACAAATCGCCCTTCTTCTTCAAAATACCTATTTAATCAAGGTTTTCATTTCCCCAGACCAGATTGTGCCAAACTTCACCCGCATATTGGGATTTCGAAAGACCTTCATTGGTGAATCCTTGCTTCTCGTAATAAGGAATCAAATAATCATGACAGGTTAGATTGATCCCTTGACGATGATCTTTCACCGCAATCTCTTTCATCGCCTCAAGCAAGAGGGTTCCAACCCCTAGCCCTTGGGCTTCTTTGGCAATGGATAGACTCGTAATGGAAATAAAACCCTGTTCTAGATGGCTTAGATCTTCAACCTCTGAAAAAGAGGAATCGATCAAATAGCGCTCCGGTCTAACAGGTCCTTCTAAATACCCTAAAATCTGACCTTGGCACTCTGCTACAAGAAAAGTCGCTTGAATCTTTTCGATATGATCTCTTAAAATCTCACGCGCAATCGCTTCTTCTTCTGAGAAATTCTCAAGCTCAATGCGCTCGATAGCATCCAAATCCTGCAGCTCTGCTTGTCTAATGTGAATTTTTTCTTTCATCATTTACTCTTTCTATCGTTCCCAAACCATATGGACACCTCGATCAGACTCAGCTTCATCTCGAAATCCTTGCTGGGCAAAGTAAGAAAGTAAGTTTTCTGAACAATCGATCCAAATAGCTTTCTTTTCCTTTTGAACAGCTAGATCCTTTAAAGCAGCGATCAGAATAGCACCATATCCTTGACCTTGAAAAGTTGGCCTCACTGCTAATCGCAATACGATGAGGTCCCCCTTTAAATGATGGTCTTCTGTCGCCAACAAGTAAGCCACAGTATCGCCACCTTGCTCTGCAAGCAAAGAAATGGCTTCCTTCGAACCTAGCGCTTCCTCAAGAGTGGCCCTGTGCTCCTTTCCTTCATTGTCATGAAGTTCTTCTTCTAGCAATAACAGCTGTTCTTGATCAGCCGGGGTGATTTGTCGAATCATCATCCTGCTCTCCTCATTTCATGATTCTTCAGCGGACAGATAAATTTGAGTCTGGAACCAATCGATTCCAGACTCAATCATCTCTTTATTGTACACTATGTGTCAAACTAGATAATAAACGCTCAAATGAGTATTCATAGGTTTGAATATCTCCAGCTCCCATAAAGACATAGACCGCATTGTCATGGTCAAGAAGAGGAGAAACATTCTCAGCTGTAATAATCGCTGAACGTTTGACAATTTTTGCTTCCAAATCTTCAACCTTCACATCTCCGTGATCGACTTCCCGTGCAGAACCATAGATCTGTGCCAAGTAAACAGCATCTGCTTGATTCAACGCTTCAGCAAATTCATCTAAGAGGGCAATGGTCCGTGTAAAGGTGTGTGGTTGGAAAATGGCTACGATTTCTTTACTTGGATATTTTTGACGAGCCGCATCCAAGGTAGCAATAATTTCTGTTGGATGATGCGCAAAGTCATCGATGATCACTGTTCCGTTAACCACTTTTTCAGTAAAGCGGCGTTTCACTCCAGCAAAAGTCTTCAAATGCTCGCGGACCAAATTTAAGTCAAATCCTGCAATATGAAGCAAGCCAATAACTGCTGTAGCATTCATGATGTTGTGGCGACCAAAAGTTGGGATATGGAATTGCCCCAAGTCTTCTCCACGGAAATGAACATTGAAGGTTGACCCAGTCGTTGAACGAAGCAAATTGCTTGCTACAAAATCATTATTCTCTTTGTCAAAACCATAGTAATAAATTGGTGCAGATGAGGTAATCCGACGCAATTCTTTGTCTTCCCCGTAGATGAAAAGTCCCTTACTGATTTGTTTAGCATAATCGTTAAAGGCATTAAAGACATCTTCTAAACTTGTGAAATAGTCTGGATGGTCGAAGTCAATATTGGTGATGATACTGTATTCAGGATGATAAGGCATAAAGTGGCGTTCATACTCATCTGATTCAAAAACAAAGTATTTAGCTGCAGCAGAGCCACGACCTGTCCCATCACCAATCAAATAACTGGTATCGGTGATATTTGATAAGACGTGAGAAAGCATCCCTGTTGTTGAGGTTTTTCCGTGTGCTCCGGCAACCCCCATGCTGACGAAGTCACGCATAAATTCACCAAGAAATTCATGGTATCGTTTATAGGTTAGGCCGTGCTCATCTGCATAAGCGATTTCCACATTGTTATCTGGACGGAAAGCATTCCCAGCAATGAGGATTTTGTCCCCTTCTAAATTTTTCACATCAAATGGATAAATTTTAATTCCTGCTTGTTCCAAGCCACGTTGCGTAAAGTAATACTTTTCAACATCTGACCCCTGAACTGTATGTCCCATTTGGTGAAGCATGAGAGCTAAAGCACTCATCCCTGCTCCTTTAATTCCAATAAAATGGTATGTGTTAGACATGTTTTCTCCTTATTCTTGATCTAGATGGGTTAAATCCAATTCTTGCTTGATCGGCTGTGGTTTCAACTTGTGCTGATCGTTATTGTATATTTGGCTGGTCTTTAAGAAATCATAATTGTTTTTCTTTTCAGTAGGTTCTGCGACTTCTGGTTCTTCTGCAGATTCGAACTCAGCAAGGATCAACTGATCCTGACGCAAGCGTTTGCTATATTTCAACAATTCGCCCGGGTTTTCCTTTTGGAAAGGTGCTGTTGGCTGGCCAGGTTTTCGTTCTGAAATAAACGGTTTTTTCCGCTTACTTGTGGTAGCCACTGGCTCTGTAGTCAGGTAGGGAGCTGTACGTTTCTTTTTCAAATCTTCACGCGCACGCTCTCTAGCTTCCTCTGCATAACGATTGGCAGGACTTTTTTTATCAATCGGTTCTTTAAAATCAGGTTTTCTTACTGGCCGTCTTTTTGGCAGGGGCTCTTCTAATGATTGATGATAAGGATGCTTGGGTTTGGTATTTTCAGCAATTGGTTGCCATTCCAAATAATTTTTATCTACATAATCGCCTGTAATGTTACTAATCAAGTCTGTATCATCATACAGGTTCATGTGGGGCATCTCTGTTAACATCAACTCATTATCCCCTACTTGAGGAAAATATTTTTCTGTCATGCTTTCTTCCTTTCGACACTCCTTTAATTATAAACTATTCACAGAATTTTTCAAGCTATTCTGATTGAATTCCAAGAATCTCACGAATTTCCTCAACAGATAAACTAGATCGTGTTTCCGTTCCATCTAGAATCGTTGAGACCAAGTGTCTTTTAGATGCTTGGAGTTCCTGGATTTTTTCTTCAATCGTTCCACGGGTGATCATGCGGTAAACCTCAACATTTTGTTCCTGACCCATTCGATGGGCACGGCCAATAGCCTGGTCTTCCACTGCAGGATTCCACCACAAATCGACTAAGATGACAGTATCGGCTCCAGTGAGGTTCAATCCGACTCCTCCTGCCTTCAAAGAAATGAGAAAAGCATGGCGCTCTCCAGCATTAAAGGCATTGGTCATTTCTTGACGATCTTTAGCCGGGGTGGAACCCGTGATTTTAAAGGAAGTCATGCCAAGCTGATCAATCTCTTGCTCTAGGATATCCAACATACCTCTGAACTGGGAGAAAATCAAAACTCGATGGTCACCATCCTTGATTTGACCCAAAAGATCTCGAAGGCTCTCCAATTTTCCACTATCTCCTTGATAGTCTTCCATAAAGAGGGCTGGAGTATCACAGATTTGACGAAGGCGCATGAGACCTGAGAGAATTTCAACCTTACTCCGATTTAATTCTTCCTCACTAGAACTTCGAACCCGATCTTGAATTTGCTTTAATTGGGCTAAATAGATCGTTTTTTGGCTTTCGTCCAACTCATTGTGATAGGTTGTTTCAATCAAGTCCGGTAATTCTTGGAGTACTTCATCTTTTTTCCGTCTCAGGACAAAAGGTTTGACAAATCGCGCAATGGTCTCAGGACTCAACTTTTGAAATTCTTTTTTAGCTGGAAACAGACCAGGAAGAACAATTTGGAAAATGGACCAAAGCTCTCCCACATGGTTCTCAATCGGTGTCCCAGATAGAGCAAATATATGCGGCACCTCAAATCCACGTAAGTGTTGAGCAATCTTGGTTTGGGCATTTTTCATGACCTGAGCTTCATCTAAAATTAGGTATTCATATTGATTTTTCTGGTATTCCTCCACATCCTGACGGAAAGAGGCGTAACTCGTAATGACTACCTGAGGATTGGTTGCGATAAGTTCATCGCGATGTTGCTTGAGGCCGTAAACGACTGTTACTTCCATCTGAGGAGCAAATTTTGAAAATTCTTGTTTCCAGTTGTAGATGAGACTAGACGGAGCTAGAATCAAGATTTTAGTTTCTTTTTTTGCAACACTGGTCAAAAAGGAAATGGTCTGTAGGGTTTTCCCAAGCCCCATATCATCCGCTAAAATACCACCAAAACCATAATGATTTAGCATGGAGAACCATTTGACCCCGATCTCTTGATAATCCCTTAGGGTTGCTTGGATTGTCATCTGAGGAAGTTGGTAATCTTCTGGATGAGTCAGATCATGAGCCAAATTTTGAAATTCTTCTGAAAAATGAACATTGTCTTGATCTGCCAACAAATCAGATAGCTGATAAGCAGCAATCCGGCGGGCTTGTAGTTTCCCACCCTTGCTCATCTTAGCGCGCAGATCTGCTAAAGCCCGACTGATCTTCTTGGTTTCTTCATCAAAGACAAGAACTTTCCCTGTATGGCTGACAAAATAATCTTCTTGCCCCACCAGTGCTTTGAGGACCTGGTCCACTTCAGCTGGATCTACACTCTCAAAGTCAAAGCCAATCTCCAGTAGACTGCCATTGGTTTTCACATCAATTTTTGGACGCTCCACTTGATAAAGATCTAAAAGGCTATCAGAGAGGACGACCTCTCCTAAGGCTTCAAAAGTCGGGATCTGTTGGTGAAAGAATGGATAGATTTGCTCACTTGATAAAGGACTTCTTTGAGAAGAAAAATCATCCGTAAAACCTGCTGCTAGCATGGTTGCAAAGACTTCTTGTTCCTTATCAAAATCACTGGAATAAGGAAGATTGAGAAGCTCCTCACGCGTGGTCACCGCACGATCTTCGTATTGAAAGACCACATCTAGTAAAACAGTCTGGTCCTGTGCCAAATCAAAATGAAATTCTGGAGTGAAATCATGGATTAGAAAACTCGTCGGTGCTGTTATTTGCCCCAGTTTTTTAAACTCTTTTAAACTATAGGAAAGTTTGGTCTGGTCCGTTGGATCAAAATGCAGGCGTTTTTTTCGATCCTGATCCATTGGAAGATCCTGGATAGCCTTCCATAGGGTCCGCTGTTGGGGGGTCAGGTGATAGAAGACACCATTTCGAAACAGATAAACAGCAGACTCGACGACCTTCACCTGTGGCTCAGTAATGATCAATTCGTAAAAATCACCATGGTCTTCCACCTGAAAATGAAAGAGATCTTCCTCCCCATGGACATCCTGAAAATAGACCTCTGAAAAGTCATACAAGCTATATTGCAGGAGAAAAGAATCCAAATTCATCAGTAATTCCACAGCTTCTTCAAAAAGAGTCGGTGGAAAATAGAGATGGCGCCCAGCATTTGGAAAGAAATCTTGCTCTTTCGATCCACCATCTGTGACCAAGCCCTGTAGGAAATTGATCACATCCTGGCTAGCCCTATCAAATTCTAAGTAAGAAATAGGTTCATAATAACTTTTACCGATAGCAAAATGACCTTCTTTTTGAAGGGTCTGCAAAAAAGCTAGCACATCTCTGATCACATAAGAGCGCTCGTCTGGCAAGCGACGAATGCGAAGGGTCCACAAGAATTGACCAGAGTATTCATCCTCCTGCCCAACGGCTGATAAGACATAGCGGGTTTCTTTCTTTTCGATTTTTGGAAGGACCTGGTCTAAAAACAAACTTCCAAAAGAGACCTTTTCCTGAGTTTCCTCTGTTGCAGTGGCATCTTCTTCAAGACTTGCAAGAGCTGCTTTCCCACTGTCATCGTTCTTCAGATAAGCTTCTACAGCTGCCAGATGTGTACAGAATTTTTTCTTTTGAAAGAAAGCACAGCTACAAAAAACGGCATCGTCATCCAAACTGTAACGCAAGCTTTCTTCTTCCACCCGAAAATACAGGTATTTTTCTTTTACTTCCTGAAGGGAAACTTTCCCAGCTTCATAGAGAAGGCTCCCTTGTGAACGAACCTTCCCAGGAATTAATTTTGCCATCTTTACCACCTTAGATTAATCCCTTTATTATACCATATTTCAAAGTATAGTTAAAATTAATTCGATAAAACTGATTAAAATAGGCGTTTTCGGGCAATCTACTATTCAATGATACTCACATAAAAAGTCCTTAAAGCTCCTAAAAAGTTCACAAAAAATGCCCCTCAAGGGGGGCAATCTATTCACGAGTTCAGCAGGCAAGATCTCTCACTGTCACACGATGCTTTTTTATATTCTACATCTATATCTTTCCCGTTAATGATCGACTTGATCTTGTGAATTGTCTTTTATTAAGGCATTTCCAATCATCATGTACAATGTTCCCAAGCATAAAAGTTTGATGAAGGACCAAAAAATCCCAAGGACAGCTAACCCTTTTACCAATAGAGAGTAATAACTTTCTTGGACAATCTCTCCATAAAATGTCATCGATGATATCATGATCACCCATTCCCAAATGATTAGAATGAGTGAGGCACCATAAAGAATAGCCATCCCCCAAAAGATCAAAGAATTCTTTAAAAATTTTCTCACGACACGTACAAGTGCCCATAAGCATAACAAAGAAACAAACAAACTTAATTCTATTTCAGACATAGTTTCACTTTCTATTCAACCCATTTAAAGACATTAGTCTTTTTCTTCTACTTAGTTAGTCTTTCAGATGTTCATATAAAAAGGACCCTTTTTGTCTCTTGCAGTTGACAAAGAGTCCTTTTTTATTTTTCAGTCATGTTCAAACTTTACTGAACCTTGACCATCCCATTTTCTTCTAACATTTTTTTCGTTTTAATATAGTCAGTTAAGTCCTTCAATTTATTATTCGACTTAAAAGCTTTGTTCCAAGTTTTTAGGTCCAATTTTGAAAAATCTGTCACTATATGGATCTGCAAATGGCCTGATTTAGATTTTTCAACAGAATAGTCCATTCCCTTTATATGCCCATAATTTTCAAGCAAACTATCCTTCGCTGAGTTAAATTCCAATGAGTCAGAAGCATCAATATCGGGCAGTTCTTTCCAGAACTCCGTCTTAAGAATCTCCTTATTTTTTATGGTCAGAATAATTGATTCATCCCCATTCCCATAGGATCCCTTATACTTTTCTTGACGTATTGATTGACAGGCTGTTAAAAAAATAATGATGAGGCTGGGAAGCAAAAATTTCATCAAAACAGTTATTTTTCGCATATTCCCTACTTCCGTTTTCGCGCAATCAAATGGATTGGAGTTCCTTCAAAAACAAAGGCCTTGCGAATTTGGTTCTCCAAGAAGCGGAGGTATGAGAAGTGCATCAGTTCTTCTTCATTTACAAAGACTACAAAGGTTGGTGGCTTGGTTGCCACTTGTGTCGCATAGAAGATCTTGAGGCGTTTTCCTTTGTCGGTCGGCGTTGGATTAATGGCAATGGCATCCATAATCACATCGTTCAAGACAGCTGAGGGAATCCGCGTATTTTGACTCTCACTGATCTGTTTAATCATCTCTGGCAACTTGTGCAAGCGTTGTTTGGTAAGAGCAGAGACAAAGACAATCGGAGCATAAGAAAGGTATTGGAATTGATCCCGAATGTCATCCTCCCACTGCTTCATGGTATGGTTGTCTTTTTCAATGGTATCCCATTTGTTGACAACAATGATCATACCTTTACCAGCTTCATGAGCAAAGCCAGCGATCCGCTTATCATACTCCCGAATCCCTTCTTCGGCATTAATGACCATCAAAACCACATCTGAACGGTCGATGGCACGCATGGCACGCATAACAGAATATTTCTCAGTGTTTTCATAGATTTTACCAGACTTGCGCATACCAGCTGTATCGATCATGGTAAATTCTTGGCCATCTGCATCGGTAAAATGGGTATCAATGGCATCCCGTGTGGTTCCTGCAACCGGGCTAGCAATCACGCGGTCTTCTCCAAGGATCGCATTGATCAAGCTTGATTTCCCAACATTCGGGCGGCCAATCAAGCTAAATTTGATGATATCTGGATTCTCTTCTTCTGTTTCATTCGGAAGATTTTCGATGATGGCATCGAGCACATCCCCAGTTCCTATCCCGTGGACAGAGGATACCGGTAGTGGCTCACCCAGTCCTAAGGCATAAAAGTCATAGATATCATTGCGCATCTCTGGGTTATCCACCTTGTTGACAGCCAGAATCACTGGTTTATGGGTCTTATACAAAATACGAGTGACATATTCATCCGCATCCGTGATCCCTTCTTTTCCAGAAACAACAAAGACGATCACATCTGCTTCGTCCATGGCGATTTCTGCCTGATGCTTAATTTGTTCCATAAATGGGGCATCTACGTCGTCAATTCCCCCTGTATCAATAATACTAAATTTCCGATTCAACCACTCAGCTGTTGCATAAATGCGGTCACGAGTGACTCCTTCTACATCCTCAACGATGGAAATCCGCTCACCGGCAATCCGGTTAAAGAGTGTAGATTTTCCGACATTGGGACGGCCTACAATCGCAATAGTTGGTAGGGCCATGATTTCCTCTTTTCTAATGAAAGGCGAGATTTCGGTTCAAGAACGCCTCTCTTCATTTCATAATAGTTTGTGTTTTTCTAGTAGTTTTTTGGTCTCTTCTTGTTCAGGTTGACCAAATTGAGCTGCAAGGCGCTCGCTCCAGCTGTCTGTTACACGCGCTCCAGCATAATCTGCCTGAACCTTGTCATAGGCAGTCACAACTGATAGGTCTTGTTCTTGGTATTCTTCTTCAAAAGCAATCTGCTCCAAGGGTAAGCGTGGTTTCACCGCATGCTGCTGATTAGGTACTCCAAGAGCAATCCCAAAAACAGGGTAGGTATAGTCTGGCAGACGGAAGAGTTCTGCAACTTCCTCTGAACAGTAGCGCAACATGCCGATAATGACTCCACCATAGCCGAGACTTTCAGCTGCCAATAGCGTATTTTGAGCTGCTAGAGCCGCGTCCACTGAGGTGATCAGTAAGTTGTCCACCCCTTCAGGATGGAAATCCTGCTCATGAAGTTTGACAGCTTTTTCAGCACGGTTTAAATCCCCAACAAAGAGAAGAAAGACGTCTGATTGGCGAATCGCTTCTTGGGGAAGCAAGTCGTAGAGAGCTTCTTTCTTTTCCTTGCTTTTGACCACAATCACAGAATAAGACTGAAAGTTTTTCCAACTTGATGCCATCTGCCCAGCTGATAAGATTTCCTTGAGGTCAGCTTCTTTGATGGCTTCTTCCTTAAACCGGCGAACAGAAAAATGAGCATTCATTAAACGGATGGTTTCATTCATCGGCGATTGACTCCTTCCAAATGGATTTCCTTGGCTAAAAATTTCACGCGCTCCATGACACGTTTGGCCTGCCAGGTTTCATCCCCATTGCGCGAAGACGCAAAATGACGTTCCAACTCTTCAAAATTAAAGTTAGAAGTAAAGAAGGTTGGGAGATTTTCCTGCATCCGGTGCTGCAGAATCACTTGTAAGATTTCGTCTCGTACCCAGGCTGACATCTGTTCCGCACCGATATCATCGAGAATTAAAATTTTGGCTTTTTTCACCTGATCGACGGTTTCTTTGACCAAGCCCGAACTGATGGCATTTTTGACATCGATAGCAAAACTTGGGAAATGTAGTAGAGTGGTAGAGGCCTGGCGTTTTTCGGATAAATCATGAGCCAGGGCTGCCATCATGTAGCTCTTTCCTACTCCAAAATCACCATAGAGGTAAATTCCCTTTTGATACTCGGGATAGTTGGCTACAAAATTAGCTAATTCCTCAAAGGCCACAAATCGTCCCTTATCATCGAGCTCTACCTTGGCTAGACTCGCTTCTTTCAAAGTTGAAGGGAGATTGATCAAGTTAAGACGTTGGTTGATCGCAGCACGTTTTTGAGCTTCGATTAACTCTGGTGTCTCCTCATAAGCGACATCCGCATATCCTTCATTCATGGTGAGGATGGGTTTATAACCTTTGGCAATATAATCCGGATCTCCCAATAAGAAACGGTTGCGCTCACTGATGTATTGATTAAATTTTGAAATACTACGACGAATTTCTTGCTCAGACAAAGACCGGTCTTTGATAAAGGCAGCGACTTCTTGGTCTGCCAAGATCTGTGCGACCAAATCCTCATAGTTAAATTGACGCGCACGATTCATGTGAGACATGGTTTGACCTACACTTTCCATCTACTCACCTCCTTGATTCAGTTTTTCTAACAGGCGTTGTTTCTCTTTAGCGAGATCCACCTTTTCTTCTTGACTGGTTTGATTTTGATAGTTCGGTTGACTCCACTTAGGAACATTACTTGGCTTGCCCTTGGCTGATGTAGGACTCGTCCCCTTGTTTCCTTGAACCTTAGCCTGTTTCTGGCGTTCCCGGACTTTTAAAATCGCCAGTTCCGCACTGTTGACTCCTTGGTAAGAAAAGTCATTTCCCACTTTCAAAGCATACTTTTCATTGAGATTAGCAGACTGGGTCTTGTTAAAGGTCAACAATAAGATAATATTGATCACCTCATCTAGTAAACCTAGATCAGCTAACTTAGATAGAGTCTTGCGTTCACTCTGCGTAATGGTCGCATGGCGCGCCTTCTTAATCTCCGCTAAAAATTGTAAGCTAGATTTTGCCTTAGCTTCCCTAAGAATGGTTTCTTCCTGACGGCTATAGGACATACGTGGTTGCTCTTGGCTAGCCTGAGCTAATTTTTGTTTCATTCTCTTTGGAGAGACGATACGGTCTACAGCTGTTTCTTTCGCCAGGAGATAAGTTTCATACCAGGTCCATTGTTGCTCTTCTGCGATGGCAAAGAGGGCAAGAGTTGCTTCTCCTTCATCCGCAAAACGAAGTCCATCACGCCCCATCATTCGCTTAAACATCTCCATATCAAACTGCTGTTTCTTACTTGGAACAACAGTCGCTTCCCCAGCATCTAGTCCAAAGACTTGCGAGAAGGAAACTTGCCTTCTACTCCCTAAAGAGCGCGCTGGGAGCAAATTCTCTACGGCCTTTTCCCCGATTTTCTTTTCAAGCAAGCGTTTATAGACGGCATTGGAAAAGAATTGCTCCGCCTCAAGAGGAGCGTGCAACCGGATCGCGATGCCAGCTTCCTCCTCAAAGATATCGATCAATCCCATAGCAATCAAACGATCAAAAGCAAGTAACAATTGAGGAAACCCCATATCAATGTGGTTTAAGATTTGGGCAAGTAGATGTTTTTTTTCACCTTGATCATAAGATGCGAGCAGAAAGCGATAGACCGTCACGGTTTCCATCTCTAAAATAGGCAGGTAATACTGCTCTAATGCAGGCCCTGCCGGTGGAAGAATGTTATTTTTTAAAAATGAGAACGGAGTATTGGGCTTCATCTATTTTTCCTTTTTCTTCTTGGTTCCCTTCGTGATTTGTTTCAAGAGGGTCTCTAATTCACCGACATCCTTGAAACTCCGGTAAACACTAGCAAAACGGACATAGGTAATCTCATCAAGGTCCGCCAACTCATCCATAACCAAAGAACCAATACACTCACTGTTAATTTCATTATCGCTTTGGCTACGAACCTTTTGTTCGATCCGGTTTACAATTTCTTCGATTTCATCACTGGATACAGGTCGTTTTTGTGCCGAGCGGATAATACCATTAAAGATTTTATCACGAGAAAATTGCTCACGTGTTCCATCCTTTTTAACAACCACTAGGGTCCGTTCTTCCACTCGTTCGTAGGTAGTAAAGCGATAATGGCATTCTTCGCATTCACGACGACGACGAATGGTGTTCCCGTCTTCAGCTTGTCGACTATCCACCACACTAGACTTACTTCCACCACATTTTGGACAACGCATTTGCTACCTCCTTAAACTGTTTTAACACTTCATTTTACCATAAAATGAATCGTAAAGAAAGCAGAAGAACAGGAGATCTCCTTGTCCCCACTCCTCTTTTACAAATTAAAAAAGTCCTAAAACAATTTAAAACTAAAATCATTCTAGAACTCTCATTTGATTTTAAAGAGATAATTCAGCTTCTAAGCCATAGTGATCACTCACAAGCGGTTTATTTTGACCATCAAAAATGACATGTAGACGCTTAATTTCCCATTCTGGACTTGCAAAGACGTAATCAATTCGCAGTGGTACCTGATTATCCGTCCAGCCATCGATTCCAGGGCCTACAGTATAAGTGCCCTTTGTTTCTTTGGCTTCAATAAAGCTATCTTGGAGCTTTAGGGAACTTGATAAAATCGTTTCATACCCCTCTTGGCCAGCAGGATTATTGAAATCACCCGCTAAAATAAAGGGTTTTTCTACTTGGTTAAAATACTTTTCAATTCGTGGCCACTCAAATTGGAAACCTTTGTCCCACCAAGAAAGATGAACACTGCCAACAACGATCTCTTTTCCATCCACACTCGTATGAGCAACGGCCACTCGACGGGTATGGTAGTCCGTTGGATCATCCATATTGGATACCAAAATCTCATCTGCCTTCAAGGGTTGACGTGAAAGAACTGCCACCCCTTCATTGAGGTGATCATAGCCGATATGGTTGTAGGCCCAAGTCCAATAGTAGTGAAGCCCTTGGGCAGCCAACTCTTCAACCAATACGTGAACAAAGTGATCCTTGTGAATAGCCACGGCTGATGGCGCGGCTTGATAATACTCATCTGTTTCAACTGTTTCTGAGGCCATCTCTTGATTGACCTCTTGGAAACAGATCACATCATATTGTGCTTCTAAAATTTGTTCCTTGAGGGTTTCAAATTTTTGCTGGGCATTCTCTTCCATCCAACTATGGGAATTTAATGTTAAAAATTTCATCCCCTGATTTCTCCTTCTTTCCAAATCAAGAAACGGCAAGAGGCCGGGTGCACTGCCCCAACCTCATTTTCTTTGCCGACGTCTCTTATAATTCTACTGTTGCAACTGGAGCATTTGCTGCCAATTTACCAGTATGTTCGACCTTAACAGATTTAATCGCATCTGCATTTGTGAAGACAACAATTGTTGAAGTTTCACGACCTGCTTCACGGATCGCATCAAGGTCTGCTTCTACCAAGAGGTCTCCAGCAGCCACTGTTTGACCTTCAGTAACTTTAACTTCAAATGGTTTTCCTTCAAGACTAACTGTATCTAGACCGATATGAACCAAGACTTCCAAACCATTATCTGTTACCAAACCAAGGGCATGTTTGGTTGGGAAGACGCTAGTAACTTTACCAGCAACTGGTGAAACGATATGGCCATTTTCAGGCTCAACCGCAAATCCGTCACCCATCATTTTTTGTGAGAATACAGGATCTTTCACATCTTCAATGTTAATCACTTCACCATCTGCAACGGAGTGAACTTCATCTGTTACCCCTTTAAAGGTTGCTTCAGCCTTTTGAACTGCTGTCATTTGGCTAGGAAGTGTTTCAGGAATGACTTCACCTGAATCAAGAACGTCTTGAATATCAGATTTCAATACGTCAGCTTTAGGTCCGTAGATCGCTTGGACACCTTGTCCTTTCATGACAAGACCCATAGCACCTTCAGCTTTCCATTGTTCTTCTGTTCCGACTTTTTCAGCGTCCTTAACGGTTACACGAAGACGAGTCATACATGCGTCAACGTCTACGATATTGGCACGTCCACCAAGAAGGTTGATGATGTTAATGACTTGTGAGCTTGCTGAGCTTGTAGCAGCACCTGCTGCTGCACCATCTCCTGCAGGGGCATCATCATTTTGTTCATAGTTACCGTTACGTCCTGGAGTTGCATAATTGAATTTCTTAATCATGAAGTTAGCAATAAAGTACATGATAAAGGCAAATAGGACTGTTACCCATACAAAGTTAAAGATATCTAATGCCAAACCAGCGTTGATGGCCATTGGGGTACGTGTCAAGAACTCGATTGAACCGAATGAGTGGACACGAAGGTGAACCAAGTCAGCCATTGCAAAGGCAGCTCCTTGAACAAAGGCATAGATTAGGTATAAAGGTGTTGCAATGAACATGAACATGTATTCAATTGGTTCCGTAACACCTGTCAAGAATGTAGCAAGGGCAGTTGCAAAAAGCATCCCTTTGTATTTTTCTTTCTTATCTGGGTCCACATTGCGATAGATAGCAACTACAACCCCCATCAAGATACCGAAGGATCCGATCATTTGACCAACTTTGAAACGAGCTGGTGTGTACGCATGAAGCAAGTGTTGATATTGGCTAGGGTCTGCCTTCTTCAAGTTAACAAGGTCTGTTACCCAAGCTAACCAAAGTGGATCTTGTCCAAATACAGTTGTTCCTTTGGCAGCACCTGTAAGAACTTGGTAACTACCACCCAATTGAGTATAGTTGATTGGAATGGTCAACATATGGTGAAGACCAAACGGCAAAAGAAGACGTTCCAAAGTACCGAACAAGAAAGGTGCCAAAACTGGAGCTGTTGATTGTGAGTTGGCAATCCAAATACCGAATCCATTAATTCCTGATTGAACTACTGGCCACAAAGCTGCTAAAAGCAAGGCTGTAATGGCTGAACGAACGATAACAACGAATGGTACAAAGCGTTTCCCGTTGAAGAAAGAAAGGGCTTCTGGGAGTTTACGGTAGTTGTAGTATTTATTGAAGGCTGTTGCTCCAACGAAACCTGAGATAATCCCTACAAATACCCCCATATTAAGAGCTGGAGCTTCAAGAACACTGATAAAGTAGTCCGCAACTTTAATCGATCCACCGAAGATTGTGTGTACTGTAGCAGCCTTATCAGTCAACATTGCTGATGTGACTCCGAAAACTGCACCGGTAATACGGTTAATCAAGATGAAAGAGAGACCAGCTGCAAAGGCACCCCCTGCACGCTCTTTGGCCCAGCTACCACCGATAGCGAGTGCAAAAAGGATGTGAAGGTTACCGATAACCCCCCAACCGATTTGTTCGAGAATCCCACCTGTAATAACAAGTGGAGATAAATTCGGGTTGATCATAGGGATTGATTTCCCGATTGAAATCATCAACCCAGCCGCTGGCATGACAGCGATAACGACCATCAAGGCCTTACCAAACTTCTGCCAGAATTCAAAGCTAAATAAACTTTTGAATGATCCTTTGTTCATCATTCAACCTCCTTATATTGTTTAAGGCTCTGTTTTAAGAAAACGTTTGCGCTTAATTTGTTTCTAGTATACCATATTTTAAAAATTTGTAAAGCCTTACATTCATTTTTTTCTCCAAATTTTATCTTTTTTTATCTTTTTTAAGCCAAATTCTTTTTAAAACTCATTCTTTTTTCAACGCAAACGATTTCTTTGAAACTAAAAAACATTCGAATCCTTAAAGGATTCGAATGTTTCATTCTAACTCATCTTGCATGGCATAGCCAATACCACGAACTGTTTTAATATAGCTTTTTTGACCTGGGAGATCAATCTTCCCACGGAGATAACGGATATAGACGTCAACAATATTGGTTTCACCCGTACTTTCATACTTCCAGACACTCTCCAATAACTGCTCACGTGTTACCGCTCCCTTGCTTCCCATCAGGGTCGCTAGGAGGTCATATTCTCTGCGGGTCAAACTAATCATGTCCTTCCCACGATAGACGGTATGGTGTTCCACATCAATGCGCAAATTGCGGTATGACGTTGGGATTTTCATCTGGCTACAATGTTGGTCAATATAATCACGTCCTCTAAAAATGGCTGTGATCTTATCTACCAAATCGCTGATAATAAAGGGTTTGACCATATAGGAAACGGCAAAGCGCTGAATACTCTCTTTGTGCTCAGCAATTTTTTCGCGACTATCCAAAACAATCAAAACAGAAGCTGGGCGAATCCGACTGATTTCCTCTGCGAATCTTTCACCAGACATATCTGACAGATCGTAATTAAACAAGATCAGATCATATTTGGTCGCAGCAATCAACGCCAGACCTGCTTTTCCATCTTCGACCACATCAACTTGATACCCCTCTTTTTGAAGTTCCAAATCAATGAAGCGAGCGATTTGCTTCTCATTTTCTACTAGTAGAACTCGTTTGACCATAGGGCAAGATTATTTTTCGTCGTACCAAGAATAGTGGAAGGTACCTTCTTTGTCTTTACGTTGGTATGTGTGAGCACCAAAGTAGTCACGTTGTGCTTGGATCAAGTTCGCGGGAAGATCCGCTGAACGGTAGCTATCGAAGTAAGTGATGGCTGCTGAGAAGGTTGGTACAGGTACACCTGCTTGAACAGCAAGAGCTACAATGTCACGAACTGATTGTTGGTACTTAGCAGTGACATCCAAGAAGTACTCATCCAATAGAAGGTTAGCAAGATCTGCATCGCGGTTGTAAGCATCTGTGATCTTTTGCAAGAAACGAGAACGGATGATACATCCATCGCGCCAGATAGATGCGATGTCCGCAAATGGCAAGTTCCAATTGTTTTCTTTAGAAGCGACGCGCAATTGAGCAAAACCTTGTGCGTATGAGATGATTTTTGAGAAGTAAAGGGCTTGACGGATTTTTTCAATCAATTCAGCCTTATCTCCTTCAAATTTGAATGCAGCTGGTTTTGGAAGAACCTTGCTTGCATGAACACGTTCTTCTTTGTAAGTAGAGATGTAACGAGCAAATACTGACTCAGTAATGAGTGACAATGGCACACCAAGGTCAAGCGCTGATTGACTAGTCCATTTACCAGTTCCTTTGTTTCCTGCAGCATCCAAGATGTAGTCTACGATAGGTCCATCTTGACCTTCATCGTCTTTGCGTCCAAGGATATCAGCAGTGATTTCGATCAAGTAGCTGTCTAATTCACCCTTGTTCCATTCAGTAAAGATTTCAGCCATGTCTTCTGCAGAAAGTCCAAGCAAGTGTTGCATGAGGTCATAGCTTTCTGCGATCAATTGCATATCACCATACTCGATCCCGTTATGGACCATTTTTACGTAGTGACCAGCTCCATCAGGACCGATGTAAGTCACACATGGTTTTCCATCTTCAGGCGCTTTTGCAGAGATTTCTTCAAGGACGTCAGCTACCAAGTCATATGCTTCTTTTTGTCCACCAGGCATGATAGAAGGACCTTCAAGGGCACCTTTTTCACCACCAGATACACCAGTACCGATAAAGTTGATACCAGAGTTCGCCAACTCTTCGTTACGACGGATGGTATCTTTATAGAAAGTATTTCCTCCGTCGATCAAGATATCGCCTTTATCCAAATGTGGAAGAAGGGCTTGGATGGTTGCGTCTGTACCAGGTCCTGCTTGAACCATAAGCATGATACGACGTGGTTTTTCGATTGAGTTTACGAAGCTTTCGATATCATAGCTTGGCACAAAGTTTTTATCAGGATGGCAAGCAATTACATCTTCTGTTTTTTCTTTACTACGGTTATAAATGGCAACTGTGTAGCCACGAGATTCGATATTAAGGGCAAGGTTACGACCCATTACGGCCATACCAACAACACCAAAGTTTGCTTTAGTCATGTGACACTCCTCTTTATAGTTTGCCTTTATTCTACCATTTTTCCTCCTCAAAAGAAAGCAGAAAATAGCTTCCCGCCTTCTCTAAGAGGGAGAAGATCATGCAAGTCATTTGATCTTAAAAACAAAAGTGCCCGAGAAACAGTTCTCAGACACTTCCTGATGAATGACATTAATCTTCTTTAGAAGCTAACTCCTCTGCTTCAATGACCGGTTGTTCTCCTTCTTTGAGTTTATTGACCGTCATATTAACTCCAAGAGCTCCTGCTAGCAATTGACGAATATCAAATCCAGCTCCTTGAGAGACTTGGTCGATACTTTGCATGATATCGCCCACCATCTTAGAAGCATTGCCTTCCCCGTACATGGTGATCTTATCAACCTTGGTTAATGGTTCTGCGACAGCACGCGCAATTTCAGGCAACTTGTCAACGACCATTTCAGTAATGGCTGCTTCTTGCATTTTCTTCATCGCTTCGGCCTTTTGGTCCAAACCTTTGGCCTCGGCTTCCAGTTTCAAGCGAATGGCTTCGGCCTCGGCACGACCTTTGGCTTCAATAGCTTCAGCCTCTTGCAATTGGGCAAATTTCTCAGCTTCGGCTTGGGCTTTCCGAGCTTCGGCTTCTTTTTGTGTTTCGAAGAGTTCTGCTTCTGCCTTGCGTTGGCGTTCAATCAATTCTGCTTCTGCAGCTTGTTGACGAGCATATTTTTCAGCTTCAGCTTGTTTGCGGATGTTGGCATCCAATTCCTGTTCACGAACCTTTACTTCGCGCTCTTTGACTTCCGCTTCTTTTTCCTGTTTCATGATATTAGCTTCGGCTGCCACGCGCTCTTGTTCACGACGTTGCACTTCTGCCTCAATCCCTTTAGCGGCATCTGCTTTTGCTTGGGCAATATCTGCTTCTTGCTTGAGGGCTGCTTGTTTGAGTTTTAATTCATTTTGTTTTTGCGCGATTTCAAGATCGGCAGCGACGCGTTTGTCGTTAGCCAATTTATCTTGTTCTGCTTCAACTTCCTTGCGTTCACGTTCTGCTTTGGCTTTGGCAATCAAGGCATCTTTCTTAATGGTTTCAACATTCTCAATCCCGAGGTTATCGATGACTCCCCCTTCATCAGAGAAGGATTGAACCGTAAAGGCGATGACTTCTAGACCCATTTTAGCCAAGTCTGGCGCTACGTTGTCTTGCACTTTTGAGGCAAACTCTTGACGGTCATTGACCATCTTACGGAGTTCCATCTGACCGATCACTTCCCGCAGGTTTCCTTCCAAGACATCTTGGACAGAATTGGAAATATCTGTCGTATTCCAGTTCAAGAAGTTTTCTGCAGCCCGGGCAATCATTTCATCGGTTGTACCGATTTTTAATTTAACAGCTGCATCGGCACGGACGTTAATGAAGTCCAGTGTTGGGACTGCTTCGGACGTCCGAACATCTGTCGAGAATTGCTCAATATCAAGATAAGAGCGTTGTTCGACAAAGGGAATCATAAAGCCAGCTTTCCCACGCAAGTGACGTTGCTTCCGAAGACCGGTAATAACCACGACTTCGTTGGGTTTAGCGTTCACATAACCTTTAACAAGCAAAATCAAAATAATAACTGCGACTATTAGGCCGGTAATCAACCAACCTGGAATAAATAAAGTATCCATACTTTTTCTCCTTTTTTAGAGGTCTCCCCTCTGTTATTTATTAATCCTAGTATATCAAAAGAAGGCCTTTCCTCAAAGAAAAGACCTGTATTTATGTCTAAATTTATCAAATGCAATCTCTAGCTTATTCTTCGTCAAACAAGCCATTTAGACCGGCGAAAGGACTGTTTTCTTCTTTCTTAATCGCTTGAGCGGCTTGGTATTCTTCTTCGGATAGGATTTTCCAATCATTGCCTTCGATAAAACCTTGTCCAGCCTCTTCTTCTGGAGTGAGAACCTTGAGAGGAATATTGAGCAGGATATTATCCGCTACACTCTCACTCAGATCAATCTTCCCACCTTCGATTGGCAGGATCAAGTCTTCCTCTAGGGCCTCGATATCTGCATCAGACTGTACATCCTCAGCAAACACCTCTGTTACAGGATAGCTCTCTTGAAGCTCAACAGGCTCCATGCTACGACTAGATGCCAAAACGATGGTGTAGCTCAACTGATAATCCAAGACATAGAGGCCTGTATCATAGGCTACTCGTCCTGTCGCTGTCACATTCTTTAAATCAAGAATTTCTGGATTACGCTTTTGCAATTCCTTGAGTAAATCCAACTCTTGATCAAATGCTAGTCCTTCAGGATTTTTACGGATTTCTTGTGTATATAAGTTCATTCTTTTGTCCTCAAATCTTCTAGATACTACTAGTATATCATGAAGCCGCCCCTCAACCAAGAAGTCTCCTCAAAAATTTGTTATAATCATGAAAAAAGATGAAGGAGATCTGATGGCAAGAGTTTACAATTTATCATTTTCAACTGTATACACAGCTTTAGTCCAAAAAGTCTTACGAAAGGGTGGAAAAGAGATAAGCCTTGACCAAATCACCTCGCGATTAACAGGCTATTCTCTGGCGGAACTAAAAGAATGGAAAAAGAGTGACGGAAGTTATGGAGATTTCTTTCGCCAAGCTCCCGCCTATCACCCCAACCGGACATTGATTACTGGGAAAATTTGTGGCGTGCAAATTGAAACGATTCAGGATCCTTTGATGCAAGAAATTCGCCGCTTAGATCGTCTGGCTGATTGGTTAAGTAAGGGAAAGACTGTTGAGCAATTGGTTGAAAAATACCAGCTAAAAAAGGAGAAGTCATGAAAGAAATCGGAGCTGTTTTTCGACAAATACGTGAAAGTCGCCACATCTCTTTAGAGGAAGCAACTGGAGGCGAATTTTCACGCTCTATGCTGTCGCGATTTGAAAGAGGAGAAAACGATCTGACGACGCAACGGTTTTTTCAGGCTTTGCAACAGATCAAAACCAGCCTCAGTGAGTTCTCTCATCTAGCAGGAATCGATCAGCACTCCTTTATTCCCAAATTGTTGAAAGAGCACTATGAAAACATGAGCTTGGAACACGATCAAGCCTTGTACCAAAGCTACCAGCTAGCCTATCAGAAAGATCAGAAAAAAGAAGACTTCTTAGCCAGCATTATTCTCAAGGCCAAAATCCTTGGCTTATATCCTGAGGTAGAGTTGGCTGCTAGCCAAGAGGAACTAGATTTCCTCTATGACTACCTCTTCTCTGTCATGGTCTGGGGAAATTTTGAGTTAAGCCTATTTTCACTGACCTCTCCTCTTTTCTCTAGTCAGCTCTATCGACAATACACAGAGGAGTTGGTCCAACGGGAGGATTTCAAGCTTCTCCTAGATTCCTCTCGTCCTGCCATCAATTCTATTTTCCTTAATGGCTTTTTTCTCGCCATTAGTTCAAATGAATTTGAAGATGCAACCTATTTTGATCAGCTGATCAAGGACCACTTTTACTCTGAGAACGAAGCCTACCTTCGGACGGTTTATCTCTACGCCAAAGGAGAATTTCTCTATCGAAAGGGAGAAAAAGAAATCGGTCTTGAAAAGATGGAACAGGCCATCCAGGTTCTCTCTATTCTGGATTGTAAGGACAGTGCCAACTACTACAAACAGGGCCTGCAAGAACTGATCAATAAATCCTAAAAACTCACAGATCTACTCTGTGAGTTTTTGTTGAAAATATGCAACATTAATTTTTTCTTGCTTTTTAGGTTTACAATAGGACTATCAAGTAAAGAAAGAAGGTTCTTCCCATGATGACCAAACTAAAAAACCACTTCCTCCGCTTTCTTCTCTCACATACCAGCGTTTATCTGAAGGATCAGGAACTTCTTCTCTCTGATGATGAGAAACTAGACCTCTTCAAACAGATCTTTCGATCCATCAAACAAGTCCTACAAACTAATCACGTGAAGGAGGAAGGCTCATGAAACTCTTAGCTCGTAATAAAATTTTTGCCTTACTTAGTCTTTCTCGCTTTTTGAATACCCTTGGCGCTGCCATCTACAATCTGGTCTTTGTGGTCTTTGCTGCCAGTATGCCACAACCGAGCCTAGCAGTTGGCATTGCCAATCTCATTGTATTTATTCCCAGCCTCTTTACCATTTTTGTCGGCATGAAGGCTGACCACACGAAGAAAAAAGCTAACTGGTTGATCCGCATCGGCTATCTCCAAGCGATGCTCTTCATCCTTATTGCTCTCATGACCAAGATTCCGGGTTACCTAGCCTTTTCGATTGTTTGCTTCTTAAACATTGTTTCAGATTGTTTGAGCGATTATCGAGGAGGCTTGCAACTCCCCATCATGAAAAAGAACATCCCCGACGAGGATTTGATGGAGGCCTATTCCTTCAACCAACTACTTAGTATGGTCTGCTCGATTTCTGGACAAGCCCTAGGGGTTTGGCTGCTAGCCATCAGCCATCAAAATTTTGCTCTGGTCGCTTCAATCAATGCGCTGGCTTTTCTCCTGTCTTCCACTTGTCTCCTGATGAGAAAAAAGCAGCTGACACATGATCCCGTCATTGAGCCCAAAAGTAAGAATTCTTTGGTACACGAATGCCAAGAGATGTACCAGAACGCCAAAAGTATTTTTGCAGATGAGGAGGTTCACCACTTTGGCAAGTTGCTCTTCTCATTGGTTCTCATCAATGCCCTTGGGGGATCCATCTCAGGTATCTACAATCTGCAACTGCTTCACTCCCCCTTCTTTCAGTTGAGCTTTAGCCAATCCCTCTTGATCTTAGAGGCAGTGACTATTTTAAGCATGGTCTGGGCTAGCCTGACACCCCACGATTATTTTTCCAAGCAATCGCTCCACCATATCCTCCTGTGGATCGCAGGTGGGCTGACCATGCTTGGTCTCACAAATATCCTGGTACACTGGGACATTCTTTCCCTTCTACTCATCACTTTCCTTGGTTATCTTGTAGCAAAAATCAACCCAAAAGTTTCCAGTCTTTTAATGAGTAAATTGCCCGCTGAAAAATTAGCTTCTACCTCTAACTTTTTGGGACTGATGGTCAGCTTTGCCATGCCACTTGGGACAGCTCTCTTTTCTAGTCTAGCTATCTGGAGCCTTCCCCTAGCGTGGGGGATCTTTGCCATCCTTGGTTTCACTACCCTCCTCTTAACTACCAAATAAAAAATCCACCGTTTGGTGGATTGATCTTGAAGACAAAGTTATCTTAAAAACTTTCCTTAGGTGAGGACGGACATCAGCGAACTTCTTCGAAGTTCCATGACTTAGTTTTGGACCCAAGGTTCCAAAACTCCCGAGTGCTAGAAACACAATTGTTTCTAGCACTTTTCTCACAGCGGAAAGTTTCAATAGATGAGTTAATAATTCTAAAGAATAAATTTCTTTTATTTGTATAGAATTTATTAGATTTATAAAGAAAAACAGTTTTCCCACACTCTCAATCCTGCTAATGATGGATTTTTTTACATTTTTCTTAAACGTGCCACCCGCTCAGCAATGGGTGGGTGGGTATAAAAGAGTTTTTGCAATCCGGATTCTTTTTTAGGATCGTTGATAAAAAGAGCACTGCTCGCATCATCGACATGTCGTTGCATTGGTTCGCTATTGTCTAGTTTTAACAAAGCATTGATCATCCCTTGAGGATTCCGCGTCAATTCAACACTTGAAGCGTCTGCTAGGAACTCCCGTTGACGAGAAATGGCTAACTGGACCAAGGTCGCTGCTAATGGCGCTAAAACGATGGTAAGCAGGGAAAGGATCAACATAACAATCTCCAAACCACCGCTACCTTCTCGATCATCGTCCCGGCTACGGCCACCGCCCCACCACATCATCCGGCCACCAATACTAGAAAGCATGGTGATGGCACTGGCAAGGGCAACCGCAATCGTGGAGATGCGGATATCGTAATTGCGAATATGGCTGACTTCATGTCCGATAACTCCCTCCAATTCCTCACGGTTCATCACAGCCAGTAGACCTGTTGTCGCTGCAACGGCTGCATTTTGAGGATTAGACCCTGTCGCAAATGCATTCATGGATGGATCATCTACAATATAAACTCGAGGCATAGGGATTTGAGCTACCATGGCCATATCTTGTACAATATGGTAGAGTTGAGGGGCTTGCTCTTCCGTTACCTCACGCGCCCCGTTCATCCGCATGACAACTTCAGTTGATTGGAAAATCATGCTAAAGGCATAGATTCCACCAATAATCAAAGCTAGGATGACGCCACCAAGGGAAGAGCCTAACCAGAGGTAGCCAACGGCTGCTCCGATGATAGCCAAGAGTATGAAAAAAGCAATAAGGAGAATCCAGGTTCTCCTTTTATTGCTTGCAATTTGGTCAAACAGCATATTAGTCTCCTAATCCGCTAAAGTCCACCTTTGGTACTGCTTTTTCTTCTTCAGGCACTTGAAGGAATTCAGCCTGTTTGAAGCCAAACATTCCAGCAATCACGTTTGTTGGGAAAGTTTCCAATTTCACATTATAGTTGCTTGTGACACTGTTGTACAATTGACGAGCATAAGAAATTTTATTTTCTGTGTTGGTCAATTCTTCTTGCAATTGCATGAAGTTGGTGTTAGCTTTCAAGTCTGGGTAGTTTTCAGCCACCGCAAAGATGCCTGCTACTTGACGAGAAAGAGCATCGCTGGCCGCCATTGCTTCTGCAGGTGAAGAAGCTTGCGCTACTTGTTGGCGAAGTTGAGTCACTTTTGCAAGTGTATCTCCTTCGTACTTGGCATAGCCTTTAACGGTTTCGATCAAGTTTGGAATCAAGTCATTCCGACGTTTCAATTGCACATCAATTTGACTCCATGCTTCGCGAGTTTGCATCCGGCTTTTCACCAAACCGTTGTATACTCCTACTACAATTAACACAAGGACCACAATGATCCCAAGAATAATCCAAATCATTTTATTGAATTCCTTTCATTTCTTTCTACCAGTATATCAAATTTCCCTTATTTTGTGGTAAAATAATAGCATGAAACCAGAAGAATTTTATGTCCGTTTAGCCGATCTCGGCTTCCCATTAACTGATCGCCAAAAAGAGCAATACGAACGGTATTTTGAGCTCCTCGTTGAATGGAATGAGAAGATTAATCTCACTGCCATCACCGCAAAAGAAGAAGTCTATCTCAAGCATTTTTATGATTCTATCGCACCCATTTTACAAGGTTTGATCGAAAACCAACCTATCCGTCTCTTGGATATCGGAGCTGGTGCTGGCTTTCCCAGCCTTCCTATGAAGATTCTTTTCCCTGAGCTGGATGTGACCATCATTGATTCCCTTAATAAGCGGATCAATTTTCTCCACTTGCTGGCTGAAGAGTTGGGCTTAAATGGGGTTCATTTCTACCATGGACGAGCTGAAGACTTTGCGCAAGACAAGGCCTTTCGTGCCCAATTTGATATCGTAACTGCCCGCGCCGTTGCCCGCATGCAGGTCCTCTCTGAACTGACCATCCCTTACCTGAAAGTAGGGGGACGGCTCCTTGCTCTCAAGGCTAGCAATGCTCCAGAAGAGTTGGAAGAAGCCAAAAATGCCCTGAGCCTGCTATTTAGTAAGGTTGAAGACAATCTACAGTATGAATTGCCAAACGGGGATCCACGCTATATCACTGTTGTCGAAAAGAAAAAAGAAACCCCCAATAAATACCCAAGAAAAGCAGGTATGCCCAATAAGCGGCCATTGTAGTAAGATACAAAGGGCCAAGCGGATAAAGTCAAATAAGAGGCTGGGACAAAAGTCCTAGCCTCTCAATTATTTTTGGATTGTCAAGCAAGACGCAGTGGTTGAGTGGGCTCTACTACGCTGATTTCATCAGCTTTTACAGCCCTACTCAACTGTGCGGAGGTGGGACGACGAAATCGAATTCTAACGAATTACCGATTTCTGTCCCACTCTCTTTTTTATTTTTGTTTCAATTCTGTTCGCAGGGCTTCTTGCTGCTCTTTTGTCAGATGAACGCCCTTACTCGCAACAATCTGGCTAGAGACTTTGTTAGCAAATCTTAAGGCTTGCGTCATATCTAAACCTTCTAAACGAGCGGATATAAAAGCTCCCACATGGCTATCTCCAGCACCTACTGTGTCGACGACTTCTGTTGGAAAACCGTCTGCCTCATACCAGTTGCCATCGTAGGCAACCGCTCCGTTTTCACCCAAGGTGACAATGACTAATTGTCCCGTTCTCTGATACAAGTGTTCGATGGCTGGCTGGATCTCTCTACACCCTGAAAAAGCCAGTGCTTCAGCCTCATTAACATGGAGAATTGGATGCAAATCATAAATTGCTTCCAGTCGTTCCTTTGGAATCAAGAGTCCACGTGGCCCAGGTGCGAAAATCACCTGGCCTTCTAGTTTCGAAACAGACTGGACCAATGCAAGACCGGTTGGCTCCTCAACTTCAAGGCCACACAAGTAGATGTAATCAAACGGATCTGTCTCGATCTCTTTTAGCCACTCTGCTTGGAAGCTATACTCCACTCCGTGGTCCGATAAGAAAGTCCTCTCACCATCAGACTCTACAAAGCAGTAACAGCAACCATTGGCCCCTTCTAATGAGAAGCTAGAGGAAATCCCTAATTGTTTCAGCTCTCTCCGGATAAAATCACCATACATCCCAGAACCGACTGGCGAGACAAACTGGTAGGGTTGCGACAAAAAATGAAGGATATTGACGACATTAAAGGCACAACCTCCCACAGACCATTGCTGGTGATCAATATGGGCATCTCCTTCACGACTTGGCAAACAATCCAAGTAAATCATCACATCACAAACTGTAGAACCAATAATTAACGCAGCTGTCATCTTTTTCTCCTTACTTTGCCTTCTATTATACCAGAGGAAACATAAAAAACAACCAACCCCTTGTGGAGTGGTTGCTTCTCATTTTAATCACGGTAAACGGGTTGAGGGCCAAAGGTTTGGGAAACCGGCATGATTTCAATCCGATTGACATTGACATGCTTGGGCTGTTGGATCAACCAAGCTACGGTGTTGGCAATGTCTTCAGGCTGAATGGCATGGGCATCGCGATAGAGGGCCTCTACCCGTTTTTCATCCCCTTTAAAGCGAACAGAAGAGAACTCTGTCCCTTCACAAAGACCGGGTTCAATATTGCTGACACGAATCTTCTTGCCAGCTAGATCCGCCCGAAGATTGAGGGAGAATTGCTTGACAAAAGCCTTGGATGCCCCGTAAACATTGGCCCCTGGATAAGGCACAGTTCCTGCTGTAGAGCCCAAATTAATAATATAGCCATCATTTCGTTCCACCATCTGAGGCAAGATTTTCCTTGTCAGATAGGTCAAGCCGACAATATTGGTCTGAATCATGGTCAGCCAGTCTGCGACCTCTGCTTCATAAGCTAGGGCGAGGCCTAGAGCCAAGCCAGCATTATTAACCAAAACATCCACTCTCTCCCAAGCTTTTGGCAAACTGGCAAGTGCATGATCTACCTGAGAAAGATCCGTCACATCCATTTGCAGGGGATAAAAGGCTTCTCCCAGCTCTTCTTGGAGAGCCTGTAATTTTTCAATGCGTCTAGCTGATCCGATCACACGGTATCCATCTGCTACTAAGCGACGGCAAATCGCTTGACCAAAACCAGCTGAAGCTCCTGTTACTAAAATCGTTTCTGACATGTCATTACCTCCATGGATTGTAAAAACGTCCCTGATTGAGAAAGATCAGGACAATACTCAAAACCAGAACAGCCAAGGCTGATAGAATCATCCCATAATCTTTCATTTCCATGGCTTGATGAGAATACCAGGTCCGCTTTTTATTTTTACCAAAGCGACGTAATTCCATGGCTGTAGAAATACTGTCAATCCGCTCAAGGGAGCCAAAGATTAAGGGAGAGATGATTTGTAAATTGCCTTTGATCCGCTGGATCAGCTTGGCCTTTTTGGACAATTCCACCCCTCTAGCTTCCTGAGACAATTTAATCGTTTGATATTCTTCTTGTACGTCAGGAATGTAACGCAGAGTCAAGCTGACAGAATAGGCAATCTTGTATGATACGCCAATTTGGTTGAGGCTTGAAGCAAACTGACTAGGATGGGTCGTCATCAAAAAAATCAAGGCTAGAGGTATGGTACAGACATACTTAAGAGCTAGATTAAAAAGATAAAAGAGTTCCTGCGAGGTGATACTATATGAACCCCACCCCTTCATCAGTACCGTTTTTGCCCCATAGATCTCTACACCATACTGAGGGGCAAAGAGATAGACCATGACAACATTTAACAGTGCAAAAACAAGAGCAAATGCAAGTACAAATGAAATATCCCGAAAACGAATGCGGGCAGTAGAGAACAAGGCCAGAGCACCCAGACCAATTCCTAAAAGGAGCCGAGTATCATAACTCAACATGGCGGCAAGAGATACAAAAAGAAGAAAGAGTAACTTACTCGCACCTGAAAGGCGATGAAGAAAACTCGTCCCCTCATGGTAGCCGACTAATCGATGCTTCATGATCTACTCCTTTCTGTTGCATATAAAACTGCGTTAGCGCCAAGGGATCCATTCCTAATCGATTGGCTAAGGCAAAAATCGAAGTCTCTTTGAGATTAGCCTCTTGTAAAATATCCGGATGAGTGAACAGCTCTGCAGGTGAGAGATCAGCTAGAATTTGTCCGTCTGATACCACAAGTGCACGATCAGAATAATCCAACATCAGTTGCATATCATGGGTAATCATGACAATGGTATGGCCTTTTTCTTGCAAGCTATCTAGAAATTCCATGATGTCAGTGTAATTGCGCTGGTCCTGACCTGCTGTCGGCTCGTCCAAGACCAAAATTTCTGGTCCTAAAACTAGTATAGAGGCGATGGTCACCCGTTTCTTTTGCCCATATGAGAGGGCAGAAATCGGCCATTTACGAAACTCATAGAGACCACAAGTTTTCAGTGCTTGATAGACACGCTCCTTAATATCTTCTTCCGATATCCCCCGCAAGCGCAAACCTAGAGCGACTTCGTCAAAAATCATATTGGTTGAAATCATTTGATTGGGGTTTTGTAGGACATAGCCTACTCGCTCAGCCCGTTCCTTGACACTCTCCTGCTTGATATCTTCGCCTCTAGAGGTGTATTGTCCTTCTGTGGTAATGAATCCACAGATGGCTTTCGCAAGAGTTGATTTCCCTGCCCCATTCTTCCCGACAATCGCTAAGCGCTGCCCTTTCGGAATCGTGAGGGATATATTTTTTAAGATCGGATGATTTTCTTGATAAGCAAAGGAAATCTGCTCCAACTTCAATAGTTCTTCTGCTTCACCAGTTTTAGTAAAGGTCGCTTCTGGAATCACACAATTTACATCATCCAGTTGGATATCGTCCAAACGATCCAGATGCTCCAATTGATTGATATCCTGACCAAGCTGGCGAAGAGTTGTTAAATAGAGGGGTTCTCGAATCCCATTTTCAGCCAGAAGTGTCGTTCTCAACAACTCATCTGGTCGACCATTAAAGAGAACTTGTCCTTGATTGATCAAGATAACCCGATCGACAGGACGATAGAGTACATCCTCTAAACGGTGTTCGATAATAATGGTGGTCGTCCCCTGTTCTTCATGAATCTGATCAATCAGATCAATAATATCCTGACCCGATTTGGGATCTAGATTAGCCAGTGGCTCATCAAAGAGGAGGATCGGACTTTCGTCAATCAGAACGCCCGCCAAGCTGACCCGTTGTTTTTGCCCACCGGATAAATCTTGAGGCCGATGATCCAAGAGCTTCATCAAATCTAAGCGTTCTGCCCAACTCTGCACACGCTCTTTCATCGTTCCCAGCTCAACCATGTCATTTTCAAGGGCAAAAGCCAAGTCTTCTGCGACACTCAAACCGATAAACTGGCCATCTGTATCTTGCAAAACCGTACTGACCAAATGAGATTTCTCATAAATACTGAGATCAAAGGTTTCTTTCCCCTGAATGAGGAATTGCCCACTACTGGTTCCCTTATAGATATTGGGGATAATCCCATTTAAGCACTGGCCAATGGTTGACTTGCCAGAGCCAGATGGCCCAACAATCAGAACCTTTTCCCCCTTATAAATGGTTAAGTTGAGATTTTTCAAGGTTGGTTCAGACTGTGCCTTGTATTGGAAGGAAAAATCCTTCAGTTCAATCATTGCTTCTTTCATTTAGTTTGCCTTTTCCCAAAAGAGCGCAAATTGGATGGCTAACTCCGCGATGCGATCCTTGCTATCTAAATCCTCATGACTAGATAAGGTTCGGATATCCCATTTTTCTTCCGAGAGGTGGTCAGCTGCATAGAAGAAATGGCAGAGCTCAAAGCCCCTATAAGCTGCTAAAGCTGCCACTGCCGAACATTCCATATCCACACAGATGGCTCCTGCTTCCTTTCGTCGCTTCATCTTGTCGATGGTTTCTCGGTAGGGTGCATCTGTCGTCCACACTTTTCCCGACTGATAAGAAACCTTATGACTGTCCAGAAAGGCTTGGAAGAGAGGGAGGGTTTTCTTATTTACTTCCACTTCATCACTAGCCGGAAGATAGTGGTAACTAGTCCCCTCGTCGCGAAGAGCAGCTGTTGGAATGATGATGGAAGTCGCTTCAATATCTCGATCTAAAACTCCACAGGTCCCAAAAAGAACGAGTTTTTCCATCCCAAATTGAATCAGATCCTCTATAATCCCCACACAGGAAGCAGCCCCAACGGGTGCATTAAAGGCACCAATCTGTTGGTCTCCAATAGTGATCCCATAGACCAAGACTTCAAAATTGGCCATGGAGGTTCTTGCAATGACCTCATGATCGTAATTCTCAAGGAGGCGAGCAAAAGTTACTCTTGAAAAGCAAGAGATGACAACTTTGGGAAATCCTTCAATTGGTTGGTGTAAGTCTTGTGGATTGATAATCGCCTGTCGATTGGCATCAAATTCTTCTAACAGCATTTCGTGCACCTCTTTCATTCTACTTCTAGGCCCCTATTATACCATAATTAGCCTAGTCATTGGTTTTTGATCAAAGGAAGAGTATAAAAAAAAACTGCTCCCAGACGTTAGATTTTTCGGATCAAATGTCTGAGGGACAGTTCACTGCGATATTTTTTACTTGTTTTCCAATTGCGCTAATTCTAGCAACCGTTCTTTGGACAATTTTTTAATTTCAATTTGACTAGCATCTAGCAGCTGGAATTCATCTGGCTCTAGCGCTGCCAATAGATTCTTCAGTGCAAGAGACCCAATTGGATGGTAATTTTCTGGCTTATCCGGATCTCCATCGATCGCAACCAATAGAACTTGCCAATCAATGATACCCGCTAAGCCCACAATTTCTACATATTCTGCAGGAACATGTGGCACGCTTGGCAAGACCGTATCCGTATCTTCTGTCAAGCTATAGCTGGCTAAGAAGGCTCCTGTCTCCTCCTGTTGATAAAAACGGACTTGACTGAAATAAGCTGCACTATATTGAATCTTCTTGATAAAGGCAGAGTAGGCTTCTAGTGGATGGACATGGTTCAAGACTTCCTGCACTGTATCCCGATCCAAATAGACTGGATGAGCGAAGCCTTGTACTTCAAACTCTTTTATATCTTTTTCTTTCGTCACATTACCCAACGTTTCTAGGATAACGACTTCATAATCAAAATGGAAAATAGAATCTGGAGTATAGCTCACGCCGTCACTAGCCACAATCTCCGTTCCTAATACTTCTGCGAGGCGACTAAGCCATCGAAGGGCCAACTGCCAATCTTCTTCTATCGCAAAAGAGGGCACCTGAATTTGATAAGACTCTTCTTCATCAAAATAGCGTAACTGCAGAGGAAGACCGCTCTTACCAAATACGATACAGTTCAAGCCTTCAAAATCATTTAAAGGACGATGAAGGGTGGCAGGATCATAGTTGTAGGTCGTCAACCCTTCCACCAATTTAAGAACTTCCTGTGCTGCGAGTACTTTCTGATAGCCAAATAAGCTCTTTTTATTTTTGATTGAAAACACGATACTCATTTGTTTTCTCCTTTGTGAAATCGCTTACCTAAAGTATAGCACAATTTTCAATCAATTTCCATATAAAAACAGCCTGAGCTTTCAGACTGTTTGTTTCCATTATGCAGGTGCTCCATCAAGCGTTTCACCGATAAGGGCCAAACGCTCAGCAACCTCTGCTTGTGACAAGTTGTGTTCTTCAACATAACGATTGCGAGGGTGAACCCGGCACTCATGTGAGCAACCACGGAGGTACTTGTCTTCATTTTCTTCTGAAGTCAAGATGCGACGGTTACAGAAAGGATTTCCACAGTTGACATAGCGTTCGCATGGCGTTCCATCAAACCAGTCTTTGCCGACAACGCTTGGATCGACATGGTTGACGTCGACTGCAATCCGCTCGTCAAAGACGTACATTTTCCCATCCCACAGTTCGCCTTGAACTTCAGGATCTTTCCCATAAGTGGCGATTCCACCATGCAATTGACCAACATCTTTGTAGCCTTCACGGACCATCCAACCTGAGAATTTCTCACAGCGGACTCCACCCGTACAGTAGACGACAACACGCTTGTCCATGAATTTTCCCTTGTTATCACGAACCCATTGTGGCAATTCACGGAAATTGCGGATGTCAGGACGAATAGCGCCACGGAAGTGACCAAGATCGTACTCGTAGTCATTTCGAGTATCAAGGACAACGGTATCTTCGTCGAGAAGAGCTTCTTTAAACTCTTTTGGAGACAAGTAAGCACCTGTTGTTTCAAGAGGATTGATGTCATTATCGAAATTATCATCTTCTAAACCAAGGTGGACAATCTCTTTCTTATAACGTACAAACATCTTCTTGAAAGCTTGCTCTTCTTCCTCATCAATCTTGAACCAGAGATCTTCCATCCCTGGAAGGCTGTGAACGTAGTCCATGTATTTTTGCGTTGTTTCGTAGTCACCAGAAACAGTTCCATTGATTCCTTCGTCAGCCACTAGGATACGCCCTTTAAGACCGATTGATTTACAGAAAGCCAAGTGGTCGGCTGCAAATTGTTCTGCATTTTCAATGGGGGTATAGAGATAATAGAGTAATACGCGAATAGGTTTTGCCATGTCATTCTCTTTTCTAAGATTAAATTATCAGAATTTTTAATTCAACTATACCAGTATACTCTCCCAAGAAAACGAATGCAATTTATTTGACTGAAAAATAAAAGCCTGGGATTCCAGACTTTTATACGACGAAACCAAAGCTCCTCCTTCCTACTCTTCCTTTTCCAACTGATCCAGATAGGCTTCATAGCGTCTTTTCTCAACTTTTGCAAGAAGCATCACAAGGGTATTCACTCCCCATACAATTGGAAGATTCAGTAAAAAGGTAATAGGAAGTACTAGTAAGAATTTTGAATGAAAGGGATTTGCCTGATAGACAGCCTGGTTTAATTGAAAATTTTGAGCCCAGATGAACAAGGAGAGAATAGAGGTTACTGCTACAATTCCCGTCACATTTAGATAGCTATAACTGATAAATCTCACACCCAATCGTTGACAACGCACCGAATAATAAAATCCTGAGACGATGAGTAAGGCTACCACCATGATTGGACTCAGCCCCACCTTAGATGTAAAAATGGATCCCACACTAAAAACAGTTAAGGCAAGGAAAAGAAAACCAGCTGTCTCAGCCCCAGCCTTATTAGCTAAGCCTTCTTCTCGTTCATCTATGATTTGTTTGTTCAGCAATTGTAATCTCATCTCTTCCTCCTTATTCTTCATCCTCTAACTCTGCCTCGATCTTCTCTTGTTTTTTCCGATTGATAAGAGCAAGTGGTTTTTCAAGCAGATCTGTCAGGAGGGCAAAGACGAGAATTTCTAATAGAATTTTGACCAGATATTTGGGACTCAACATAAAGCTCGTTGCTTCTCGCTTTCCAATCATATCCATAGCTGTCACAAGCACAGCAAAGAATAGACCTGACCCAAGGCGACTCAACCAGCTATCTTTTTCTAACATATCTCGAACATCAATCCCTGAACTGATCCTTCTTAGCAGAGCATAAGTTCCCATGGCAATCAGAAGGAACATCTCAGGTAGATAAGCGACGAGATCTAAGTCCAGGATACTGGATTTCACAAAGGCGGATAGGGCAATAAAGCAGGTCATGCCAAGGACAAGTTCTCCTGCGATTTTTCCATCCAGTAGCATGGTCCGTTCATCTTTTACAATTGGTTCTTTCTTTTGTTTCATATGTTTCCTCTTTCTATGTTAAAACTGTTACTCCCAGAACAGTTGATCCAGCGTCTTATCCAAGGTCTTACAAATGGCAAGGCAAAGGCTGAGGGTCGGATTGTATTTCCCTGCCTCGATCAGGCCGATGGTCTGGCGTGTCACCCCGATAGCATCTGCAAGATCCCCCTGGGTCATATCATGCTCGACCCGGGCCATTTTTAATTTGAGATTTTTCGCCACATGCTTTTCCTTTCTTGTTTTTATAACTTTATTATACACTATATTTTCTATTTTGCAATATATATCTTACATTTTGTAAAAAAATATTTTTTACAAAACAAAAAAAGCCTGGTTTCCCAGACTTTATCTTCTTATTTATGATTAGTCTTTAGACAAACTTCCGTCTTTTGTTTGGGTACGAGCATAGGCAATCAAGAGAAGAGAACCTGCAACAGCTACTGTTAAAGCATTAAAAGAACCCGCAACAACACCTTGTAGGAAGACTTTATTGGCACTTTCCTTGTAGATCAAGACATCTCCAACTGGAGCAATCAAGCCCCAGATCACAAGGTTGGATACGATTTGAACGACGTTAAAGACAATTAATTCTTTCTTTGTCACTTCCCCCTTGAGTTCACCGATTTGTTTGCGGAAGAAACCAACAAAGAGTCCAAACAAACCACTTGAAATGATCCAAGTCCACCAAAGACCACCTGACATAGCGTCCTTAATAGCATGACCAATCAAGCCGATTAAGAAGCCGACAATCGGGCCAAAGACTACACTAAAGAGAGCTTGAAGGGCATATTGCAACTGAATGCTCGTATTCGGTGCAGGTGCAGGGATTTGCAACATAGCAATCACGACAAAGAGGGCTGCTCCAACCCCAATAGCTACAACATCTTTAATTGAAAATAATGATTTCTGTTTCATTATGATATCTCCTGTTAATTTTCCATTTTTCTAATCTCGATATGCCAAGAAGCCCCAACTCCTACATTATAGGCCTTGGCAAAGGATCCCTGGTTGATGGCAAGACCAACACGGTAAAGGGAATTGATATAAAGGATTGGCTGTCCAATTCGCACGTCGGCGAAAGACTTACCGTAGGTTACTTGGTTTTGGTAAACCAGCATGTCATTGTTATAGATGGTTACTTCAAAACGTTCCCCAAATTCGGGTGCCAAATGATTGAACTCTTCCCGAGTAATGGAAGTCCAAAGAGAACCAAAGCGCACATCTAGGATGTCAACTGCACCTTTAACAAGATCGTCCTCAAAAACCGTCTCAACCACTGGGATTTCCACAATATGTTCGACACTGAGTTCTGGTCCGACTTCTTCAAAACTAATATGGCCACTGGCCAACTTAGCCCCTGTATAGGCGTAGACATCACGCCCATGGAAGGTATAAGAAAACTCTGTATTGGCTCGACGGTTCTTCACCTCTGAAATCTCACGGATAGCAACAATCCCTACATGTTTCTTGATAAAAGAGAGAGTTCCATTATCCGGAGTGACAATGTATTGATTTTTCGCCGTTTTAGCTACGACACTCTTTCGTTTGGAACCGACACCCGGATCGACCACCGAAACAAATGTTGTCCCTTCTGGCCAGTAATCTACTGTCTGAAAGAGACGGTAACTCCCTTCAAAAATATTGTAGGGGGTAATATCATGAGTTAAGTGGTGAATTTTAAGGGTTGGTGATTCTTCTAAAGCAACCCCAATCATAGCTGATACTGCCCCATCCACCAGACCGAAGTCTGACTGAAGAACTAGTAAATTATTGTGCATCTTTATCTCCTTTTTTGGCCAATAATGGAAGAAGGATGTTCGATAGTCCCCATCCTAATCCAGCACCTAGTATGACCGTGAGGACAAACCAAGTGATGGTCGCTAGATCTGGTGATACCATCACCCGATTGACATAGTCTATCGATTTACCACGATCCAGTAACGACATGCGGTAACTGGCTGGATAGAACCACATCATAAGAATGGGCCCTGTCGTCGCAAAGGCAAAAATGACAAAAGACAAGGCATTTCGTAAATTCGAGCGAAAACGACCACTTGAAGCGACCATCTCCGCAAAACTTCCGGCGATCAAGGCTGGAATAAAGGCCCCTGCACCATGACGTGAAAGGAGAAAGAAGGATCCGATCACGCAGCCAACTATAAAGATAGATCCAACTCCTTTTATTTTTTCTAGAAAATAGCGGTAGATCGTCCCGCCAAACAAGGCTGAAAAGGCAGGAGCATAAAACATATTTCCTTGATGATCGACCAGATTTCCAACTAAGACCCCCAGTCCAATCGCAACAAAATAGAGGAAGACGAAGGCTCCGACTTGTTTCATATGATTCACATTTATTCTATTCATTGGATACTGATCCTAACGGTGGCTAATTTTCTTCGAAAGGAAGTCCCCGATAAATTGGACTAGAACGATAAGAATCAGGATCAATAAGGTCGCCACAAAGATGACATCATTGTTAAACATGTTTTTCCCATAGTTGATGGCCAAGGTTCCTAATCCTCCAGCACCAACGGCACCCGCCATGGCGGTTTCTCCGATCAAGGAAATGATGGTCACTGTTGTCACACGGATCAAATCAGGAAGCCCTTCACGAAGGTAGACACCAACAATATCCCAGAAGGTTGCCCCACTAGCTTGCGCTGCTTCAATCACACCTCCATCCAATTCGGACAAGACCACTTGGACTTGGCGGGCAAAGAATGGAAAGACAGCCAAAGACAGCGGAACAAGGGCTGCTGTAGGACCGATGGTATTTTTCAAGAGCAAGTAGGTCAAAGGATTAATAAAGGCCAACAAGATAATGAAAGGAATGGCGCGGAACAAGGAAGTAATCTTATCCAAAATTTGGAAAACGATTCTATTTTCGATGACACCACCTGGACGGGTCAAGACTAACAAAAGCCCTGTCACCAAACCTAAAAATCCACCAATAATGAAGGAAATAACGGTCATGTAAAGAGTCAAGTAAATAGCGGTTCCCCATCCATACTGGCCAGACCACCCTAATTTATAGACATTTGGTAAATATGTTTGAATTAACTGGATCATGCTTTTCTCCCATCTTTCACAATAGTCACGGAAACTCCTGCGTTTTCTAACTCAGCTTTGGCCGTTTCCAGATTTTGATTTTCACCTGATAAGATGACCACCAATTCTCCAACAGGCGTGTTATCAAGGATCTCGATGTTCCCAAATAAAATGTTGGCGGATACTTGGTACTGCTTGTAAATATCATTGATGATAGCTGTATCTGTCACAGAACCCGCATACTTGAGATGCGCTAGAACCGAATCATCTGGTAAGTTCTTAACAATCGCTTGTTGGTTGATTTTCACCATGGCTTCATCGATTCCTGTTGCAACGGTGATAAAGTCTTGCGTCAAGGCATTTTTCGGATTCGAGAAGATATCTAAAACAGATCCTTCTTCAATCAGCTCACCATTTTGCATGACAGCTACCCGGTTGGCAATATCTTTAACAATTTGCATCTCATGGGTGATCAAGACAATGGTTAAACCAAGTTTTTTGTTTAACTCTTGCAACAAAGCTAGAATTTGTTTGGTCGTCTTTGGATCCAAGGCTGAAGTTGACTCATCTGAGATCAAAATCTTTGGATCGTTGGCAAGGGCACGCGCAATCGCTACCCGTTGCTTTTGACCACCAGACAATTGTGCTGGGTAGTTTTCTGCACGGTCAGATAGACCAACCAAATCCAACAATTTCGCTACTTTCTCATTCTTTTGTTCTTTGTTTAATTTAGAATGTTTAAGAGCAAATGCTACATTTTCTGCGACAGTCATTTGAGCCATCAAGTTGAAGTGTTGGAAAATCATTCCGATATCCCGACGTTTCTCCCGAAGGGCAGCCGGTTTCAAGGTCACCTGATCTTGATAAATCACATCTCCGTCCACAGTGATGGTTCCGGCGCTGGGCACTTGCAAGAGATTGATCACCCGAACCAAGGTCGATTTCCCCGCTCCGGAATACCCTACAATCCCATAGATATCGCCTTCATTAATATGAATGGTCACATCTTTGACGGCTTGGATCTGACGTTTCTTTTGCTGGAAGGTCACATCAATGTGGTCCAGCTGAATCATTGCTTTACTCATAACTTGCTATTAACTCCTTTATCAATTCAATATGGGTGTAATAATCGGCAATTTTCACATTTTCGTCGCCCCCATGATCACGGCTATTGGCATTGCCAATTCCAAAGGCTGCCATCGGCACCTGCAAAGCCTCAAATACCGTATGCATTGGCCCTGTTCCCGCTGTTGTTGGAAGAACAGAAACTCCTTCTCTATAGAAGTCTTTGGCCAGCCGAATGACATTTAAAATCGATGGGGCACTCATATCACTTCGGTAACTCATTTCACCGAGAGTATAGACCAATTCGACCTGATCATAGCCATTTTTCTTCAATTGCTGATTGATCTTTTCTAAGACATCCTTGGGATCCAGTCCAGGAACCAAACGCACCTCCATCTTAGCACGCGCCTCTGCTGGAAGAATCGTTTTAACACCTTGGCCTTGGTAACCAGAGCCAAAACCTTCAATATTCAGGGCTGGTTCAAAATAGAAACGGCGCAGGAATTCTTTTCGGTCTTCCTTCAAGATTGGGAGGGTTAGACCATAGGTTTCCGTAACATCTTCTGGCCCTTTGTTGGCATATTGCTCGATCAAAGCTAGCTCGCGTTCATTGGGTTCTTGGATCTGATCGTAAATCCCATCCACCAAGATTCGGCCTTCTTTGCCACGTAGGCTTGCGATGGCATTTAACAAATACCAGGAAGCAGAGTCTACTACACCGCCATAGCTGGAATGAATATCCACTTCTGCACTCTTCACCACCATATCAAAGGTGACGATCCCCTTGCTACCACCGGAAATTTCCAACTGACCCTGATTATTTCGGGTACCTTGTTCCCAGACTAAGAGGTCTGCCCCACGCAAGTGTTTCTTGTGTTTGGCCAAATATTTATCCAAGTCCGTCGATGCAGACTCCTCTGCCCCTTCGATGATAAAGGTGATATTGACTGGCAAATCGCCACTTTCACGAATGTATTTTCGAAGAGCTGTGAGACGAGCCGTGATATGCCCCTTGTCATCATCAACCCCTCGACCGTACATGGTCCCATAATGAACTGATAAGGTGAAGGGATCTCCCGTCCAAGGTTGGTCTCCATCAGCTGGTACCGTATCATAGTGGTTATAAAAAATGATGGTTTTGGCTTCAGGATTTGGCGAGAAAAATTTGGCAATCACAAAAGGTGCTGTATAGCTATCATCCACTTCGACTTTAGCTCCTGCAGCTGTAAAAATTTCCCCCAAGTAGTTGGCTACTTCCTTGAGACCAACTTGTTGGGCAAAGATGGATTTTTTTGAAATCAAGGTTCGCAACACTTCAAAATAATGTTGTGCGACCTCATCATTTTCAAATTTACGGATTTGTTCCGCTTCTGTTGCAAAAGGCATGCATTCCTCCTAATACACGATAAGAGGTAGAGAATTGCTTCTCCACCTCCTTCATACACTTGAGATCGAATCTTAGAAGACTGGTTGGTCCATTCCTTCTGAAGATTCTTCGATCACTTTCTTCACATTGTCTTTGTGATAGGCTTTGATGATTTCTTTGATAGCTTTTGCTTTATCAGATTTTTCCCAATCTTTCTTAGCAGCGATCAAGTTGTACCATTGTTTTGAGTTGTTGTCTTTCTTTTCAACATAGATAGCTTTTTTGAAATCAACGCCTGCTTCACGAACGAAGGTATTGTTGATGACTGCAGCATCTACTGATGGAAGAGCAGATGGCGTTTGTGAAGCATCCAATTCAGAGATCTTCAAATCTTTTGGATTTTCTTTGATGTTTGACACGTTAGCCAATTGTCCATCCTTAGTATCCAATTTAATCAAACCAGCTGATTGCAAGACATACAAGGCACGGCTTTCATTTGTTGGATCATTTGGCACAGCGATTGTTCCACCCTTAGGAATTTCTTTAATTGAAGTGTATTTGTTTTTACCGTTTTCTGTACCAGAGTAAAGACGGATTGGAGCGATGTAAGTATCTGCTACTGCAACAAGGGCCTTGTCGTTTTTAGAGTTCCAGTTATCAAGGAAGTTGTAGTGTTGGAAAGCATTGATATCCACGCTACCATCTTTTACAGCCACGTTTGGTTGTGAGTAGTCTGTAAATTGAGTGAATTCCAATTTGATTCCTGTTTTAGCGTCATCCAAGTTCTTTTGAACTTGATCCCAACGAGCTTTTTCAGTGTCGCTCAAAGTCATGACACCTACTTTTACAGTTGTTTCACCATCTTTGCTAGATGATTTTGAAGAACCACATGCTGCAAGAGCAAATGTTGCAATAGCTGCAAGAGCTGTTAAACCAAGAATTTTTTTCAATTTCATTTTGAAGTCTCCTTTAATTAAATATTATTCTTTAATATCTTTTGCTTCTGGTAGATAAGTTCCACCAAAGTATTTTTTAGACAGTTTTTCAAGGGTTCCATTGTCATAGAGTTCCTTGATACGTTTGTTGACAAATTTTTGAAGATCTTTATCTTCCTTTGCAATAATTGGATACACATAAGGTTGTTGATCGCTTGGAAGCTCGATAACCTTCAGGTTGTCATAGCCTTGATCACGAATGATGGTATCCACTGAGATCCGTTCGAAAATCTTGTAATCTGTACGACCATCCGCTAGATTAGCCATGATGGTTTGAATGGTTCCATCTGTGTATTGCAAGTTAGTTGGATTATCTGAATGTTTTTTATTGTAATCTTCTAATTGTTTAGCAGTAGATGTTCCTTGAACAACTTCTGTTTTCTTACCACCCAAGTCATCCAAAGATTTAATAGAAGAATCTTTTGGTACGACCAATACTAATGGATTTCGAGCATATGGATTTGGATAGAGGTATTTTTCTTCCCGCTCTTTTGAGTAGCTAATGTTGTTGGCACCGATTTGGAAACGGTCACTATCTAAGCCAGCAAAGACTGAAGACCACTCTGTTTTGTTAAAGTTTACTTCATATTTGTCTGAACCTTTGAAGATTTCACGCAAAACTTCGATTTCATAACCGGTTAGCTTGCCATCTTTTTCTTCGTAAGAGAATGGTTTGGTTGTCCCAACAGTCCCAACTTCAATGGTTTTCTTACCACTGGCTGATTTGCCAGATGAACATGCTACTAAAGCACTGGTTGCAAGGACTGCAACTAATCCTAAAGTAGAATACTTAATCACTTTTTTTAGATTCATAGGATCTCCTTATTCGTTTCAGACACATAAAACACCATTTTAAAAGTATTTTTTTATTTTATCAAAAAAGCATTTGCTTGCCTAATATATATTTTTTATGGAGGTGATAGTTTTTCTTTATCACACTTCTTTGGCTTTAAAATATCGCAATAAAGCTTGCGCATTTTCAACATAATAGGGAACTGATACCTCAAAGGCTGCATCATCGATGGTCATGTGATCATGATGAAGGTCTGGCGCATCCGGCTCTCCGTTTGAACCGATAAAGGCAAAGACTCCAGGAATTCGCTCTTGGTAAAAGGCGAAGTCTTCTCCAGCAGTAGAAGGATTTGCTGGAAGCACCTCAGCCAAATCTTGTGAAGCTTCCCAAACTACTTTCGTTAATTCCTCATCATTAAAGGTAACGGGCGGGGTCACACCCCACTCAAAAGCCACATCCACTTCAAGGCTTTTCGCTATGTGACGAACGATAGAAACAAAGTGTTCTTTCAACTCCCTTTGCACACTCGGATTAAAGGAACGAATGGTTCCTTCAAAATAACCTGATTTAGGAAGTACATTCCAAGTAGAACCCACATCCAGGTGCGTAATGGACAAAACAGCAGTTTCAAAGGGAGAAACGGTCCGTGAAATTAATAATTGTAAGTTCTGAACCATGGTTGTGACAGCCGTTACAGTGTCAACTCCCAAGTCTGGTCTCGCAGCATGACTACTGACCCCTGTCACGGTAACCTTGAATTTCTCAACCCCTGCCATCATAGCTCCAGCATTCAAGGCAAGTTGCCCTGCTTTTAGCTGGGGAATATTGTGAAAACCAATAATTCCTTGAACATCCTCCAACAGTCCTGTTGCTAAAACATCAGAAGCACCCTCTGAGATTTCTTCTGCTGGTTGAAAGATCAAGCGTACGGTTCCTTCAAGCTGGTCTTCTTTTTCCTTGAGAAGAGCTGCTGCTCCTAGAAGACTGGTTTGATGAAAATCATGGCCACATGCATGCATGACTCCTGGATTCTGACTTTTGTAGGGCAGATTTGTTTGTTCCAAAATTGGAAGGGCATCGATATCTGCTCGAAGTGCCACCACCGGTTGGTCGGACCCAATTTCTGCAATCAGACCAGTTTTTAATCCACTCTCTAAAATATGAATCCCCAACTCCTCTAAACGCTCCTTTAGAAAGGCAGTTGTCTGGTATTCTTGACCAGACAATTCCGGGTGTTGGTGGATATAGTGGCGAATCTCTGCTAACTCTTCATAAGAAAAAGACACAAGCCTTCATCTCCTTTCAAACTTAAAATTATTTTATCACGAATAGGTGTTTCCGTCTAATTCCTGTTTCTTGGGTTTTGATATAGTTTTAAACTATAGATAAAAACATTCCTAGATCTATGTCCTAGAAGTGCCAACTTCCGCATTAAGAAAGATTTCCCTCGAATTTTTCCATAAAGCTATCACTATTATAGGCTTTTTCTACTTCCCACTTGCCATCTTTCTTAACAAAGGGCAACTGGTAGTCGTATCGATCTGGCGTCGTCAAGGGACGATCTGCAAGAGAAGCCATCATTTCCTCTCTATAGGCTTTGTTTTGAGCCTGATTCGCCTCGATGATCCCTGGGTAGTCTTTACGATGTTCTTGATAAAAGGTCTGCATGTGGTTTAAGATCGTCTTTTCCATGCTGACAGTCTCAGGATTTAGACTAATAACCACCTTGTCCGGGAGATATTGTTTAACCTTGTAAGTTAATTTAGCGCGCTTTGCATTTTCCTTTTCATAAGCATCGATAAACTGGGTCACTTCTTCTTCAGGAAATTGATAATCGTATAGTTTGCGAGTAAAGTCAGCCGCAAATTTCGCACGGAAATCACTGGCTTCCTTTTTCAAATCAGTTCCCAAAACAAAAACATCATCCTTTTTGACCTTTCGTTGGCCACTGAAGTAAACTTGATTGATGTATTCATCTGCTAGAAGAGTGGAAGCTTCCACCTTGTCCTCATACTGAGAAGAATCCACCGCAAATTTTAAAGGCTTGGATTTTTTATCAGAGCTATAGGTTTTTCGTTCATACTGCACTTCATATTTTTTACCTTTTTCGACTGGAAAAACGATATAGCCAGTTAATTTTTTATCCTGGGCCAACTGATCACTCTTGAGCAATTGGAAGGCTTCACTTTGGTCATAAATTCCTGACTGCAATTTGACCTTGTTATTATCCTCATCGTAAATGGTGATATCTGAATCTGACACGTTGATAGATTCTTTGGCAACATTTTTAAATTCTAATTGAAGGGCTAAATAGGTCCCGTCTTCTGAGTCATTGAGGACAGGTGGCTTGATGTATTGCCCTCCTTTTAAACTCACCTCGACTTGACCGTCAGATGCGGAACTTTTCGCTGCTTTTTCTGTCTTTGCTTGCTACGAATTTGTCTTTTGAGCAGTAGTTCCACAAGCTACTAGACTCAAGGTCGCCACAGCAAATAAGATCCATTTTAAAATCTTTTTCATCCTCATCTCCTTAAAAAATTCTTTCCCTATTCTAACATCTTTTTCTAACTATGTATACGCTATATAGTGATAACTCTCCCTCAGAGGACGAGAATCACAAAAAGGCCAAGACTTTCGTCTCAACCTTTTTACTGAAAAAAAATTGGTTTTGGTTTTACAAGATTCCTTTTTCTTTTTGAATCATGAGATCCTTGAGGGAAATCAAGAGAACTGCAAGAAGGATCATGGCCATCCCGATAAAATCAATGGCAAAGAAATGTTCATTCATAATGGCAAAAGCAAAAAATACAGCTGAAATGGGCTCAATCGAAGCAAGAAGGCTACCTTTGACCGGTCCAACTAAGCTAGTTCCTTTCAAAAAGACGGTATAGGCAAATATGGTCCCAATTACCACTAAGCCAATTAAGCCCATCAGATTATCCATGCTATATTGGCCATGAAAAAGTCTTCTTCCTGTAAAGGGAATCATCATGAGTCCTGGGATGAGCATACCGATACCAATCACCAACATACTACCCCATTTTTGAATTAATTGAATAGGCAGAATGATGTAGAGGGCATAGGCAAAGGCAGAAACAAGCCCCCAAGCTAGCCCTTTAGGAGTGATCGCCAATTGATTGAGTTGACCATGGGTTGCAATGAGAAAGGTCCCTGCAATGGCTAAGACCATCGAAATGATTTCAGATACCGTAGGAGCTACCCGGTCTTTGATACACGAGTAGGCCAAGACACCTACTGGACAAAGATACTGTAAAACAGTTGCCGTACCAGCATTTGTCGCATGAATCGCTTCTAAATAGGTCAATTGAGTCATTAACAAACCCAAAAATGCAAACAAGAGCAAGGGCAAATAAGACGAACGGTCTGTTAGAAAGGCTCTCACTCTTTTCTTATCCGCTAGAAAGGCTAATAGCAATAGAACTGCTCCCGAAATAATTAAACGAATCGTTGTCAAACCGATCGCTGTAAATCCATGAGCCATCAGGTATTGACCACAAGCTCCTGATAAGCCCCAAGCGATCCCAGCAATCAAGGTCATGAGCGTCCCCTTCATCGTCTTTGACATAGTCCCCTCCCAAATCTGTTCCTTACTTTTATTGTATCATAAAAGGCCGAAACTACACGTTTCAGCCTTTCATTATTTTATATAAGTTTATTAGCTTATTCAGGTTGAACCAAGATCTTGATTTGGGATTTATCTTGTGTTAATTCAATAAATCCTTCTTCAACGATATTTTCCAATTTAATTTTCTTGGTAACCAATTTCTCAGCAGAGAAGTAACCTTGTTCCATCAATTCCAAGACTTTAGGGAAGATATGACGGTAAGCAATAATTCCTTTGAGGGATTTTTCTTGAATAGCGAATTCATTTGGATTGATGCTCGCTTCACGTTCCCAGATAGATACAACCATACATTCCCCAGCTTTATGAACAGCTGCAAGGGCTTGGCCTAAAACAACTGGAACCCCAGTGACTTCATAAGAAACATCTGCTCCACCACCTGTCAAACGATGGATGGCTTCTACGACTGTTTCTCCTTCTTCTGGGCGAACAACGATCGCTCCCAATTCTTCTGCTTTAGCTTGGCGTTCAGGAGACAATTCAACCGCATAGATTTTTGATGCTCCTGCTGCACGGAGGGCTTCAACGATCAAGAGACCAATTGGGCCTAAACCAAAGATAACAGCTGTATCACCAGTTTTCAAAGCAGATTGACGAACTGCATACACAGCTACAGCAGCAGGTTCTGTAAGAGCGGCTTGTTCATAGCTCAAGCTATCTGGAATCACATGGACAAGATCACCATCAAGGACACAATATTTAGCAAAACCACCATCTGCAGCGAGGCCGACGAAGTTCAAGTTTGGATCAAGGTTATAATCACCAATTAAGTTGTGCTCTGCAAGAATTGGTTCGATGGTTACACGATCCCCAACTTTGACACGAGTGACATCACTTCCGACTTCTACAATTTCACCAGAGAATTCATGTCCCAAAGTAACTGGTGCTTTTTGACCAGAATAAACATGTTCTTCTGTTGGAATGAAGATTGGGCCGTCCAAATATTCATGCAAGTCTGTCCCGCAAATCCCCGTGAACTTAACTGCCACCTTTACTTGATGTGGTTGTACTTCAGGTACTTCCACCTCTTCAATACGAACGTCTTTTGCTGCATGCCAGCGTGCTGCTTTCATAGTAGCCATAGGATGGTCTCCTTGTTTTCATGATTTTTAGTTTTCTTTTCAGGAAACTTTATATACCACATTGTAAACGTTTTCTTTCTGCTTGTCAAGGAAAAACTGAACAAAGAAGACAATGAAGAAATAAACCTAGTGATGACTTCTTTTCCTCTCCACATTACAAGACTTTTTCTGTATCCGACAAACCTCCAATCTCCACCCCAAAATCCAACCAAGGACCAGGAGATAATTTTCAAGCGCACCGATCCCATTGACTGGCAAATGATAGTTGAGATAAGCAAATAAATGATTCGTCCCAATTCCAATCCCACCTAGGATCAAAGCCAATAGAACCGTCCGAAGATAAAACCAATCGTATTTGAGATTGACAGCAATGAGAATCACAAGAACTGCCACATTCCAAATTCCAATCTCCCGTTGCCAACCGACAGAAACACCATATCCCGAATGACTTCCCATATAGGATGGAAAGAATAGCTGGAAGATAATCGCTCCAGACATGGCGATGATAAGTAAAATAAATAAGAATCTTAACAACCGATTCATCTTCTTCCTCCTTTAAGAAAAAACTGATTAATCTCTTGACACTTGTTTTCTGTTAAAACAGGAACACCGCTACTGTTTAAATAAAATGCAATATAGTCTAATTTTTGTGAGAATGAGATCATTTCTTCACCTGATATAGTTGGATCAAGCCACACATCAATTAATAGAGATAGTGTTGTGGCTGTCTCTAAAGGATATTTACAAGAAAACTCGCCCTTCTCATTTCCTTGATGAATGATTATTCCTACATATTTGGAAAGAATATTCACCGTATTTTTTAAAGAAAACAACAAACCAAACGGTATTTTTTGTGCCCAGTCAATACCAGTAAGCTGTTCCATATTCTCATTGCCTATTAAATAATCTACTAATTGTAATAGACGATCTGTTGATGAAACTTCTTCGTTCTTTGACAATTCTTCTAGAAAAGTTGAGAGGGCAATCGTTTCTTTTTCCATTAAGAGTTGTAGAATCTCTTCTTTACTTTTGAAGTGATGGTAAACAGCCCCTTTTGACAATCCTGTCGCCGTTACTAAATCAGCCATCGTTGTTTCATTATAGCCTTTATTTGAAAACAAGGATAAAGCCACTTGAATAATTTGATCTTTACTTCTTTTTGATTTTATTTCTTGTTTCAAGTAACTTCCCTCCTTAAAAAACAGACCATCGGTCTGTTTTTAATTTTATTAAATTCAGAAGACTTTGTCAATTAAATTCCATTTTTCATCCCCTCTGAAAAAGTAAAAACAGACACAAAAAGGTGCCTGTTAGAATGTAAACATATACTGAAACTTTCCGCCGTGAGAAAAGTGCCTGAAACATAATTGTTTCAGGCACTCGGGAGTTTTGAAACTTTAGGTTCAAAACTAAGTCATGGAACTTCTTCGAAGTTCGCTGACGTCCGAACTCACTTAAGGAAAGTTTCTAAGATGTCTCTATCATGAATCCGACAGATACTTCCTAGTAACTGTTCCTTTTATTCACTATCTTTCAACTTAGCCAATTCTTGGGCAAGTAACTTGAGTGCTACTTGTGGGTTGGCTTGGCCTTTGGTTGCTTTCATAAGGAAACCTGTGAAGGCCTTGTCAGCGTTACGTTTACCTGACTTGAAGTCGGCTACGGCTGCTTCATTGTCTGCAAAGACTTGGTGGATGATTGGGATTAAGACTTCAGGATCTGAAATCTGTACCAATCCAGCTTTTTCGACGTATTCACGCGCACCGCCACCATTTTTCGCCAAGTGAACGAAGACTTTCTTGGCAATTTTAGATGAGATGGTTCCATCTTCGATGATGGCAATCATTTCAACCAAGTTTTCTGGTGTCAATTGGATTTCTTCCAGCGTTTTGCCTTCTGCATTCAAGAATTGTGCCACTTCACCTTGGAGCCAGTTAGACACTTGTTTAGCATCGCCACCAAGAACTACAGCTGCTTCAAAGAAGTCAGAAGTGACTTTCGTCGCTGTCAATTGGTTGGCATCATAGTCAGACAAGCCAAGCTCTGCAACGTAGCGAGCACGACGGTCTTTTGGAAACTCTGGCAACTCAGTACGCATTTCCTCGATCCACTCATCTGAGATTTCAAACAATGGTAGGTCTGGTTCTGGGAAGTAACGGTAATCCGCTGCTCCTTCTTTGACACGCATAAGAATCGTGCTCTTGTTAGCTTCATCATAACGGCGTGTTTCTTGACGAATGACCCCACCTGAACGCAAGATTTTCGCTTGGCGCTCAACTTCGTATTCAAGACCCTTACGGACGTTTGAGAAAGAGTTCAAGTTTTTCAACTCCGTCTTGGTACCAAATTCCTCTTGACCGTATGGGCGAAGGGAAATGTTGGCATCGACCCGCATCGATCCTTCTTCCATCTTGACATCAGAAATACCAGTGTACTGGATGACTTCTTTCAAAGCTGTCAAATAAGCATAGGCTTCTTCAGGAGAACGCATATCGGCTTCAGAAACGATTTCAATCAATGGAACCCCTTGACGGTTAAGGTCTACATAAGAGAATCCATCTGTTCCGTGGGTATTCTTACCGGCATCTTCTTCCAAGTGGGCCCGTTCAATCCCGATTTTCTTAGTTGAGCCGTCTTCCAATTGCACTTCAATCCAACCGTTGTAACCGATTGGCTCGTCAAATTGCGAAATTTGGTAGGCCTTTGGATTATCAGGATAGAAATAGTTCTTCCGGTCAAAGTGCATATGCTGATGGATATCCATATTCAAGGCCAAAGCAGCCTTGATACCAGCATCCACAACACCCTTGTTCAAGACAGGAAGCACCCCTGGGAAAGACCAGTCAATCACATTGGTATTGGCATTTTGCTCGTTCCCAAAGTGGGCAGAGGTTGGTGAGAAAATTTTTGAGTTTGTATTCAATTCAACGTGGACTTCAAGTCCGATGACTGTTTCAAAGTTCATTAATTGTCACCTCCGAAAATAAGGGGTTGTTGCTTGTGGTAATCCGTCGTTGCTTCAAAGGCAGCAGCAGCTTGATAGATGGTTTCTTCAGAATACTTCGGACCAATCAACTGCAAACCAACTGGAAGACCTTGCGCAAAACCTGCAGGAATCGAAATCCCTGGAAGACCTGCCAAGTTGACTGGAATAGTCAAGAGGTCCGCCAAGTACATGGCAACCGGGTCATGGTTGAGCGAATCCAAATCAAAGGCTACACTTGGAGCTGTTGGACCAAGGATAAGGTCGTAATCCGCAAAGACTTTTTCGAAGTCTTGGATAATAAGGGTACGGACTTGACCAGCTTTCTTGTAGTAAGCATCGTAGTAACCAGATGACAAACTAAAGGTACCAAGCATGATCCGGCGTTTGACCTCATCACCAAAGCCTTGACTACGAGTGTTCACGTAGATATCATCCAAGTTTTTAGCATCTTCCGCACGGAAACCATAGCGAATCCCATCGAAACGTTGCAAGTTTGAAGAAGCTTCAGATGAAGCGATGATGTAATAAACGGCAACCCCATATTTAGAGTGTGGAAGGCTAACTTCTTCGACAGTTGCTTCCAATTTTTCAAAGTGTTTGGCCGCATTAAGGATGGTTTCTTTGACTTCTGGGTCGATCCCTTCACCGAGGTATTCCTTTGGAAGGGCAATCTTCATGCCTTTGATGTCTTGACCAATCTTAGAAGTAAAGTCTGCTACGCGCACTGGCGCTGAAGTTGAATCCTTAGCATCTTCACTGGCAATAACATTGAGCAAGAGGGCATTTTCCTTAACGGTTGGAGCGAAAGGTCCAATTTGGTCGAGTGAGCTACCAAAGGCAATGAGACCAAAACGGGAAACCGTTCCATAAGTTGGTTTGAGACCAACAATCCCGTTGAAGGCAGCCGGTTGACGGATAGAACCACCTGTATCTGAACCAAGGGACAAACGGACTTGCCCTGAAGCGACAGAAGCTGCTGAACCACTAGAAGATCCACCAGGCACCTTGCTGTGGTCCCAAGCATTCTTGGTTGGTCCATAGTAAGAAGTTTCTCCAGATCCACCCATGGCAAATTCATCCATGTTGGTCTTCCCGATGACAATCATATCTTTGGCTTTGGCATTGGCAACAGCTGTCGCATCAAAGATTGGCTCGTAGTTGTAGAGCATTTTTGATGCCGCAGTAGTCAAGATGCCATCTGTTGAGATATTGTCTTTGACAGCGAGTGGAATCCCTGACAAGAGGTTATCTGCATCAATTCCCTTTTCATCAATGGCCTTGGCTTGCGCAAGAGCCACTTCTTCTGCCACCGTTACAAAGGCATTGACGGCTTCTTCACGCGCCTTGATATCGTCAAGCGTCGCTTGTGTCAATTCCGTTGCCGAAATTTCCTTAGAGACAAGGAGGTCGTGCAACTCTTCAATGGTTTTATGGTTGAATGACATTAGGCATCTCCTCCATCTTCTAGGATAGCTGGTACCTTGATGTAATAATTGTCTTTTTCCGGTACATTTTTAAACAAGCGGTCACGGTCAGTCCCTTTTTCAGCAACATCCGGACGCAATACAGTCTTACGATCAGCCATGGTCGTTGTTGGGGCAACACCGGTTGTGTCCACTTCTTCCAACAATTCTACCATGTCGACAATCTTCGACAAGGTTGTCGCAAACTCAGCAGTCTCTTCTGGGGAGAATTTCAATTTTGAAAGATTGGCAACGTGGGTTACCTCTTCTTGCGTAATTTTCATCTTGCTTCCTTTCGTGAAATGATAATTTCCAATACCTTCTATTTTATCATAATTTTAGCTTTTCATGTTGCATTAAAATAAGAAAAAGAGATGAGACTAATTGAGAACTGCACTCAACTAATTCCATACTCTTTATTTATTTTCACTTAAAGTTTTATCTACCAAGCTTGCCCCTAAGACATGCTTGAAATGATTCAAGGCAAACTGATGATTTTCATGAGTGAGCGACGCCACTGCAGGTTCCACGACTTCGATCTGATAGCCGAGGTTGTAGGCATCAACCGCTGTATGGAGGACACAGATATCAGTCAAGACACCTGTCAAAATAACGGTATCTACATGACGTTCTCGAAGGCGGATATCTAGGTCCGTTCCTGAAAAAGCAGAATAATGACGTTTGTCCATCCAAAAGACGCGTGGATCCGCTTTGTGCTCCCGATAAAAATCTGCCAAAGGGCCGTACAAATCACGTCCGCTGGTCCCAATGATATTATGAGGTGGGAAGAGCTTGCTTTCAGGATGAAAAGGATCCTCTACATCATGCGCATCAATGGCAAAAAAGATATAGGCTCCTTGGTCAAAGGCCAATTGGGTCACCTGAGCAATGGTCTCGGAAATGGCTTGTGCAGGAGCACCTGCCGTAAGCTTACCATCATCTGCTACGAAATCGACAGTGTAGTCAATTGAAATCAAGGCTTTGGTCATTAGTAATCTCTTTTCTTAATTTCTTCAAAGATATCTGGAATCAACACTTTGAGATAGGTTCCCTTCATTCCAAGAGAACGGCTTTCAATAATGCCAGCTGACTCCAATTTCCGAAGTGCATTGACAATCACAGAGCGGGTAATCCCAATACGATCCGCGATGATAGAAGCGGTCAACTGCCCCTCGTTTCCTTTCAATTCACTAAGGATAGCAGATACGGCCCGCAATTCAGAGTAAGATAAGGTATTGACGGCCATATTCACTGCTGTCCGGCGACGAATATTCTTCTCATCTTCCTCGCGTTGGTAGTTCAACATTTGAATTCCTACCACGGTACTAGCAATCTCAACCAAGATCAAATCATCGTCGTCAAACTCTTTATCATTCCGCCAAATGATCAAAGACCCCAAACGAATCCCAGAAACATGAATGGGCGCAATTGTCGTCAAGCCTTCAGGAAATTCAGACTTGGTCTCTACTGGAAAGACTGTCAAATCATGCTCGATGGGAAGGTTTGCTTCTGTATCATAAACTAAGCTTGCTGCCTTGGCATAATCTTCTGGTAATTTTTTATTTTGAAAGAAAGCTTCTACTCGGTCATTGTTAGTCTTGTAACGCATGAAATAACCAAGAAGGGTTCCCTTGCTATTAATAATACAAGCATTACAATTGATAATATCCGCCAATTGTTGGGCAATATCATTGTAAGGCATCTCGACTTGCAACTGCTCATCAGTCCGTTTCAAGATGGATGTAATTTTACGTGTCTTTTCTAATAAGTTTGCCATAATAAACCTCGCATATAGTCAGCTAAAGTATATCATATAAGTGTGGGAATTTCAATCAAATTATCTGAAAATTATTTATTTTTCCTACAATTATGCGCAATTCAGAAAAATGTCGATTCGATGGCATGGAATTTATAGAATGAATCAAAAAAAGATTGAAGACCTTCATCTTCAATCCTTCATGATAATTAGCGTTTGTATTGTTTCAAGAAACGAGTCATTTTTTCTTGAATTTGAGCCAATTCATCCACACGTGGGAGGTAAACGATCCGGAAGTGATCTGGGTCCTTCCAATTAAAGCCACGGCCATGAACCAAGAGAATTTTTTCTTGTTTCAAGAACTCTAAAACAAATTGTTCATCATCATCCACGCGATACATGTCCCGATCAATCTTAGGGAAGATATAGAGACCAGCTTTGGGCTTAACAGCTGAGAGGCCTGGAATATCATTGATAGCTTTGTAAATAAAGTTGCGTTGTTCGTAGATTCGACCACCTGGAAGCAAGAGTTCATCCACGGATTGATAGCCTCCAAGAGAGGTTTGCACAACTTGTTGAGCCAAGACATTTGAACAAAGACGCATATTGGACAACATGTTCAAACCTTCGATATAGCCCTTCACATGATGTTTTGGTCCGGATAGAACCATCCAACCAACACGGAAACCGGCAATCCGGTGAGATTTTGACAAGCCATTCATACTCACACAGAAGAGATCAGGCGCTAAACTTGCGATAGCCGTATGTTTTTCACCATCCATGACCAAACGATCGTAAATTTCATCCGCAAAGATGATCAAGTTATTTTGACGAGCGATCTCTACAATCTCAAGCAGGATCTCATCTGGATAGAGGGCACCTGTTGGGTTATTCGGGTTGATGACAACGATAGCCTTGGTATTCGAGGTAATTTTCGACTTGATATCCTCGATATCTGGATACCAGTTTGCTTCTTCGTCACAAAGATAGTGAACCGCGTTCCCACCAGCTAGGCTGACTGCCGCCGTCCAAAGAGGATAGTCTGGCATCGGTACCAATACTTCATCCCCATTGTCCAAAAGCCCTTGCATGGACATGACGATCAGCTCACTCACCCCATTTCCAAGGTAAATATCATTGATATCGACATTTGGAATTTTCTTCAATTGACAATACTGCATGATGGCCTTACGGGCTGAAAAGATCCCTTTTGAATCCGAATAACCTTCACTATCACGCGCATTCATGATCAGATCATGGATGACTTCATCTGGAGCTGTAAAGCCAAATTCAGCAGGATTTCCTGTATTCAAACGAAGAATCTTTTCTCCATTTGCTCGCATGCGCATCGCTTCTTCCAAGACTGGACCACGAATATCGTAAGCGACATGTTCGAGTTTGCTTGATTTATTATATTCCTTCATTTTCTGCCTCGATTCACGAAATTATCTCTATTATACCACTAGTTCAAATAGAGTACAAACCGAGGACTTTAAAAATCCTGCAAAAATATACTAGAAAAAGCGAGACTTTACCTTTACATTCTAGCCTAAAAGGGATAAAATATAAGTGTATAAGGAATAGAGTTACCTTCTATTCTATCCATGTTTTCAAGCTATAAGGAGGTAGGATTATGTCTCAAAAATACGAAAACATTATGGTCGCTGTCGACGGTTCCCATGAAGCAGAATTAGCCTTTGAAAAAGGGGTTAATGTTTCTCTTCGCAACGGCTCTAAATTGACTATTGTCCACGTCATCGATACCCGTGCCCTTCAAAGCGTCTCAACTTTTGATGCTGAGGTCTACGAAGAATTGCAAGAAGAAGCCAATGAATTGCTCAAAGGCTACAAGGAACGTGCTGAAAAAGTCGGCGTTCAAAATGTTGTGACTGTTGTAGAAATGGGAAATCCAAAAGTCCTCTTGGCCAATGATATCCCAAGTAAAGAAGGGGTTGACCTTATTATGGTCGGAGCTACCGGACTCAATGCATTCGAACGGTTAATGGTCGGATCTTCCTCAGAATATATCCTTCGCCACGCCAAAGTAGACTTACTAGTGGTACGTGATAAGGATAAAACCATGTAAGCAACAAAAAGTTTGGAACAAAGGTTCCAAACTTTTTGAATGTAGACAAACTATTGTTTTACATAAAACAGCTAGATGATTTTCAAAAAATGACTTTTATTTTTTGAAGATTAAATACTTTCCGCCGTGAGAAAAGTGCTAGAAACACTATTGTTTCTAGCACTCGGGAATTTTGAGAGTAAAACAGTTCCGGGAACTGTTTTAGCCTGAGCCCAGAAATTGAAAAGCGAAGGGGTTCAAAACGAATTGAACACGGGCTGCGGATTGTGTCAAAAGCGTAAAATACATTAGTACTAAATCCAAGACACAGTAGCTGATTGAATTCTTCTCCCGCCTTTTAGCCCGGAGGAAGAATCCTAATCAGCCTTGTGGGGGCAGGACAACGAAGCAATCCCATACAACAGTGCTTCTGTCCTACTCCCTATTTTGACTTTATCCGCGAACGCCCTTTGTATGTATCTTAATAAGTCATGGAACTTCCTGGATTGCTGAAATCATCCACTGGATCATTTCACCTAACGTCCGTACTCACCTAATGAAAGTTTTTCAGAAGACTTTATCTTCAATCTGAAGAGGCTGGGACAAAAGTCCTAGCCTCTCAATTATTTTTGGATTGTCGAGCAAGACGCAGTGGTTGAGTGGGCTCTACTACGCTGATTTCATCAGCTTTTACAGCCCTACTCAACTGTGCGGAGGTGGGACGACGAAATCGAATTCTAACGAATTACCGATTTCTGTCCTACTCTCTTTTTAGTTGTCTTTCTTTGCTTCTTTTTGTTTTGCATGTTTTTCGTAGGCCTTCAGCTGGCGATCAAGTTCTTTTTTGATGGCTGGTTCTGGAGCGTATTTTTCTTCCCAATCATCTGGCTTCAGAATTTTGTGGGTTACTGGATCAAAGTGCGCCTTTCCATCTGGGAAAATCTTGCCCATATTGGCCCGGTGAACAATCTCAAAGACCTCTTCAGGATCGACCCCCATTAGAACAAAGCTACCATAAGTCAGATAGAGGGTATCAATCAAGGCATCAACCTGCCCTACCATGGAGATCTCAGCTGGATGTTTGCTACGAACCTTATCTGCAGCCTTATCCAAAGCTTCGTGAAGAGCTGCTACCGAGCGGTCAAATTCTTCCTCATTACGGCTAGCTGCTCGGACAAATTCTACCAACTCCTCTTGCTTGAACATGGTTCGATAAAGGGCTTCTTGAGGCTGCCAGACAACAGGTTTTTCTTGAGTTTCTCCATCCATCACGCCATGGAAGGTTTTGACCTTATTGAAGTGATCATCCTTAGAAAGAAAGAGTTCTTTCTCTGAGAGAATACCAAAGTGTTGCAGGGCCTTTTGGATGCCATCCTTGCCATTACTAGTCGTTGTATGCTTGGCAATCGCCTTGACACTGGTCGTTCCATTTCCCATCGCAATGGACAAGCCAACACCTGAAAGCATCTCTAAGTCATTATCAGAATCTCCAAAAGCCATCACCTCATCAATGTCAAAGCCAAATTCCTGACCAACGATGCGAATCCCTTCTAACTTGGAAATCCCCGGGTTGAGGACATCTGCCGCAAAAGGACTGGAACGTGTGAATTTCAGATGTGGAAACTCTTTTTCAATTTTTGCAGTCTCTTCTGGACTCGATAAGATCAACACTTGGTAGATCGGTTCTTGCGCGAGTGCAAAGAGGGTGTCCTGATCTTGTGGGACGACCTTGCTGACCACTTTGTTAAATCCACGACTGACTGTACGAGCCATTTTGCGGGGTACAAAGCGACTAGACCAGGTTGAAATAGGACTCATCCCAAAACTCATAATCCGAGAACCAAATACCCCATCCTTGCTACCGAGAGCAATTTCCTTACGGTGTTCTCGAGCATAGTCAATTAGTTGGTGCAGACTCTTTTTATCGATTGGGCTGGTAAACAACACGCGGTCCTTGGTCAAAATATACTGACCATTATAGGTCACTGCGAAATCAAAACCATAGCGTTCCATAAACGGTTTGACAAAGGCCGGTCCCCGCCCTGTCGCAAGGCCTACATAGATCCCTTCTTCCTTTAAAGACTGAATGGCTTTTTCTGTTGATTTTAGGACTGCTCGACTATCATTAACCAAGGTTCCATCGATATCAAAAAAGACTGCTTTTATTTCCATGTCTACTGTTTCTTTCTTTTTATGATAAAATAAATTATATCACATATTCCAAGGAGCTTCACATGTTTAAGAAAATTTTAGCACTACATACTGGAGGGACCATTTCGATGGCAGCAGATGACTCTGGAGCAGTGATTACCAATGAAGTCAATCCCATGACCCAAGTCACTTCACCAATTGAAGGAATTGCAGTCACCTCAGAGGACTTCTTCAACCTTCCCAGCCCTCAAATGACCCCTCGTCACATGTTAGCCCTATATCAAAAAATCAAAGAGGAAGCTCACAACTACGACGGCATCGTTATCACCCACGGGACAGATACGCTGGAAGAAACGGCTTATTTCTTGGATACCATGGAGTTACCAGAGATCGCTGTGGTCATTACAGGAGCTATGCGAAGCTCCAACGAGCTCGGAAGCGATGGCGTCTATAATTTTCTGACAGCCCTTCGAGTGGCTGCCGATCCAAAAGCACGCGATAAAGGCGTCTTAGTCGTCATGAACGATGAAATTCATGCGGCTAAGTACGTCACCAAAACCCATACCACCAATGTCAGCACCTTCCAGACACCAACCCACGGTCCACTAGGTTTGGTCATGAAAAAGGAAATCCTCTTCTTTAAAACAGCCGAGCCAAGGGTGCGCTTTGATCTCAATACCATCGATGGGTTCGTTCCGATCATTGCTACCTATGCAGGGATGAAAACCGATCTACTGGACATGCTGGATCTTTCAAAGCTCGATGGCCTCATTATCGAAGCCTTTGGAGCAGGAAACATCCCTAAAGAAACGGCACATAAACTCCAAGAATTCATGGATGCAGGACTTCCAATCGCTTTAGTATCACGCTGCTTCAACGGGATCGCTGAACCCGTCTACGCATATGAAGGAGGAGGCGTCCAACTCCATCAAGCAGGTGTCTTTTTCATCAAAGAATTAAATGCCCCCAAAGCTCGCATCAAACTTCTCATCGCCCTCAATGCTGGCCTGAAAGGACAAGAACTCAAAGACTATATCGAAGGGTAAAATAAGATACAAAGGGCATAGCGGATACAGTCAAAATAGAGAATACGACGAAGAATCCAAAAGATTCTAGGAGGATTCATCTTTTTGACACAATCCGCAGCCCGTGTTCAGTTAATAAGATACAAAGCCCGTAAAATACAATCTTAAAGGGAGTAGACTGGAATCCAAAGAATTTCCTCTCTACTCCTTTTTTATATTTTAGTCTAAATGTTCTTTCTTTTCTAAATAAAGCGAGAGCAAATGCCAATCGGGGTGTTCGCGCCAATCTGGCGTGGCTACGATCTGGCTGGCAACTTTCCTTGCTTCTTCCAGAATGGGATAATCTTCTACCAAATCCGCCACTTGAAATTCTGGAATCCCAGATTGACGGGTTCCAAAGATTTCACCTGAGCCTCTCATTTTCAAATCTTCTTCCGCCAGCACAAACCCATTGGTTGTCTCTGTCATGATTTTCATGCGCTGCTTGCCACTATCTGTCTTAGGGTTGGCTACTAGAATAGCATAGGATTGCTTGTTTCCCCGCCCAACCCGGCCTCGTAGCTGGTGAAGCTGACTAAGACCAAACCGATCTGCATCCATAATGACCATAACGGTTGCATTGGGTACGTTGACTCCTACTTCAATAACGGTCGTAGACACCAAAACATCGACTTGGTGCTCTTTAAAGGCCTGCATGATGGCATCTTTTTCTTCACTTTTCATCTTCCCGTGAAGAAGAGAAATGCGTGCTCGCTGACCAAAGAAGGCCTCTAGCTCTTCTTGGAGAGCAAGGGCGTTTTTCAAATCTAGCGCCTCTGACTCCTCAATCAATGGGGAAATAAAGTAAGCTTGAGAACCTTTGCCAAGTTCTTTGACTAACCAATCGAGAACCACTTCTAACTGCTCATGCTTGACCCAACGTGTGATGATTTCTTTGCGTCCCGCAGGCATCTGATCAATAATGGACACATCCATATCTCCAAAGGCTGTAATAGCCAAGGTCCGAGGGATGGGGGTCGCCGTCATCATCAGAACGTCTGGATTTTGTCCTTTTTCTCGAAGAATACGGCGCTGGGAAACCCCAAAACGGTGCTGCTCATCAATAATGACCAAGCCAAGATCTTGGTAGTGAACTCCCTCTTGAATCAAGGCATGTGTTCCCACAATCAGTTGAACTGTTCCTGATGCGATCTCTTCTAAGACTTCTCGTTTCTCAGCCACCTTTAACCCTCCTGTTAGAAGGGCAATTGGCAAATCTGGAAAAAGATTTTGCAAGCTTTCCTTGTGCTGCTCTGCCAAAATCTCCGTTGGAACCATCAAGGCTGCTTGCTTCCCAGCGCTTAAGGCTGCATACATAGCAAGACCGGCCACGACTGTCTTCCCGCTTCCTACATCCCCTTGAAGCAAGCGGTTCATATGATAAGGAGAAGCCATATCTGTCAAGATTTCATTCAAGCTGTTTTCTTGAGCTTGCGTTAGCTCAAAAGGAAGCTGTTTTTTTCGTTCTGCTAATTTTTCTGGATCACAGGCCAAGGAAATCCCTTGGCTGGCATCGTGGTTTTCTTCTTTTAGCACTTGGAGTTGCAGCTGGAAAAAGAGGAGCTCTTCAAATTTTACCCGGCGAAGAGCTTGCTTGTACTCTGCCAGATCCTTAGGAAAATGCATAGCTTGCACTGCTTGGGAACGAGACATGAGTTGATAACGATCTCGTAAGATTTGGGGTACATTCTCTTCTAAAAGCTGGTCCAAGCCCTGGTCGAATGCTATTTTGATCAATTTCACCAGGCTGTTTTGGCTGACTCCTTGTGTCACTCGATAGACCGGCTGCAAATCATCTTCCACTTGAGCCAGGAGTTTCATCCCTGTCAAACTCCCCTTGGCCTTGTCCCATTTCCCAAAAATCGCCACTGTCTGCTGAACCTCAATTTTGTCTGCTAGATAGGGTTGGTTGAAAAAATTAACCGCAATGACCTGGTCTCCCTGTTTGATCGAAAAACGCAAGCGATTTCGTTTGTAGCCATAATATTGGACATTGGCTGGTGTTGCTACCACCCCAGAGATGACGGCTTTTTCCCCATCTTCCAACTCTAAAACATTGCGCGTTTTGAAGTCTTCATAGCGAAAGGGGAAATACAAGAGCAGATCTTCTAAGGTTTCAATCCCTAACTTTTTAAATTTTTCCGCCGATTTTGGACCGACTCCAGGCAGTACCGATAAGGGTTGGTGTAGATTCATTTCTCCTCCTTTCTTTTATAAAAAAGCAGGTCCATCCGGGAAAATCCCACCTGCTTCTTCTTATTCTTCACCTGTATAGTCACGAGGAATCCGATCACTCAAGAGACAGACCACTTCATAATTAATAGTACCACGGTAATCTGCAACCTCTGTTGCCGTGATTTCTTTCTCGCCCTCGCGTCCAATCAGGGTAACCTTGGTCCCCAGAGGCAATTCTTCGGGAAGGCGAACCGTTACCTGGTCCATCGAAACGCGACCAACAATGGGACAATAATCACCCTTAATCAGTACATGGAAATTTTGCATCTCTCGGATCCAGCCATCCGCATAGCCGATAGGAATCGTCCCGATCCATTGGGATTCTTCCGTCGTATAGGTTGCCCCGTAGCCAATATCTTGACCAGCTTCTAACTGTTTCACATGAACTAATTCGCTCACCAAACTCAAAGCTGGCTTGATTTCATAAGGCAAGGCTAGCACAGAACCACTCGGATTCAAACCATACATGACATCTCCCAAGCGCACAGCTGTGAAAATCGTATCCGCATGCCACAAAGAGGTAGCAGAATTACTAGCATGGACAATAGGAGGAAGGGTTTCAAGAGCAGCCAATACTTCTTTGAAAAAGTGGTATTGCGCTTGGAATTTTCGATCATCTGCTTCATCTGCTGTCGCAAAATGAGTAAAGATTCCTTCAATTTCAGCTCCAGCTGCCAAGAGGAGGCGTTCAGCCACTTTGATGTCTTCGATAGTTCGGAATCCGATCCGCCCCATTCCTGAATCCACCTTGATATGGACCTTCAATCCTGAAAGATCTGCTTCTTCTCCAAGCAATTGGTCCAACCAAGCAAGACTGGCCACCGTTAAGCGGATGTCATGCTCTTTGGCTAGATTCACTGTTTCACTTGGCACAACTCCCAAAATCAAAATAGGGTGTTGCAAGCCTTCTTCACGGATTTCGAGGGCTTCATCCATATTGGAAACACAAAAACCATCTACCTGAGGCGCCAATTTTTGGGTTACTGCAACGACCCCATGACCATAGGCGTTGGCCTTGACGACTGCATATTTCAAAGCTTGACTCGGAATATGCTCACTGACTTGTTGCACATTAAAGGCAATGGCATCCAAATCGACTCTTGCAACAGTTGGTCTATGTTTACTTGCTTTCATTTTTTTCCTCCAAAATGACACTGGTCGACACTAGGTCTCCCTTGTGACTGATCGAAATCCATACCTTCCCAGAAAAAGGAGACTTGGAAAAATAGGGGGCTCCGTGGGCATCATTTAAAATTTCTAAATCTTGAAAACCAACCGGTCCAATCCCTGTTCCCATTGCCTTCGAAAAGGCTTCTTTGGCGGACCATCGGCCCGTTAAATATTCCATTTTCCGTTTCCCAGACAATTCCTCAAAGCGCTCTCGCTCAGCCTCGGTTAAGACCTTTTCAGCGAATCGAGTATTCTTCTGATAGGCTTTTTCAATCGCAGCGATCGATTCGATATCGATGCCATGTCCTTTGATCATCTTGTTTTATCCTTATTTATTGTTTCAGTATCGTTTTACTGACAAAAGAGAAGGGGCTAAAGAATCACTCCTTCCGCCCCTGCCTTTTACTTATTCATCGTTGCAATTTCTTTGACCAAAGCCTGTGTTTTTTCCCAACCTAGGCAAGGGTCTGTGATGGATTGACCATAAACCACTGGCTCATTTTGACGGCCATCTTCTAGATAGGATTCAATCATGAAACCACGAACTAAAGTTGCCAAATCCTTGTTCCAAGCACGGTTCATCATGGTTTCTCTCACGATGCGTACTTGCTCTTCGAATTGTTTGCCAGAATTGTCATGGTTGGTATCCACCAGAATGAAAGGATGTTGCAAGCCCATTTCGCTATAGCGTTTTGCTGCCGCTAGCAAATCTTCATAATGGTAATTAGGAATATTCTTACCACTTGCATCCAAGCCTCCACGAAGGATCGCATGGGCTAAAGGATTTCCTGATGTTTCCACTGCTTGGGCATTGAACAAAAAGTTTTGGGGGTGTTGAGCCGCATAAATCGCATTGAACATAACAGAAAGATTTCCAGAAGTTGGATTCTTCATACCTGTCGGAGCAGAGATCCCACTAGATACAAAGCGGTGCTCCTGATCTTCAACCGAACGCGCTCCAATGGCATGATAGGAAATCAAATCTTCAACATAAGGAAGACTTGCTGGATAAAGCAACTCATCCGCAGTTGTCAAACCAGTTCCTGTAATCACACGATAGTGGAGATGTCGGACTGCCTTCAAACCATCCACAAAGCTTGGTGCTGCATGTGTATCTGGTTGGTGCATCAAGCCTTTATAGCCATCCCCATTGGTCCGAGGTTTAGCCGTATAGACCCGCATCACAATGAAAATCTGATCTTTGACTTGCTCTTGCAAGTCTGCCAAGCGACGGGCATAGTCCATCACAGCTTCTTCATTATCAGAAGAGCAAGGTCCAATCACAAGAAGGATCCGTTGGTCTTCTCCTTTGATAATAGCTTCCAACTCTCGATCACGCGCTTCTTTGCGCTCCAAGGCTGGACCTTCCAAGCGGTAAAGCGAAGTGATCTCTTGCTCATCAATCTTATTACTCTTTGTAATGAATACCATACAGCCTCCTTTTGTTTCTATACCTTCATCTCTCTTCTCATTGAGAAAAAATCAAAATTTACGTCCGTGACAGTTTTTAAATTTCTTACCTGAACCACATGGACACAAATCGTTACGTTTCACTTGTGACAAATCAATGCCTGACGGAATATCTTGTTGCGCTGCAATATTGCGAGTCGCAGTTGTTGAAATACTGTGTTCCGTACGTGGACGTTCTTGCTCGTGAATTTGGGCTTTCATCATGAGACGAGTCACATCAAATTCAATCGATCCGATCATATCGTTAAACATACGGAAACTTTCCGATTGGTATTCTACCACTGGGTTATTTTGCGCATATCCACGGAGTCCAACGGCATTTCGCAATTGATCTAAGGCATCAATATGGTCAGTCCACTTGCTGTCCACCACACGAAGGATCAAGACTTTTTGGAATTCTTGCACAGACTCTTCGTCACGCAATTTCGCTACTTGACTAGCATAGATTTCTTCTGCACGTGCATACAAGTAATCAATGACTTCCTTGTCAGATTTTCCTTCAATATCACTTTCAGAAATGGTATCTTCAGGAACCAAATTGTATTTGGCAAAGTTCAGAATCGCTTCAATACGTTCTTCCTTGCTTGAATGGCTAGCTCCTTCAACAATTCGTTTGATGGTCCGTTTGATCATGGCCTTGATTTCAGGTGCCAAGTCACGGTTAGCTGTGATGACATCATAGCGTTCAGCGTAGATAATTTCCCGTTGTTCCCGCATCACGTCATCGTATTGAAGGACTTGTTTACGGGTATCGTAGTTGTTTCCTTCAACCCGTTTTTGAGCACCCTCTACCTGACGGGTGAACATGTTTGAACGAATCACCGATTCTTCTTCGCTCAACTTGAAACGATCAAGCACTGCTTTGATCCGTTCAGAACCGAAACGACGCATCAATTCATCTTCAAGAGACAAGTAGAATTGAGATTCACCTGGATCCCCTTGACGTCCTGAACGTCCACGAAGCTGGTTATCGATCCGACGGCTTTCGTGACGTTCTGTCCCGATGACACAAAGACCACCGAGTTCGCGAACCCCTTCACCAAGCTTGATATCGGTACCACGCCCGGCCATGTTGGTCGCAATGGTAACAGCACCACGTTGACCAGCGTTCATGATGATTTGCGCTTCTTTGTAGTGGTTTTTCGCATTCAAAACTTCGTGAGGGACACCTGCTTGAACCAACAATTGAGAAAGGTAATCACTGGTTTCAACGGCAACGGTACCTACTAGGACTGGTTGACCTTTTTCATGACGAGACTTGACATCTTCCACAACAGCCTTGAATTTTGATTTCAAGCTTGGGTAGAGAAGGTCTGGATGGTCAATACGGGCAATCGGACGGTTGGTTGGAATTGGAATCACGCGAATGTTATAAATTTCACGGAATTCTTCTTCTTCAGTTTTCCCTGTCCCTGTCATCCCTGATAACTTCTTGTACATACGGAAGAGGTTTTGGTAAGTAATGGATGCAGATGTTTTGGTTTCTTCTTGAACTGGAACACCTTCTTTAGCTTCGATCGCTTGGTGAAGACCATCAGAATAACGGCGACCTTCCATGGTCCGACCAGTAAATTGGTCGACGATCAAGATTTCTTGATCTTCGCTAACCACATAGTCGATATCCAAGATCATGATGTAGTTTGCGCGAAGGGCGTTGTCGATAAAGTGAGTCAAAGCTACGTTTTCAATATCATACAAGTTTTCAAGATTAAAGTAGCTTTCCGCCTTATCGATTCCTGAATCAGACAAACCGATGGTTTTAGATGGGACATCGATAATGTAATCATCCTCTGTCAAAGTCTTCACATAAGCATCTGTCATGTGATAGAGCTGGCTCGTATCAGAAGCTGTCTGACCAGAAACGATCAACGGTGTACGAGCTTCGTCAATCAAGATCGAGTCTACCTCATCAACCAAGGCATAGTTCAATGGACGTTGAACCATGTTTTCTGCACGAACAACCATGTTGTCACGCAAGTAGTCAAACCCGATCTCTGAGTTGGTTGAGTAAGTGATATCACAGAGGTAAGCTTCTTTTTTCTCAGCTGGAGATTTCGCTGCAAGGTTGATCCCTACTGAAAGGCCTAGCCATGAGTAAAGTTCTCCCATCTCTGTTGCATCCCGCTCTGTCAAATATTCATTGACAGTAACAACGTGCACCCCTTTGCCAGACAAGGCATTCAAGTATACCGGCATGGTTGCTGTCAGGGTTTTTCCTTCCCCTGTACGCATCTCTGGAACGTCACCATGGTGAAGGACGATTCCCCCCATGACCTGAACCTTGTATGGGAACAAACCAAGGACCCGTTTTGCCCCTTCACGAACAACTGCAAAAGCCTCGTACAAGAGATCATCTAAAGACTCACCATCTTGGTAGCGTTGCTTAAACTCAACTGTTTTCGCTTTTAATTCATCATCTGTCAAAGCTGCCATTTGCTCTTCATAAGAAAAGACCTTGTCAGCCATTTTTTCAAGGCGTTTGATTTCGCCTCGATCATTTTCAATAATTGTTTTTAATAAATTTGCCATTTTTTTCCTTACTTTGAAACTTCCAAAATCTAAAATGTTCTTTTAATTTTAGCATTTTTCTAATATTTTTTCAAGATTAAGACTATGTCTTACAGGACTTTTGAATGGATACTATTCCTCTCAGATCATTCAAAAAATGCCTGCCAAAGCAGACATCTTATAACATAGAAAAAACTATTTTTAAGTAGAATAAGTTAAGTGATTCTGTATTGAAATCATAATGAGTTCTAATATTTAAAATGAATCAAGAATATACTAAAACTTTTCTAACAGCGGAAAGTTTTTTAGACAGCTTTATTTTTAATCCGAATTGCCTCTCAAACAGATATCTTTTCTTTATGCGATGGTTATTCAGACAAATGGTAAGAATAACTTGCCACAACTACTTCTTCATGCCAACGAAGAGCGTACTTCAATTTCAAACTCATTTGGTTGTGGAGAATATTTTGCCAATGTTTTTTAGGAATGAATTGAGGGACTAAGACTGTGACGGTGTTGCCTTTTTCCTTGGCCTCCTCAGCTACTTTTGAGACAAATTCAACTGTTGGTTGGATAATATCCCGGTAACTCGTCATGACATTTTCAAAGCGAATATGAGGGAAATAATGCTTAAATTCTTCTGCTACCTCGGCATCTTTGACCTTGGTTTCTTCCGTTGAGACGTGCATTGCCACAACATCGTTTCCTAGGCTATTTGCATAACTCATAGCTCCCACACTTACCTGAGTGACATTCCCAACAAGGACAATCACGGTATTCCCCACATAACTTGTCTTTTCAATCTGACCTCCCAAGCGCAATTGGGCCGCAACTTTATCATAGTGATTACGAATGCTCAAGAACATCCAAAGCAAGAGACCAATAATAGGGAAGAAGGGCCAAATCTCACGCAAACGGAATAATAAGAGGATCAAGACAATCCCATAACAGATGGCTGCCCCCAGGATATTGGCAAGCGAATACTTAAGAAATCCTTTTTGATATTGGCGTTTCCAGTGGATCACCATCCCTGTTTGAGAAAGGGCAAAAGGAATGAAGACCCCAATGGTATAAAGCGGAATCAAACTTTCTGTTTGCCCATCAAAGATCAAGAGCAAGACGATGGCACCAATCGCCAAGGTTAAAATCCCATTGGAATAGCCCAGACGATCCCCTTTTTCCATATACATGTGTGGCATGTATTTGTTTTTAGCCATGTTAAAGGCCAACATTGGAAAGGCTGAGAAACCGGTATTCGCCGCAACTGCCAAGATCAAGGCTGTTGATAATTGGAAGACGTAAAAGAAGGCTTTTCCGACTGGGGAATTCCCTAAGATAGCTTGGGCCATTTGGGCTAGAGTTGTTACCCCTTTTGCTGGAACGACACCCACCCAGTAATTGAGGAAGGTAATCCCTGCAAACATGATCCCCAAAATCAAAGCCATAATGGTCAAAGTAGAGGCCGCATTCTTTGCTTTTGGTTTCTTAAAGAAAGGAACCGAATTGGAGATAGCTTCAACCCCTGTTAGGGAAGCTGATCCACTTGTAAAGGCCCTCAATAAGAGAATGACACTAACCCCTGAAATGGTTTGACCCACATGAGCAGTTGCGTTATAGGCCAAATGGCCCGTCAAAATTTGGATCACACCATAGCCAATCAAGGCAATGGTACTGACAATGAACAGGTAGACCGGAATCATCAACGATGTGGCCGATTCGCGCAGTCCCCGAAGGTTCATCAGCATCAAAATCAAGACCAACAAAATGGAAATGTGAAGATTATAAGGATGAAGAGATGGAATCGCTGACGTGATGGCATCTGCACCGGAAGAAACAGATACCGCTACTGTCAGCATGTAGTCGACCAAGAGACTGCCACCAGCGATCAATCCCGCTTTGGGAGACAAATTCTCCGTAGTCACCATGTAGGCCCCTCCCCCTTGAGGGTAGGCATGAATGACCTGACGATAAGAAATCGTTAAACTAGCTAGAAGAATCAGGACCACAATCCCAATTGGAATGGACCACCAAATAGCTCCTGCTGATACCGTCATCAAGACCAAGATAACTTGCTCTGGACCATAGGCAATAGAAGAAAGTGCGTCACTAGAGAGCATGGCCAAGGCCTGCATTTTCCCAAGCAATCCGCCTTCACCTTCTGCACCAGATTTCAACGGACGGCCAATAAACCATTTTTTCAATGTTGAAAACATAAAAAACTCCTTGAAAAAAGATCATGAGGCCGGGAATTCCCTGCCTCTTTTCATAAAACAGGGGTTATTCTACTCCTTTTTTTCAAGACTGTCAACTAAAATTGTGAAATTTTCATAAAGCTTTCATTGTGTTCATTCAAGCTCTCTTAGATCGGTCCGCTTCTTTTCAAATTGATCCAAGCAAAAAACGAGGCTGGGACAAAAATCCTAGCCTCTCAATTATTTTTGGATTGTCGAGCAAGACGCAGTGGTCGAGTGGGCTCTACTACGCTGATTTCATCAGCTTATACAGCCCTACTCAACTGTGCGGAGGTGGGACGACGAAATCGAATTCTAACGAATTACCGATTTCTGTCCCACTCTCACTTTTTTATTTTGCTTGATTTTCGACATAAAAGGCAATGACATCCGAAGTGTACTGGGCTGTGCCAGCTCCAAACTTGTCGATGTTTTCCTTGAATTCTGGATTATAGACATAGCCTTTGCCGATATGGCCAAAAACCTCTATAGAGCAGTCAAATCCATACGTTCGAATCGCATCTAAAAGTTTGGCGGCTTCTTCTTGGTTTTCCGATGCTGTTACTGGCAAACCAGCTTGGAGGTTTTTCGCCAAGACTTGGAAGACTTGATTAAAGGCTCTTGTCGCCTCCTCTTCTCGACCTTTTTGACGTTCAAGCGCTTGGTCCATGACTTCTTGACCGTACTTATCTACCGCCTCTTGCCGGTATTTTTGAGTATCTTGGTAGCTAAATCCAGTAAATTTTTCCTCAATGGTCATTTTTCTTTCTCCTTTTTGTTCTTGAATGGTTTTTTGCAAGGTAGAAATCAAGGTATCCAGACGTTGTCTTTTTTGAGTCAAATAGTCCAACTGTTTGGTCAAATGGAGCAATAAGTTAGATTTTTCTTCGGCTAAGAGTTCTGCTATTTGGTCTAAGGAAAATCCTAGATACTTGTAGTAGAGAATCACCTGTAATCGTTCTAAATCTTCTTGACTGTATGTCCGATAACCATTTTCAGATTTCACAGGGACGAGAAGTCCTATCTTATCATAGTGGTGCAAGGTCTTGACAGAGACACCTGACAGCTCTGCAGCTTCTTTGATATGGTACATGATTTCCTCCTTACAAGGATAGTATAATCCCTCCCCTTAGGTCAGAGTCAAGACTTAACATAAAAAATTGTTTTCAGATAAAAAAGGCTTGAGTTGTTTCACAGCTTTTAACCCAAACCCTTTCTTTTTTATGGATGACTTACGATCAATTCTAAACCTTGCCCTTCCAAAGTCCAAGATTCAACATCGCTCGGTAAGATAAAGTGGCTTCCCTTTTGAATAGGATAATCCTTTCCATCTACCGTCAATTTCCCTTCTCCGGCTAAGACACTCAATAAGCTGTAATCAGCAGTCTTTTCAAAATCAGCTTTTCCAGTCAGTTCCCACTTATAAACAGTGAAGAAATCACTGGCAACCAAGGTGGTCATTCGAAGATCATCGATCACAACTGTATCTGGATGGCTATTGGCAGGCTCTCCAATGTTCAAGACATCAATTGATTTTTCCAAGTGAAGTTCCCGCAAGTTTCCTTGAGCATCCTTGCGGTCAAAATCATAAACCCGGTAAGTGGTGTCACTCGACTGTTGGGTTTCAAGAATCAAAATTCCAGATCCAATGGCGTGCATGGTCCCACTTGGCACATAGAAGAAATCTCCAGCCTTGACAGGAACTTTTGTCAGCAAGGCATCCCAGTCCTTATCCTCAATTTGCTGGCGGAGTTCTTCTTTTGACTTGGCATTATGTCCATAGATAATCTCAGATCCTTCATCAGCCGCAATCACGTACCAACACTCAGTTTTTCCAAGTTCTCCTTCATGCTCCATTGCATAGGTATCATCTGGGTGCACCTGTACACTGAGCCAATCGTTGGCATCCAAAATCTTTGTTAATAAAGGAAAGACAGGCTCTTTACGATTACCGAATAATTCCCGATGCTCTTGATAGAGCTGATCCAATCCCATTCCTTCGTATGGACCATTGGCTACTTTAGAAACTCCATGTGGATGGGCTGAAATCGCCCAAAATTCACCGACATGGTCGCTCGGAATTTCGTAACCAAATTCTTCTTTCAGACGAGTTCCTCCCCAAATTTTTTCCTGCATGACTGAATGTAAAAATAATGGTTGTCCCATAATATCCTCCTCGCATTTCATGTTTCTATTATACAAAAAAAGAAAGTTTTTGAAAGCCCTTTCTATTGTTTTCCTCTCTCGCCAGAAACTTTATTTTTGTGTATAATGAAAGGGATGACACTAAAAGAAAACATTATCCAACTGGCGCATTCTATTGGGATTTCAAAAATTGGATTTACAACTGCTGATGACTTCGCTTATTTGGAAAAATCGCTCCGCTTGGCCGTTGAGGAAGGACGGAATTCTGGATTCGAGCATAAGAATATTGAAGAGCGCATCCAACCCAAATTAAGTCTCTCCTCCGCCAAGACCATCATCTCAATCGCTGTCGCCTACCCCCACAAACTCAAGCAACAACCTCAAAAAACAGCCTATAAAAGAGGAAAATTCACTCCCAACAGCTGGGGATTAGACTACCATTATGTCCTTCAAGACAAGCTCAACCGTTTAGCTGCTGGGATTGAAGAAATGACGCAAGATTTTGAATATAAGGGCATGGTCGATACTGGAGCACTGGTTGATACGGCTGTCGCCCAACGAGCAGGGATTGGCTTTATCGGAAAAAATGGCTTGGTCATTTCAAAAGAATACGGTTCTTACATGTTTCTGGGGGAATTGATTACCAATCTCGAAATTGAACCAGATCAGCCTGTCGACTATGGTTGTGGAGACTGTCGACGTTGTTTAGATGCATGCCCAACCTCCTGTTTAATCGGAGATGGCTCTATGAATGCCAAACGCTGTTTGTCCTTCCAAACTCAGGACAAGGGCATGATGGACCTAGAATTTCGCAAGAAAATTAAAACGGTCATCTATGGATGTGACATCTGTCAGATTAGCTGCCCTTATAACAAAGGGCTAGATAATCCCTTAGCAACAGAAATCGATCCAGATCTGGCTCATCCAGAATTGCTTCCCTTTATAGAACTGTCCAACGGACAATTTAAGGAAAAATTCGGGCATGTTGCTGGAAGCTGGCGAGGTAAGAATATCCTCCAACGCAATGCCATTATCGCACTGGCCAATGCCAATGACCGCTCATCCATCCCTAAACTCCTGAACATCATCGAGACCTCGCAAAATCAGATCCATATCGCAACGGCTATCTGGTCTTTAGGGCAACTGCTACGTGAAGTCACGCCGGACCTTGTTGAGCTCTTACGGAATATCAAACATCCGACCGATGCTATCATAGAAGAACGAACAGCTTTCTTTGAAAAATTCGGCATTCAGGCAGATTCACAGCTACAATGAAAAAACACTAAGATTGTAACCTTAGTGTTTTTTTAGTTCCTTCAAGAAATACCAACTACCCATCTCTACTTGGTTAAAGCAAATCTCACTTGAATAGACTTCCTTGTAGCCATTTTTTGTATAAAAATAGACATTTCCTTTGGTATTGGTATAAAAGGCTAGTTTTTTTCCTTGGATCTCTTCCAAGAAAGGCTCAATTCCTTCTGTCATAAATCGACTGCCATAGCCCTGCCGTTGGTGTTTAGGGGCGACTGCGAGAAGCATCAAATACCAATCAAAGTCTACATTTTGCTCCAATTCCTTATCCGTGTCCTCCATAAATTTAAAGTAGGCCAACATATTTTTCAAGGAAATAAACTTGAGCAAACCGAATCCCCCATTTAAGAGATAGGCCCGAAAAGGAATCGGTCCCTTTTGCAACAAGGCAACTGCATAAATTTCATCATTTTGTTCTGCCACAAGGCACATATGGTGCTTAAGAAAAACCTTTACCAGGATGCGCATCATTGCCTCAACAAAGGCAGGATATTGCTTGGGATCCCGAACCAAATCCTTGATGACTTTTAAAAATAGATAGTCCTCAAAGGCTGTACTGGCTACTCGAACCACCTGATCCAGATCTGCTTTTTCTGCTTTTCTGTACTTCATCGCCTCTCCTCTTCTATGTTATCTTACTAGTATACAATACCAGTCGCCATTATACAAAGGTCATTTTTTAGCAATTTGTTCATTTAAACCAGCCAAAAAAGTCCTCCCCAGGCGAGTCCCAGTCCCCAAGCGACGAGGACATCCTTGGGATAATGAACCCCTCCAAGAACTCGGACAAGGGCTAATAGAAGAGATAGAAGCATGGAGCACATTCCTAGCGGAAGAGACAACTGACAGACACACATGGAGATAATGGTCGCCGAAAAAACATGTCGGCTAGGAAAGGAATGACCGGATGAATTTTTTTCTAATAAGGGTTGAATGTCCCATTTCTCATAAGGTCTCGGAACATTGACCCAATGACGAAAGAGGCTAAATAAGACAAAACCCGACGCAGGAATCCAGATGAAAGACCAGATTCCTCCCATTGAAGTTTTCTTTAAAAACAGCCAACAAAAGACCAGGACGTAGATGCCTGGCATGGCAAACGTCAAAATTCGATTCATCCTTTGAAGGACCTGTACAAGATATGGTTCTCTCGAAAAGGGCAGGGTTAGCCAACGATAAAATTTCGGATAATCTCGAAGGTTCGTTTTCATATTGGTCCCCCTGTCTTTTATCATTTTTTCGTACTACTAGTATACGCGATCCTTAGAAAACCTGTCAAGCAAGGCTTCTTTTTTCTTATTTCTAGCTTTTTTCTCACTATCAGGCATCTGAAGTCAATCTTATTCTCAACAAGATTCGTCTTTTCCATTCCTTCTTCCAGCATAAAAATAGGATAGAAGCACTCAGAATTGCCTTCTATCCTATTTTTCACTTTACATTTCACGCCCTTTGTATCTTGTTGTTACGCCACTTCTTCTGTGAATTGGCTATTATAGAGATCAGCATAGAAACCATTTTGGCTCATGAGTTCTTGGTGGTTACCCTGCTCGATAATATTTCCATCTTTCATCACAAGAATCAGATCCGCATTGCGGATAGTGGACAAGCGATGGGCAATAACAAAGGAGGTTCGGCCTTCCATGAGTTTGTCCATGGCTTTTTGAATCAACTCTTCTGTACGGGTATCGACAGATGAGGTTGCTTCATCCAAGATAAGAAGCGGGGCGTCCTTCAAGAGGGCACGCGCAATGGTCAAGAGTTGCTTTTGACCAACGGACAAGGTCACTGAATCATCTAATACAGTATCATAGCCATTCGGCAAGGTCCGAATAAAGTGATGGACCCCAACCGCTCGGGTTGCCGCTTCGACTGCTTCATCTGAAATATCGGTTTGATTGAAGACAAGATTTTCCCGAATGGTCCCTTCAAAGAGCCAGGTATCTTGTAAGACCATCGAAAAGGCATCATGAACTTCTTCGCGGCTTATGGACTTAGTATCCACACCATCGATGGCAATTTTACCAGCTTGAATGTCATAAAAGCGCATCAAGAGATTGACCATAGTGGTCTTACCAGCACCTGTCGGACCAACAATAGCCACTTTTTGCCCCGGTTTGGCTTCAGCAGTAAAGTCATGGATAATAGTCTTATCTGGTGAATAACCAAAGCGCACATGCTCAAAGGTGACATGACCTTCGGGTGTTTCCAATTGACGTGTTTTTTGGGATTCATCTTCCATTTCTTCTTCGTCTAAGAATTCAAAGACACGCCCCATAGCAGCACTAGCTGATTGCAATTGGGTAATTCCTTGCGCCATTTGACCAATTGGTTGGGTAAAGATGCGGACATAGGTCATAAAGGCCACAATGGTCCCGATGGTAATATCCCCATTAATGGTGAGGACAGCCCCAACGATACAGACCATGACATAACCAAAATTCCCTACAAACTGCATCAAGGGCATCATGATTCCTGAGAAGAATTGGGATTTCCACATGCTATGGTACAAATCTTGGTTGATGGCATCAAAATGATCTTTGGCCTGATGACGGCCATTGTAGGAAATGACGACATTGTGTCCACTATAGATTTCTTCGACATAGCCTGAAACTTTGGCAAGATTATCTTGTTGCTGTTTAAACAAAGGCTGACTCTTAACCATAATAATGCTAGAAAGAGCAAAGCCACCAAAAACAGAAAGGATGGCGGTCAAAGCTAAATGCCAGTCCGTCTTAAACATCATAAAAATGGAGCCGATCAATAAGACGATGGAGGAGACCATTTGAACCAAGCTTTGGTTAAAGGATTGGGTCATCAAATCCACGTCATTGGTCACACGAGACAAGGTATCTCCTTGTTCATGGCTATCAAAATATTGGAGGGGCACGCGATTGATCTTCTCAGCAATGGCATTGCGCAAGCGTTCTGCAAAGCGCTGAATCATGGTTGAGATAATGAAACTACTGCTGTAGGACACCAGTGCTCCAACTCCATAAAGGATGGCTAAGGTCAGGGCAATCGAAGTGATCTTATCAATATCAATGGCGCCTCCCATCCCTTTTGTAATGGTATCTGTAATTTCTTTTAACTTATCCGGTCCAATAACCGTGATTACACTCGATACGATCGAAAAGAGGATAGCAATTCCCAAAAATAGGTGGAAGCCCTTCAAATAGGGAGAAAGTTGGCTCCAAAGGGATGTTTTTTGTTTTGTCTTATGCATGTTCCAACTCCTCCTTAGATAATTGTGAATAGGCAATTTCTTGATAGACTTCATTGGTCGCAAGCAATTCCTTGTGGGTACCTTGACCGACGACCTTCCCTTGATCCAAGACCAAAATCAAATCTGCATCCATAATAGTCGAAATCCGTTGGGCAACGATCAATCTAGTCGTATCTGCAAGCTCTTCTTTCAAGGCTTGTCGCAGAATCCGATCCGTTTTGTAATCCAGGGCTGAGAAGGAATCATCAAAGATGAGGATCTCGGGCTTGCGAGCCAGGGCCCGTGCAATGGCCAAGCGTTGCCGTTGACCGCCAGAGAAGTTGCTTCCTCCTTGCGCTACTTCTGTATCCAAGCCTTTTTCTTTTGCGGCCACAAACTCTTTGGCTTGGGCCAATTCAAGAGCTTTCCAGATGGCTTCATCCTCTAATTTTCCTTGACTACTTTCTCCAAATTCCATATTGGAGCGAATCGTGTCGCTAAAGAGCACTGCTTTTTGGGGAATGTAGCCGACTTTATTGTTCAATTCTTGGTGGCTATAGCCCTTGACATTGACGCCATCCACTAAGATCTTTCCTTCTGTCGCATCGTAAAAACGTGGGATTAAATTGACCAAAGTGGATTTCCCAGAACCAGTTGATCCGATGAAGGCAACAGTTTGTCCTTTCTGAGCTGAGAAGGTCACGTGTTCAATCACAGCACGAGAAGTCCGTCCATAGCGAAAGGAAACATCTTGAAATTCTACACTTCCTTTTTCTCCAGACTCAGTATTGGACTCAGATGGAAAATCAACAGACGGCTCTAGAGCCAAGACCTGATTAATCCGTTTTGCGGATACCAAAGCACGAGGAAGAATAATCAAGATGGCCACCATCATCATAAAGCCAATGACAACCTGCATGGCGTAAGAGGAGAAGGTGATCATATCGGAGAAGACCTTGGTCCGATCCGCTAATGCAGGACTGGTGAAGATCTTTGTAGGATCTTTTGGCATGGCGATATCATTGATCAAGTGCGCCCCAATCCAGTAGATAGCAAGGGTCAACCCACTTGATACCACTGTCATGACAGGGTTCATCAAAGACATCAAACGGTAAACAAAGAGATTTAGACGGGTTAAGCCCTTGTTTTCAGCCTGGAATTTTTCATTTTGATAAGCTTCCGCATTGTAAGCACGAACGACCCGCACCCCAGTCAAACTCTCCCGTGTCGTCGCATTCAAGTCATCGGTCAAGCCCTGAACCTTTTGCTGGCGCGGAAAGGCAATCAGAACCAGAACAGAAAGCAGAATCAAGACCATCAAGACTGCTATCCCAACAGACGTTGTCCAAGCATCGCTCTTGCCCCAAATCTTGGTCAAAGCCCAAATTGCCATAATGGGACCACGCGTCACGACTTGCATCCCCATGACGATCATGATTTGTAACTGGGTCAAATCATTGGTCGTCCGAGTCAAAAGAGAGGGAACGGAGAATTTCTTGATCTCGGCATCAGAGTAATCCATCACTTGATGAAAAATCTCTCCTCGAAGTCGCGTCGTAAAGCTGGCAGCGACTCTTGAAGCTAAAAAGCCCACAAAAACTGCCATCAAAAAGCTTCCAAAAGAGAAGAGCAACATCTTGCTTCCCGGATCCATGATATCCGAAACCTTGGTCCCCTCCTTGGCTAAGAGGGTCGTGATATCGGATAAGTATTCAGGAGTCTTTAAATCCATCCAAACAGCCAGACAGATAAAGACCGTACTAAGGGCAATCATGCCCCATTCTTTGGCGGTTAACCGCCGAAACATATTGATCATTCCTCGCTCCTTTTTTTCATATTCTCATAAAATTGATGCATGACCTTGAAAAAGATGGCCAATTCTTCTTCTGATACACCAGCCATCATCTTCTGGTCCACTTCCTCAAAGAATTGTTTCATGTCATTCAACTTGTTTTTTACACTGTCTGTTAGGTAGACATACTTGGCCCGTTTATCGGTCGGACTAGCCTTTAAATAAATAAAGCCATTTTTCTCCATCCGCTTGATCAGGTTACTCGTCACGGATTTTGCGATATGAAGTTCCTGCTCAACATCCCGAATCAAGGTCACTTTTCCCTCCTTTTCACGATGAGATAAGAAGCTCAATACCTGACCTTGGGGTCCTGCGCTAAATTCGAGCCCTCTCTTCTTGGCCTCTCTTTCTACCATGAGGTGAATGAGATGGCCGATCTTTTTAAATTCTTGTAACGGTTTGTCCATCATTCCTCCAAATAGTTCTCTTAAGAACTTTAAAGTTACTATGAGAACTATTTTAACACGAAAAAGATCCCTGTCAAGAAAAAAGTTTCCATAAGAACTAAAAAAATGGAGCCGAATCGACTCCATCCTTCATCTTTAGATAATAATGCCTTCTAGATGATCCATTTCATGCTGACAGATCTGGGCTGGAAATCCTGACAAATGAATTTTTTTTGCTTTCCAATTCACATCTCGATAGGCCACTGAAATCTCCTCATAACGAGTGGTCGGCCGACTCCCCACCAAGGACAAGCATCCTTCCTCTGTTTGGTAAGGCTTTTTCTTTTCAAGGAGAACAGGATTAAACAGGACCAGATTTTCGCTTCCCATTCGGATAATAATCGCCCGCTTTTTCACCCCGATCATATTAGCCGCTAAACCGACACACTCAAGGAGATGAGCATTTAAGGTGTCCTGCAAATCCAAAGCCAAAGTGCGATCCTCAGGTGTCGCTTCTTCTGACTTTTGACCCAAGAATAAGACATCTTTTACAATATTCTTTTTCATTCCTTCCTCACTTCTTGATAGATAGACGAAAGAAGAGAGTGGGACAGAAATCGGTAATTCGTTAGAATTCGATTTCGTCGTCCCACCTCCGCACAGTTGAGTAGGGCTGTAAAAGCTGATGAAATCAGCGTAGTAGAGCCCACTCAACCACTGCGTCTTGCTCGACAATCCAAAAATAATTGAGAGGCTAGGACTTTTGTCCCAGCCTCCTCGCTCTTGTTTCTAACCTCTAAGAGACAATTGCTTCTTATTTTTTAAGCTTCTCACTCACTTCTTTTGCAAGGACAAAGTTCCCCAAGGTCGCTGAACCATTGCCAGCAACTGCAGGTGTCACAATGTAATCTCTCACATCTGGTACAGGGAGGTAACCGTTCAAGAGAGCAGTAAATTTCGTGCGAACACGATCTAACATGTGTTGTTGAGCCATGACTCCTCCTCCAAAGACAATGACGTCTGGGCGGAAGGTAACTGTCGCATTCACTGCTGCTTGTGCGATGTAGTAGGCTTGAATATCCCATACATTGCTGTTGAGTTCAATGTTTTCCCCACGAATACCTGTACGAGCTTCCAGACTAGGACCAGCCGCAAAGCCTTCCAAACAGCCATTGTGGAAAGGACAAACACCCTTGAATTCTTTTTCCACATCCATTGGGTGTTGAGCCACATAGTAGTGCCCCATTTCTGGGTGTCCAGCTCCCCCGATAAACTCGCCACGTTGGATGACACCAGCTCCGATTCCTGTTCCGATTGTATAGTAAACCAAGTTTTCGATATGACCACCCGCATTATTGCGTGCGACCACTTCTCCATAGGCAGAACTATTCACATCTGTCGTGAAATAGATAGGTACATTCAAGGCACGTCGGAAAGCCCCAACGATATCTACATTGGCCCAATTTGGTTTTGGAGTCGTTGTGATGAAACCATAAGTGTTTGAATTTGGATCGATATCAATTGGTCCAAATGAACCAATCGCAAGCCCAACTAGATCCTCAAATTTTGAGAAAAATTCAATACACTTATCAATCGTCTCAATTGGCTTGGTTGTTGGAAATTGTACTTTTTCCACAACATTATAGTTTTCATCACCAACTGCACAAACAAATTTTGTACCGCCAGCTTCCAAACTTCCATATAATTTTGTCATGTTGGCTCCTTTTTTATTATGAAAAATATCCTGTATTTATTATAGCATATTTTGTAGTCAATCTTTTTCTCTTCTCTAAAGAAAAAACACACCTTTTTTGAGAAATAAAATTCAAGGACTGGAGATGATAGACCAGTCCTTGAGAACTTATTTTTCGATTAAGCTTTAACTTCGATGATTGCATCACCCTTCGCAACAGATCCAGTTGCAACAGGTGTGACAGAAGCAAAGTCAGCTGTGTTAGTGACGATCACCATAGTTGTGTCTTCAAGACCAGCTGCGGCAATTTTCGCTGCATCAAATGTACCAAGGACATCACCAGCTTTAACTTTATCGCCTTGAGCTACTTTTTGATCAAATCCTTCACCGTTCATTGATACTGTATCAATCCCAACGTGGATCAAGATTTCAGCACCATTAGCTGTTTTCAAACCGTAAGCGTGACCCGTTGCAAAAGCAATGGTTACTTCAGCATCCGCTGGTGCATAGACAACGCCTTCAGTTGGTTTGATAGCAATTCCTTGTCCCATCGCTCCACTTGAGAAGACAGGATCATTCACATCAGCAAGAGCTACTGTACTACCAACGATAGGAGAGATGATCGTTTCGTCTTGAAGAGATGCTGGAAGAGCTCCAGTTGTTTCTTCTTCAACCAGACGTTCAGTTGTCGCATTTTCAGAAGCAACCACAGGAGCTTCATCTTCATAACCAAACATGTAAGTCAATGCAAATCCAAGCGCAAATGAAACTGCTACCATAAGCAAATATTGAGCAAGTTGACCATTACCAATATAAAGCATTGTACCAGGAATGATAGTGATACCATTACCTGTTCCAGCAAGTCCAAGGAGAGATGCCAATCCACCACCGATTGCACCTGCGATCAATGAAAGGAAGAATGGTTTACGGAAACGCAAGTTAACCCCGAAGATAGCAGGCTCAGTGATACCGAGGAAGGCAGAAAGTGCTGCTGGGAAAGCTAAAGCTTTCAATTTTGCATTTTTAGTTTTCACAGCTACTGCAACTGTCGCAGCACCTTGGGCTGTCATTGCTGCAGTAATGATCGCATTAAACGGATTAGCATGATCGGCTGCTAACAATTGAACTTCAAGTAAGTTAAAGATATGGTGGACACCAGATACGACAATCAATTGGTGAACTCCACCAATGAGCAATCCACCAAGACCAAATGGCAAATTAAGAATTGCTTTTGTACCAATTAAGATATACGTTTCAACTACGTGGAAAACTGGCCCAATAACGAATAATCCAAGAATTGACATCACGAAGAGTGTCACAAAAGGAGTAACCAAAAGATCTAATACATCCGGAACTACTTTTCGAAGTGATTTTTCAAATTTTGCACCAAGAACCCCGATAATGAAGGCTGGAAGAACAGATCCTTGCAACCCTACGACTGGAATAAAGCCGAAGAATTTCATAGCAGTCACTTCACCACCGGATGCAACCGCCCAGGCATTTGGAAGCGAACCAGACACAAGCATCATACCAAGAACGATACCAACTGCTGGATTCCCACCAAAGACACGGAAGGTTGACCAAACGACAAGACCTGGCAAGATGATGAAGGCCGTATCCGTCAAAATTTGAGTATAAGTCGTAACATCTTCTGGAAGAGTCACACCAAGGGCATTCAAGAGTCCACGGACACCCATGAAGAGACCTGTCGCAACAATAACTGGGATGATTGGTACAAAGACATCACCGAAAGTACGGATCGCGCGTTGGAACCAATTTCCTTGTTTAGCTGCTTCAGCTTTCATCTCAGCCTTAGTTGAGGTTGGTAATCCAAGAGCTACTACTTCATCGTAGATCTTGTTTACAGTACCAGTACCAAAGATGATTTGGTATTGACCTGAGTTAAAGAAAGCACCTTGTACTTTTTCGATATTCTCAACAACATCTTTGTTGATTTTTGATTCATCTTTTACCATCACGCGAAGACGAGTCGCACAGTGAGCAACACTGCTAACGTTCTCAACCCCACCGATTGCATCGATGACCTGCTTTGCAATTTCTGTATTTGACATTTTGCAAAAATCTCCTTGTTTTTTTGTAATGTAAACGGTTAAACCGTTTCTACGTTTTCAATTGTACCACGTATTGAAAATATGTCAACCGTTTTGCAGGATTTTTTTGAAACTTTTTAAACTATTTTGACAGTTTTTGATAGGATGTAAGAATTTTCATTCGTATAATCGTTTTAACAACGCTGTTAAGGGGTACTTCTTAGTTTTTTTGTTTTCAAAAACTTTCACATTTTCATTCATTTTCATTTTTAAACCTCTTTAAAACACCTTCTTTTAGATGTCAAGCGTTTGACATTTTTAGCTGTTTTTTCCATTTATCACTTGCATTTTTAATGGGAAATCTGTACTATGGAAGTAAGAAAAAATTCGGAGGAATAAAATGGAATGGACAACTGAACGTCGTTACCGACGTTACGAAGACTGGACAAGGGAGGAAAAGCAAGCCATCCAAGATCTTATGGCGAAATCTCCTTGGCATACACACTATCATGTTGAGCCAAAAGCTGGTCTCTTAAATGATCCTAACGGTTTTTCCTACTTTGATGGAAAATGGATCTTGTTTTACCAAAATTTCCCATTTGGTGCAGCCCATGGGTTAAAATCATGGGTACAAACAGAAAGTGAAGACTTGGTTCATTTCAAAGAAACTGGGGTAACGCTTCTTCCAGACACAGATCTGGATAGCCACGGAGCTTATTCTGGTTCTGCTATGCAGTTTGATGACAAACTTTTCTTATTCTATACTGGAAATGTTCGTGATGCTGAATGGGTCCGTCATCCCTACCAAGTCGGTGCTTTAATGGACAAAGAAGGAAAGATTGAAAAAATTGACAAAATCTTGATTGATCAACCGGCTGACTCCACTGATCACTTCCGCGACCCACAGATTTTTAACTTTAAAGGCCAATACTACGCCATCGTTGGCGGGCAAGACCCTGAGAAGAAAGGATTCATCCGTCTTTACAAGGCTGTAGATAATGACTATACCAACTGGGTTGCAGTCGGTGATTTGGATTTTGCAAACGATCGGACAGCTTATATGATGGAGTGTCCCAACCTCGTCTTTGTTGGAGACCAACCCGTTCTCCTCTACTGTCCTCAAGGATTGGACAAATCAGTCCTCGATTATGACAATATCTATCCAAATATGTACAAGATTGGGGCAAGCTTTGACCCAGAAAAGGCCAAAATGGTCGATGTATCTGAATTACATAATCTTGACTACGGTTTTGAAGCCTATGCCACTCAAGGATTCAATGCACCTGATGGGCGTGCCTATGCTGTTAGCTGGTTAGGTCTTCCTGACGTTTCTTATCCAACCGATTCCTATGACTACCAAGGTGCTCTTTCGCTGGTCAAAGAATTAACCATCAAAGATGGCAAGCTCTACCAATACCCAGTTGAAGCAATCAAGGACTTGCGCGCTGAGAGTGAGGAATTTGCCAACAAGGCACAAACCAAGAACTGCTATGAATTGGAATTGCAGTTTGAAAAAGATAGCCTGAACGAAATCGTCCTCTTTGCAGATGCAGAAGGAAAGGGCTTAGTTCTAACATTTGATCTAGCTAAAGGATTGGTCACAGTGGATCGTAGCCAGGCAGGCGAGCAATATGCCCAAGACTTCGGTACGAGCCGTAGTTGCACGATCGCTAACCAAGCGACAACTGCTAATATTTTCATTGACAATTCGATTTTTGAAATCTTTATCAATAAAGGAGAAAAAGTATTTTCTGGTCGGGTCTACCCACATGCAGATCAAAATGGAATCTTGATCAAGTCTGGAACCCTTACTGGAACTTACTACGAACTTGATTATGGTCGCAAAGCTAACTGATGTCGCCAAACTTGCTGGCGTCAGCCCTACTACTGTCTCACGGGTGATCAATAACAAAGGGTACCTGTCTGAAAAAACGATCCAAAAAGTCCAAGAAGCCATGAGAGAATTGGGCTATAAACCCAATAATGTCGCACGTAGCTTGCAAGGAAAGTCAGCCAAGTTAGTTGGCCTAATCTTTCCCAACATTAGTCATGTTTTCTACGCTGAATTGATCGATAAATTAGAACACCAACTTTTTAAACATGGCTATAAGACCATCATCTGCAATAGTGAACATAACTCTGAAAAAGAGCGCGAATATATTGAAATGTTGGAAGCGAATCAGGTAGATGGCATCATTTCAGGAAGTCACAACTTAGGAATCGATGATTATAACCGGGTGACCGCTCCCATCATTGCCTTTGACCGCAACCTCTCCCCAGAAATCCCTGTTGTCTCTTCAGATAACTACGCCGGCGGGGTCCTAGCTGCAGAAACCTTAGCTAAAACAGGTTCCCAAAACATCATCATGATCACAGGAAATGATAATTCGAATTCCCCGACAGGTTTGCGTCATGCTGGCTTTGCTTCCGTCCTTCCTGATGCTCCAATCATTAATGTTTCCAGTGATTTTTCTCCTATTCGCAAAGAAATGGAAATCAAACAGATCTTAACCCACCAAAAACCAGATGCTATTTTTGCATCAGATGATTTGACGGCTATCTTGATCATGAAAGTTGCAAAAGAGTTAGAACTCCAGATTCCTCAAGATCTTAAAGTAATCGGCTATGATGGCACTCAATTTATCGAAAATTATACTCCTGAACTGACAACCATCCAACAACCTCTTAAAGATATTGCGATCCTCATGGTTGATCTTTTACTTCAAAAAATTGAAGGAAAAAAAGTAACGACAACAGGTTATTTCTTACCTGTTAGCCTCCATTCTGGAAAAAGTGTCTAAAACAACCCCTACAGTTCTATACTGTAGGGGTTATTATTCGTCAAAAAAAGGCTGGGCAAAAACTGTCTAGCCTTTTATATTTAATAGAAATAACTGTATGACGCAGTGGTTGATTGCTCAAAGCACTGCTTTGAGGTGGTGGATAGGACTTGCGAAGCAAGTTTCCTAAGTATTTGTTCGCCTTTTAAGCTCCAAAGATGACCTAATGAGGGAAACAAAGTTTCCTTTATCCACAACCTTCAACAGTCTCCCATACTGTTGAAGCTATGCGTGGGTGGGAAAATTGAAAAGGTTTGGGGAACCTTTTCAACCTTATTTAATTTTAAGAGTTCTTTCCCACTCCCTTTTCATTATTCTTCTGTCACAAATTGACTGAGGACACCATTGACAAATCGTGAAGAGATTTCATCTGAAAAGGCTTTGGCCAATTCAACTGCCTCATTGACTGCGACGATCTGTGGTGTATCAAACTCTGTTATTTCATAAATTCCAAGACGAAGGATGTTTTTCTCTACCAAGGTCAAGCGTTCTACTGTCCAACCTGCTTTCAAATGTTGACCGATTTGTTGGTCCAATTGATCTTTAGACTGATAAACACCAGTCACGAGATTCATGAGAAAGGCAGGAAGATCAACTTCTTTGTCTTCTGCTATGTCCTTATCATGTAGATAAGCAAAACGACAAGCTTCAATAATGTCCCCATCGTATTCCAAGGCCATCAAGGCTTGAAAAGCACGCTCGCGCAGCTCTCGACGTGATTCTAATAAAATTTCATCAGTCATTGAGAAAGTCCTCGTTAAACAAGTCTTTCAAATCTGGTTTTGGAGATTTTTCGGTTGCGATCCCAACAACGTGAATGTTGACAGCATCCAAGGTTACATCTGCCATATCATAAACCGCTGACTTGACCGCTTTTTGAATCGCTACCGCGACAGATGGTACAGCAACTCCGTATTCTAAATAGAGATAGATGTCTACTGAAACTTGACCATCTTCCTCGGTATGAAGGTATACGCCACGTCCAAGCGAACGTTTTGATAAGCTATCTGAAACACTTTTATTTTCAAGTGAATAGACACCTTCTACTTTTGCTGTCGCAATCGCAATAATTTTTTCTAATACACGTGGTGCAATAACGATGTCACCAAATTGTTCAGTTGCCATAGAAGTTCCTTTCTATTTGACACCCTGAGATGTCTCTTATGCACGAGAAACGTAAGTTCCTTCAGTAGTGTTAATGACCAATTTTTGTCCAGCTTCGATGAAGTCAGGAACGTTTACGACCAAACCAGTTTCCATTGTAGCAGGTTTACCAGAACCAGTCACTGTAGCACCCTTGATAGATGGTTGAGTTTCTGCAACAGTCAATTCAACAGTTGTAGGAACTGTTACACCGATCACTTCGCTTCCGTAGAATTGAATTTTTACTTCTGAGTTTTCAAGGATGTAAAGCAATTCTTGTTCTACGTTCACAACTGGAATTTCATATTGGTCATATGTTTCAGTGTTCATGAAGTAGGCTGTATCATCCATTTTGTACAAGTATTGAGCTGGAACAGTTTCGATAATCGCTTGTTCAAATTTTTCTTCTGGACGGTAGCTTGTATCAAATGTTGAACCAGTACGGACATCACGCAATTTCATACGCATGATAGTGTTTCCTTTACCTGGTTTGTGGTGGCTAGCTTCCAAAACGCGGATCAATTTTCCATCAGCTGTTTCAAAAGTCATACCAGCTTTCAATTTACTTGCTTCGATCATGTTTTATTACCTCTTTTTTAAAAATAGATTACTCTTTATTGTAACACACTATTTGATTTTTCTCAAACAGCAATCTTCTCTTTTTGAGAAGAAAGGATTGCTATGGACCGCCCCTGATCCATACACATCCAAATTCCCCTTTGCTTCTTTCGTGTTTTGTTATTGTAGTTCCTATACCAAAATGGATAGGACTCCAAATAAGATGTCTGGGAGAAGAATTACTCTACAATTCATTTCATAGTCTTCTCTTCACATCTCTGTCTAAACAGAAGTTAAGAAAAACGTATACTTTAAAGGACAATCAATTCTTTAGGAGCAAGGGTCAAGACTTCACAGCCTGTTTCTGTGATCAAGAGGTCATCTTCGATCCGCACACCAGAGAGGCCTTCGATATAAATACCTGGCTCATCTGTTAAGACCATCCCTGCTTGAATCGCTTCTTTAGACGTTTGGCTGAAGTATGGTTCTTCGTGAATATCTAGTCCAATTCCATGACCGATTCCATGCGTAAAGTATTGGCCATAGCCGGCTGCTTCGATCACATCACGTGGGATTTTATCAAAATCACGGAAGCCAAGTCCATCTTTAGCAGCAGCAATCAAGGCTTGATTGGCTTTCAAAACGGTTTCGTAAATTTCTCTTTCCTTGTCGCTGACATGTCCTGCATAGATAGTCCGTGTCATATCACTGACATAGTGGTCATACAAGCAACCAAAATCAAGGGTCAAGGCATCTCCTGCTGAAATGACCCGATCACTTGGAGTCGCGTGAGGCATCGCAGAGCGTTCACCAGCTGCTGAGATAATATCGAAAGATACACCAGAAGCTCCCAACTCCCGCATTCTAAAATCGAGGAAAGTCGCTGCTTCCAACTCTGTCGTTTGCCCTACCTTGATATAATCCAAAATATCATGGAAGGCTTGGTCAGAGATGCTACAAGCTTTTTTAATGGCCGCAATCTCCGTTTCATCTTTAATCAAGCGCAATTCCATCACAAAGTTCGCTAGGGATTGAAGGCTAATGCCATTGAAAACAGAAGCCATGCGGGCATGGTAGGCTACTGTCACTTCGTCCTCAAAACCAAGTTCTTTGATTCCAAGGTCTTTAACGATCTCTGCAGCTGCAGTCAACTCATCGCGGGTTTCCACAATCTCTACCAAGGGGAAACAAGTCGCATGGGCATGGATGGTGTAGCGCGAATCTGTAAAGAGGACCACACGTTCTTCTGTCACCAAAGCAGTCCCGTTTGAACCCCAGAAATTGGTCAAATAATAAACATTTTTCAAATTGTTAATCAATACCGCTTTGAGGTTTTGGGCTTTCATTTTGTTTCTTAAGTTGCTGATCCGTTGATTCATTGTAATTTTCCTTTCAAATATTGTCCTGTGTAACTGGCAGGATTTGCTGCTACTTCTTCTGGCGTTCCAGTCGCAATAATGGTTCCGCCACCGACACCGCCTTCTGGTCCTAAATCGATGATATGGTCTGCTGTCTTAATGACATCCAAATTGTGCTCAATCACAAGGACCGTATTGCCATCATCCACAAATCGCTCTAAGACTTTGATCAAGCGAGAAATGTCTTCGGTATGAAGTCCGGTCGTTGGTTCATCCAAAATATAGAAGGATTTTCCTGTAGAGCGCTTGTGCAATTCAGAAGCCAACTTCATCCGCTGCGCTTCCCCACCTGAAAGGGTGGTCGCTGGTTGCCCCAGCGTTACATAGCCCAAGCCCACATCTTGGATGGTCTTGAGTTTGCGTTCAATTTTTGGAATGTGCTTGAAGAATTCAACTGCCTTGTTGACCGTCATATCCAGCACTTCTGCGATATTTTTTTCCTTGTAGTGGACTTCTAATGTCTCACTATTGTAACGACGTCCATGGCAGACTTCACAAGGAACAAAGACATCCGGCAAGAAGTGCATTTCAATCTTGATGATCCCATCTCCTGAGCAAGCTTCACAACGCCCACCCTTGACATTGAAACTAAAGCGACCTTTTTTATAGCCCCGAATTTTGGCTTCATTGGTCTGAGCAAAGAGATCGCGAATATCATCAAAGACACCTGTATAGGTCGCTGGATTGGAACGAGGAGTCCGACCAATCGGGCTTTGATCAATGTCGATCAAGCGATCGATATGCTCAATCCCCTGAATGGTCTTGTATTTCCCTGGTTTTTCCGAATTGCGGTTGAGCTTTTGAGCGATGGCTTTTTTCAAGATGCCATTGATCAAGGTCGATTTCCCAGAACCGGAAACGCCAGTGACCGCAATAAATTTTCCTAGAGGAAAACGCGCCGTGATATCTTGCAAGTTGTTCTCACTGGCCCCTGTAATTTCAATAGAACGACCATTTCCTGAACGGCGCTCTGTTGGAACCGGAATCTTGCGCTTGCCGGACAAGTACTGTCCAGTGATGGATTTGCTGTTGCGAGCCACCTGCTTTGGAGTTCCTGCTGCAACGATCTCTCCACCAAAGACACCGGCACCTGGGCCGACGTCGATCAGGTAGTCTGCCTCTCTCATGGTATCTTCATCATGTTCGACGACGATCAAGGTGTTGCCTAAATCGCGCATCTTCTTGAGGCTGGCAATCAGGCGGTCATTGTCCCTTTGATGGAGGCCAATAGACGGCTCATCCAAGATGTAAAGGACACCAGAGAGGTTGGAACCGATCTGGGTTGCTAAGCGAATGCGCTGGCTTTCTCCACCTGATAAGGTTCCAGCCGATCGTGACAGGGTCAAGTAATTGAGCCCCACATTGTTTAAGAAGGTCAAGCGATCCTTAATCTCTTTTAGGATCGGTCTTGCAATCGTAGCTTCATTGTCCGTTAAGACCAGCTTGTCCACGGCTTTTAAGTGGTCCGCAATCGAAAGATCTGACACTTCCCCGATATGCATCCCTTTTTCTCCTCCGACACGAACAGAGAGAGCCTGGTCATTGAGACGGTAGCCATAGCAGGTCGCACAGGTCAATTCGTTCATATAAGAGCGCATTTGGTTGCGAGTGAAATCACTATTGGTCTCACGGAAACGACGGTGAATATTGTTTACGACCCCTTCAAAAGGAATCTCAATATCCCGAACTCCACCAAACTCATTTTCATAGTGGAAGTGGAATTCCTTGCCATTTGAACCATAGAGGACCAAGTCCTTTTCTTCTTGAGAAAGATCGGAAAACGGCTGATCCATATCAACGCCAAAATGGATCATGGCCTGCTCCAACATCTGTGGATAATAGTTGGAAGAGATCGGATTCCAAGGCGCTAGTGCTCCTTCCCGAAGGGTTAAACGATCATCTGGCACCACCAAATCCAAGTCCACCTCTAGCTTAATGCCCAGCCCATCACAGTCTGGACAAGATCCGAAAGGCGCATTGAAAGAAAAGAGGCGGGGCTCTAATTCAGGAACGGTAAAGCCACAGACTGGGCAAGCATAATGCTCAGAAAAGAGTAGCTCCTTGCCATCCATGGTATCAATCACCACATAACCATCCGCAATCCGAAGAGCTGCTTCAATCGAATCAAAGAGCCGCGAGCGGATGCCCTCTTTGATCACGATTCGGTCCACCACCACTTCAATCGTGTGCTGCTTGCTTTTAGATAGTTCTGGAACCTCTGTCACATCATAGATCTCACCATCGACCCGCACCCGGACATAGCCGTCTTTTTGCACCTTTTCAATAATATTCTTGTGCTGGCCTTTTTTCTTGCGAATAATAGGGGCTAGAATTTGCAGGCGTTGGCGCTCTGGTAATTCCAAGACTTGATCGACAATTTGCTCAACCGAAGAGGCTGTAATCGCTCCATGCCCATTGATACAATAAGGCGTCCCTACACGCGCATAGAGCAAGCGCAGGTAGTCATTGATCTCTGTTGCCGTCCCCACTGTAGAACGGGGGTTTTTACTGGTCGTTTTTTGGTCGATGGAAATGGCTGGACTCAAGCCGTCAATGGAGTCCACATCTGGTTTTTCCATATTTCCCAAGAATTGCCGGGCATAGGCCGATAAGCTCTCCACGTAGCGGCGCTGGCCTTCTGCATAGAGGGTATCAAAGGCCAGACTGGACTTTCCAGAACCAGACAAACCCGTCACCACAACTAATTTGTCCCGTGGAATTTCCATGTCTATATTTTTTAAATTATGGGCGCGTGCCCCATGAATGACAATTTTATCTTGCATGTTCTTACTCTAATCACCTTTTTGTTAACCTCCATTATAACAAATTTTTTAGTATTCTTTTATCCAAAACCGTCCTTTTTCTGATATAATGTTAAGGTGTAAAAAAACAAGGGGAGGCACCATGAAACAGGTCTTTTTATCGACAACGACTGAATTTAAGGAAATAGAGACGCTGGAACCCGGTAGCTGGATCAACCTTGTTAACCCTTCTCAAAGTGAATCGATGGAAATCGCCTCTGCTTTTAATATCGATATTGCAGACTTACGGGCACCACTCGATGCGGAAGAAATGTCCCGTATGACCATCGAAGATGAGTATACCTTGATCATCGTCGACGTTCCCATTAAGGAAGAGCGGAACAATCAGACCTACTACGTGACCATTCCGCTAGGGATTATCCTGACAGAAGAGGCTATTATCACGACTTGCTTGGAGAAATTGCCACTTCTCGATATCTTTATCAACCGACGCTTGCGGAATTTCTATACCTTTATGCGGTCGCGCTTTATCTTTCAAATCCTCTATCGCAACGCTGAACTCTACTTGTCTGCGCTTCGTACCTTGGATCGCAAAAGCGAGCAGATTGAAAGTCAATTGCACAAATCAACGCGTAATGAAGAGCTGATTGAGTTGATGGAGTTGGAAAAAACCATCGTCTACTTTAAGGCCTCTCTGAAAACCAATGAGCGCGTGATCAAGAAATTGACCAGTGCTACTAGTAACATCAAGAAATACCTAGAAGACGAGGATCTGTTGGAAGATACCTTGATCGAAACCCAGCAGGCCATCGAGATGGCAGATATTTATGGAAATATCCTGCACTCCATGACCGATACCTTCGCATCGATCATCTCCAACAACCAGAACAACATCATGAAGACCCTGGCCCTCGTCACCATTGTCATGTCCATTCCGACCATGATCTTTTCGGCCTACGGGATGAACTTCAAGGACAATGAGCTTCCGCTCAATGGCGAACCCCATGCCTTCTGGCTGATTATTTTCATCGCCTTTGCCCTGACTGGGTCTCTTGTCGTCTACCTCATCCATAAAAAATGGTTCTAACACCTACTAATAACACTAAGGAGTATTTATGTCTCAATTTGATTTGAATCAACTAAGCAAGAAAAACCAAGAATTTATCCGGATCGCCAAACACCAATTGCTTGAAAACGGAAAGACAGAGGAAGAAGCAGAAAGCCTCATCCAAGAAATTCTTCCAGCTATCCATGAAAACCAAGGAAAAGGAATTCCGGCACGGACCCTTTTTGGAGCTCCAACTGTATGGGCGAACTCTTTCAGCGAGAAAGAACGCTATGAAAAAGAGCATCCGAAATTAAACGATGCTCCCTCTCTCATGATTTTGGATTCCTTCCTCTTTATCTTTGGTGTCTTTGCTGCGATTAGTGCCTTCATGAACTTGGTCGCACCGCGTCGTACTGGCTATGGTTTGATCACCTTGATCCTTGGAAGTTTGACAGGGGCTTTGCTCTTATATCTCATGTACTACTTCTTCTATCAGTATATGGATGGCACCAAAGATCGCAGCGAGCGTCCTTCTCTTTGGAAATCCATGCCGATTCTTGTTGGAGTCATGTTCCTTTGGGTCATTGTCTTGTCCTTTACTTCCTTACTTCCACAGGTTCTCAACCCAACTATTCCAGATGTCCTTGCCATCGTTTTAGGAGCTCTAGCGCTTGTCCTTCGCTTCTACCTCAAGAAACGCTTTAATATTAAAAGTTCGAGCACAGCACCTGCAACTCGACGTTAAAAAGAAACGGATGAAGTTTTCATCCGTTTTTGTTTTACTGTATTTCCCTGTTCAATCTTTTTGAAAAGGGAACTATATATCTGTTTACACAACCACAATATGTAGTATTTCGACAATATTAAAAAAGGCGACTTCCAAATTGAGGAAATCGTCTTTTTATTAAATTAAATTTGCGTAGGGTAAACTTTTTATATATTCTTCTATATAAAGCCAATCTATCTCTCCGAGATTATTTTTGGGGAGATATAACTCTGTGTTTTTGAAACGTTCTCCACTCCAGCTTCTACCGAAAGAATATTTGTAACGTTCTTTGTCTAAAATAGTTATCAAAAACATTGCAGTATACTTGTTCAAATGCTCGCTATATCCAACAGAAGTTTTACCATTCATTCCTATGAATGGTTCTGGTTGATATGTTGAATATCCTCCGCTTCCATCACCCAAGTTCACAAAAACTATTCCGTTTCCATTAGAAATATACTCTTCATTTCCTTCTTTTGAGACAAATCTATCAAACCCATTGTCTTTTTTCTTAGCTGCAATATATGGAATATCCATGCCTTGAATGAGGTCAAAAGTAGTAGCTCCTTTTGTTCCTTCAATATTATCAAAAACTTTGTTTATATTGAAGTAATCCCAATTTATTTCATCAATATTTTTATCGGGTGTAGGAAATATAGTCGTTGAATTACTCAATTTTTCACCTACAAAATTTGAAAGTAAATTTATTTCTTGAAATTCTGATAGTCCCGTTTCTTCAAGTAACGACAATTCTTGTTTTGAACGATAAAGAAGGTAATCAGATATAGTCTTAACAAAATCCCTATTGGATAACTCATCATAGTTTGTTCGAGAATGAGCATATACTGTCCATTCATCACCTTTTTTGATTTTAGTTCGAATAATGTTGTACCCATCCGATGTATTTCCGTGAATAAGTTCATTGAGTAGTTTTTCTTCAATATCATTCCAATGGTCGTATATATCTGTTCTACCCTTGTTTTTGGATAATATAAAACCATCATTTTTCAAATCATAAAAAACAACATCATTATTATAATCGTGAGGAAGATGTGTTTCAAAAACAGCTATTGCTGTACTGGTTGAAGCGTTAGGTTGAAATAGGTCTTTTGGCATATTGATGACATATTTCAAAGTATGCTTAGATAGAATCTTATTTCTAAGCGATTTATCCTTGAAGTACATTGATAATGGAGCAATTACCACCCCATACCTTGAACAATTGTCTAACAGTTTTTTCAAGAATGTTATTTCTTTTGGAGTAGGGTCATCCTTGTTTTCTTTACCTGAATATGGCGGATTGATAAATCCAATCGTCGGTTTTACTTCTTTTAAAATTTTGTCAGCTTCTTTATCATTAACAGAATCCAGATTGTATATTCTAGATTTTCCATCTCCTCTGAACAGCATATTTGAGATAGCACAAATATACATTGTAGAATTAATTTCAAATCCGAGTAACTGATTTTCTTTTATGTTTTTTTCATCTGCACCCTGTATAGATAGTAGTTTATTCATTCCAGCAATCAAAAATGCACCAGTACCACAACAAAGGTCTAAAATTACATCGTTTGCTTTTAAGGGTATGAGTTTTGTAAATAAGCCAGTTATATGCCTTGGGGTTAGCACAATCCCTTTCTTTACGTTAGATACTCCTGCAAATTTTAGAAATTCTTCATAAAATTTACCCATAATATCATAGTTTGAATTGGTTGAGAAATGATTATTAAACAGTGGGATGACTTTTTGATTCAACTCATCTAGAATTTGTTTAAGAATTGCAGTGTTTTGCAAATTTACATCTGTTTTTATTGAACCCAACTCTCCTTCTAAAGCTCTCAGTTTATTTTCAGGAATACCTTCTTTTTCTAAAATTCCCTTTACCGTAGGATATAGGTTATCAAGTATTTGAATTGGAGTATAGCTAGGGTATAAATCGGGAAAATTATTGTAAAAATTCTCAGATTTATTGTAGAGACAAATCATTAGTACAGCAAGTAGTGTAGGTCGTTTTTGCGAATCAATTGACCGTAACAGATTATTTACCTTCTTACTTACTTTTGTTATATCTTCAATCGCTTTTTCTTCGTCAAGGTTGTTGAATAGTGCCAAAAATTCCGTCTCAGTAAGAAAATTAGACACCTTGTCAATATATTTGATATTTTGTTTTGTGTCTATATAATAGCAGCTAAACTTATGCTTGTACTCATCATACACATCCCCGCTAACAGCAATTCCAACAACTTTCCACGTGGAGAACTCTTTAATCGCAAATTTACTTAGATACCATTTGAGTCCTTCTACACATCCTTTTTTGATACTATCTAATTCGTGTTCCTGTATTGTTGGTTTTTCTTCAACAAGAATTAATAATCTTTTTTCCTTATTACAGTAAATTCTATCAGGAATACCATTTTTCCCGTTCATTTCCTTAGAAGAGTGCGATAGAACTTCAATTATTTCACTTGTTAATTTTGATTCTGTCTGGCTATCATCCCAATCAGAAACATTATAACCTAATTCTTGAAGTTTTTGAGTGACGCTTGGTGTAACTATCTTATCTTTTCTAACCATTTACGCCACCTCATTTCTGACAACAGAAAAGACCTTCTCACAAAAACATGAAAAAGTCTTCAAAAGGGGTTGACAAAAAGGCTGACTAGCTACATAATCAGCTTGATTTGATTTGATTTGATTTGATTTGATTTGATTTCTGTCATATTTTTCTCCTTGCTTATATAACAATACTATTATATCATAAAATACTAGTCTTGAAAAGAATTATACCCAAAACTACACCATTTTGTTGATTTTTGTGTTTTAAATGATATAATAGTTTTAGAATATAAAAGGAGCAGAGAGATGTTAGGTGAGTTTAAGTCATTGTACGATTTGATGAATGCTTTCCCAAGTGATTATCATTGTGAACAACATTTAGAAAAAATTCGTTGGAATGGCTATGTAGTCAGTCCTTTTGATGAAACATCTAAGGTTTATAAATGCAAGAATGGTAAATATAGGTGCAAGAATACTGGTAAATATTTTAGCGTTAAAACTGGTACGATGTTTGATAATACTAAAGTCTCTCTTCAAAAATGGTTTATCGCTATTTGGATGGTGACTTCTCATAAAAAAGGTATTTCCTCACTTCAACTTTCAAAAGACATTCACGTTACTCAGAAAACTGCTTGGTTTATGTTAGAGCGTATTCGTAGATGCTTTGGCTCAGAAAATAACAATGAGTTGGACGGAACTGTCGAAGTAGATGAAACCTATATTGGTGGTAAAAATAAGAATCGTCATAATTCTAAAAAGGTCAAAAATACACAAGGTCGTTCTCTAAAAGATAAAACTCCAGTTGTCGGTATGGTTGCACGAGAAGGAAAATTAAATGCTTATAAAGTAAGGGATACAGGTATAAAAACTCTGACAGAACAAGTCGTTAAATTTGTTAAAGATACCGCTCAACTTTACACTGATGAATGGTTAGGTTATAATAAAGTTGCGAAGATGTATGACCACGCTTTTGTAAACCATGGTGCTCATGAGTATGTCATTGATGATATTTATACAAACACGATTGAAGGTTTCTGGGCAGGACTTAAACGAGGGGTATTAGGAATTTACCATTCATGGTCTAAGAAACATTTGCAGGACTACGTGGATGAATTTGTATTCCGCTATAATACTCGTAGTATGGCGGATAATGACCGCTTCAATCTTCTACTAGCATCTTCAGGAGTTCGTACAAAATACAAGGAGCTAATCCATGGATAAACTACATGCAGAAATGGAGCGAACAGTTTCCAAAACGATTGACAATAAGTTAGTAGATTACCAAATTTCTCTATCTGATAATTTTTACAAGAAATATCTCAGTTATTATAATTGCCCTTATACTCAGGCAGTTGTTAAATCGCATCGGAAATTTTTCCAAGATTTATCGTATTATGCAATTTACCAAAAGCTCGACGATATTACAAAAATCAGCATACAGAATCGACTTTCCGAACTAGATACTCTAGTAGATATTTCAGATAGCAAAGAGGAGTTCAACACTTTCTTTTATAAAAAGTTTCGGTTTGAATTGCCTGATATTCCTTTTGAAGAGAAAAAGTTAGAACTTTCTGATTTTGATTTAAAACTACAACAGGCTTTGAATTATAATCCTAAAGAAGATAAACAGTTAAGAAAGAGAAAAAGTTAGACTTTTAAATATAAACGACAATAACATGAACTAGATTTCATAGGAGGAAGACGATGGATTGGTATGATTATATGATAAATGCATCCAAGCAATCACGTTTCAATTCAAGTCATTGGTTTCGTTATTTGCGAAAAGTCATTTTTGAAGACCATTCTTATTTAACAAATGAGGATGTTGAGAAATTACTAGTCTCCAAAGAATTAACTGATTTTCAAAAGGTTAGCTTAAAGTATGCCATTCAAGAGCACACACCAACTCATGAATATGTGATTTCGTTAAATAAGCCAGCTAAATTAGCCAATGTTCAAAAAATGATGGAGAAATATAAACATGGATAAAATGAAACCTGTCTTTGAAGCCTTGAATAAGGAATTGGTTCAGGCAAATCTTACTTTGACCATTATCTGTGTTGGTGGCTATGTCTTGGAATATCATGGTTTGCGTGCAACGCAAGATGTGGATGCTTTTTACGAAGAAAGCCAAAAAATCAATGAAATTATCGCTCGTGTCGGACAAGAGTTTAATCTTAACACTCACGAAGAGCTATGGCTCAACAATAATGTGGCAAATATGAACAAACAGCCGCCGTTAAGTTTATGTGAAACCTTGTACTCGTTTGAGAATCTAACGGTTTTAGCAACCCCGATTGAGTATGTGTTGGGAATGAAGATGGTGAGTACTAGAAAACAGGATTTAAAAGATATTGGTGCGATTATTAAATACAAGCATTTTCGTTCGCCATTCAACACCTTTGATGGTTTGAAAAAAATGGGCTTTGATAGTATTGACTTCTCAGTTCTCCTAGAAGGTTTTAGCTATGCTTATGGCATGGATTGGTTAGAGAACTTTTTCAAAGAAAATCAAGATAAACTTAGAAAATATTATTGACATCACATTAAAAGACGATTTCCATTTCGGAAGTCGCCTTTTTTGTATATTTCGGAAGCACTCCATATTGTGGTTAGTGTAAACAGGTATATAGTTCCCTTTGAAAAATAGAGGACTAAGTCATCATTGTTTTCACAAGAACTGTAAGGGGCCAAGGGGTGATCCCTAAACCAAACCCCAGATCCATCTGGGATATAGCCCCGTTTGACATACAGTCTTTGAGCTGGGCCATAACCCGAGTGTAAACCAACCCCTAAAGTAACAATCTCTGATAGTAGCCAGACTCTTTTTTCTGCCTCCTCTAAGAGTTGATTCCCAATCCCTCGATTTCTAAATGGTTCAAAAACATTAAAATCAGATAGTTCAGGATAGACTCCCACGAAAGGGCCGTGCTTGGCAGCAGGCAATATAGTGATATAGCCTGCCACAAATCCATCCGACTCAGCTACTAATACGTCCCTCTCTCTATTCTCCTGCTCCTGAAAATAGCTAGTCAAGATATCCTCTCTACCCGGCCACCCTTGGTGGATAAAAGCTTGAGAGATGTGCTCAATATCTGCCTTTATCATCCTCCTGATGATTACACCTTCCTTCATAGTTCCCTCCTTGATACCTTTCTCCCCTCATTATAGCATAATCAGAGCTTGGGAAAGGTCAAAGAGCTTCACACGGACCTAACACACTATCACATTTCTATGCTCGCAAAAAAAGATCCAAAGGATCTGAAAAAGAGGTCCACTGGACCTCAACTCGCTCTTACATTTCCACGCTCGTGAAAAAAAGACCCGTTAGGGTCTTAATTCGCTCTCTTGTTTTCTAGCTCATGAAAAAAAGACCCGTTAGGGTCTTTTTTTTAATCTTCGTTTACGAAAGGCATCAAAGCCATTACGCGAGCGCGTTTGATAGCTGTTGTTACTTTACGTTGGTTCTTCGCTGAAGTTCCAGTTACACGACGAGGAAGGATTTTCCCACGTTCTGAAACGAAACGGCTAAGAAGCTCAGTATCTTTGTAATCGACATATTCGATTTTGTTTGCTGCGATGTAATCAACTTTTTTACGGCGTTTGAATCCGCCACGACGTTGTTGAGCCATGTTTAATTCTCCTTTATAGTTTTAATTCGTTAAACCCATTCTTAGAATGGAAGATCGTCGTCTGAGATATCCATTGGATTGGCTCCAAATGGATTTTCTTCACGACCAAAGTTTGGCGCTGCATTGCTTGGTTCAGATCCACCAAAGCTTGGGGTTGCATTTCCAGCAAAACCACCGTTGCCTGATGAATAGCCACCACCTGCATGCCCTTCGCGTGCTGCACGGCTTTCCAATAGTTGGAAGCTGTCTGCTACGACTTCAGTGACATAAACACGTTGACCTTGCTGGTTTTCGTAATTACGTGTTTGAATGCGACCGGTAATCCCAATCAAAGCACCTTTCTTAGCCCAGTTGGCTAAGTTTTCTGCTTGCTGACGCCAGATCACACAGTTGATGAAATCGGCTTCGCGCTCTCCATTTTGACTCTTGAAGTTGCGGTTGACAGCTAGGCTGAAAGTAGCAACTGCTTGATTGCTTGGAGTGTAGCGAAGTTCAGCATCACGGGTCATACGACCGACAAGTACAACATTGTTAATCATAAGTCACCTCTGATGATTTCTTACGCGTCAACTTTTACGATCATGTGACGAAGAATGTCACCGTTGATTTTTGAAAGACGGTCGAACTCGTTAAGAGCTACAGCGTCGTTCGCTTCAACGTTTACGATGTGGTAAAGTCCTTCACGGAAATCTTGGATTTCGTATGCAAGACGACGTTTTTCCCAATCTTTTGATTCAACAACAGTTGCACCGTTGTCAGTCAAGATAGAATCGAAACGTGCTACCAAAGCGTTTTTAGCTTCTTCTTCAATGTTTGGACGAATAATATAAAGAATTTCGTATTTAGCCATTGATAATGTTCCTCCTTTTGGACTAATGACCCCCTGTCTTTGCAAGGGGTAAGTGAGGTTTACTCACAAGAAACTATTATACCAGACTTTTCGAACAAAGGCAAGAATTATCTTTAGGATTTAAAAAATGATTTCGGACGTTCCCTTCTAAAGGAAAAAAATGCCCTAAAAAATGACATTTTATAGTAGAAACTACTCCCCTTCTTCCTCTCCTTTCCTTAAAGAAAACTGATATCAGTTAGCTTTAAGCTTGAGTCTTTATACTGGCTACAACAAATCTCAAGAAACGAGGAACGATTATGAATTATCTTATCATCCCCGCCTATCAACCGGATCTGAATCTTGTCAAACTGGTTCGCTTGGTCCACGCTAAAAGCGATCTCCACATCATCGTGGTCGACGATGGGAGTGACGCTGACAAGAAAATGATTTTTGACAAATTGGAGGGTCTTGCGACAGTTCTGACTCATGAGCACAACCAAGGAAAAGGGCAAGCTCACAAGACTGCTTATGACTACATCCTAGAAAGAGGCACCTGTGGAAGCATTGTTACAGCTGATGCAGACGGTCAGCACAAAATTTGGGATATTTTCAGGGTTGTTAACCAATCTCAAGAGCATCCTGGAACACTTATTCTAGGAGCCCGCGCCTTCTCTGGAAAAGTTCCTTTACGTTCTGCTTTCGGGAATAAATTGACCCGCTTCTTGTTTAAGCAACAAACAGGAGTGGCAGTCAGCGATACCCAAACGGGCTTACGGGCTTTCACTACGAATCTCTTGCCTTTCATGCTTGAGGTTGAAGGACAACGGTATGAGTACGAAATGAATGTGCTCCTCGCAGCAACCAAGTCCTTCCCCATCGTGGAAGTTCCCATCGAGACGGTCTACATCAATGACAACGAAGGCTCCCATTTCCGACCTATTCGAGATGGCCTCATGATCTACAAGGACATGTTTAAGTTTGCCCTCTCTTCCCTCAGTAGCTTTATCGTGGATTATCTGGTCTACGCCTTCTTTCTTTTCGTGATGATGGCCGTGCCCATTAGTCTACGTATTCTCCTAGCGAATGGGATCGCTCGTGTGACGAGTTCCATCTTTAACTACTCGACCAATAAGCACCTGGTCTTTAAGAACAAAGACAGCGTCACTAAAACCGGAAGTGGCTACTTTGGCCTAGCCCTTGGTCTCTTTATTCTCGATACGCTCTTGATTCGACTCTTCTATACTGCTTTCGGGCTCAATCTCCTGATCAGTAAGATTGTCGTCGGCTTCCTCCTCTTTCTGGTCTCATGGGTGATCCAGAAAAAAGTGATCTTCAAAGAAAGGACTGCTACCCACCATGAAATTCTTTAAAAAATCCTACACCTATGCTGCCTGCTTTGGCCTGCTTTTGACCAGCAGTTTTAGCTACTCGATGCTCAAGACATTTGTCTTATCCGATGCCATCCAAACCGTAAAAGCTACGACTACGGACACTAAGGCAGCCAAAAAAGCAGCTGCATCGGCTACAACGACTGATACTAGCTATTCAGATGACAATATCCAGGTGAGCCTAACAGAAAAAACGATTGAAAATACCCAGGTTTACATTGCAGATATCACAGTCAGCTCATCTGACTACCTCAAAACAGCCTTTGCACAAAACACTTACGGAACCAACGTGACTGCTAAGACCTCTGTCACAGCTGCCAACAACAGTGCCATTCTAGCAGTGAATGGTGACTATTACGGGGCTAACAGTACAGGATACGTCATCCGAAATGGAGTGGTCTACCGCGATACCGTTCGGGAAGATTCAAGCAATGGGGACCTAGCCATTTACAAGGATGGATCCTTCAAAATTATCTATGAAGATGAGATCTCAGCGGATCAATTGGTCAAAGACGGGGTCGTCAATCTCCTCGCTTTCGGTCCTTCCTTAGTTGAAAATGGAGAAATTACCGTCGATACCAACTCAGAGGTCGGGCAATCTATGGCGTCAAATCCACGGACAGCGATTGGGATCATCGATGAAAACCACTACATTATCGTCGTATCGGACGGCCGGACTTCAGAGAGTGAAGGGCTTTCTCTCTACCAATTAGCGGAAGTGATGAAGTCTTATGGCGTTAAAACAGCCTACAACCTGGATGGTGGTGGATCTTCTACACTTTACTTCAATGGCCAAGTTATTAACAAACCAACTACAAATGGTACTATCTCAGAAAGGGCGGTGAGTGACATTGTCTACATCGGTTACTAATCCTATTAAACAACGCTTGAAAAAGACCATCCTATGGTACATTCTTATCTCGGCTTTCTTCTTTGTCGGAAGTCGCATCTATGAACACTTTAGTTTTGGCGAAACCTCTGCCTTCATGCACTACCTCTTCTTGATTCCTTTGATCGGTGGTGCCCTACTAGTGCTTCTACAGTTGATAGTGAAAGGCTTCTCTCGCCTGAGTCTCAATCTTTGGAATTCAGGAGTGGCTACCCTCACAGCCGGAGCCCTCTACCGAGGGATTGTCAACCTCTCTGGTCGATCTACCACAATGGATCAGCCCTATTATTACCTTGGAGTTGCCTTTCTAGCACTGGCTCTGATCAGCCTCTTCTTTGTCCGCAGTGTCTGGGTGGAGAAGGCATCCGCTTAGTCAGAAAACAATCTTAAAAAGAAATCAGATTTCCAGAAAGGCTCCAGCTTTTATACGAGATAGCTATTTTGCCAAGGATACTATAGAGTTTTCATTCTTTTTAAGGATGATTTCCTATAAAATACTCAAAAACGAGCAGTTCTATGTATAGAACCGCTCGTTTTTGAGTAACATTTTTGCAACTTATTCCTGTCGCATTTACTTGACCCGTTTAAACTTTGCAAATTTGGATATAAGAGCTGCCTGTTCGTCCGTAAGATCAACATTATCCCCTTGAAAAGTTAATACATCTCCCTCAATTTTGTATCTCACTTTTTCGTCATTTTCTTTAGAGGATATCAACTTCTGCTTTTGATCTACTTTTAAATCTACTGATTTTTCTGTCTTGTTACCAAGTATACTAACAAAACCAGATATTTTTCCTTTCTCACCCTTTATTTCAAGGGTGAGTTTAATTTTAAGTTGATCAATGAATAGTTCTGCTCCTTCTATGGAATTTCCTTGTTCTTTAAGGATACTTTTTATATCTTCTGTACTAGGTTCAAATACATAAACCCCATTATCACTGCGTGTAAAACTGGAGCAAGCTACGAGAATTACAGCAACAAAAGCTAATAATGTGGCAAATACAATACGCTTCATATGTTTCATAGAGAATCTCCTTTTCTAATCAAGACAATTTTATCACAAAAATAAACCGTTTTCAACGCACTGCTTATCCTTCTTTAGAAAGGCTAAAGACTTTCTTGTTACTACCAGCATGTTCTTGTTGTTTTCCTTTTAGTTCCATCTGTGATGAGTTATCTGATATCATTTTTATCATTTCCAGCTATGAAATAGAAAACGAGCAGTTCCAACTATAGAATTGCTCGTTTTCCGACATGTCAACAATTTTATTTATGTTTACAAATCTTCACGTTTTTTGCTAGCTACAAAGCCTGCTAAAGCTAGTGAGGTCATGCCAAAGAGGCTAAGGACTGTTGAAGTCAAGGCTTCTTGTCCTGTTTTTGGAAGGCCAGTTGCTGGTGTAGCAGCTACTTCTGCTTGACCACCCGTATGATAAGTGACAGCAACTGGTTTGTTTGTTGCCACTTCTTTTGTTTCGCTTGCAGCTGGTTGAGCTGGAGTTCCTGGACTTTCGGATACCGCTAGTTGGTCTGGGGTCACTGGGGTTTCTGATTGACGACTTGGCACTTCATCTATCACTAGTGTCGGATTTTCTGGTTGAATCCATGGTTCCACAATCGCTCCACTGTGCACCTCTGGGGTTGGCTTGATAACGTCTTTGACCAAAGAGAGAAGATGGTAGTTGATCCGATTGCTCACTTCATAAAGGAAATCATTTTCCGCAACATGATAGCCTGCCGGGAGATCGACATGAACACGATAGGAACCGTTCATCAGCACGGTCTCAAAGCGCAGCAGATCATAGATGCTTTGTGGAAGAAGTCGGCTGATACCGTCATTCCCTACCACTTTTACAACCGTTCCGGCTGGGACTGGCTGATCAAATCCAATGGTCAATTTGTTTTCATCTAAATAATGGAAGGCAAAGGTTACTTTTGGATGTGGATTCTCAGGTGAAACAGTCACCTTTTTCACCAGCTCTGTTCCCCAATCATAATGGTAATCAGATAGGGTGATCTTGGCTGTATAAGTACCAAAAGGCAAGTCTGGGAAGCTACCACCATTGTAGGAAGCATTGAACTCTCCTTCCACTACACGTCCTTGGTCGTCCACCACTTGGTAACGAACGACGGATGGATAATAAGAAATGACTTCGCCACTGCTATCTGTGAAGACGACTTCTAAGGTCCCCTTTTCAGCCTTCGGTTTTTCAGACTCTGTCTCACTTGGTTGTTCATCTGAACTGGCTTCATTCGTCGAAGTCGTTGCCTCTACTTTCTTTCCTTCGATGTCCATCTCAGTGGTATTGTAGACCTTATCCCAGATGGTATAGCGAACAGTAGAAGGGTCCACCCCTTCTGGAAGAAGATAGCTACCGTCCTCTTGGGGTTCCAAGGCCACTGTTTCCCCGTCCTTGACATAGGACAGATAAGTCCCTGCTAAGCCACTACCGGTTTCAAGTACCTTACCTGGGCGGAAAATCCGTGTTGCTGGATCGTACTGAGCACTTCCAGACTCGATGCTTGGAGCCGTATTGTCAATCTTAACCTTGAAGTTAAGCTCTTGTTGCTTGGCACCTGAAGCAGTTGGACGGTAGGTGATCACAAATTGGTATTCCCCATCTGGTAATTGCTTGCCGTCTTTGTCCAAGCCTTCCCAAGAGATTTCATAAAACTCTTCACTGCGATTCCCAATCCGGTAACTCCAGTCCGTCTTACGGTGGACTTCATTTCCAACCTCGTAAATTGGATTAGCACGAGTTGTGTCCTCCTTCTTGTAGACTGATAGGTGTACATTTTCAACATTGCGAAGCATGACGGCTTTTACCTTGACACTATCAAAGCTGGAATCGTTGTTCGGAGAGAAGTAGAGTTGATCCCCGTCAAAGCGATCCCCATCCTGACCAAGAGTTTTGGCTACGGATTCTCCATTTTCATAGACATAACTAATCAAAGAGGTAAAGTGATTGTCTGGATGACGCTCTGGAGTTTCTGGGACTTTTCCATCTGGGTAATCGGTCTTATCCTTGTAGTAGTAAAACGGCTTGTCGCTACCTGTATATTCGTAGATAGGCTTTTCAATGCCACGCAGATTTTGGTAATCCCCATGGAAACCAACATAAGGGAGGCTGACCAGATGTTTTTGACTGCTGGCATCTTTAACCAGTACAAAACCTTCTAAGAAATAACCATTTGGCATTTGCTTGCTGAGTTCTTCCTTGTACTTGCTTGCATCAACTGCTACGTGGATGGTCCGCTGACCATTGGCTGGGATAGTGACCGTTTCCTTACCGTCTAGCGTTTTTAATAGACGAGGATGGAGGGTGAATTTGCCATCTTGAACTTGATCTGTCTGAAGAGTAGTTTCATATCGGACAGACTTATCTTGATTGGAAAGATTGTGGATGGTCACATCAAATTCAAAGGTATCTGTGACATTGCCAAGTGTCAGGCTACTTTTAGCATCTTTTGCTGTCACATAGAGGTCTCCTAGAGCTGCTGCTGTGACATCCATGACCCCTGCTCCTTGCTGACGAACAGAGGAATAGGCATGTGTTTCCTCATCTACATGAGGGATCGCTGTACTCATAGTCATTTGTTTGACTAGAACCTGTAGTTGTTCTGGGCTAAGATGAGGGAAGCGCTCCTTCAAGGCTTGTTTCACCAGTGCAGTGGCTCCCGCAGCATGAGGAGAGGCCATGCTGGTTCCCCTATCCATATAGTACTCTCCATTATTAACAGATGAGTAGATCATTCCTCCTGGAAGGGTGACATCCGGTTTGAGATCCCCATCAGCTGATAGCCCCCAAGATGAGAAGTCAGATAGTTGATTGGCTGCATCGTAAGGCACACGTTTGAATTTATTGGCAATATGGAGCTGGTAATCATTGGCATGTTGAGCCAAAACAAGTCCAGCAGCGTGGCCAATAACCCCAACTGGGAATCGTTCTCCGAGCCCTTCTAAATCAAAGCCTACAGGATTATTTCCCTGTTCCTCTGTTTGGTAAAAGATCACACCTGTAGCACCAGCTCTTTTGAGCTCTTTGACCTTGTCCACATCCGAAACTTCGCCACCTCGCTCAGTAAGAACTAAGTGCCCATTGATACTATCTGCTTGGTAGTGGTCGATCCCTCCCTTGTCCACATGGAGATAGCTTTGAGGGATGGTTGTCCGAAAAGCGTCGCGTTCTACAAAGGAATGCATCGGAATCTTGCCATCTGGGAAGTCCACGGAACCTTTTAACGCATCTACGGTCAGGCTTGCTTCTGTCGACTCATGCTTGGTGAGACTATTAATAGACGCGACTGAGATGACATTTGGATTGACGGATGGCGTCCCTGTCATTCCATAATCTGGTGTGGTAGCCAGTGGTTTGCTGTGCCAGAAGCCATTAGTCGCCATATTGGTAGAGGCAACTGTAATGGTTACTCCCGCCTTTCTTGCTGTATCAAAGGCCTGGCGGGTGATCTCTCCAACATCATAAACAGAACCTGATGCTGTTCCCAAACTCATATTGATGGAATCCGCCCCTAATTTGACCGCATCTTCTACCGCCTTAGTGTAGATGAAATTTTGAACTTGACCGCCCTTGGTATCTGAGAAAACACGTAGAAACATCAGTTGGGCTTCTGGAGCAACACCACGGATAATTTCACCATTTGGAGAGGGTTGAGAAGCATTTCCCACAGCAGTTCCTGCTACGTGAGCTCCGTGTGAAATTGGATCGTCTTCTTTGACATTGTCATCCATATCACTGTAGTTGTGAACGTAGACGATTTTATTGTTGTACCATTTACCGTAAGTGATCCCCGCTTTTTTCTTAGCCTCTTCAATTTCCGCCTCACTCTTGTACTTGGCCTTACTGATATCTGTTAGACGGAAAACATCATGGGCAGGGTCCACACCGGAATCAATGATCGCAACTACCTGCCCTTGACCCTTGATTCCCTTATCCCAGAGTGGTTGTAAATTGATCAGACTATTTTCTTCACTGACCTTGGTCGTAGTTGAAGTCGGTGATGCAGGTGCGGGCTGTGTTTCCGCCACTCTGGTCCGACCAAGTGGAGCATAATCTACAGCATCCACACGCGCTAGTCCTCGAATCTTTTTAGCATCTCCATAAGTCGTCTCTAGAGCCAAGCCGTTAAAAAGCAGATTAAAGTCATACAATTTTTTGAATTGAATGGATTGCTTTTCGAGCTCTTTCAAAAACTGTTCATGATCCTGATTGGTTTTTTCAATGCGAGTTTCTTTTGAAGTCGGAGATACCTCTCCAATCCCATCAGAAACCTTTTCTTTCAAGCGAACCAGGATCTCAACTGGGCTTGTTTCTTCTAAATTTTCCTTTACTGGTTCAATAGGGGTCGTAATTGGAGCAGCAACCCCATTTTCGTTTGGTGCTTCCGCAACTGAAGGTGAAGCCTTCTCTGCCTTTACTTGATTTGTAGTCGAACTGCTTGTATCGATTGAAGATGAAGGTAGAGACTGATTTGTCTTTTCCTTACTCTCAATCTCAGCTGTAGCAAGGTTCTTAGAAGCAACATCTTCTATAACTGAAGTGGGCATACTGTCCTTAGTAGCCGAAAGCGGTTCTGCTGTTTTCTCATCTGTTGTCGCGGTTTCTGGCACCACTACAGAAGGCTCTAAGATGGACGGTGTTGGTACGATCGCATCAGCTGAAACCGCTGATCCCATTAGAAAGGTACCAATCAAAACAGAAGCGACTCCAATCGCATATTTACGAATGGAAAAACGCTGTTGTCGATGAAATTCCATAAAAACTCCTTTATACACAACAGGTTAAGGAAGTTGTCATACTCCCTTAACCTCAATGCTATTCTCTTATTCTTGATCCGGACGATTCTTCTTCAATCGGATAGCACCAAAAGTGAGAAGAAGAACCATCAAACCGATCATTCCTGTTTGTTCATTTTCTTGTCCTGTATTTGGAAGAGAAGGTGATGATTGACTTGTAACCTCCTTAGTCGACGGATCCATTTCTGATACTCTTTCAAGATCTTTCTGGAACATTGGACGGATATCTGTCTGTTTCGCGACTATTGGATGTGTCTCGTTTTCATCTGGCCGTTTTCCTTTTTCACCTTCTTGCGTCGTCGTTGACGGTTGAGGAGATGGAATAGGAGAAGATGGAACAATCGGATCCTCTACCTGATTATCTGAAACTTCGACAAAACTAGTTAAGTAGCGATTAATGCGCTCACCTACTGTATAGAAGAAATCATTCTCTACTGCGCGATAACCTTTTTGCAAATCAATATGGATCTGATAATCTCCATTAACTAGAATCTTTTCAAAGGTCTTTGGTTCGTAAAGGGTTTGATCCAACTCCACTTTTTGCCCCGTCCTTTTATCGATGGCAAAGACACGGGTTCCGTTTGGAAGCTCTTTATCAAAGACAAGATCAAAGCGATTTTTATCAATATAATGATAGACAAATTTGACCACACCTTCTGGATGCTCTTTGCTCAATTCCACCGTTACCGTTGTTGGAGATACCCAAGAGTAGTTTTGGTCTTGACCGACGACTTTTACAGTGTAGGTTCCAAATGGAAGAGTTGGTAATGGATCTTCATAATAAATATTAAATTCCTTATCAACCCGATTTCCTCGACTATCAAATACTTGGTAACGCATCATTTCTGGATATTGATTGGTCGCTTCTCCTTTTTCATTGACAATTTGTACCTCTAAGCGTCCCACTGTGGCTTCACTAGTTTCATGTGTCGGACTTGCTTCCTCTGTTCCAGTATTTTCTGTCGTCACCTCGTCTGAAACGGTCTTTCCATCCAGAGTCATGGTATTGGTATTATTGACCCGGTCCCAAATATAGAAGCGTACTGTTTCTAGATCCACTCCGTCAGGGATAAGATAGGTTCCATCTTCGTTTGGAGTGATTTCTACTTCCTGACCATCTTTTTGGTAAGAGAGGTATTTACCAGCTAGCCCACTACCCGTTTCAACAATCTCACCTGGCTTAAAGAGGCGAGTTATCGGATCAAAAAGATCTGTCGTTTTTGCCAGTTGAGGTACTTGCTTATCGACCTTGACCTTTAAGACAATCTCTTGAGGTTTGGCACCAGGTGTGCTTGGACGATAAGTGACCACATATTGATAATCTCCATCTGGCACAAGCTGATTATTTTTATCTTTTCCACTCCAACGTGTCGCATACAGAATCTTACTACGATCGTTGATCCGCCAGCCATAATCTGATTTCTTCTGGCTCTCATTGCCTTTTTCAAAAATTGGATGTTCTCTCTTGACGTCATCCGCACGATAAACCGTCAAATGAATATTGTCCACATTTCTTAAGACCACTGCATTGAGTTTGACACTATCATAGGATCCATCCCCATTTGGCGAGAATACGAGACTATTTCCATCATAGTGCCCGTCTTTTTCTCCCAAGACAACCTGTACTTTTTTGCCCCCTCTCCAAATAGAGCTGACTAAGGCAGTAAAGTGATCCCCTGGGTCTTTTTCAGGGTGCTCCGCTTTTTCATTTGCGTAATAATAGAATGGTTTTTCATCCCCAGTGAAGGCATAGATGGGTTTTTCAATTCCTGGTAAATCTTGATAGTTTCCTTTAAAACCAATATATGGAAGACTCACTAGGTCTTTCTTAGTTTTGGCATCTTTAAAGAAGACAAAACCTTCTAAAAAGTAACCGTTTTTCATTTGATTCGTGAGCTCACTTGTATAGTTACTGGTATTCACAGAAATCGGAACCGTCACACTTCCCATAGCAGGAACATGAATAGTTTTTTCTCCTTCTTGATCCAGTAGTTGGCGCATCTTCAAGGTAATACGTCCATTTTCTACTTGATCGGTATTGACGACCGTATGATAAGTGAATTCTTTTGCTTCTGAACTAAGATTATGTACAGTGACATCAAACGTGAAGGAATCTTTAACATTTCCAAGGGTCAGACTACTATTTGCTCCTTTTCCACCTGTTACAAAGACATCGCCAAAAGCTGCTGCTGCAGCATCCATAAGACCAGATCCTTGTTGACGAACCGAGGAGTAACTGTTGCTTTCCTGATCAAAATGAGGTTTGGCTGTACTCATGACTAATTGTCGCAAAAGCGTATGGATTTGCTCTGGGCTATAATTTGGGAATCGTTGTTCTAAAGCTTGCTTAATCAAGGCTGTCGCCCCTGCCGCATGTGGTGTCGCCATACTCGTACCTGCATCCAAGTCGTACGAACCATCTGGGATAGCAGAGTAAACATTTCCACCCGGCAAAGTAACATCAGGCTTCAACATTCCTTCAGCGGTTAATCCCCAGCCTGTAAAGTAGAGCATCTTATTCGCTTCACTATAGGGTACTTTCTTAACTTCTTGATGGAAAGTGATCGTATATTCCCCAGCATGTGTAGCTAGCTCTTTCCCGATAGAATGACCAAGTACACTGACAGGATAGAAGGATCCCCAATACCCCATGGAAAGATTTTGAAGGGTATCTCCTTGTTCTTCATTTTGATAAACCAGGACCCCTTTTGCTCCAGCTTGTCTGAGGGCATTGACCTTATCTTCATCTGATACATCGCCACCACTTTCAACCAGTGCAATTTGGTCTTTTACAGCAGCATTTCGATAAGTATCTTCTCCCCCCTTCGGTACATAAACATAAGACTGTGGTCCTTCTACTGGAAAGATCAAGCGATAGACAGGAAGGTCAATCAGACCATTCTGGAATTCTTCCTTATTTTTTAGAGCTGGAACTTCTAAACTAATTTTTGTTTCATGTGTAATGCTATTATTGAAAGCACCAATCGCTAGAACTCCCTTTTCAACAGCTGGTTCATCCATTGTTCCAGTATCCGGTGCATCTGCTTTTGGCTTAGACTGCCAGTATCCACTCACGGCATAATTCCCTGCTGCAGCATTAATGATAACACCTGATTTTCTTGCAAACTCAAAAGCTTGACGCGTCAACGGATTGGTATCAGCTTCTGCCCCATTGACACCCCCAAAACTCATATTGATAGTATCTGCCCCCAACTTCACAGCATCTTCTACAGCCTTTGCTACAATAAAACCTTGTTCGGTCATCCCTTTCTTATCTGAGAAGACCCGCATAAAGATGAGTTGTGCCTCTGGAGCTACCCCCTTAAGTAGTTCTCCTGTTGGCACTGGTTTTGTTGCATTTCCTACTGCAGAGCCCGCCACGTGGGTCCCGTGCGAACGCGGATCATCCTCCTTGATCTCATCATTCATATCCGAATAGTTATAAGCATAAATCACCTTATCGTTGTACCACTTACCATAAGTAATTCCGGCCTTCTTCATGGCCGCTTCCATCTGCTCTTTATTCTTGTATTTGGCTCTACTCTTATCCGTTAAACTAAAGAAATTATGATCATAGTCTAGGCCAGTATCTAGGACAGCAACCACGCTCCCTTGCCCCTTGATTCCCTTATCCCACAATGGTTGAAGATTAATCAATTCATTTTCATCACTTACCTTGGTTGGGACCAGGGTCGTCTGCTTCTTCGGAAGATTCTGGTTTTCTATAGTTGTAGAAAGAGGGGTAATCTCAACGTTTTCAACTCGAGCTATCTTGCGAATCTCCATGGCATCCTTGTAATTCGTCTCCAAGACAAATCCATTAAAGACCAAATCAAAATCAGCTAATTTTTTATATTGAATTCCCTTTTCATCTAGCTCTTTTAAAACTGCCGTTTTGATTGGGAGATTATTCCGAATTTGGTCTGCAATACTTGGAGAAGTTGCTACATCCTGTTTTTTCGTCTCCAAACGTACCAAGGCCTGAACACGTGCTTGATCTGTTACAGTTTCCGAAACACCTTCTTTATTGGCTACTGAAGAGTGTTCTGCTACTTTTTTCTCCAGTTCCTCTTTCTTTTCGACTCCCTTCTTTTCAGATTTAGGATTAGAAGCGGAATCTACATTCCCATTTGAATCTGCTGTTTCAGGAGATTTCTCAGGTGTTGGTTGCTCTTGCAAAAAAGTTTCCTTACTTGATTCGTCAGTTGGAAGAGCTTCCTCCGAATTTTTTTCCAAACCAGATAACGGTTGAACCTCTTCTTTCCCTTCTTGCGCTACAATTGCAGGTGGTTCTACCGTTCCCTCCTGTTCCTGCGCTAAAACAGCCGGACCAAAAAAAAGGCACCCGACTACCACTGATACTAAACCAACGGCATATTTACGGAAAGAAAATCGTTGTTGTCTGTCATTTCTCATAACCAGACCTCCTTGTTTGTTGTAAGCGTTTACTACGCCTTCATTTTAGTCCTTCTTTTATGTAAAGTCAATGCGGTCTGTCAAAATCTAAAATAAGTATAATATTTAGTTTATTTCTGACAATTTTTCTTTATCAATAATGAAAGAAAGCGATTGGTTTTGAAGATGAAACCTTTTGGTAAAGACACCCCTCTCAATTAAAAACAAAAAGGAAGCCCTCTTAGAGAGGATGCTTCCTAGTTTTGATTAATTTTCTTCACGCTTTTTGCTAGCTACAAATCCTGCTAAAGCTAGTGAGGTCATGCCAAAGAGGCTCAGGACTGTTGAAGCCAAATCTTCTTGACCTGTTTTTGGAAGACCAGTTGCTGGTGTAGCAGCTACTTCTGCTTGACCACCCGTATGATAAGTGACAGCGACTGGTTTGATACTTGCAACTTCTTTCGTTTCAGGTGTAGTTGATTTAGCTGGGATAACTGGGCTTTCAGGTTGAGGAGTTGGGGTAGCCGGAGTTACTGGAGCTACAGGATGGACTGGATTTTCAGGACTGACTGGATCGACTGGCGCTGGCTGTGGTTCTGGAGTTGGTTGAGGTTCTGGAGTAGGTGTATCTTCTTCCACTTTTTCCACAAAGGTCTTATTGCCCAAGATTGAAGCAGACAACTTCTTCCCTGCCTTATCCAAATCTTGGATGTACTGGATAAAGACTTCTGTATCCGGATTGATAGCCCCGATCAATTTGGTATCGCGGAAGACTGAGAAACCATCTCCACCCCCATACAAGAAATCATTGATAATCGCTTTATAAGTCTTGTTGCGATCGATTTCGGTACCGTCTGCCTTGTAAGCTTTCACGACCTTATAAGGATTTTCTTCTGTGGCATCCGCTGGTTTTGTGTAGGTATACTTGATGCCAGCCATTTGCAAGAAGTAGAGTTCTTTCTCATCATACTGTTGGTCTAATGCCTTGTAGATTTGGTCTCCAGTAATTTCAACTACTTGAAGGATATTTCCAAATGGTTGCACCGCTTGAGCTGCACCCCAAGTTACTGTTCCGTCTGGTTTCACCACGAGGTCTGCACGGATTCCTCCATTGTTGGTGAAGGCAAAGTCAACATCTGGATAACCTGATTTTTTGGCAATATCTAGTTGTGCAACTGTGACCAAATCTCCAACAGCACTTTCTTTTTGCGCATTCAATTCACGGGTAATATTTTCAGCCTTGTCTGCTGTACCGATTTTTGCTTCTGTTACCTTTTTAACCGTCGCATTGGCATCATCGATGATCGCTTGAACCTTGGCATCTTTTGCTTTGCCTTTAGATGGATCTACCGCAATAATTTTAGCAGTTGGAGCTTTGACAAAGTCAGCTGTATCTGTATCTAGGACCCCACGGACATCCGAGTAGGCTTTCCCTTGAGACGTACCTTGAACGATCAAGGTATTTCCGACCATCCCGTTTGTATATTGGTGATTATGACCTGCAAAGACGATATCCACTGAGTTTTCAGGATAGATTTGATTTAATTTTTTGATCATGTCTGCAGCCGGACCTTCTGCGACACCGTTTTTACTTGTTGCAGCGACGTGAGCTAAAACGACGATCGCATGAACCCCTTGGTCATTCAATTCGCGGGCATATTTAGCAATTGATTCCGCTTCATCTAAAACACGGTATTGTTCATGATTTTTACGCAAGACGAGATTTGGGAATTCTGTCGTAACGACCCCAATAAATCCAACCTTAACCGTCTTGTCATTCACTGGGATTTCTTTAATTGCATATGGTTTCCAATCAAATGGAATTTTATTGGTATCTTTGTCCACCAAGTTGGCAATGACAACTTCCTGTTTGGAAGCTTCATGATGATAATCATCCACAATTTTGTTGAATTGACCAGGCGTTGGGGCTTCCCCCTTCATGATCCGGTTGTATTCAGCGAGCCCTTCATCAAACTCATGGTTTCCAAGGGTTCCGTATTCAAAGTTCATTTCATTGAAGACTTTTACAGTCGGTTCATCTTGAAGCAAGGCAGAGTTAGCTGGACTAGCTCCGACCATATCTCCAGCTTGTACACGGATGCTGGCATTTGGCGTTCCTGCATTCTCCGTTTCAAAGTCTTTTTGTGAATCATTTAGATAGGTTGCCAAAAGTGGGGCTGTTCCTGCATTCTTCACAGTTTCACCTTCTAAACGAGCTGTCCCAGTTTGTTCCAAGGCGCCGTGGAAGTCATTGACTCCCATGAACTGCACTGGCAATTCATCCGCAAAAACGCTATTAATCGTAAAAACACTGAGACCCGCAACAACCGCTAGGATACTGCTTTTCAAGATAACTTTTTTCTTCATAGAATACTCCATTTTCTAATTTACGCTACTCCTCTAATCAAAAGGAGAAAGTAGAAGAATTGATTTGCTACAATCAGCTCTTCCATTTTACTATTTTTTCGACTTTACTTCAATGTTTCTCTGAAAGCTCTTTCATTTTTTAGAAAAAATGTGTTTTCCAAACATCTTTTTTCATCCTTTTTCTTTCGTCACTTGATTTTCATCACAAAAGAGGCTGGGACAAAAGTCCTAGCCTCTCAATTATTTTTGGATTGTCGAGCAAGACGCAGTGGTTGAGTGGGCTCTACTACACTGATTTCATCAGCTTTTACAGCCCTACTCAACTGTGCGGAGGTGGGACGACGAAATCGAATTCTAACGAATTACCGATTTCTGTCCCACTCTCTTTTCTTATTTATTCACGTTTTCCCATTTCCAGTTTTGAACTTCTGGAATGTCGTCTCCGTTTTCACGGATGTAGTCATGGTGGAAGGCGATTGTTTCATCCATCTTCGCTGCAAATGCGCTTGCTGCTTCTCCAAGAGCTGCATTAGCTGCATCTTGTGCCAAGTGGAAGCGATCCAACTCAGACATCACACGCATATCAAATGGTGTGGTGATATCCCCGTTTTCACGGTAACCATGTACACGAAGGTTATGGTTGTGACGGTTAAAGAAGATATCACGGATCATGCCTTCGTAACCATGGAAGGCAAAGATGACTGGTTTATCAGTTGTGAAGACTTTGTCGAACTCTTCATCTGAAAGTCCACGCGCATCCACGGATGGGTGACGCAATTTCAAGATATCCACAACGTTGACAAAGCGGATCTTCAATTCTGGGAAGGCTTTGTGCAAGATTGTGATAGCTGCAAGAGCTTCTAAGTTAGGCTCAGTACCTGCAGCTGCAATAACAAGATCTGGCTCTTCATCTGCTGAAACAGTTGATGCCCAATCGATCACCTTGTATCCTTCACGAACCAATTCTTCTGCTTCAGCTGCTGAGTAGAATTGAGGACGTGGGTGTTTAGAAGAAACGATCAAGTTGATCATATCTTCTGCCTTGAAAGCTTCATCCATCACCGCAAGCAAGCTATTGGTATCTGCTGGCAAGTACTCGCGGATATATTCAGGAGTTTTTTCTGCCAAGTGAGTCAAGATACCTGGATCTTGGTGAGTGTAACCATTGTGGTCTTGTTGGAAGACAGTTGAAGTTGCAATCAAGTTCAAGGCTGGGTAGTTTTTACGCCATGTTGTATGTGTCTTAGACTTACGCAACCATTTGAAGTGTTGAGTAATCATAGAATCCACGACACGAAGGAAGGATTCGTAAGAAGCGAAGAATCCATGACGACCTGTCAAGACATATCCTTCAAGCATACCTTCTGCTTGGTGCTCTGACAATTGAGAGTCAATGACACGACCAGCAGGGCTCAAGGCTTCATCGTAGTCTGGTTTCATACGTCCTAACCATTGACGGCTTGTACGAGTGAAGACTTCTTGAAGACGGTTTGATTTGGTTTCGTCTGGACCAAAGATACGGAAGTTATCTGGGTTCGCATCTACCAAGTCTGCCGCATACTTACCAAATTCGATCATGTCTTGAGCCATGATTTCACCTGGTGTGTTGAATTGAAGGGCATGTTTCTTCCAATCAGCTGTGTTCATTGGTTTGATCACACCAGCATTTGTGATTGGGTTCATAGCCATTCGACGGTCACCTTTTGGTGCAATTTCGGCAATTTCAGGAACTAGTTTACCAGTTTCGTCGAACAATTCAGCTGGACGGTAAGATTCCAACCATGAAAGAAGGGCATCGACATGCTCCATGTGGTGAGCATCTACTGGGATTGGAACTTGGTGCGCACGGAATCCACCCTCGATTGGTGTTCCTTCCCATGCTTTTGGACCAGTCCAACCCTTAGGAATACGAGCAATCAAGACAGGATATACTGGTTGAGTTGCTTCTTCAGCAGAACCTTTACGAGCTTCTGCTTGGACTTTCTTGATTTCTTCAATTGCTTCATCCAATTTTTCAGCGAACAAAGCGTGGGCAGCTTCGTGGTCTTCTGAAATCGCAGTGACATTCGCAAAGATTGGTTTCCAACCAAGACCTTCAAAGAAGAGGGCCAATTCTTCGTCTGTTTTGCGCTCGAAGATCGTTGGGTTGTGGATCTTTCCACCATTGAGGTAGAAGATTGGAAGGATAGCCCCATCGTTGACTGGGTTCAAGAAGGTATTTGACAACCAACCAGCCATCAATGGACCTGTTTCTCCTTCACCGTCACCGATAACTGTGGCAGCAATCACATCTGGATTATCCAATACAGCACCTGCAGCGTGAGAAAGGGCATACCCAAGTTCTCCACCTTCGTGGATAGATCCTGGTGTTTCAGGCGCCGCGTGAGAAGCGATTCCTCCTGGGAATGAGAAGATCTTACATAAGTGTTTGAAACCTTCTTCATTTTGTGGGATGTTTGGATTTAATTCAGTATAAGAACCATCTAAGTATGAGTTAGACACCATTACTTGTCCACCATGACCTGGTCCTTCAATGTAGAACATATCCAAGTCGTATTTGTTGATGGTACGGTTTAAGTGAGCATAGATAAAGTTTTGCCCTGGTACAGTTCCCCAGTGTCCGATTGGGTGAGCTTTCAAGTCATTTTCAACGACTTCGCGCTTCAACAATGGGTTATCTTTCAAGTACATTTGAGCAGCTGAAATGTAGTTGGCTGCACGCCACCAAGCGTCTACTTTATCCAAGTAAGCTTTGCTGTTATAATCGACAGTCATCTTGTCTCCTCACAATTTCTAGACAGGTCTGTTGAACAACCTGTTCGTTTGATTAATAGTTTAAACAATCTGTTTTCGAGTCAAACAGATGATATTGAAGAAAATATTCAATATTACTTCTATTCTATCAAGAATTTCCCTTTTTGTACATTAGAAAGTAAGAAAAATATTCTTTGAACGTCAAATTTTATTTTCCCACTAAAGCGGTACCATTCCCTAGAATGATACAATTTAAAAAAGACTTCGCTGATTTTTACAAACCAGCAAAGTCCCAAATGAAATGGAGTCGGTTAAATGACTTTTTGACCTTTCTTGTAGACATCTGTCACTAGATTTGTCGCAAAGAAATAGAAAAGATAATCTAGATTTGGTGCATCAAAGATGGTAATGTCAGCCTGTTTGCCAACATCGAAAGAGCCGATTGTTTTAGCACGATCAACTGAATAGGCTGCATTGATGGTCACCGCATTGAGAATCTCTACTGGAGTTAGGCGCATCATGAAGCAACCCAGATGCATGGCAAACTGGAGATTGGCTGTCGGACAAGACCCTGGGTTGCTGTCCGTTGTTAGGGTAATGGCCATCCCAGCGTCCAACATCTTACGAGCCGGTGCATAAGTATCTTCCATCAAGCTAAAGGTTGTGGCTGGTAATAGATTGCCAATCACTTTTGCTGCAGCTAGTTTTTGAATACCTTCATCCGTAATCACCATCAAGTGTTCTGCGCTGGTAGATTCCAATTCAGCCGCCACATCAACACCACCAATGGATTCGATCTCATCGGCATGAATCCGCAGTTTGAATCCCATCTCCTTAGCTTTAGAAAGAAGATAGCGAGATTCATCTGCTGTAAAGACACCTTTTTCACAGAAGATATCACAGAACTCAGCTAGCTTTTCTTCCTTCACTTTGGGAAGCATTTGTTCCACAATGAGATTTAAATACTCTTGGGAACGGCCCTTGTACTCTGTGGGAATCGCATGGGCTGCCATAAAGGTTGATACCAAGTCTATTTGATGATCCCGATCCAGTGCAGCGACAACATCCAACTGACGTTTTTCTGTTTCCCAATCCAAACCGTAACCACTTTTGGCTTCAACAGTAGTCACCCCATGACGCAACATGTAATCCAACAGTCGTTCGGATTTGTCATAGAGATTATCGAAGGAAGCTTCTCGTGTCGCCCGAACTGTGCTCAAAATCCCTCCGCCTTGGGCGAGGATGTCTAAGTAAGAAACACCTGCTAACTTTTTCGCAAATTCATGCTCCCGACTGCCTCCATAGACCAAGTGGGTATGGCAGTCAATCAGGCCAGGGGTCGCAACTTTTCCCTCACAGGATTTCACTTCCGTATGGTCGTCAATCAGTTCTGGATCTGGTTGACCTGTCCCAACCGCAAGAATCTTTCCATCTTTAATGGCGATATAAGCATCTGAAAGAATTTTTGCCTCTGCCATCTCCTTGCCATAAAGAGGATGACCCAGATCATTCGGACAAAACAACTGGTTAAAGTGGGTTAATAGGATATCAGCAGACATATGAAACATTCCTTTCTATTTCCATTGTTATTCATTTTACAATTCTACAGGAAAAGCGTCAAAAAAAAGTCAAAAAGTTTTTCCCTCATTTTTTTTTGCTTTATTAAAAATTATATTTTTTTTTGACTCTTTATTGACGTTTCTTCGATACAATAAAGAAAATATAAATTCACAGTCCAACTATAAGGAGGGTTCTGCTATGTCATTTATAGACGAGAAAGAAATTGCAGCTGCTATGTCTGTCAAACTTGACTTTGATGTCCTACCTGAAAAGGCGACTTTTCAAGAAGGCATCCGTCGTGCACCTGATAGAGGCTTCCGATTAACGCAAGCTCAGACTGAAATTGCCCTTAAAAATGCTTTGCGTTACATTCCTAAAAAATTCCACCAAGAGTTGATCCCAGAATTTCTGGAAGAACTAAAAACTCGTGGTCGGATCTATGGCTATCGCTTCCGTCCAAAAGATCGGATCTATGGAAAACCAATCGATGAGTACAAAGGAAAATGCACAGCTGCTAAGGCTATGCAGGTCATGATTGACAACAACTTGAGCTTTGAAATTGCTCTTTATCCATATGAATTGGTCACTTATGGGGAAACAGGATCTGTCTGTGCCAACTGGATGCAATACAACTTGATCAAGAAATACTTGGAAGTCATGACAGAAGACCAAACCTTGGTGGTTGAATCGGGTCACCCTCTGGGTCTCTTCAAATCGAAACCAGAAGCTCCTCGTGTCGTCATTACCAACGGTCTCTTGATCGGTGAGTATGACAACATGCGCGACTGGGAAATTGCTGAAGAAATGGGAGTGACGAACTACGGTCAGATGACGGCTGGTGGCTGGATGTACATTGGTCCTCAAGGGATCGTTCACGGTACTTTCAACACCCTTCTCAATGCCGGTCGTCTCAAACTTGGTGTGCCTGATGACGGCGACTTGACCGGTAAACTCTTCATCTCGTCTGGTCTCGGTGGTATGAGTGGAGCTCAAGGGAAAGCAGCTGAAATTGCAAAAGCGGTTGCCATCGTTGCAGAAGTAGACCGCTCTCGGATCGAAACCCGTCACTCTCAAGGTTGGATTAGCCAAGTAACCGACAGTGCCGAAGAAGCTGTGAAATTGGCTCAAGCAGCACTGGAAGCTGGTGAATCAACTTCGATTGCCTACCATGGTAATATCGTAGACTTACTCGAATATGTCAACGAACACCAAGTTCATGTTCACCTCTTGTCTGACCAAACCTCTTGCCACAACGTCTATGATGGTGGCTATTGCCCAGTTGGCATTAGTTTTGAAGAACGGACACGTTTGCTGGCCGAAGACAAAGAAACCTTCCATCGCTTGGTCGATGAAACCTTGGCTCGTCACTTTGCAGTGATTAAAGCTTTGACGGCTAAAGGTACCTACTTCTTCGACTACGGTAATGCCTTCATGAAATCTGTTTACGACTCAGGCATCAAGGAAATTTCTAAGAATGGCTTGGATGACAAGGACGGCTTCATTTGGCCATCTTATGTAGAAGATATCATGGGACCTATGCTCTTTGACTATGGATACGGTCCATTCCGTTGGGTCTGCCTCAGCGGTAAACACGAAGACTTGATTGCAACTGACCATGCAGCGATGGAAGCGATCGATCCAACTCGTCGCTACCAAGACCGCGACAACTACAACTGGATTCGCGATGCGGAAAAGAACCAATTAGTCGTTGGTACACAAGCTCGTATCCTCTATCAAGATTGCATGGGCCGTGTCAACATTGCTTTGAAATTCAATGAACTCATTCGCCAAGGTAAGATCGGACCGGTCATGATCGGACGTGACCACCACGACGTATCTGGTACAGATGCTCCATTCCGTGAAACATCAAACATCAAAGATGGTTCGAACGTTACTTGTGATATGGCGGTTCAATGTTACGCTGGTAACGCTGCTCGCGGTATGAGTCTCGTTGCTCTCCACAACGGTGGTGGTACTGGTATTGGTAAGGCCATCAACGGTGGATTTGGGCTCGTCCTAGACGGTAGCCACCGGATCGACGAAATCATCAAATCTGCCATTGCCTGGGATACCATGGGCGGAGTTGCTCGTCGGAACTGGGCACGGAATAACCATGCCATTGAAACAGCGATCGAGTACAACCGTCTCCATGCAGGAACAGACCACATCACCATTCCTTATCTGGCAGATGAAGATTTGGTCAAAGAAGCCGTTCAAAAATTGTTTTAACATCAAAAAATAAAAACTGAGAAAGGGGAGGAAATACAAAGACCTCTCCTCCCCACCTTCTCCTATAAAAAGAGGTAATCATATGGCAAAAATTGTTGAGTGTATTCCAAACTTCTCTGAAGGACGCAATCAAGCTGTGATTGACGGATTAGCAGCCACAGCAAAAAGTATTCCAGGTGTTACGCTACTGGACTACTCGTCTGATGCCAGCCACAACCGCAGCGTCTTTACACTCGTTGGGGATGAAGAAAGCATTCAAGAAGTGGCTTTCCAATTGGTGAAATACGCTTCTGAAAACATTGATATGACCAAGCACGAAGGCGAACACCCCCGTATGGGGGCAACAGACGTTTGTCCATTCGTTCCCGTTAAAGATATCACTACTGCTGAATGCGTTGAGATCGCTAATAAAGTGGCCGAACGCATCAATCGTGAATTAGGTATTCCAATCTTCCTTTATGAAGATGCTGCAACTCGCCCAGAACGGAAGAACTTGGCCAAAGTGCGTAAAGGACAATTTGAAGGAATGCCCGAAAAATTGTTGGAAGAAGACTGGAAGCCAGACTACGGTGAACGCAAGATTCACCCAACTGCAGGGGTTACAGCTGTCGGTGTCCGGATGCCACTCGTTGCTTTCAATATCAACCTTGACACAGACGACCTAGAGATTGCCAATAAAATTTCTAAAATCATTCGTGGATCAAGCGGTGGATACAAATACTGTAAAGCGATCGGTGTCATGCTAGAAGATCGTAACATCGCCCAAGTCTCTATCAATATGGTCAACTTGGAACAATTCCCATTATATCGTGTTGTGGAAACTGTTCGTTTCGAAGCGCAACGTTACGGTGTTCGCATCATCGGAACAGAACTCATTGGACTGGCTCCTGCTAAAGCTTTGATCGACTCTGCTGAATATTACTTGCAATTAGAAGACTTTGACTACAGCAAACAAGTCTTGGAAAATCACTTGTTGGGTTAGAAAGGGAGTTCTATGAAACTAGTTGACTTAAGTATTACGGAGTTTGCCAAAGTCCTTGGTTCGGATGCTCCAGCTCCAGGTGGTGGTTCTGCTGCTGCCCTATCCGCTGCGAATGGGATTTCCCTTACAAAAATGGTCTGTGAACTGACCATTGGAAAGAAAAAATACGCTGAATTCGAAGACCACATCAAAGGGGTTCACGAAAAAAGCGCTCAACTCCAAGACCAGTTACTAGAAGCCATTGACAAGGATACAGAAGCTTTCAACGTCGTATCAGCTGTCTTTGATCTTCCAAAAGAAACGGAAGAAGAGAAAGCTGCTCGTCGTGAAGCCATGCAACAAGCTTTGAAACACGCAACAGTATCTCCTTTCTCTATGATGGAGCTCATCGTTGAGGCTCTTAAAACCACCAAAGAAGCTGTCGGCAAGTCCAACACCAATGCGGCTAGTGACCTAGGGGTAGCTGCTCTGAATCTTAAAGCTGGCCTACAAGGTGCTTGGCTCAATGTCTTGATCAACATTTCAGGAATCAAGGACCAAGACTTCGTCCAAGAATACCACGGCAAGGGACTTAAACTCCTCCAAACAGGCTCTAATCTTGCAGACAACATTTACCAAACCATTTTAGAAAGTCTATCATAAACCTAACAAACAAAAAGAAAGAAGGGATTCTATGGTTTTATCGGATATTGAAATTGCCAATTCTGTCCAAATGAAGCCCATCACCGCTATCGCTGCTGAACTTGGATTGACCGAAGACGACATTTCGCTCTATGGAAAATACAAGGCAAAAATTGATAGCAACCAACTGGTACAACTCAAGAATAAGGAAGATGGAAAGCTGATCCTCGTGACAGCCATCTCTCCGACACCTGCTGGAGAAGGAAAGACAACTACCTCTGTTGGCTTGGTCGATGCTCTTTCAGCTATTGGTGAAAAAGCCGTCATTGCCCTCCGCGAACCTTCTCTTGGCCCGGTCTTTGGGATCAAGGGCGGAGCTGCCGGTGGCGGGTACGCCCAAGTGGTTCCAATGGAAGATATCAACCTTCACTTTACCGGAGACTTCCATGCCATTGGGATTGCCAATAACCTCCTTGCAGCCTTGATTGACAACCATATCCATCATGGGAATGAGTTGGGCATCGATTCTCGTCGCATTACCTGGAAACGGGTGGTCGATATGAACGACCGTCAACTCCGTCATATTGTCGATGGCCTTCAAGGAAAAACAAACGGGGTTCCTCGTGAAGATGGCTTTGACATCACAGTGGCTTCTGAAATCATGGCTATTCTCTGTCTCTCAGAAAATATCCTTGACCTCAAAGAACGTCTTGATCGCATCATTATCGGGTACAACTACCAAGGACAACCGGTCACAGCCAAAGACCTCAAGGCTGGAGGTGCCATGGCAGCTGTCCTCAAAGATGCCATCCATCCAAATTTGGTGCAAACCCTGGAGCATACCCCTGCCATCATCCACGGCGGACCATTTGCCAATATCGCCCACGGCTGTAACAGTGTGCTGGCTACTAAACTAGCCCTCAAATATGCAGACTATGTTGTGACAGAAGCTGGTTTTGGAGCAGACCTCGGTGCTGAAAAATTCATCGATATCAAGTGCCGCATGGCGGGACTCAAACCTGCTGCCGTTGTCCTCGTCGCAACCATCCGTGCCCTCAAAATGCATGGTGGAGTTGCCAAAGCAGACTTGGCTACTGAAAATGTCCAAGCCGTTATCGATGGTCTACCAAACCTAGACAAACACTTGGCCAACATCCAAGAAGTCTATGGTCTACCTGTGGTCGTTGCCATTAACAAATTCCCACTGGATACAGAAGCCGAACTAGAAGCTGTCTATGAATCTTGTAAGAAACGTCACGTAGATGTCGTCATTTCGGATGTCTGGGCAAAGGGTGGGGCTGGTGGCCGTGACTTGGCTGAAAAAGTCATTCAACTGACTCAAGAAGAAAACCACTTTTCTTATGTCTATGACGAAGAAGACAGCATTGAAACAAAATTGACCAAGATCGTCACAAAAGTCTATGGTGGTAAAGGCATCAGCTTAACACCAGCGGCCAAACGCGAACTCAAAGAATTGGAAGCTCTGGGCTTCTCAAACTACCCAATCTGTATGGCCAAAACCCAATACTCCTTCTCAGACGATGCGAAGAAGATGGGAGCACCAAAAGATTTCACAGTTAAAATCAGTAATCTCAAGGTAGCTGCCGGAGCTGGCTTCATCGTAGCTCTCACTGGTACCATTATGACCATGCCTGGCCTACCAAAAGCACCTGCCAGTGAAAAGATTGATATCGATGCCCACGGCAATATCACTGGTCTCTTTTAAGAAAGAAGGCGTCCTATGGTGACTCTCCTTCATCTTACCCCCGCAGATTATCAAATTTCTACTTGGTCCGGTGGCCAAACCACCCAACTCTTTCTCTCCCCAGAGGGAGGAAGTTATCCAGATCGGACCTTTGACTTCCGCCTCTCTACTGCAACGGTAGAGGTTAAAAAAAGTAACTTTACCGATCTTACCGGCTACCACCGAATCTTGATGCCCTTGAATGCCTCCATTAGGCTCACCCATCACCATAAAGAAGTGGTTTTGAACCCCTTTCAAAGCTACTTCTTTGATGGGGGAGATCCTGTATCTAGCCAAGGGACTTGTCAAGACTTTAATTTGATCTACAAACCTTCTTATCAGGGGCATATGAGTGCTATATCCCCAAAAGATAGTGTCAAAAGTCAGAGTCGCTATCAATTGATCTATGCTCTCTGTCCGCTAACACTCAAATGGGGAACCAATCATTCTCAAACCCTCCAAACTCACGAGCTCCTGGTGATCGAACAAGCATCTCCTCTTCAAGAGATGACAATCACGTTTTTACCCCATCAGTCTGGGGAGCAACCGATTGCTATCTGGACTGGACTACAATAATGTTCACAAAGGAGAAACATTATGAACGGAGCACATAAACAGTCGATTGAGGAACAAGAAAAAGCGAAATTCAGCTTTAGCGGTGCCACTCTTTACGGTATCAACGCCGTAATCGGATCTGGTATCTTCCTCCTCCCTCAAAAAATTTATTCTGGCCTCGGACCAGCTTCTCTAGCTGTCATGTTCGGAGTAGCCATTCTCGTCATGCTACTATCAGCCTGTCTGGCTGAAACAGCTGGCTACTTCGACAAAAACGGTGGAGCCATGCAATACTCAAAAGCCGCTTTCGGAGACTTCGTTGGCTTTAACGTTGGGATTCTCGGTTGGGCCGTTACCGTTATCGCTTGGGCTGCCATGTTAGCCGGCTTTGCTAAGATCTTCATCATCACCTTCCCAGCATTTGAAGGCTACAACCTTCCGATCAGTATCGGTATGCTGATTCTCTTGAGTCTGATGAACATTGCCGGTCTGAAAACCTCTAAGATGTTTACTCTGACAGCTACTGTTGCAAAATTAATTCCAATTGTCCTCTTCTCACTCTTTGCCATCTTCTTCATTTCCGGTGGCGTGAGCAAGGGCAACTTCACACCTTTCCTTCAATTGGAAAGTGGAACAAGCCTCTTCAGTTCTATTTCTAGTACAGCCGTCTACATCTTCTACGGTTTCATCGGATTTGAAACCATGTCTATCGTTGCAGGGGAAATGCGCAACCCTGAAAAGAACGTTCCCCGCGCTATCTTGGGATCCATCAGTATCGTATCTGTCCTCTACATGTTGATCATCGCTGGAACAATCGCCATGCTTGGTGGTCGCATTATGCAAACCGGTGCACCAGTACAAGACGCATTTGTCGAAATGATTGGCCCTATCGGAGCTCCCCTCGTTTCTTACGGAGCCCTTATTTCAATCGCCGGTCTAAACATCGGTGAATCCATCATGGTCCCTCGTTTTGGTGCCGCATTAGCAACTGAAAAACTCTTGCCAGAAGGGCTTGGAAAAACAAACTCTAAGAATGCCCCTGTCATTGCCATTATCATCTCTGGTATCTTCGCTTTCTTACTCTTGTTATCTGGCTCTTTTGAATCCTTAGCAACCTTTAGTGTTGTCTTCCGTTTCTTCCAATACATTCCAACTGCTTTGGCAGCCATCAAACTCAGAAAAATGTACCCAGACAAAAAGGTTACCTTCCGAGTACCATTTGGTCCCGTTATCCCAGTTCTAGCCGTTGTGGTCAGTATCTTGATGATTGCAGGGGACAACCTAATGAACTTTGTTTGGGGTGCCATCGGTCTAGTGATCGCAAGTGGACTCTACTTTGTTTTCCACGGCGATAAACTACATAAATCTAAAGCCCTTCCTCACTAATTTTCTTTACACAGTAGATGGGAACAGAGACGGGAGCGAAGCTCGGTTTTGCTCCCTAACCCATCTAGGACTCCACGAATATCAAACCTGAGCCCTTTTCTCTATGAATCTTTTCATTTTTTTAGATCCATAGACAATGGGCCCATGTTTGGTATTCAAACCGAAGTAAACAACACTACTTCCACAGAACAACTATTCATAATCGGAGGTTTTATATGACTCAATTGATTCATTTAGATGGTAATAGCTTAACACTCGAAGAAGTCATCGCAGTAGCTCGTCACGGTGCCCAATGTGAGCTTGATGAACAAGCCAAAGAAGCCGTTATCGCATCCCGTAAAATCGTTGATGACATTGTCCGGGAAAAACGAGTCGTCTATGGTGTAACTACTGGCTTTGGTTCCCTCTGTAATGTCAGCATCTCTCCAGAAGATACTGTTCAACTGCAAGAAAACCTGATCCGAACTCACTCATCTGGCTTCGGTGATCCACTTCCTGAAGATGCTGTTCGTGCCATCATGCTGATCCGTATCAACTCACTCTTGAAAGGTTATTCTGGCATTCGTCTGTCAACTGTTGAAAAACTGTTAGAATTGCTCAACAAAGGAGTCACTCCTTATATCCCTGAAAAAGGCTCTCTCGGAGCTTCTGGAGACTTAGCACCACTTGCACATATGGTTTTACCAATGTTGGGTCTTGGACGTGCCTACTACAAAGGAGAACTTCTCAGTGGTCAAGAAGCCTTAGATCGTGCTGGAATTGAAAAGATCCAATTGGCTGCTAAAGAAGGGCTTGCCTTGATCAATGGTACGACTGTTCTAACGGGTATCGGGGCTCTTGCGACATATGATGGAATCCAATTGCTTAAACTATCTGACATTGCCGGTGCTCTCTCAATGGAAGTCCACAATGGGATTACCAGTCCATTCGAAGAAGATCTTCATACCATCCGTCCTCAAAGTGGACAACTGGCAACTGCTCACAATATCCGTAACCTCCTTGAAGGAAGCAAGAACACAACCGTTGCGACTCAACAACGGGTCCAAGATCCTTATACACTCCGCTGTATCCCTCAAATTCATGGAGCCAGCAAGGATTCTATTGCTTACGTAAAAGAAAAAGTTGAAATCGAAATCAACTCTGTCACAGATAACCCAATCATTACCAAGGAAGGACACGTCATCTCAGGAGGTAACTTCCACGGTGAACCAATGGCGCAACCATTTGACTTCCTAGGGATCGCCCTTTCTGAAATCGGGAACGTATCTGAACGTCGGGTGGAACGCTTGGTCAACAGCCAACTCAGTAAATTACCATCCTTCTTGGTTAAACACCCTGGACTCAACTCAGGCTTCATGATTACCCAGTATGCTTGTGCATCCCTTGCATCGGAAAATAAAATTTTGGCTCACCCTGCTAGTGTCGATTCTATTCCATCTTGTGAAAACCAAGAAGATTTCGTCAGCATGGGAACGACTGCCGCTCGTAAAGCAGCAGAAATTCTTAAAAACTCGCGTCGCATCGTTGCTACTGAAATCATGGCAGCTTGCCAAGCCTTGGATCTCAAGCCAGAAAATCATGAACTTGGTAAAGGGACAAAACCAGCTTATGAGCTGATTCGTCAAAAACTGAACTTTATTGAATTTGACAAAGATATCGAAATCTTCGAAGAACTCAATAAAGCATCTGCTGTTGTCGAAAGCGAAGAATTCTTAGCAACCATCGAAAAAGCAGTTGACTTAAGGATTCAATACTGATACAGTAAGGATAAAGCAAAAACAGAGGCTGGCGATCTTCTCAGCCTCTGCCTGCTTTCAGAAAAATAAGGGAGGCGACAAGCTTGCTCACAAACTACTATCCAATGACCTACAGCTACTACCAAGGTAGCATCGAGGACAATCCCTACACTGCCAAATGGGGAATGGTCACCAAATTTTTAGACCTAAACGACGAGACTCTCACACCATTTGAGGGGATGACCTTTGGGATCATCGGCTTTAAGAGCGACAAAGGAGTCTATATCAACAATGGGCGTGTAGGAGCGGTTGAGGGTCCTACAGCCATCCGTTCTCAAATCGCTAAACTTCCATGGCACTGGGGAACCAATGTAACAGTATATGATGTGGGAAATATTGACGGGCCCAACCATTCGCTAGAAGAACTCCAAGAAAGTCTCTCACAAGCGATCCAGCGCATGTACCAATTAGGGATCCAACCTATTGTCCTAGGAGGCGGTCACGGAACTGCTTACGGCCACTATCTAGGGATTCAATCCAGTTTGGAAAAAGATGAACAACTGGCTGTGATCAATCTGGATGCCCACTTTGATTTGCGTCCTTACGACCAAACCGGGCCCAACTCTGGAACAGGATTTCGTCAAATGGCTGATCATGCGAAAGACAGGGGTCAGGACTTCCCTTACCTCATCCTTGGGATCCAAGAGCACAATAATAACCTCTTCCTCTTTAATTACGTTGCTAAAACACCAAGCATTGATTTCTTAACCGGACAAGACCTCTTCCAGATGAGCCACCAAGCCATTCTGGATCGAATCGATCAATTTTTAGAAAACCAAACTGCGATCTATCTGTCTATTGATATGGATTGCTTTGCGGTCGGCTCTGCTCCTGGTGTTAGTGCCATCCAATCACTTGGTGTCGATCCTAAACTGGCCCTCATGCTTCTCCAACACATTGCTGCCAGTGGCAAACTAATCGGATTTGATGTCGTGGAAGTTTCTCCTCCTCATGACATTGACAACCATACTTCAAACCTTGCTGCGACCTTTATCTTTTACTTGACCCAAATATTGGCGCAACAAAAACTGAACTAAGAAGATTTCTACACACATAAAAAGCATAGAAACACCCATTGCTAGGGTATTTCTATGCTTTTTTTTATTTTCAGACACAATGATCTTTGCCTGAAAGGAGGACAGGCCACTTAGCCTTCTCTTATGATTTAGGCAAGAGACACTACAGGTCTTTTAATTTCTTAAGAAACTGACGATCTCTATAGGGATTTAAGTGTTGCTCTGCCACCTTTTTGTAGTAATTCTTATCTTCTTTCAAGAAGGTGCTCAGGGCAGGAGCGAGCTCTTCTCCCTTCTCCTTTTGATTAGATAAGAATGCTAATAGATAATGAACCATCCCCTTATCCCGTGAATTAGCAGATGGTTTCATCGTCCTTTCTTTTCGAGCCAGATAATCCGCAACCTTCTCCTGATCCCCTTGCTGACAAGCAATCAAGGATTGGTAAAATTCGAGCAATTCTTCCTTCCAAGGGAAACGAACACTGGACAAAATCTTCTGAGCTCTGTCAAAACAGAGGCGAGCTTGGATCAAATCTCCCTTCCAATAATAGGCGATCCCAAGATCAATATCAAATACGACACGGACGGAATCAACAGCTTGATCTCCCACCAAACGTAGAACCTCTTCTAAGTGGGTGACGGCTACTTGGAAATGGCCTCTCACTTGCTCGATTTCAGCGAGGTAGGCCAAAGAAGCCGCAATTTGAATGGCATACTTGGCCTGCATGCTATTGGTCAAACTAAAGCAATCAATAGAACGATACAGATGCCGGGTCGCCTGCTCCTCATCCCCAACCATCAGGTGATACAAGCCCTTCAAACGCAACTGGATCGCGATGACCTCATGATTATTAGCTTGGATGGCATCTTCCAAAGCCAAATCTGTATAATAGGCCATCTCAGAGATATTTTCAGTTTGAATGCAATAATAAATGATTTGCCGATAACCCTCTAAGAGGAAGTCGGATTGCTTGAGTTCCCGCGCATAGGAGATGACTTTTTGGATATCATGAATCCCCTTTTGATACTCCCCACTTCGAATAAAATAGCGACCTTCTAGGTACAAGTAACGCAATTGTAAATACTTGTATTCTCTATCTCTTTGGTGCCTTGAAAAGAGGTTATCTAATTCTTGGCGTATGCGGGATAGCTCTCCAAAAATGTCCAAATGACTATTTGTACCATCTGATAGGACCCCCTCATCTACCTTGGAATATATCGGAAACAGCTCATGCTCCAGCTGAAGGATTTCTTCTAAATAGGTCAACTCAAAAGATAAGGAACGCAAAAGATTTTGGGATTGCTTGTATTGGTAGGCAATTTCCTTATAAAGAAGAAGGTCCGTCGAATCTTCTAAAGTTTCTTCCAATTTTTGCGCAATTTGTTGGTGGAAGAGCCGCCGTCTAGCTGGCGAAAGAAGATGGTAAAAGTACATGGCTACCAATTGCTTGCAGAATTGAACCATGAGAGCCTCGCCTTCTTCCACGATTGAGACGATCGCTCTTTCAGATAAAGTCTCGATTAATTCTGTCAAAACAGGAAGCTCTGTAGCCGTCAATTCCGCCAGGATGGACAGGGAGATCGGCTTATGAAAACAAGATAAGTAGTGAAGAAGGGCCTCTTCCTCACTGCTCATGTCCCCGAGTTCCTGAGAAAGATAAGCTTGAATGATATCCGGCAAGGGCTCTAAATTTTCATTTTCTTTCCACTCTTCGATATAGCTGGACAGCAAGAACGGACTGCCTTCACTCCATTCGACCATCTGCTCCATCACTGCCGGCTCTATTGCTCCCAGTTCCCCTTTCAAGAGAGCACGACTTTCACTAGGATCAAAATTGGTCAACTCTAGTTGAGACAGCCGTTTCTCTACCTTTAAGCTCCCCAAGAAGTTAACGAAGAAATCTGGCAGAGGCTCTTCAGCCGTAAAAATTAGTTGCCATTTCTCCTGGTTTCTTCTCTCCTCAAGTTGTTTCACTTTTTCTAGAGACGCTACATCGATCCACTGAGCGTTTTCAAGCAGGATCAGGAGCGGTTTTTCTTTGCTAAGGCCTTGAAGCTGATTCCATACAGAAATGAGATCATCCTCCTCTTCCAGAAGGGAAATCCCCATCTCATCCCCCAGTTTCTCTAGCGCTTGTCTGAGATCATTCCAGCTGCTTCCTTCGTAGCGTTGACTGGTAGCTTTTCCTTCCACCTTGATAAAGTTAAAACTGCGATTGGACATCAAGACCAACTGCCGCAAGAGACGTTTCTTACCTGTTCCAGATTGCCCCATCACGAGAAAAGGACCTACCGCCTCACCCGTCTCGACTAAGGAAAGGTATTCCTCGAGTTGCGAGAGTTCTTGTTTCCGACCAAAGAAGGAAAGTTCACGGATATTCAAGCAATTGGTCAGTTTATGAGTTCGTTTGGCTTCCAAAACGGAGTGATAAAGTTCCTCAATCGCTCGACTGGGACGCACACTGAGCTCGCGATCCAATAAATCAACTAGCTTATAATAGGTCTCGAAAAATTTTCCTAGCTGGTGATGGAAGCTATAATACTCCATCAAGAGCTGGTAGTTTTTCTCTTCATATTCATCCAGCTCTACCAAATGATGGAGTAACCATTCTATACTAGGATCTGCAAAACCGACCTGCTCAATTTTTTGATAGCAGCTTTCGACATAGAGCTTCCTATAAGCATCTCGTTTGCGAGAAGCCCACTGATCAAAGTCTTCATCATCCTTGACATAGAAGCCCTCTAAAAAGTCTCCCCGATAAAGATCCAAGGCACTTAGTGGATCTTTTTCAAAAAGCTGAACATCCAAAGAAAGACTCAAGTCGGGATTAAGGGCCAAACTGCTCCGACTTGGTGAGACAATGATATCTCCTTCAAAGATTTTATTGGCTTGGTAAACCGTATTCCGTAAGTTTTTGCGAGCTACTTGGTTTTCCTTATCTCCCCAAAGAATACCGGCGATTTCATCGCGGTTGACCTGGCCCATGACTGCCAAGTAATAAAGTAAGGCCTCCATCTTCGAAAAAGAAAACCGAATATCTTTCTGATTGAAAACAACCTTAGGGGGTCCAAATAACTTTAACGTGAGATCTTTCTTCATTGCAAGCGCCTCCAAAAACTTCATATTAATACTATAAAAAAAAAGTTGGCTTTTAGCAAGTGATTTATCCAAATAAAAAGAGATTGAGAACGATTCTTTCTCAATCTCTACACTTCCTACTAAAAGTGTTGATTAATTCACTTCAAAATTCGGTTGATGATCAAATAACGCCTTTGTTGCTTGGTAGACGTGGTAAGCGACATCTTCATTGTTCATGGTGTAAAGGTGGACACCTGCCACATCTTGAGTAACCAAATCAACGATTTGATCAACTGCATAAGCCAAACCAGCTGCGCGAAGAGACTCTGGATCATGCTCATACTTGTCCAGAATGGCTTTAAACTTCCGTGGGATATGAACATTTTCACAAGTCTTAAGGAGACGAAGGGCCTGATTGCGATTGAGAATCGGCATCACTCCTGCATGAATGGGAATATCGATCCCAGCCAAGGTACACTTATCTTGAAAATCATAGAAACGCTCATTGTCAAAGAAAAGTTGAGTGACCAAGCTAGAGCACCCTGCATCTACCTTCTTTTTAAGATTTTGAATATCTGAAATTTGGTTTGGAGAATCTGGGTGTCCCTCAGGATAACAAGCACCAATCACCTCAAAATGGGGAGCCTCTGTTTTAATAAATTCAATCAGATCCGTTGCATAACGAAAGTCTTTTAAAGGTTCCACACCAGGGATAATATCCCCACGCAGAGCCAAAATCCGATGCACCCCAACTTCATTTAACTCCTGAAGAGTATCAGCCACTTTTTCCTTAGTCAAATAGACGGCTGGTAAGTGAGCAATTGTCGGAATAGACAATTCATTTTGAATGTAATTGGCTAAAGCAACCGTCGTCTCTTTGATATTGTATTTATTATTGCTAGCGGTCACACTAATAAAGTGAGGAGCTAGCTCCTGCATATTTGCCAAGGCACGTAAGAGTTTGGCATTGCCTACTTCAGGATTTGGAGGAAAAACTTCAAATGACAAAGACGGTGTGTGTTGTGACATATTCTATCCTTTTCTTTTGTTTCGTTGATCAAGAACTCTGAGCCACTATTTCTAGGATAAGGGATGAGTCGAAAACCCTCTACACGATGATAGAAGGTCCTCGAAGCATTTCTTACAAGTGTTCACGCGCTTCTTTAGCGGCATTAACCAGCTTGATCAAGCTTTCTTTTGTTTCTTTAATTCCGCGAGTCTTCAAACCACAGTCAGGGTTGATCCAAACTTTGCCACTTGGTACTTTAGCCAAGATTGCTTCGATAGTGTGATCAATTTCACCGTCTTGTGGGACACGTGGTGAGTGGATATCGTAAACCCCAGGTCCAACTTCTGTTTGGAAGTTTTTCGCTTTCAACTCATCCAAGATTTCAAGGTTTGAACGGCTTGCTTCAAATGAGATAACGTCCGCATCCAAGTTATCGATCGCTGGGATGATATCTGTAAATTCTGAGTAACACATGTGAGTGTGGATTTGTGTGTCTGGGGCTACTGTTGAGTGTACCAAACGGAAGGCTGGAATCGCCCAATCAAGATAGTCTTCGTACCAGTCGCTACGACGAAGTGGCAATTTTTCACGAAGAGCAGCTTCGTCGATTTGGATGATTTTCACGCCTGCCGCTTCAAGGTCAAGAACTTCATCCTTGATTGCAAGAGCAATTTGAAGAGTAGAATCCTTGATAGAGATATCTTCACGTGGGAATGACCAGTTAAGGATGGTAACAGGTCCAGTCAACATCCCTTTAACCGGTTTGTCTGTACGGCTTTGTGCGTAGCTAGACCATTTCACAGTGATTGGGTTAAGACGAGTCACATCACCCCAGATGATTGGTGGTTTCACCCCACGCATACCGTATGATTGTACCCAACCATTCTTAGAGAAGAGGTAACCAGACAAGTTTTGACCGAAGTACTCAACCATGTCGTTTCGTTCAAACTCACCGTGTACAAGTACGTCAAATCCAACTTCTTCTTGCCATTTGATCCATTCGTCAATCGTTTCAGCAAGGAAGGCATCGTATTCTTCTTGTGTTAATTCACCCTTACGGAAGGCCAAACGTTTAGCACGAACTTCCTTAGTTTGAGGGAATGAACCAATGGTAGTTGTTGGAAGTGCTGGAAGCTTGAAGGCTTCTTTTTGGATTTCTTCCCGTTCTGCAAAGGCTGGCAAACGAGTGTAGTCTGCTTCTGTCAAGGCTGCGATACGAGCATGAAGTTCAGCATTTGCTCCGACACGTTCAGTTGCAAAGAGTTCTTTGTTGGCAGTAAGAGCTGCTTCACCTTGACCGTTGCGGATAGCATCCAAGTCACGAAGTTCTTCCAATTTTTCAACTGCAAAAGCAAAGTGGTTCAAGATAGCTGGTTCAAAGTCTTCATTAGCAGTTGTAAATGGCACATGAAGAAGGGAGCAAGAAGTCGTCAAGACAATCTTTTCAGCTGGAACTTGATCCAAGATTTCCAAGCTCTTTTCATAGTTGTTGCGCCAGATGTTTTTCCCATTCACAATACCAGCATAAAGGGTCTTATCAGCTGGGAAGCCACCTTTCACTAATTCAAGTGTTTTCTTCCCTTCAACAAAGTCAAGACCGATACCATCTACTGGCAAGTTTATAAGGTCATTGTAGACATCACGAACATCACCAAAGTAAGTTTGGATCAAGACTTCAAGGCCTTTCTTGTCAGCCAAGAGTTTGTTGTAGAGGTTCAAGAAAAGAGCCTTTTCTTCAGCTGACAAATCTTTGACAAGAGCTGGCTCATCGAGTTGAATACGAGTCGCACCAAGCTCAGCCAATTTGGCAAAGACTTCTTGGTAAGCAACAACCAAGCTGTCTACGAAGTCTTCAGCTTTCACACCATCTTCAAAGTCAGATAATTGAAGGAAAGTGAATGGTCCAACCACTACCGGACGAGTGTTGATCCCCAATTCTTTGGCTTCTTGGTACTCATCAAAAATCTTGTGACCAGCCAATTTCACTTCTGTTGTTTTTTCAAATTTAGGAACGATGTAATGGTAGTTGGTGTTGAACCATTTTTTCATTGGAAGGGCACGGACATCCCCTTTTTCACCTTGGTAACCACGCGCCAAAGCGAAGTATTGTTCAAGGTCTGTCAAATCCAAGTTTTGAACAGATGCAGGCACGACGTTGAAAAGGAAGGCTGCATCAAGGAAATTGTCGTAGTGTGAGAAGTCATTTGAAGGAATCTCTGAGATGCCTTGTTCTTTAACAATGTTCCAGTGTTTTGCACGCAAGTCTTTAGCAGCTGCCAAGAGCTCGTCTGCTGAGATTTCTTTTCTAAAGTATTTTTCAGTTGTAAATTTTAATTCACGGAATTCACCCAAACGTGGGAAACCGATAATTGTAGTTGACATGTTGTGTCCTCCAAAAATTCTAATTGACACTATCATATCAGAAGATAGGAATCTTGTATAATTGCTTTTACACGAATTTTGATATAGTCAAAAACTATAACACAGATTTAATGGGCCTTGAGACCAGAGATCAAAAGCAAAAACTAGGACTTCTTATAAAGATTTCCTATAGCCCAAGCATCCCCCAAACCATTTTTGAGCGGTTTTTGAGCGGATTGCACTAGAAGAACAGTCCTTAAAAAGTAAAGCAGGCCTTCTCTACTGAGAAAGACCTGTGCAAGCATAAACAAACTGCTTCTGTTTACAAATCTAAGAAATTCTATAAAAATGTATTCGTTAAAATGATTCTATTATCTACTGAAACTTTCCGCCGTGAGAAAAGTGCTAGAAACACTTTTGTTTCTAGCACTCGGGAGTTTTGAGAGTAAAACAGTTTGGGAAACTGTTTTAGCCTGAGCTCAGAAATTAAAGAGCGAAGGGGCTCAATACGAATTGAACACGGGCTGCAGATTGTGTCAAAAAGATAAGTTTTCCTAGAATCAAAAGATTCTGCGTCAAACTTCCTATTTTGACTTTATCCGCAGACGCCCTTAGTATCTTGATTTAGTCATGGAACTTCTTCGAAGTTCGCTGACGTCCGTACTCACCTAAGGAAAGTTTTTTAGATGACTTCGTCCTCATTCTGACAGGCCTTCTCTATTGAGAAAGACCTGCTTCTACGAGGAAGTAATTTCCTCTATTTTTTCATTTGCTTCATTAGGCTAATTTGACACAGAAGGCATCCCAAGGGGCTAACTTGCCTGATTCGAGGACTTGTTCGACCTTGGTATTGGCAATGAGAACCTCTTCAACCCCATTGACGAGTGGCAACTCTTGCTCTTGACTGGAGAGATTGACAACCACCAAATATGCTTGCTCTCCTTCTACCCGCTTGTAGGCAAAAACCTTGTCTGCTGCGTCCACCAATTCATAATCAGCAGTCACAAGCCAAGGGTACTCCTTTCTCAAAGCAATGAGGGCTTGGTAGGTATAGAAAATAGAGTCTGGATCTGCTAGGGCAGCCTCCACATTGATCTCTTTGTAGTTTGGGTTGACCGCAAGCCATGGACGACCTGTCGTAAAGCCGGCTTCTGCTTCATCATTCCACTGCATCGGTGTCCGGGCATTGTCCCGACCAATATGGCGGATTTGATCCATGATCACTTCGAGCGGCACGCCTTTTTCTAAGGCTTCATGAGCATAGTTGATCGACTCAATATCTTCTACGTCCTCAAGGGTCTTAAATGGATAGTTGGTCATCCCGATTTCTTCCCCTTGATAGATATAAGGAGTTCCCTTCATCAAGTGAAGCAGAATCGCTAAAGCCTTGGCAGATTTGACACGATAGTCCCCATCATCCCCCCAAGTTGACACAATCCGTGGCAAATCGTGGTTGTTCCAAAAGAGGGAATTCCAGCCCTCCTCTTCTCCTAATTCCGTCTGCCACTTGGTGAAAATTTCTTTCAATTTTGGTACATCCAATTCCTTCGCGTAGTGCCACTTTGGTTGACCCGGTTGGTATTGAAGGCCGATGTGTTCAAATTGGAAAACCATGGACAATTCTTGATTTTTTGGATTGGAGTATTGCTTGGCAATCTCTGGAGTCGCCCCCCAAGTTTCACCCACTGTAAGCAGATCCTTATCACCAAAGGTCGCTTGATTCATTTCCTTCAAGTAAGGATGGAGCATGGGACCATTGCTGATGATTTCCTGATCTGGAATCTTACCGATCATATCGATCACATCCATACGGAAGCCACCAATTCCCTTGTCAATCCAGAAATTCATCATGTCATAGATGTGATGACGGAGCACCTCATTTTCCCAGTTAAGGTCTGGTTGCTTCTTACTAAAGTTATGCAGATAGTATTGGCCTGAAGCTTCATCGAACTCCCAAGCAGAGCCACTAAAAGCAGAAATAATGCCATTGGGTTCATCGCGCCAAATATAGAAATCCCGCTTTGGACTGTCTGGATGTTCACGCGCCTCGATAAACCAAGCATGCTCATCAGAGGTATGGTTGACCACCAAGTCCATGATAATTTTGATCTTGCGTTTCTGACCTTCTGCGATCAATTCTTCCATATCTTCCATGGTACCAAAGATGGAGGCAATATCCTCGTAATCCGAGATGTCATAGCCGTTATCATCCATGGGACTCTTGTAAACTGGTGAGAGCCAGATGGCTGTAATCCCTAGATTTTCCAGATAGTCTAGCTTGCTCGTGATCCCCTTGAGATCCCCGATGCCATCGCCATTACTATCCTTGAAACTTTTTGGATAAACTTGGTAAATTACGGCATTATGCCACCATTTTTGTTCCATTTTTTCTTCTCCTTCATGATTGTGAAATCACTTTCATCATACAAAAATAGGGGTGAAATTGCAAGAATTTACAAGTCTTCATTCTCTTCACTGGAATAAATCACTTCAAAGAGACGTTGGCGCAAGCCTTCCTCCAAAGGCGTGATGACCTTCATCAACTGTTTCCAATCCTTGGCTCTTGAACAGGCCGCAAATAAATCATTTTTCCTATCGTAGGCCAGGTTGGCAGATTTTAAGAGCTCAAACATCCGATCTTCTTTGGCAATCGGACGCGATTGCAGCTCACCCATCGCAATTTCTTGACTTTGATTGTCCACTATGATAGGGTCCGTCTCAAAGGTATGGAGCAAGAAACGGTGCTGTCTCTTTTCAGGAAGCAGCGCTAGATCACCTGATAGATCCAGCCTAATCTTTCTTTCATCCCAATCGACTGTTAGGCGGGTTTCAACCTTGCCAGCTCCTTCTCCTTCAACGAGTACGAAGGAACGATTGTCACCTGGGAAGAGATGCCAGTCTAGCATTTCTGGAAGGTCCACTCCTGTCTGTGGTTGTGCATCCATAGGGATGATGGCTCCTGCACGTGCAAAGACTGGAATATCCTGGCTGGTCCTAAAGACCGTGAGCTTGCCTCTTCCTTCATACTTCCAATCATGGAAGAAATCGTACCAAACGCCGTCTGGGAACCAAACACTCACAGAAGCACTATGAAAGACAGGATCCAGCGCTTCGGTAATTGGCGCCACCATGAGTTCACTGCCAAAGAAATATTGATTTTTCGCTTCATAAGCCTCTTCTTCATTTGGGTAGTGGTAATAGAGGGGTTGAACCAAGGGCAGCCCTTCTTCGTGCGTTGCCACATTCATGGTGTAGAGATAAGGCAGTAAGCTATGGCGCAGGCGCAAATACTGCTTCATCAAGCGACAGGTCTCAGGAGAGTAAAACCACGGTTCCTTGCTGTTAAAGGCATTACAAGAACTATGAAGACGATTGATCGGGCTAAAAACCCCAAACTGCAACCAGCGAAGAGCCAAGTCTTCATCATAGTAGCCCCGCATATGGCCACCGATATCGTGACTCCACCAGGTGTAGCCGATATTGGAAGCTGTGCTGGTAAAATAGGGTTGAAAGGCTAGGGATTCCCAAGTCACAATAGTGTCCCCTGAAAAACCAATCGGATACCGATGGCTGCCGGGACCCCCATATCGTGATAAGATGAGACCAGCTTGGCCTGTTCGGCAATTATCTACATAATGATAGTGATTTAACAACCAAAGGGGATCCATCTTGCCATGACTACCTTGCTGCCAATCAATCCACCAAAAGTCCACTCCTTGATCTTCCAAAGGATGGTGGACATCTTCGAAATAAGCTTCGCGAAAGGCTGGACTGTAAAAGTCAAAGCCAGCCGCTTCTTCTTTTTCCGCATCCAGTCCCAAGCGTTTTGCGACCATGGGATAAGCATCTTCGAAAGCGCGAATTCCATCTGCCGGATGGACATTTAAGGTCACCTTTAAACCACGCTCATGCAGGCCATTTAAGAAGGTAGCTGGATCAGGAATCAAATCCCGGTTCCAACTATAGCCAGTCCAACCACTTCCAAAGCGAGCAGGAATCGCCGTCTTGTGCCAGTCCATATCGATCACACTGACTGCAAGAGGCACTCCTTCTGCTTTGAAACGATCCATCAAATCTGTATACTCCTGACTGGTATAAGGCCAATAGCGGCTCCACCAGTTTCCCAGAGCATAACGTGGCAAGAGGGGTGGCTGTCCTGTCAGATGGTAAAAATCTTTCAAGGCACCTAGATAATCGCGCCCATAACCGAAGAAATACAAATCCACTTCTGGATAGGGCCGTGCTCTAAACCCGCTTTCGTCATCATACAAGTAGGAAGCGGAATCGTCTAAAAGAGCATAACCGGCCTTGCTCAAGATCCCATCTTGCAACTCCATAGCCCCATCGACCTCGTCAAGCGTCCGACTGGTCCCCTTTAAGGTCTCCGGCTGATCTCCATAATGCCACCGGCTCCCATAGACTGCATACTGACCCTTGAGTTCGATAAAAAGCCGATCCGGGGCAAAAGGTCCCTTTTCAAAATGGAGGTGGAGATGCTCTGTATGAAGATCGAGGACCTCTTCTGTCTCTATAACCTCGCAGGCAACAGGTCCAAAATCTCGATTTTGTACAACTTGCGTCTGACCATCTTCAAAAACACCATCCTCTGAGTATTCCAAGCGCACCAAGGATTCCGTTAATACGGAGATCCGATAGTTTTCTCCCTTTATCACTGGTCCTGCCATTTATTTTTCCTCCTCTTTTTATAGGGCATCTGACTCGCCCTCTTTTCATCTGCTTCGCCTCACAAAGTAAGCGCTTACGATTTTACTATAGCACTCAAAAAAAGGCCTGTCAACACTTGACAGAGCCTTTCCTAAAATTTTATAAGATCAACTCCCCCAATTGATCAAGAGATACATGAGACTCGAGCCAAACATATCTGCCAAGGCATGCATGAGGAAAAATGGCAAGAGATTCTTGACGACTTTCTTGTACATGAAGTAATAAAAGAGTCCATAAATGACGCCAATCACAAAGGCCCAGAGAAGCCCTTGATAGGTGTGGAAGGAAAAGCGGATCAGGGTTGAAAAGGCCAGCGCCTTCCACTTGTTCTTCTCACTTACCGAAGTCATTAAGCCCAAAAAGAAAAATTCTTCATAAAATCCATTGAGTAAGCCATAAGCAATCGCCATGGGACTCAAAGCCATGAACTTATGGAGGATCTGCATAGGATCGATAAAAGGCCAAAGACTCGGACTTAGGTAATTGTATTCACCCGAAACCGTTGAGATTACATCCCCAAAAAGTCCCATCGCTGCAAAGAGCAGGGGCACCCAGATCAAGGTGGACCACTTGAAGCGGATTGGCAATTGTTTAAAATCAAAGCGACGGAGCAACAAGTAAAGAAGAGCTAGAGTCAGCAAGATCAACTGCAAGGTCATATTGCTGGAATAAGCAGCCCCTTCACTTGCAGTATTGCTACTGCTTGTGGCTACTGCAGTCTGCGCGACTGGCTGAAAACTGGCTAAAAACAGCTGGGTCGAGCGGACAATGAATTGCCCAAAGAGAATGACCGTCACAATGCCAATATCAAACCATTTGAGCTCTTTTAAGGGCTGTTTGGGTCGTATTCTGTTAAAAAATGTCATCTTTCATCCTTCTATTCCCACAATGGAAGTATTTTTGTTTCTCTTACTTTAGCAATCAATGCTTAAAGAAGAGTTAACCTAGAGAAGAAAAAAACGACCTTTGGGCCGTTTCCATTACACTATTAGTCTAACAAATCTTGGATTCTATCTAAATATTGGTTGTCTGTCACTGCCATCACGCGCACCCCTTCAGGCCAGATAAAGTCGGGACCAATCTGAATATGAAGCGGTTGGTCTTCCGCATCTCGATAGCCGATAATATTGAGATGGTACTCCTCTCTGACAGCCAAGTCCTGAAGGCTTTTTCCTACCCAGCTAGCTGGAACCGTAAACTCAGCCACCACCACTGCTTCATCCAACTGGAAGACTTCAATCCCGTGTTGGAAGAGGATCATCTTAGCGAGGGACATCCCCGCTTCTACCTCTGGTAGGATGACCAAATCAGCTCCAATCTTCTCAAGGACTTCCTTGGTCACTTCATTCTTGACCTTGGCAATGACGTGCTCGACGCCAAGTGCCTTACAGTGCATGACCGCCAGGACACTTGATTCCAAGTTTTCTCCCGTCGCAATGACGACTGTGTCACAGTTCCCAATATCTGCCGCATCCAAGAGGTCCATTTCCGTAATGTCTCCAACAATCCCAGTTGTAATCATAGATTCATACTGGTTGATCACATCTTCATGATCGTCAATTGCAATGATATCCACATCCTGGTCCTGCAGGGTTTTTAAGACACTCTGTCCAAAAATCCCTAATCCCAGAATTCCAATGGTTCGATTTGCCATAAGTCTCTCCTATCCGATAATGATGTCTGCCTTGGCATATTGCAAGGCATCTGCCTTTTTGGCCTTGTAATTGTTCAAGCTGACCATAAGGGTCAAGGGGCCGATCCGCCCAATAAACATGAGCAGCATGATGATGCCCAGCCCTGCTCCATTTAAGGTCGAGGTCACATTAGCCGTCACGCCCACTGTCGCTAAAGCCGATACCACCTCAAAGACCAAGTACAGAAAACGTTGACCATCCGGAGTCACGAGACAAAGACCAAAGAGTCCAAGGAGAAAAGTCAACTGGAAAATCACTGCCGTCCCCAAAGAGCGTTGGACCAAGTCTGGAGCGATGGTGCGCTTACCCAGGTTGGTATGTGGCAAGCCGAGCAACTCTTTGCGCGCTAAGAGAATCAGCACCAAGAAGGTGGTGATCTTCATCCCTCCTGCTGTCCCACCTGGTGCCCCACCTAGGAACATCTGGAGGATATAGACAAAGAGTGTCACAGGTCGGACTGCTGTATAATCCAGTGAGGCAAAGCCAGCCGTCCGCATACTGACCGTTTGGAAAAAGCTGACCAAGATCTTCTCTCCCAATGGCAGGGACCCAATCGTTGCCGGATTATTAAACTCGGTCAAGAGGCTGGTTACTGTCCCAAAGAGGAGAATCGCAGCTGTTAACCAGAGAACCACCTTGGTATGAAAGCGAAGAGTCCGTCGTCCTGATTGGTTACGGGCCTTGGTAGCTAGGTCAAACCAGACCATGAAGCCCAAGCCCCCAGTAATGATCAGAGCAGATAAGGTCAGATTGACCAACCAATCGGTCTGGAAACTCATCATACTATCGCCCCCAAAATTATCAAAGCCCGCATTACAAAAGGCGGAAACCGCAACAAAGATGGAGTTGAAGATCCCATGACCCCAGCCAAAGCGAGGAATAAAGCGAGTCATGAGAAGCAAGGCCCCGACACCTTCGATGGTAAAGGTGGTAATAAAGATGGAGCGGACAAAACGGGCCAAACTTTGGTTATTGCTAAAACTAAAGCTATCCCGAATGGTCTGCCGGTCCTTGTAACTGAGCTTTTGTCGGCTCTCCATAAAGAAGAGACCGATAAAGGTCAAAATACCTAGGCCTCCGATCTGGATCAAAAGCATACAGATCAATTGCCCCCAGCCATTATAGGTCGAAGCCACCGACTGGGTAAAGAGCCCTGTCACACAGACCATGGAAACCGCTGTAAAAAGATGGTCGATATAGCCTGCTGTTGAGCTTGCTTGCTGGACAAAGGGCAGACTCAGTAAGAGCGAGCCGATCAAGATGACTAAGGCAAAACTGAGAAAGATCCGCCTTGCTGGAGACAGGCCTTTAATCTTGGACTGCCATTGTTTAAAAAATGATTTGACTAACATAGCTTCATTGTATCATAAAAGTGGATTGGACTCACAAGTGATGAACCATTTCTAGGCATAATTCTAAGGCCTTCTCGAAAGCTTCTGAACCCCAGTCACGCTGGTCATAATTTTCCAGGTCTGCAAGCGAATCTGCCGTAAATAGGAGCAAGCCCCAAACCGCCCCACGAAGTTGGGCCACTGCAGCAAGGGAGGCACACTCCATCTCCACCACACTACACCCTTCTTCGATGCGATAGGCCACCTTGTCAGGTGTTTCCCTATAAAAACCGTCGGTCGACCAGGTCATGACCTCTTGATAAGGAATGGACTCTTGTTTGAGAACTGTTTCAATAGCAGTCAGGGCACGACCGTCCACCTCTATATAACGGGAGGGCGCGACATAATGGTAACTGGCTCCCTCATCTCGCAAGGCCTTGGTCGGGATTAAAAAAGCATTTTCTTCTATATCCACCAAGACCCCACAGCTACCTGCCGATATAATCTTCTTCACTCCATAGCCAATCAACCAATCCATGAATTGAGCAGCAGCTGCAGAGCCAACTGGTGCTTGCGCCAAGCAGATTTCCTCTCCTTGGTGCTCCATGACATAGACCGGATAGGTCTTGGTAGCTGAGACAAAGCTAGCTACTTGTTTGGCTCCGACAGTTTCCGCAAAGCGCTCAATCTCATCTTCCAAGAAAGCATAGATGCATTTTTCAGGTAGGTGCAGATCGAGTCCCTCATGAGTCGGCATAATGACTGCTTGCGGATTGTCATCAAACTCTAAAATGGGTATTTCATGTCGATGGATCATTCCTTCTCCTTTTTGACGGGTATTTCTTTGATGACACGGGCTGGATTTCCTGCAAGGACCACATTGTCTCCAAAGGACTTGGTGACCACTGCTCCTGCGCCAGCAACCACATTGTCACCCAGCGTCACACCAGGAAGAATGGTGACACCTCCTCCTGCCCAGAAGTTGTCTCCTATCGTAATCGGCGCCCCGTATTCGAGACCAGAATTGCGCTCATCTGGATCCAGTGGGTGCAAGGGCGTCAAAAATTGGCAATTGGGACCAATCATGGCATTATTGCCGATCGTAATGGGACAAATGTCCAACATGGTCAAATTGTAATTGGCATAGAAATTTTCTCCCAGATGGATATTGACCCCATAATCTACAAGAACCTGTCGATTAAGATAGAGGTTTTCACCGGTTGATCCAAACCACTCTTTGATGATGGATGCCCCTTTTTTGGGATCCACCTCTTGGTTAAAGGCCTCTTGTTTCTCCCGAGAGGCTTGGGCTAAAGCCCGTAATTCAGGGTCCGCAGGTCTATAATAGTCACCCGCAATCATTTTTTCATATTCACTGGCCATAAGGAAACCTCCACGTTATTTTGACATATTATAGCAGAATTCCCCCTTTAAAACAAACGTCAGTAATAAGGTTTTCTAAGAAAAAGATCACAAGCACTTAAATACACTTAAGAAAACTTGCACCCGCTTACAAAATGATGTACAATAAAGACAAGAACAGCAAGAAGGAGCGAATTCATGTACCAGGAACAACGGCTCGAAAAAATCCTAGAACTTTTAGAAGAGCGAAAACAGCTATCCGCTAAAGAAATGGTCGATTATTTCAAGGTCTCAAAAGATACTATCCGCAGAGACTTTGCCCTTCTGAGCCAACGCCAGCTAGTCCGTAGGACCCATGGTGGACTTCTCCCCTTAAACAAAGAACCCGTCCCTTCTTACCTAGACCGCAGTCAGAAAGCCAACAAGGAAAAGACTGCCATGGCTCAAAAGGCCCTGCAATTGATCCAAAATGGACAAGTGATTTTTCTCGACGTTTCCACCTCGATGACCCTGCTTGCTGGCATGCTGAAGAAGGAAGTCACGGTCTATTCGCATTCCCTTGACAATGCCATCCAGCTCAGTAGCCATTCCCAGGTTGACGTTCATCTCTTAGGCGGGAAATTCTACCCTAAAAACCGCTTCTACTATGACGCGAATCAAGCACACATACTGGACAATCTTCGCTTTGATCTTGCTTTTTTTGGAGCGAGTAGCTTAGCCAATGGCGAAGTCACCTTTGAGGATGCTGAAGACGTTGCAGTCAAGTCTCTCGTTTTTGAACGGACTCGTACCAAGGTGCTGGTGGCAGAAAGTGCCAAGTTCCACCAACATGCCAACTACTATCTCGCTCGACTCCAGCAATTTGACTATTGGATTACCGATCAAAAACCAAGTCCTGACATCCTTAAACAAATCGGCAGTGAAACCACTATTCTCTATTAGGAGGTCCTCATTATGTCTCACATTCGTCTCATCATCAGCGATATCGATGGCACCATCTTAAATGACCACCATCAGATCGATCCACAGTTGGCAGCATTGATTCCGGATTTAAAACGCGAAACCATTCCTTTCGTACTGGCCTCTGCTCGCTCTCCAAAAGGGATGGCTCCCATTGCCAGAGAACTCGGTATAGAAGACTGCCCCATGGCTTGCTACAATGGTGCCTTGATCCAAAAGGGAGAGCAGGTTCTTTTCGAGCATCCTTTGGACAAGACGGAAGCCCGGAACTTTATCGACTGGGCCAACCAACACTTTCCTCAGGTTTCGATCAACCTCTATAGTGGAAAAGACTGGATGACCGACCGCCTTGACCAATGGAGTCATGAGGAGGCCCGGATTACAGGGGAAAAACCTCTCATTCTTCCCCTATTAGATCCTTTGCTGGATCCGACAAAGCCCCTTCACAAATTGCTCTTAATCGGGGAGCCAGAAGAGATCCAAACTCTCTATCGCACTATTTCTGCCGACGACTTCCCTTCTACCGCCTTTTATCTCTCCAAAGCCAACTACCTAGAAGTCACAGCTAAGAACGTTTCCAAAGAAGATGCTCTGATTGAGCTCGCCAACTACTACCACTTGAACTTAGAAGAAGTCCTCACCATGGGAGACAACTTCAACGACCTCCCTATGCTCAAAAAAGCAGGCATCGGGGTCGCTATGGGCAACGCTCCACAAGAAGTGAAAGAGGGAGCAGCAGTCGTGACAAAGACCAACAATGAAAACGGGGCTGGACAAGCGGTTGAAACCTATGTGTTGATTTAGAAACATAAATAAAGTGATCAACTAATATTTTTTTGCTATTTAAAGTATGAGATATTTACTAACTAAAAAAATTCTAGTAGATTTAAGATTCTACTAGAATTTTTCATTATCTGACATCAAGCATAGACTCGCCTTCGTCCATATCCTTGTACGATGGGGACAGCTCTTGACTTTTCAAATAAATACCTTGGGTTTCAATTTTTCTCATTACTTTTCAAAATCTGATAAATGACCGTATTTTTCATCTAAACCACGGCTGAACCACCGGCCGTTTAGAACTTGAGAAATGAGAACTTCTTTTCTTTCCTGACTAATACTACTGTCAGATGCAATTTCTTCTAATAAACTTATTTACCCCACAAGAAAGCAATCATCGGCTCATCAACTAAAGCTGTTTCATGAAGTTTACTGTGTTGGCCATCAGGACCTGTGATTTCCTTTTCTTGATAGGATTTGACATGTCCTTTAAGCAGGTAGCCCAAAGATTGACTAGACAAATTGGTCACGCGCTCATCATTTCCTTTATCTGTATTGCCATAGATGTTAAGAACTTCAACCTGATCTTGAGGGTAGTGATTTCCAAGAGACAAGAGCTCTTGATAGGACTCTGTCATGCTAGATGGTTTTCCTTCGTCATCTAGTGTGATATTTTCCTGTTCATCCATACCTATGATTCCGTTAAAGTGACCAGCAATATCCACTTGTTTGACCAATTTAGGTAGTCTCGTATCACTGCCGTGTTGGAGCATATAGTAGACGATGGCCGTATTCCCGTATGAGTGAGCAACCATATTCATCTCCGTAATTCCATAAGTATCTTGGAGAGCCTTGACAACAGCGTAGGCATAGTTGCCCTGATCCTGAGTGCTAGCTCCTCGATTATTGTCAAAATTGACTAGGACAATCGGATTGACAGCATCTTTAGGAATGGTTCCTTTTAGAGTGACTGTCCCATCCTCAGCTACCTTAGCTTCGATGATGGTTTGAGTAACTCCAGCTTTTTTAGCCGCATTAGCCATATGTCTTTCTACACGACTACTCGAACCCCAACCATGAAAAAAGATGGTCGGACGGCTTGATTGGATATATGTTTTTCTTGCTTCTGCTTTTACGGTCTGCGCTTGGTTTTGATGTAGTAAATACCAACCACCAGCACAAACAAGGGCAAACATTGCTAAAAGACTGAAAAGTAACGTTTTTTTCTTCATAAATACCTTTCTGATTGGCTTTTTGTAGGAGTTAGATGATCCTAAACTCTTTAACTAGCAAAGCTGTTTACGAACTCATTTATCTTACATATTTTCCTTTAGGAAGCGTTCCATCTCTTCAAATGGAATCACATCCAACTGATCGTAAAGGTCTGTGTGACTAGCCCCTTCGACCGTAATCATTTTTTTATTATCGCCTGTGAGTTTTTCAAAAGCATCTTTTCCCATGTAATAGGAATGCGCTTTGTCACCATGAATTACGAGCACAGCATTTCGAATTTCATCTGTGTAATAGAGGAAACGGGTATTGGCAAAGCTTGTATTGCTCTGAACAGCCCAACCATTGTTTGAATTAAGACTGCGTGCGTGGTAACCCCGAGGTTGTTTGTAATTATCAAAATAATCTTTCACAAAGTATGGAGCATCTTCTGGCAAAACATCAGGCACCCCACCTGCTAGTTGCATTTCGCCAGTTTGTGCATCCAAGGTCCGTTGTTTGGCAAGTGCCAGACGTGCTTGGTAACGAGCTTCTTCATTGTCCTGATCATCAAAGTAGCCATTTCCTGCAATACGAGACATGTCATACATGGTTGATACAATAGTCACCTTGATACGAGGATCGATGGCAGCTGCATTCAGGGCAATACCACCCCAGCCACAGATACCGATAATCCCGATACGGTCGGCATCCACCTGATCATGAGTCACTAGGTAGTCTACAGCTGCTTGATAGTCTTCTGTATTAACATCCGGTGAGTTGATAGAACGTGGGTAACCACCTGATTCACCAGTATAAGAAGGATCAAAAGCAATCGCTAGATAGCCACGTTTCGCCATTTCCTGAGCATAAAGGCCAGAAGATTGTTCCTTCACCGCTCCAAATGGACCAGATACCGCAAGTGCTGGTAGTTTTCCAGTCACCCCTTTTGGTTGATAAAGATCTGCTACTAGAGTGATGCCGAAGTGATTGGTAAAGGTAACCTTTTATGTTCCACTTCCTCGCTGAGTTTAAAAGTCTTATCCCATTCTTGTGTGAAATTCATTGTTTCAGTCATTAGTTTTCTCTTTTTTCTTGATGAGTTTATTATAGCTTCTCTGAATAATATACTCCAATATCTATTTTCTATACCTTCTATGCCTAAAAAGCATTATATGTTATACTAGAGCTATGGATATTCGGATTTTACATTACTTTGTCACCATCGCTCAGGAGAAAAACATCACTCGCGCTGCTGAACGCTTGCTCATTACCCAGCCAACCCTATCTCGACAGCTCAAAGAGTTAGAAGAGGGATTAGGTGTTTCTTTGTTTCATCGAGCCAATCGTGAGATGACACTAACAGAAGATGGTCAGTATCTTTATAATCGGGCACAAGAAATTTTACAATTAGTCAGTAAAACAGAGGAAAATCTGACCCGAAAAGGCGAGATTGGAGGAGACCTTCATATAGGTACAGCTGAAACAGCTAGTTTCGATCTCGTAGCAGATGCCTGTCGCAGTTTGCTAGAAATCTACCCTCAAATACGTCTCAACTTTTACGACGATAAAGCGGATAGCCTTTATGAGAAGCTGGACAAAGGCACTCTTGATTTCGCACTTGTATTCACACGTACTGTCCCAGCCAAATACAAGATGATTCAACTTCCTAGAAAAGACCGATGGGGTGTTTTGGTCCCTAAGAATCACCCCTTGACAAACCTCGAACAAATCACAGTAGAGGAAATTGTGAGCTATCCGCTCATTGTCTCTAATCAATCCGACATTGACAAATCAGCTTTTGCTAACTATGACTATAAAGTAGTTGCTACTTATAATCTTCTCTATACCGCAAGTCGTCTGGTTCAAGCAGGTCTTGGCATCGCTCTGTGTCTTGACGGAATTGTAGATCATCCTGAACTGGTTTTTCTTCCTTGTACTAACCAAGGTGATGAAGGTTTCTACCTTATTTGGAAGGACAGCCATGATCAAACCGCCACTGAGAAAGCCTTTCTAGAAGAAATTGAAGCGCAACTTTATGAAATGGAGAATTAATCTCACTTCTATCGAAGCAAGCATCAAACCTTATTACAGCCCTCGCAACCTGTACGAGAGGCTTTTTCTTTTTTATCATTTATTGGAGAAAATCTATTTCCCCTTTTATGGTATAGAAAAAGGCTTGGGAATACAACTAACTGTTGCATCTCCAAGCCTTTGATAGAACTAGAACTGACCTAGTCAAACACAATCATAGACTTAATAGACTTGCGTTCATCCATGTCTTTATAAGCTTGATTAATATCTTCCAATTTATAACTTGTGGTAAAGACACGTCCTGGATTAATATCGCCATCAAGAACTGCTTTTAACAAAACTTGTTTGTCATAAGTAGTAACTGAAGCTGCTCCACCTGCCACCGAAATGTTTTGGGCAAAGGTCGAACCAAGGGCACGGTTATTGTAGTGAGGAACGCCGACAAATCCCATGCGCCCTCCATTGTGAAGAACACCAAGGGCTTGGTCTACGGCTGCTGCGGTACCCACACATTCAAGAGCCGCATCTGCTCCGCCGCCGAGGATTTCACGGACCTTGGCAATCCCTTCTTCACCACGCTCAGCCACAACAGCTGTCGCACCTGACTCCAAGGCCATTTGTTGACGGTCTTGGTGGCGACTCATAAGGACAATTTGAGAAGCTCCACGCATCTTAGCTGCGATCACCGCACATTGACCCACGGCACCATCCCCGATAACGACCACCTTGTCACCTTTTTGCACATTAGCTACACGCGCTGCATGGTAACCGGTCGGCATGACATCAGCAAGTGTCAAAAGTGACTTGAGCATGGCTTCTGTATAATCAGATGGTTGACCTGGAATCTTGACAAGGGCCCAGTTAGCATACTCAAAGCGCATGTACTCTGCTTGAACCCCATCAGACCAGTTGGTGCCGATATGGCGGTCACAAGTCCCATCATAGCCAGCACGACAGGCGTCACACTCCCCACAACCATGGGTGAAAGGCGCGATGACAAAGTCTCCTGGTTTGACCGTTGTAATGGCCTCACCGATTTCTTCAACGATCCCAATAGCTTCGTGGCCACTATTTTGATGACCTGCTTCAATATCTGGATTGCGGTAACTCCAAAGGTCTGAACCGCAAACGCAAGTACGGACAATGCGAATAATGGCATCATCTGGTGCTTCGATGTGTGGACGCTCCACTTCTACAAGGCCCACTTGCCCAGCTTTTGTATAGACTGTTTTCTTCATAGGAACAACCTACTTTCTATTGCTTACTTACCTATAGTATACACTTTTTATCGAGCTCTAGCCCACTTCCTGATTTAAAACTCCATCATTTAATCATATTTTTTCCATACTTCTTTTCTAGCATTTTCTTAATCAGATAGGGCATTTTGACATTTTCGCGGCCTTTCTTGGCAATTAACTTCTTCACAAAATCTGGCATTTGGATATCATTCTCTTCTTCCAAAATCTGACTCGTGCTTGATGGAGCTTCCAACTCATCAAAGGTCTCCAGCTGAGGTTGATAGTCACTATAGTCACCGTCTATATGAGACTGAATTGTCGAAAGAAGTGCCTTGATTAAACGAGGATCGCTATTTGGCATAGGAGGTCTGTGATAGGCTACACCTAGCTCTTGGCAAAGCTCCTTACATTCCACATCATTGTCAAAAAGAACCTCAATATGCTCACTAATAAAGGCAATCGGAACAAAAATATAGTGGTCAGGATGCTCCCTCTCATTACGAAGGTATTCTAAGACATCCGGCTTAATCCAAGGAATACCAATATCACTCTCACTCTGCCAAGTATTGGTGTACTGCTCCTCTTCAAGCCCTAAAATCTCCGCAATCAAGCGACTATTGTCATAAATCTGATCGATATAAGGGTCACCAAAATCTAGTGCCAAAACTGGGACACTGTGGGCTGAAAAAATCACCTTATAACTGTCGTCTCCAATCTGATCTAAAACCTTTTGGATCTCATCAGCCCAATAGTGGAGTAGGTCAGGTTCTCGGTACCAGTCCTTGATAATTTGGAACTTTATCTGACCACTTTCTAAAAATTTTTCATAACCCATGACAGAATAGTAGGAATAATGGGGCTCTAGAATCAAACACAAACACTCTTCAATTCCGTCATTCTCCATCTCTTTAATCGTATCAGTGATGAAAGGACGGGAAAATTTATTAGCAAAGTAGACCGATGCTTGATTTCCAAGAGCAGTAGCAACCAAGTCCACTTCTTCCTTTGTTATCCTTTGGAGCGGCGTTCCACCGATTCGGACATAATTGTCATATAAAGTCTGAATTTCATGCGGTTCAGGACGTACCCCACGGCGTATATTTGTGAAAAATTCCGCTACTCCTTCATAGGTAATCTCTTCTGGCGAACCAAAAGTCATCATCAACACAGCTCTTTTACTCATAATTACTCCTTGTTCCACATTTGTTCTATTTTATCACGAAAAGGCTTACTTTAGTGAGCTTAGTATCAAAAAAACTCCTAGAGATAAACTCTAAGAGTGAAAATAACTATTCTTAATGGTGATGAATATGTCCATGACTTTGATTCACTTCCAACTCTTCGATCTTGCGTTTGTGAGCTCGGTGAGTTGCCAGGTCTTCATCAACCTCAATGGTAACGTTTTGAAAGCCACAATCTTTGAGCAAGGTGCGAATAGACTCTTTACAGACCTCCATATGGTTGACATGCTCCAGACAAACATGGACAATGGCATTTTTCTCTAAGCCGTCCATGGTCCAAAGATTGAGCTGATTGATACTAGCGACATGGTCCAACTCTTCCAAATCCGTCTTGATCTTCTGGATATCCACTCCTTCTGGTACAGCATCAAGGAATATCTTGAGTGTGCTCCAAAAACGTGGAATGGCTTTTGACAGAATAAAGAAGGAAATCGCAAGAGACAAGAGCGGATCCAGAATATACCAATCGGTAAATCGCAGAACAATCGCCATCAGGATGACGGCCAACCAGCCCAAGGTATCTTCCAAAAAATGCAGGCTGAGAATGGATTCGTTCTTGGTTTGCCCCTTACGAATGACGAGGCTCGCTAGCACATTGATGCTGACGGCAATAATTCCAAGCCAGAGAATCCCCTCATCATTGACAGGTTGTGGGTGAAAGAGTTTCGTTATATTTTCCAAAATAACCAGAACGGACCCTGTCATGAGAATCACAGCTGTTACCATGGCCCCTAAAAGGCTAAAACGCTTGTAGCCCAAGGTATAGTGGCTGTCTTCTTCACGGTTGGAAATACTCTCCAAAAAGGCGGAGATCCCAATAGCGATCGCATCTCCCAAGTCATGGACCGAATCCGCAAGGACTGCGCTGGATCCAAAAATCCCTCCTGCAATAAACTCAACAATGGCATAACTCAAATTCAAGAAAAAAGCGATCCAGACCGCATGTTTTGTCTTCATAATCCTATTTCCTTTGTTATAATAGATTCATGAACATCATGTTCATTATCATTATCTAACATTCACAACAGAAAGGATAGGGGCAAACCGTTTAGGGTGTACGTTACTGAACAGTTTGTTCAAAGTGTCCATATGACTGCTCAGGATCGTCGCATTACTAAGACTCGAAAAGCCATCTATCAAGCTTTTTTACAATTACTCAACCAAAAAGACTACGAGGCCATCACGGTTCAGGAAATCATAGACCTTGCTGATGTGGGGCGATCAACCTTTTACAGCCATTACGAGAGTAAGGAGTTATTGCTAGATGAACTCTGTCAAAAACTCTTTCATCACCTCTTTGAGCGTGCTGAACACCTCTCTCCGCAAGACTACCTGGCCCATATCTTCCAGCATTTCAAGAAAAACCAAGACCATGTGACCAGTCTCTTGCTCTCTAAAAACGATTATTTTATCCGTCAGCTGCGAAAAGAACTAGAACACGATGTCTACCCAATGGTATCCGACGAACTTATCAAGTCCCATCCAACCATCCCTCACTCTTATCTTCAGCACCTGGTCATTACCAACTTTATCGAAACCCTCAGCTGGTGGCTCAAAAAAGGAAAAAATTATAGCGAACAAGAAGTGATCCAGTTTTATTTGGAGATTTTAAAAGTGGGCTCGAACTAGAAAGGAGTATTTTCAATGACCAGCGTGCAATTTTATTTTCTCTTTCCAGCGCTCTTCATGCTTCACGAACTGGAAGAAATCATATGGATGCCATCCTTTGTCAAAAAATTATCAGCACAGTTTCCAAATAATCGAATCCTTTCTTATTACACGCCTTTTGCTTTCAATGCTATTGTCTTGGAGCAATTTCTAATCCTGCTTCTATCACTTTTTCTTAGTTACTGGTTTAGCAACTATACTATTTACTCAACCATTGTGATTGCTTATATCTACCATGTGTTCGGACATCTGATTCAGACAGTCGTTATTCGAAAATATGTGCCTGGATTGTTAACGGGCATTTTAACGAGTTTGTTTACTGTATGCAATCTCAAAAATGAAATTCCAATTAAACTCTATGGTTACTCTCTTTTGACTTTGTTGGTTATCATTTTGAATCTTGTATTATCATTTGTGGTACTTCATAAAATGAGTCGTAGGTCTTGATATATAATCCTCATATCCAAAATCTCTTCTTTGAAAGGAAACTCTATGTTCTTCTCCATTCTTCTCAGCTTTTTTACAGCCTTCTTTGCCCTTGCTTTTGCTCTTCTTCACTTATTGGCTTCTCTTTCTGAAGTTAAAAAAGGGAATCACACTCTAGGAAATACATTTCTCCTCATCGGAAGTAGTCTTGCGACCTTATCTCTCACCCTCTACTTCTTTTTACCGATTGTCGCTCTAGTCCTTTGGCTGATTGGCTGTGGTTTGATTTGCTACGGGGCCTATTGGAATGGGAAACACAAAGGAAACTTCCACCCAGCCCACCACCTGATTCGGATGGGCATCGCTCTGGTTCTTACCATCTTGTTAGCCTTGTTATAAGAAAAGCTCAAGTTTTAAAAAAACTTGAGCTTTTGTATTTGCTATTTGTTAAGCCATCAACAGCATGAGAATAGGGATCACCACCATGGTTGCAAGGGTCGTCTCTGTCACCATGACTGCTGCATAGTCACTATCAGCACCGTAGAGTCTGGCAACAACTGGCGCATTGGTCATCACAGGCATGGCGGACTGGATGATAAAGACTTGCTTCATCAGGCTTGGAAGAGGCAACCAGTAGACGATGGAAGCCATCAAAAGAGGGGCAACCAGGAAGCGACCTAGTAGAATCAATAGCTGATCTTTTCCCAGAACCAACTGCTTCACACCTACATGAGACACTGACAAACCGATGAATATCATGGATAAGGGGGTCGTTAAATTGCCCAGATACTGCAAATCACTGGCTAGAAAAGCTGGCAACTTGATCTGCAGCATCACCATGACTAGCCCCAAGAGAAAGCCCATCAGGGGCGGAGAAAAGACTTTTTTCAGACTCGTTTTGAGATCAAACTGCGCTTCTCCCTCACCATCCCTCTGAATCAGATAGGTTCCCAAGGTCCAGAAAAAGGTCGTATTACACATGTAATAGATCAAAACATAGGGAATGCTGGCATCCCCAAAGAGGGCTTGGTTAATGGGAAGCCCCACGAAGATGGTATTGGAGTTAAAAAACATGGAAATAAAGAGGCCACGACGATCCTGTCTCACCGCAAAGATCCTTGCTACTCCTGTCGCGATGCCAAGTAAAATAACCATAGACAGGGCAGGAAACCGCAAGGCTGGCAACATTTTAAGTAGATCTGCTGCTGTGAAGCGCTGCGTAATGGTGTAGAGCATATAGCAGGGAAGAGCAACTTGAGTGACCAATTTAGCGAGTAGGCCACGCGACTTGTCATCGAACCAGCCTTTTTCACCAATGACAAAGCCCACTAAAATCATACCCAGAATGACGAGAATCCCTGATATGCTCCTCAAAAATATGTCCATGTTCTCCCCTTTTCTTTTTTAAATTTGAACTAAAAAAACCATTTTTTACAAGTCTCAAAAACTACTCTAGTATATCATAAAAAGAGGTGGGGCAACATGCCCAACCTCATGCATTTTATTAATTGTCACTAATACCCCTTCTTAGCAGCTTTCGTCCATTGGTACCAACCAACTAGACTGTTGATAAGGTAAATCAAGAAAAACCAATAAAATGGTGGGGACTATGGCGAAAATAGATGATTCAGTTAAAAAGAATGTTCCAGAATTGCGATTTAAAGGATTCACGGATGAATGGGAACAGCGTAAGTTGGGAGACGAAGTTCGAATAGTGATGGGACAGTCTCCTAATTCAGAAAATTATACTGATGATCCTAATGGGCGCTAAAAATGCGAAGACCTATGAAGACCTATTTTGTATTAGTCAAACAAAAGATCCAAAAGAAATGGTATATGATTATGACCATGAAACAAAGTAAAATCAAACCGAGTGATCTGAGGAAGCACCCGATGATCATGAAACGTTATTAAACACAAAAGTCACCCATGTGAGTTCTTGCCAGAAGCTGAAGTTAATCCTTCAACCTGGAAAACCCGCAGAGGTGACTTTTTCTATACATCTCGATTTTTCTGGTAATAATCATTAACCGATAAATATGTCTGTGAATCACCCAGCGACTCCGCTATGTCCATAATCCGCGGTGGTAGTAATCCCACTCGCTGGACAAGTTCGTGATCGCTGAACAATTCCCGTGGACTGCCGGCGAAGCCAAACTTCCCGTGTTCCATAACATACACCGACTCAAACTCGGCGGCGACCCAATCCATGTCATGGGTGATGGTCACAACTTGGTGGCCCGAATCAGCCAACTGATGGAAAATTGCGGTCAACTTGCGCCGGCTTTCCCAATCAAGCGACATCATCGGCTCATCAAATAAATAAATCGCCGGATCCACTGCCAAAACTGTGGCAACGCTTAACAGCTTGCGTTCCGACAATGACAGGTCATATGGACTTTCAGCTTTTTTATCATCCAAGCCAACTCTTTTTAGAGCCGCTAAAGCCCGCCTCGTAATCATGTCGCGGTCATCCATGACCTGCGCGACACTCCACTCCACCTCTCGTTGAACGGTCGGGTTGAAAAGCTGATCGTCAGGATTCTGAAAAGTAATCCCAACCTTCAGTAACTTTTCGACTGGTTTAAGATCATTAAAATTTTCTCCATCGATCTTAATCACACCGGTTTGTGGTGTCAGCAAGCCCGTCAACAATTTGAAGAGCGTTGATTTGCCGGCACCATTTTGGCCGACAATCGCCACCATCGGATCGGCGAAGTGTTTGTCTTCAACATCCAAGCTAAAGGACCGTTCCGGATAAGTGAACGTCAGGTGATTCAGTTCAATTGTGGACATAAAAAACCTCCTTCAGTTCAGCGTCATTCACCGGATACCGGCCATCAGCCAAGTGCCAATCCATTTTTTGAGCAAGTTGCTGGATTGTCGGGGCTGGAATCTGCCAGTCAGCTGCCAAATGATTAAACACCTCACCCGGCCTGCCCTGGGCTACCATTTGACCCTCGTGCAGCACCCACACAACGTCGGCGACTTCGCACAAATCGTCAATTTCACTGGTGACAATGAAGACAGTCGTCTCTTTGACTTGGGCCAGCCATTGGAAAAATTGTCGGCGGCCAAGGGGATCCATCTGACTGGTCGGATCATCCATAATCAAAACAGCCGGGTTAGTCGCAATCGCCGTGGCAATTGCCAACCGCTGGCTCTGACCACCGGAAAGGCTCTCGGGACGCAAATTCAGCTGTTCAATCAGCCCCATTTGCGTGGCAACTTCTTCAACCCGTTTTTGAATCAGTCCTTCAGCCATTCCCTGATTAATCAAGTCAAAGGCGATTTCATCGGCAACCGTGTCTGCCAACCCGCTTAGTTGGCCAGCTGGATTTTGCAGTACAACTCCATTCATGGCATTATAAACGGGCCAATTGTCGGACACTCGCTGGCCAAACATGTGCCAGTCGCCCTCAATCTCAGCAGACACCATTTTGGGAATGACCCCTGCCAGCACACGGCACAAAGTCGATTTGCCGGAGTGGCTATTCCCGATAATCCCAACCACCTGGCCGGTATGAACCTCCGCGTTAATCTGACGCAGTTGTGGTTGCTCAGTACCCGGATAACGGGTGGTCAAATTTTCAATTACAATCCGTTTATCTTCGTCCATATCTTCCACCCAATCAATAAAATTGCCAATCCAGTCAGACCAATGTGCAGCGTCCGCGACAGGCGATACACGCGCTGGGAGGTTCTGACAGTCCTGTTGAGATTATCAAAACCTCTCAGTTGGAGAGAAATCGACCGCGCCATCGATTGATCCAAGGTCTTAATCACCAATGGAATTAGAACCGGTAGGACTGACTTTAATTTCTGAATCAACGTTTTTTGCGGATTGGTTCCGCGAACTTTTTGTGCCTGCTGGATTTTCCGCATATTGCGCATCATTTCCGGCAAAATATAACACACCGACATCAGAACGTAGACGGTTTTATAAGACAATCCGGACAGTTCCAAATAGGCCGCGTTTTCTGAAATACTCGTGGTCACCATAAAAAAGCCACTGGTCAAAATAATCACCAATACTCGACAACCCAGAGTGGTGGCGTAAATCAGGCCTTCTTTGTAGAACGACACCCCAAGCACAGAAAACAGCACAGTTTGATTCCGACTGTAAAATAACCCTTGGATGATCAGCATGGTGCAAATCAGAAACAGGCTGAATCCCAGCGCCTTAAAGATGGTAGAACTCAATTTGGAAAATAACAATAGCAGTGTTGCGACAAGAATTAATCCGGCCTGAAACAATAAATTCATACTGGCAAAGCTCAACAACGTCATGTCCAAGATGAACAAGAGCTTAGTAATCGGATCGATCACCTGGTACCACTTGAGCTTGACCCGTGGCGCTCCAGAAATCAATGGTTGATCAGTCATCATTTATCACCGCTAAAGAAGTGCACCATCCGCTTCGGCAGCTGACGATAGATGAAGAATGCCAGGTAGGCCACGCAGACTTTATCCAAAATATCCAAGACAAACTCATCGGTAAATGAGGCCAGCCACACTGGTGCATGATTGGCGACCATTACCGCAAACAATGAGTCACCCCAAGCGATACCGGTCTGACCACCCCAAAAGATGACGTTGAGTGGCGTTGAAATGACAGCTGAAACGATGGCAATAATAATAGCAGAAACAAATACTCGTCGCACTGACGAGAACCACCCATTGGCGTGCAAAACTCCGACAGTAATCCCAATTCCGATGCTGGTAATCGCATACACGGTTGAAATTGGCGATAAGGTCAGCCCATAGATCACGTTGTTGATGAAACCACTGATGGCACCTGCAACCGGCCCAGCCAACATGCTGGCAAGAAAGGTTCCCAAAGACCCCAGCCAAACGGGCAACTTTAACCCCTCCGCCAAGGCTTTGGCAACATAGTTAATCCCCACGGCAGCGGGAATCAAAGTCATGGTGGCAGCACTTAACTTAAATTTCCACATACTGGTACGATGAATCGGTTCTGTTTTCATAATCTTCTCCTTTTGTTTTTAAAGAGCCGTGTCTGTTTAGACTTTCGGACGCAACGCTCTATAGATTTTTGATTTGAACTGTCTTTCCTTTCACAGATCCCTTAGTCGACATCAGGGACTCTCTTGAAAATGATTGTTCAACAGTTCACAACTAATCATACGCCGATTTCATCAGAAGTCAAGAATTTTCTGAAGTTTTCTTGAAAACGTTCGGGAATTGAAAAAAGCTACACAAAGCTAGAGGAAATTGCCCTTACTAAGTCATAAAAAAGACTTCATCTTAGCCTAGATTGGTGAAGTTTTTTGATTTTTCTTCTTATCTCGTACCCACAGCATAGCTAGCCCAAAGAGGTGACTGCCAAACAGGCCGGTCACAAAAATCAGCTTGCCCCTATCTGGATAAGTAAGGGGGAGGCTGCTAAAGCCATAGCGAGCCCACTCGATAAAGATCGGATGCGAAAAGTAAAGGGCTATACTCATTTGCTTTAAATACTGCAAATCATAGCTTTTCAAAAAGGACGATCGCAGGCAGGCATTGACCAAATAAACGGTCACAAAGGGAAGTAGAAAGAAAAAGTTCTTATCAATTCCTTCGTGTTGAAAAATGATGATTCCTTCTAGACAGAGCAAACCAAAGGCAAGAGCTAGCTTTTGCCAACGGTGAATTCTAAAAGCTTGTGCATGAAAATGATCATACAGATAGTAACCCATATAGATAAAAATGGGCGTGTAAAAGAGACCATTTCGCGCTGTAAAAAATAAATTGCTGTAGAGCTGGTAACCTTTGAGAAGACTTGTGGTGTCCAGATAAGCCGAATAGGTCTCGATCAAGCCCCAGCAATAGAGGAGCAAGGCCAGGAAACCCGTCCAAACCATGCCTAGGCGTTTGACTAATTGATTGACCAAAAACAAGCCCAGCAAAAAGGCCGGGATATACCAGAGTTGGTAGCACATGCCCAGATAGATCAGTGCGATGAGAACACCTGCAGGAAAGAGATAGACAGGAAGATGAAGACTAGAAAAAAAGACCCAGGCATACGGAAGGTAAACAAAACTCCAAAACAAATAGGTTTTTACGATTTTGACCAGATAGGCCTTCATTTTCTGAGAATCCCCTAGTGATTGCTTGAGGAAAAAGCTGGCACAGACGATAAAAAATGGAACCGCTAGCCGGCCGAGCATACTCTTAAGACCAAAATGCAGTGGCTCATAGGAGGTCAAGCGACCACTATGCACCAATATCACTGCAATCGCAAAGAGGTATTGAAAAAAGCTGATACTAGAGGTGTTATAGAGGGGATTCTTTTGCATATTCCTACTCCTTGCCCAATGCAGTTTCTATGGTTATTTTAGCATGAAAGGGAAGGCCAAGCAAGGAATCTTACATCCTTATCTACCTTTTTTCCTCTATTTTTGATATACTCAAAGCATGCATAAACAAACCATTATTGATTTTAAAGAGCTTGGATTGCGCCACCTTTTCACCAAGCCCATAAAGGAATTAAAAACTAGAAACCTCGACCAGGTAGAGGCTCTTCTTAGAGAAGTCGAAGCCTACCAGGAGCAAGGTTTTTATGCTGTTGGCTATGTCAGCTATGAGGCTGCTCCTGCTTTTGAGAAGAAATTTGCTGTCCATCCAGCACCTCTTATGGGAGAGTATCTCCTCTATTTTACGATCCACGAGGAGGTCGAAACCCTTCCTTTTCCAGAGGACTATGGGGCAGTGGATCTTCCAGCCAATTGGAAGGAAGAGGTAGAGGCACCTGCTTATCAAGAAGCTATCGAGACCATCCATCACCATATCCGCCAGGGAGATACCTACCAGGTCAACTACACTGTCCAGCTTTCTCAAGAGCTTAAGTCTGACCCTTTGGCCATCTACAACCGCTTAGTGGTTGAGCAGAAAGCCCGTTACAATGCCTTCATCCAGCACGATGATGTCTCCATCCTCTCCATCAGTCCTGAGCTCTTTTTTGAGCAAAACGACCGGCTACTGACCACGCGCCCTATGAAGGGAACGACGCGCCGTGGTCTCACAAACCAAGAGGATCTTCAAGAGGCTGCTTGGCTAGAAGCCGATCCAAAAAATCGAGCAGAAAACATGATGATCGTGGATCTCCTCCGCAATGACATGAACCGGATTTCGGAAATTGGAAGTGAGCAGGTGACCCGTCTTTGCCAAGTCGAGCAATACTCCACCGTTTGGCAGATGACCTCGACCATTGAAAGTCGCTTGCGAGCTGAGATCGACCTGGTCCAAACCTTCCGAGCTCTCTTTCCTTGTGGCTCGATTACAGGAGCACCGAAGATCTCCACTATGGAAATCATCCAAAAGACGGAGAAGGCTCCTCGAGGTGTCTACTGTGGAACGATCGGCATCCTTCTTCCAAAAGGGAAACGGATTTTTAATGTAGCCATCCGGACTCTTCAAATGCAGGGAGATCAAGCCATCTATGGCGTGGGAGGAGGCATCACTTGGGACAGCAAATGGGAAAGTGAATACCAGGAAACCAAGCAAAAATCGGCTGTCCTTTACCGGCAAGAGCCTCACTTTGAGCTCCTGACGACCGGCCGCATCCACCAAGGAGAGTTGTCTTTCTTAGACCAACATGTAACACGCTTGAGAGAAGCTAGTCGCTACTTTGCCTATCCTTATGATGAGCAAAAACTCCTGAAAGAACTTCAAGAAGAGCTCGCTCATTTGGAGTCCAACCTTGACTATCGTTGTCGGATTGCCTTGCAAAAAAACGGGACCTTCCACCTAGTGATCACGGAGCTGACAGACTTGCCAGCTGGCTATCTACAGGCCCAACTGACAGAGCAGAAGCTTGATTTAGCAACGCCATTTACTTATTTCAAAACGAGTCAGAGAGACCATCTCAACCAGTCAGATCACGAGCAAATTTTCCATCTGCCAGACGGAAGCTTGCTAGAGACGACGATTGGCAATCTGGTGCTGGAGATAGAGGGACAACTCTACACCCCACCAGCTCACCTCCCCTTACTCGATGGCATTTATCGGCGCCATCTTCTTGAGACCCAGCAAGTTGAAGAAAAACTCTTAACTCTGAACGATTTAACAGACGCTGATCGTATTTATGCCTGCAATGCTCTTCGTGGTCTCTACGAACTCGATTTTCAAAGAAAGGATTCCTGATGAAACTTATTTTTTTACATGGACTAGGGCAAGATGTCCTCTCTTGGCAAGGAGTCCAATTTGCACTTTCACCCTTGCACTCCAAAACTTTTGATATTTTCTCCCATCCAAAAGAAAGCTATCAGGAAGTCAAAGAAAGGTTGATGGAGCGCCTCCAGCAAGAAAGCGAACCCTTTATTCTGGTAGGACTCTCACTAGGTGGCGTGCTCGCTCTTGATCTCTCCAGACAAGACTTCCCGCAACTCAAGGGCTTGGTCCTTGCAGGAACTCAATACAAACTCAACACCAACCCCCTCTATCGGCTCCAGATCCTTCTCTTTCGTCTACTTCCCAAGCATGTCTTTGAAAAACAAGATGCCAATAAACAACAGATGATTCAAATCTTGACCGAATTAAAAGGGCTCAATTTAACCGATACCGCAAAAGCTTGCCCTCTCCCTAGCTTGGTTGTTTGTGGTAGCAGAGATTGGGCCAATCAATCTTCTTCTAAAAAATTGGCCAAGCTCCTGCCAAAAGGCCGCTATCAAGAAATCGCAGACGGAGGTCATCTACTCAATACCGAGAAACCCTATGAACTCGCGCAAGCCATCAAAGAGTTTGTTGCTGGGTTCTAAAATTAAGAGGCTGGGACAAAAGTCCTAGCCTCTCAATTATTTTTGGATTGTCGAGCAAGACGCAGTGGTTGAGTGGGCTCTACTACGCTGATTTCATCAGCTTTTACAGCCCTACTCAACTGTGCGGAGGTGGGACGACGAAATCGAATTCTAACGAATTACCGATTTCTGTCCCACTCTCTTTTTTTAGAAATATTTGAGAATTGCTTGATAGTTATTTGAAAAGCAAGCTGTATACTAAGAGTGTAAAGAAAACAACTAGTCATTTGGACGAAGGAGAAAACCATGGAAAAAGTATTAGAAATTTCCCATTTGAGCAAAAAATTCGGTCATCAATACGCCTTAAATGATGTGAATCTCACCATTCGCAAAGGCGACGTCTACGGCCTGATCGGTAAAAATGGCGCAGGGAAAACCACCCTCATCAAGGTCATCACCCAGCTGATTCAAGAAACCAACGGAAGCGTCTCTCTCTTTGCTTCTACAAGTCGCTCCCAGTGGACGCAAGCCCTGAAACGGGTCGGATCCGTCATTGAGAGTCCCGTGGCTCACAAGCATATGACCGCCTATCAAAACCTGGTCTACTATTGCAAGGCTCGCCATATTCCCAATCCCGACCAGGTCATCAAAGAAACCTTGAACTATGTCGGCCTGAATAATACGGGTAAGAAGAAATTCCGCGATTTTTCACTAGGGATGAAACAACGGTTGGGAATTGCGATTGCGCTCATTGCCAAGCCCGACTTCCTTATTCTGGACGAACCCATCAATGGCCTTGATCCAGTCGGAATCAAGGAATTCCGTCAGATGATCAAGCGCCTCAATGATGAACTCGGCATGACCATCCTCATTTCCAGTCACATCCTCTCTGAACTCTATCTGGTTGCCAATCGTTTTGGCATTGTCGACCAAGGGCGCCTGATCAAAGAAATTAGCAAGGCTGAATTCGAAGAACAAGGAGAAGACTACATCATCCTCAAGACCAGTCAGCTAGCCCTTGCGAGTCAACTGATCCAGGATCAGCTCCATCACCGTATCAAGGTCATCGATAAGGATGGAGAAATCCATATCTTCGGACAGACTCACGATATTAAAGTCATTGTCAAAGCCCTCGTTCAAGCGGATATCGACGTGGATGAAATCTACTATGCCCGCCAGGATCTGGAAAAATTCTTTACGGACTTGGTAGATTAGTCAAACCACCGTCTCGTATTACTTATCCCACATATTTCATTTAGGAGATTTATCATGTTGCATACCATTCAAGCAGATTTTTACAGACTTTTTCGCTCCAAAGGTTTTTGGATTACAGAAGCCATTCTCGTTCTTAACATCCTGTCTGGAGTCATCTTTGGAGCTACCGGCCACGTTGGCGTCAATACGGAATCCAAATTACCCCAAGCAACCGAAGTTTGGACGGGCTTTAAAGCCTTGACCAACTACTCTTCCAGCATCAGTGTGACCATCCTCTTTACCATTATTGTCATCACCTTGGTCCTGGGAACAGACTTAACGCAAAACTTATACAAGAATAGCCTGGCCTATGGCGTTTCTCGCACTAGCTACTACTTTGCCAAAAGCGCAGTCGTCCTGACCATTGCTCTCTTTCAATTTCTTGTTTCTTATGGTCTCGTCTTCTTGATCGCGACCCTCTACAATGGACTTGGCACCATGCCAGAGCACTTCTTGGCTCATTTTGGTCTGACTGTGCTGATTCAGTTCCTCTGCACCTTGGCTTGGGTCAGTATCATTTCCTTCCTCCTCTACGCCAGCCAATCCATCACCTTGGCCTTCGTTGGCTACTTCATCGGAAATATCCTCTTAAGCCTGCCTGCGCTCTTCTTTAAAGATATTGACATTTTCCACTTTATAAACTTGGAGTTCCAATATTCCTTGGTCCAAAGTACAACAGCAACGACCAACACTCTCTCGATTGCCCTTGGATTCATCCTTGTTTTTGGCTTCCTAGGACTCGCTACTTTTAAACACAAAGATTTATAACAAACAGGCTTGACGATTGGTCAAGCCTGTTTGTTTAGTGTAATGGTCAAGATAAACCAGTCTGCCTCCGTTGCCAATTGCAAGTCGCCCCCTAAGATCTCTACAAAATTTTGAATAATGTAAAGGCCCAAGCCAGATGACTCTTCTGTGTCCGATAAATTCTCAGAGTAGAAGCGACTAGCCAGTTGGTCTAAATGCTGGATCGGTTGTTGCACGATATTGCGCAGCTCGACCCGAATCGTGTCCACGTCCGAGGTCAAGGTCAAACGTGCCTGCTCCTTTCCATGCTTGAGGACATTGCTGAGCATATTTTGCAAGAGGCGCTCCCAGAGCTCGGGATCCGTAGCATAATGAAGATGCTCTTCTAGCTCTACCTCTAAGGCAATCCCCGCCTCAGACAAGCTATCGTAATACTGGAATAACTGCTGAGTTAGGACTTGGCTGAGATCGACGTCTGAAATCCGAGGCTGAATGGCTCCCTCCATCAAGCGTCTGTATTCCAAGAGAGATTCCAGGCGTTTTGAGACGACTTGAAGATTGGAAGCAATTTTCTTCAGCTTTTCCTCTTCCTGCGTCCCACCCTTGATGATTTGTTGGGTATAGCCCGACGCAATGGTCAAAGGCGTCCGAATATCGTGAGCAATATTACTGATAGCCATATCCAAGGTCTTTTTCTCTTGAAAGGCAATCCGATTGGTCCGCTCGATCTGATCAAAGAGATCACTGACCTGCTTGGTCAAGGCGACCAATTCTTTTTTTGAGACCTGGGAGGTCAGTCGTACCCCACTCCCACTTTGAAGCTTCTTTTGAATCTGCTCCCGCAAATCCTTTAAGGCAGAAAGCAAGCGAGCATAGCCCAAACCCAAGAAAAGGACAAGGACGACAAGAATTAGAACTAAAACCCACATTACTTGTCTCCTTTCAAGCGAACACCCAAGCCCCAGACCGTTTCAATATAGTCCTCATCTGGATCGAGCTGAGCAATTTTCTTTCGGAGATTGCTCAATTGGGCATTGAGCGTATTGTCTCCAGGCAGATAAACTTCTTCCCAGACCGCCTCATACAATTCTTCCTTGGTGAAAATCTTCTTTGGATGAACCAGCAAGGTCTCAAAAATTTGAAATTCTTTTTTGCCCAAACGAAGCGTCTGTTCTTCAGACTCCAGTTCAAAGGTTTCTGGATTTAAGACCAAATTCTTAAAGGAAAGCTTTTGCGACGCTTGAGCTTCCTGTACTACCGTCGGTTGATTTCTCAACTGCACCGTCACCCGAGCTGCCACTTCGTCCAGATTAAAGGGCTTGACAATATAATCATTGGCACCTGCAAGGAGGTACTGGCTAATGAGGTGTTTGTCTCCAAGAGCCGTCATCATGATGACTGGCACCTGACTCTGCATACGGATCTCCTCAAGGACCTGGTCCCCATTCTTCCCTGGAAGCATGATATCCAGAAGGACCAAATCAATGGCTTCTTGCTGGAAGAGCCGTAGCCCTTCTGTACCTGAAAAAGCCTGAAGGACCTCATGATCTTCACTTAAGAGACTGTATAAAATTTCTTGGATATCATTATTATCCTCGATTAATAAAATCCGTGCCACTTGCCTCGCTCCTTTTTTCTTTTCTTGCGAAATCAGTTCTATTCCCCTAGCCTATCAAATAAAGGGACCTTCGTCAATCAAAAATGCAAAGAAAACACTCGACCAAGTGAAGGATTCCTCTTGATCGAGTGCTCATTTAATTGACAGAAGCCCCATTTGTCGCAATGACTTCTTTGTACCAATAGAAGGATTTCTTACGTGAGCGGGCCAAGCTTCCCTTGCCTTCGTTGTCCCGGTCGACATAGATAAAGCCGTAGCGTTTCTTCATTTCTCCTGTCCCGGCAGAGACCAGGTCAATACAGCCCCAAGTCGTATAACCCCAGAGGACAACGCCATCTTCGTTGATGGCCTCCCGCATGGCCTTGACATGGGCTGCGAGGTAATCAATCCGATAGTCATCCTCAATCTCCCTGGCTTCATTTGGGGTATCAACGGCACCTAGTCCATTTTCTACAATAAACATGGGTTTTTGATAACGATCCCAGATGGTGTTCAGCGTAATGCGGAGACCAAGAGGGTCAATCTGCCAACCCCATTCTGAGCTTTCTAGGTAGGGATTCTTCAGAGAGGCAAAGATATTGCCCGCTGTTTTCTCCCTTTCAGCTGGATCCCCTGAAGCGACCCGACTAGCATAGTAGGAGAAGGAAATAAAGTCCACTGTATGGTCTTTCAACAATTGCAGGTCCTGCTCCGTCATCTCAACCGTGATTCCCTGACGCTCCCACTCTTTCTTGGCATAGTTAGGGTATTCCCCACGCGCCTGCACATCGATGAAGAAATAGTTTTTGCGGTCTTCTTCTAGACCAGCCCAGACATCTCGTGGAGCACAGGTATGCGGATAGTTTTGCCCTGCTGCAAGCATACAGCCGACCTTATTGTTAGGATCAATCTCATGGGCTAGCTTGGTAGCAATGGCTGAAGCAACCAATTCATGGTGAGCTGCCTGGTATTTGACTTGCTCCTCATTCTCCCCTTCTTCAAAGCAGAGACCTGCTCCCATAAAAGGCGCATGGAGGATCATATTGATCTCATTAAAGGTCAGCCAGTATTTGACCAAGCCCTTGTAGCGAGTGAAGAGGGTCCGGCAGAGTCGTTCATAACATTCCAACATCTTACGACTACGCCAACCTCCATACTCGGTAATCAAATGCATGGGACAGTCAAAGTGGGTAATGGTCACCAAGGGTTCAATGCCATACTTATGGCACTCCTTAAAGAGGTCTTCATAGAACTGTAGGCCTGCCTCATTCGGCTCTAGTTCATCTCCTTTAGGGAAGATCCGAGACCAGGCAATGGACAAACGATAGGTTTTAAAGCCCATTTCCCCAAAGAGAGCAATGTCTTCCTTGTAGCGATGGTACATATCAATGCCATCCTTAGCTGGATAAAAATAGCCCTCTTCAAAGTCGAACATCTTTTTCTGACCCGTAATAATGGCGTGACGATCAGGCCCAATCGGCACCACATCCACATTGGCCAAGCCACGGCCATCTTCATTATATGCTCCCTCACACTGGTTAGCAGCCGTCGCACCACCCCAAAGGAAACCATCTGGAAATTGAAGTTTGTCGGTCATCTCTCTACCTCACTTGATTTGATAGTTCTATTATACCCTTCTCTTTCCAAAAAATCCTACAAGATCCTATGAAAAACTGATACTATTCTAAGGTAACTCCTACACTTGGGAACATAAAAAGACCGGATAACTCCGATCTTTTTAAGTTCCACTCCAAGAACGTTTAAATTTTTTGATGAAAAATTTGATAATAGAATTACCTACTTCATACGATAAAAATCAAGCACTAGTCCGGAAGGGCCTTCAACTAACAGGCTTTCGGTTCCCCAATCGGTTACAACTGGGCCGTTTAAAACCTGGATACCAAGCTCTTTCAACCGTTTGTAGTTCTGGTCTACATCCTCAACCTCGATATGAAGAATGATTCCTGACTGAAAATTTTCCAAAGGAATCAAATGATTTTGAGACAACATGAGACAGTGACTGCCAATCGTGAACTGAGCAAAACTATCATCAACATAATCAGCCTTTTTATCCAAAATACGCTCCAAGCTAGCACAAACTTGGGTAACATCTGAAACGATAATATCTAATTGATTTAAATTCATTTCTTATCCTCCACAAAAAGACCGGATGGCTCCGATCTTTTCAAGTTTCTCTCTATGAAAATCAATGAATAAAATTTACAAACTTTACATTTGATTTTCGACGAGAAGAATTATTTGATTGCGCGTGATTGCAACCCTTCTTCTTCCAAGAAGAGGCGGAATGGTACGAGTTCTTCTGCTTCGTATTTTTCCTTGAAGGCTTTGATAGCTTCTTCTGAGTGCTGTTTTGGATCCAACTCAAGAACTTCTACTGGAAGCGGACGGTGTTGCGTGATACGAGCATCAATCACAACTGTCTTACCTTCTTTGTTGAGTTTCACAGCTTCTGCAACGACTGCATCGATATCTTCAATACGGTTTACTGTGAATCCAACAGCTCCTTGTGCTTCTGCAATTTTCGCGTAGTCAGCGTTAGGGAAGTCAACACCAAACAAGTGTTTGTTTGTGTCTTCGTATTTGTTCTTGATGAAGGCATACTCAGCATTTGAGAAGACCACGTTGATGACTGGAAGGTTGTATTGAACGTTAGTAATCACGTCTGGGTAGCACATATTGAAGGCTCCATCACCCATGATGTTCCATACTTGGCGATCTGGATTGTCTTTCTTAGCAGCGATACCACCAGGAAGGGCGATCCCCATCGTCGCAAAGAGTGGAGATGTCCGCCACATGTTCTTCGGTGTCATGTGAAGGTGACGAGTTGATGTTTGAGTTGAGTTACCGACATCGATTGAGTAGATTGCATCCTCATCAGCGTATTTGTTAATAGCGTTGTAAACTTGGTACAATTGAAGCGCACCCTCAGTTTTACCTTCGAGTTTGTTCATGTAGTCGCGCCAGTTTTGGTTGTTCTTCACGTTAGCACGCCACCATGGAGTAGACTCAACTGGGTTTACTTTATCAAGGATTGCTTTGGCTGCTTGACCTGCATCTCCAAGGATAGAAGCGTCAAGGGCATGGCGTTTACCAAGTTTGTAAGGGTCGATATCCACTTGGATGAATTTTTCAGTGTTCTTGAAGGCTTCGTAAACTTCAGCAAATGGAAAGTTTGAACCAAGGAAAAGAACAGTATCTGCTTCGAAAACCACTTCGTTGGCTGGTTTCCAACCAACACGGTAAGCAGAACCTGTCAATCCTTCATAGTTCCATTCGAAGGCTTCAAAGTTTTTACCAGTTGTGATGATTGGTGCTTTGATCTTGCGTGATAATTCAGTGATGACATCACCCGCACCAACTCCACCGAAACCAGCGTAGATCACTGGACGTTCCGCATTGTTCAAGATTTCAACTGCTTTGTCAATTTCAACTTCGTTCAAGGCAGGAGCGATAAAGTGACGTTCATAAGAACCTGATCCGTAGTATGAGTTTTCGTCGATTTCTTGGAAGCCAAAGTTTACTGGAATTTCAACAACGGCTGGACCTTTTTTAGAAACGGCAGCACGGCAAGCTTCGTCGATTACTTTTGGCAATTGTTCTGCGTAAGCTACACGTTTGTTGTATACAGCGATACCGTTGTACATTGGGTTTTGGTTAAGCTCTTGGAAGGCATCCATGTTCAGCTCGTTGTTTGGACGTGATCCAAGAATGGCAAGGAATGGAGTGTTATCCATCGCTGCATCGTAAACACCGTTGATCAAGTGAGTCGCACCAGGTCCACCTGAACCAACTGCAACCCCGATAGAGCCACCAAATTTAGCTTGCATAACTGCTGCAAGAGCACCAGTTTCTTCGTGGCGAACTTGCAAGAAACGGATATCTTTGTCTTCAGCCAAAGCGTCCATGAGTGAGCTAAGTGTTCCAGATGGGATACCGTAGATCGTATCTACACCCCATGTTTTCAATACGTTAAGCATTGCTGCAGATGCAGTAATTTTTCCTTGAGTCATTTTAACTCTCCTTTATAATCTATTTCGATCCTTTAAAAATGCAGCATAGCGCTTCTACTTCATCTTTGCGATCATCTCGCCTTGAAAATGAGTTTTTTCAGACTTTTCTAATGAAAACGATTTACAAAACGATTACAGTATTAATTTATCACAAAGAGATTCACATGTATAAAGATCTGCTCAAAGATGCTCAATCCCTATTCCATAACAGATGACTATTTTGAGAAAATTTCACAAACTATCCTACAATAGGATTTTATGCTATATTTTGTTACCTGATTTTTTCCCTTAGAGCTGTAAGAAAAGATAAAAAAGAGAGTGGGACAGAAATCGGTAATTCGTTAGAATTCGATTTCTGTCCCACTCTCTTTTCTCACGGCGGAAAGTTTTTGGTATTTCTTGATTCAATCTAAAAATTGAAACTCATTTGTCTTTCTTCGTTGAATCACTTAACTTATATTACTTAAAAAAGTTATTCTACATTCTAAGCGATACTGCATGCTATACCACTTCTTATTTTCATTAATCAATCTTCGCGACATTGAGGAGTAGCGAGCTGGTCAAAACAGACAAAGAACTAAGGGCCATAGCAAGACCTGCTAGTTCTGGATTGAGGGTCAATCCCAGTCCTACAAAGACTCCAGCAGCAATTGGAATCCCAAGGATATTGTAGATAGAGGCCCAGAAGAGATTGAGTAAGATCCGACGGAAGGTCTTTTGACTCATGTCAAAGGCGCGCACAACGCCAAGTAAATCATTTTGCGTGAGCACGATACCTCCAGACTCGATCGCAATATCCGTACCCGATCCCATAGCAATCCCAACATCTGCAATCGAAAGAGCAGGAGCATCATTGATCCCATCTCCAACAAAGGCGACCTTACTAGCTTCTTGCAGTTTTTGGATGGCGCTAGCTTTTTCTTGAGGAAGGACATCAGCAATGACGGTGTCAATTCCCACTTGCTTAGCAATAGCTTGGGCCACCCGTTCATTATCCCCCGTTAACATGACCGTTTTCAAGCCCCGTTCTTTGAGCTTTTTGATCGCTTCTTTTGAGCTAGCCTTCGGAGCATCTTGAATGGCAATCAAGCCAATCACTTGCCCATCCACAGACAAACTGATCACTGTTTTGGCCTGCTCTTGCAAGTCTACCATCCGTTTTTCAAGCTCCGGATCCATCGCTGTCCCGTCATGAAGTTTGCCATTTCCCAAGGTCACCAACTGCTGGTCGATCTGACCTTGGACCCCTTTTCCTTCAATCGCTTGGAAGTTTTCCACAGGGGATAGCACCAAACCTTTTTCTTCTGCTTGGGATAACACCGCTTGGGCTAGTGGATGTTCTGAAAAAGTTTCAAGACTAGCAGCCAGTGTCAAGACACGCGCTTCATCTCCTACCACATCGGTTACGAGCGGTTGGCCAATGGTGATGGTCCCTGTCTTATCAAACACAACGGTTTGAATCTTTTGCACTTCTTGAAGAACTGTTCCATTTTTAATCAGAACCCCCATCTTGGCACTACGGCCGGTTCCGACCATGAGGGCTGTTGGGGTTGCTAAACCAAGGGCACAAGGACAGGCAATAATGAGGACAGAGACTGCGTAGAGCATGGCCTCTTGAAGCGACGCACCCAGAAGCACGGACCAAACCCAGAAAGTCGCAATGGCCAAAATCGTCACCACTGGAACAAAGATACCTGAAATCTTATCCGTCAAATCTTGAATAGGAGCACGACTGGATTGGGCCATTTTGACAAAGTCCACAATTTGAGATAAGAGGGTCTCACTACCGACTTTTTCAGCCTTAAAGAGAATGGTCCCATTGCTGTTGATAGTGGAGCCGATAACTGCATCACCAACTGATTTTTCCACAGGCAAGCTTTCACCTGTCACCATCGACTCATCAATGGTCGTACTTCCTTCTACAATCGTCCCATCAACCGCAATCTTTTCCCCAGGACGGACCCGAATCAAGTCATCAATTTGGATATCTTCTGCCGCCACCTCGACATAGTTCCCATCACGGAGAACTTGAGCCGTTTTTGCCTGCAAATCCAACAACTTTTCCACGGCCTCGGAGGCATTGTTACGCATCCGTTCTTCAAAGATTTGCCCTAAGAGGATAAAGAAGATGATAAAACCCGCAGCCTCAAAGTATACTGGCTGACCAGTAAAAAGGGCAAATACACTATAGACATAGGCTACCAGGGTTCCAAGAGCTACCAAGGTATCCATATTGGAATGGTGCTTCTTAAATGAGGCCCAGGCACTCTTGATAAAAGGAACTCCTGCTACCAACATGATCGGCGTTGTCGCTAGAAAAGTCCCCCAGCGACTGACTGGATGGGATACAAAGCCTGCCATCATCCCGATCATCAAGATCAATAAGGGAAGAGTAAAGATACTAGTAATCCAAAAGCGACCCAGTAAACTCAAGACACGACGGCGTTTTTCCACAACCGTGTAGGAACCCTTTTGCATCTTCATTCCACATGAAAACTCAAAGTCCCCTGTTTCTGTCGGGGTAAAGGAAATGACCTTATCCACACCGACTTCCAAAGGCTCTAAAATCCCCTGATCTTCAAACAAAATCTCCTTGTAACAGCCGGAAGGATTGACCCGATGGAAGGTGATTTCAGCAGGAATCCCTTTTTGGAGTTGAAATTCTTTGGGACTATAGCCCTTTTCTGCTGTAATACGGATCTTTTGCACTCCGTTTTCCACAACTGCTTTTTGTTTTTCTGCCATACCTACTCCTTTATTCCACAATCATGTGACCATGCATCATATTCATACCACATGAATACCCATATTCGCCCGCTTTTTCTGGCGTAATTTCAATGACATGTTTTTCACCCAAAGGCAAATCTTCATGCACCCCAAAGTCTGGAAAGACCACTTGGTCAAGACATGAAGAGGGATCCTTGCGGTTAAAGATGATCCGGGCTGGAACATTCTTTTTCAGAACGATGGTTTCAGGCGAATAGCCCCCCATGACTTCGACTTCAATTTCTTGATAACCTGATTTTTGACGAGCGTGGTCACTCATCTTTTCATGTTCTGCAAAGAACCACCAAGCAATAAAGACAACCACAAGTATACAAACAATACTAATCACCAATCCAAACATGAAATTTCCTTCTTTCTATTACATACAATTGCAAGGGACTATTTCGACAGCCTCTGCTTTCTTTTCTTCAAGGACCTGCTGCAGCTGATTAAGATCTGCTAGCGTAAAGTCACTCGCCTGAATCACGTTTTCAAGCACCTGAACAATCCTTTTTGAACAAACCTTGTCCTTCACATCCTCAACGACCAAGTCTAAACTCTGGTCCTGCGTCAACAGAGCCGAGTAGACAAAGGCTTTGCCTGCTTTTTCTCTAGTCAGACACCCCTTTTCCACTAAGCGCGTCAAGAGGGTCTTGATCGTCGACTTCGACCAATCAAAGCGCTCGGACAAGACTGCGATCAAATCCGTGCTGGTCTGCTTGCCTTCCATCCAGATAATCTTCATGATGCGCCATTCCGCATTGGAAATTTGCATAGCCTCTCCTTTCAAAATCTACATTTGTAAATCTTATAATGCTATTCTACTCCTAAGATTTACATTTGTCAACCTTAAAAAATAAAAAAATTTCCTCTTGGAAATAGGGGAAGGTAGACAATCTGTTTTTACAAAAAATCATCTAAAGAGCTCTAAAAATAAATAGAAAAAATTTCAATTATAAGAACCATCAAAGCATCTATTGAAACTTTCCGCTGTGAGAAAAGTGCCTGAAACAATTATGTTTCAGGCACACGGGAGTTTTGGAACCTTAGGTCCAAAACTAAGTCATGGAACTTCTACGAAGTTCGCTGACGTCCGTAACTCACCTAAGGAAAGTTTCTAAGAGGACTTTATCTTCAATCTGAAAGCTTCCTTTGAAGATTTGTCTGATTGGGCTTTTTTTCGCTCCCTATTTTTGTCTCTATAACGTCTCCTGCAGAGCTTGAGCTAGGATGCGGTAACCAGCCACACTTAAATGAAGGCCATCTGTCGTATAGGCTTCTGCCAACTGCCCCTCTTCATCCAATAAAGACGAATACACATCGACATAGCTGACCTGGTGGTAGGCCTGGGCCAATTCTTGATAGGCCTGGTTGAGGGCTTGAATTTTTTCATTGGTCCGGATATAGACTTTTTGTTTGTAGCGCTCTCCTTGACTGACTGGTAGAACCGAGATCAGGTTGATGTTCGTCAGTGGAAAGTCACGCATGATCGCTTGTAAGACTGCTTCTACATTATCTAAGGTATCCTTTTGAGGAATTTCTTTTCCGATATCATTGGTCCCAATCAAAAGAAAGATCTGATCCACCGCCGTTCCAAAGACATGGGCGTCTAGATGCTCACGAAGGAGAACCGTCTTATAGCCTCGCACTCCTCGATTGACCATGTGCTTGGGACTTTGTAATAGTTCATGAATGGGAAAATACTCTACGATGGAGTCTCCGATAAAGATCAAACCAGGCTCCTTCAGAGGGTCTTGATTGAGTTCCCGATAGGTTGTTATGATTTTTTCCTGCTCCTTTAAGAGCCAGTCTTCTAACAGTTGTACTGCCATCTAATTCTTTCCTTTCACTTGTTCCCAGGGGGTCAATCCTAGATACTCTTCGATCACCTGGTAGACACCACCTTCTTGATGGCTCGGCGCTAAGTGTTTGGCAACAGCCTTGACAGCTTCTTCTGCATTGGCCACAGCATAGGAGTGAGTAGCCATTTCAAGCATTTCGATGTCGTTTCCGCTATCCCCAAAGGCCATGACCTGGCTAGCATTAAGCTGCCACATTTCCATTAATTGAGCCAATCCCCAAGCCTTGTGAATGCCTGCTTGTAAGAGATCCATGCTGCCAAAACCGCTCGAAACCGCCATGAGCTGATCTCCAAAAGCCCGCTGGACTTCTTGGCTCACTTGATCGAGACGATCCAAGCCAACCACCAAGCTCATTTTAAGCACCTGATCAAATAGATCTGCTGTCAATTCCGGAACAAACTTCATCCGCTTGTACAAGGCTTCAATCACTTCCGGCTGCATGAATTTCTCAACTTCTGTAAAGACCGTGCCTTCCTTGACAAAGCCACCATTGACAGCTGAGACAACCAGCTGGTCTGAAATTTCTCGCCCCTTAAAATAAGCAAGAACCGCCTCTACAAGTTCTCGATCCCAGAATTTTCCTAGAATCATCTGGTCATCCTCAAAAATCCGAGCTCCATTGGCTACGACCAGAGTCACCCGTTTGACCAAAGGACCCAAGAGCTGGCGCATGCGATGAATTTCATTTCCCGTCGCAATGACAAAGCGAATCCCTTTTTGATCCAAGTGGTCCAACAGCCTTTCCAGACGCGGAAGATCCACCTCTCCTCGCTCATCTAATAAGGTCCCATCCATATCTGTTGCAATCAACTTAATCATACAATCTAACCTTTTCCCTTTCAAAGGGTGTAAATTATCTGGTTCCATTATACCACAGATCAAGCAAGTCAAAACTGCCCGTGAAAACAGGTGGCTTCCTCTTGGGCTGAAAGTTGTTACTGATGGCCAAAGGATCTTATAAATATAAGCCCTTTTCTACACTTTCCTGAACCAACTCTTCCGTCAGTTTCCATAACACTTTGGATTCACTTTTTATAAATTTTTTCTTTTCTAATACCATCTCTGAACGGATATGATCGGGATTATAATCGACCTCTGACACTTCCAAGTGATTGATCAGTGGTACCAATGCATCAATCACTCTTGCATATCTTGCCTCGGCACTCTGTCCTTTTTCAAACTCCAACCACGAATTTTTCATATTCACATATGTTGCTTCTGGAAGGAGGCTCATTGTTTTTTCTATAGATGCTAGCTCTCTATCATGAGCATGAAGCTTTTTTTCATCATCAAACACCCAAGTATCTCCAGCATAAATCTCACCTAAATCATGGATCAGTAACAGAGACATGACCTTTTCCATATTCAATTTTTCAGGATAATAATCTTGCAGAACCATCGCAGCGATCGCACCCTGCCAAGAATGCTCGGCACTATTTTCAAACCGTCCATCAAGAGTTCTATTAAACCTTGTTACTGACTTTAATTTCTCGATTTCTTTAATAAATTCAACTGTCTGATTCAAATCACTCATGACGACTCCAACCTCCCTATTCGAAATTACGACTATCATACCAAAAATCAGGTTTTCCATAAATGAATTCCCGTATTTGCAAAAGAAAAGGAAAATAATTCAGATTGGATACAAAATCATCTTAGAAACTTTCCGTTGTGAGAAAAGTGCCTGAAACAATAACGTTTCAGGCACTCGGAATTATTGAGACCTTAGGCTCAATAATTAGTCATGGAACTTCTTAGAAGTTCGCTGACGTCGTACTCACCTAAGGAAAGTTTTTAATATGACTTTGTCTTAAATCTGAAACTACTGCTTAGCTTCTATTTTTCACCCAACAAAGGCCCAAATAATGGCAATCAGCACTGCCGGAAGGAGATTGGCGACCTTGATTCGTTTGCCCCAAATGAGGTTGATCCCTACACAGAGAATGAGGCTGGAGCCAACTAGGGACAGATTCGAAAGGGCTTGTGGAGTCATGATCGGTGCGATCAAATTGGCCAACAGCGTGATCAAACCTTGAAGGATCACAAGTGGTACCACTGCAAAGATCGCTCCCTTTCCTTTTGAAACGGTCAAGACCAAAACGATAACCATATCGAGAATAGCCTTGGCCAACAAGGTCGAGGTGTCGCCTGTCAGGCCATCCTGGACGGCTCCGACCACCGCCATAGCCCCAATACAAATGGTCAAGGCCGTGGTCATAAAGGCATCAACAAAGCTGGTATCGCCTTGGTTGCCCGTCTTTTCCTTCAGCCAGGTTCCCAAGCGCTCAAAGCCTTCCTCAATCTTCAAGAGTTCCCCGATAACGGTCCCGATCACTAGACTCAGAATCAACATCATACTGCCGTGACTTTCTACATGACTTCCATGCACCACCAGCATCTTTTCCAAGGTCCCTGCGATGCCCAAGACAAAAACAGCAACTCCTGTCACTTTCAGAAGGGTCTCATGAAAATCTTCTGACAAACGTTGACCGATGAGCAATCCTAAAAGCCCACCAAATACGACCCCTAAGGCATTATAGAAGGTCCCCAAACCGATCATTTACAAACTCCTTCGTTCATTTTTATTCTTTTTCAATTTCTTTCAAAGACCAGTGCCCCGTCTCTTCATACTGGTCAATCAAGTCCTTGGCTGTTTGCGTAATCTCCTCTGGATAATGCAGGCTTTCTAGTGTATTGACCGCATTCTTGGTCACGGCTGACCCTGGCTTGATCTGGTAGTCAAAGACGATCTTGCCATCCACATAGCGACTGTCAAAATGGTAATTATCATTGACTTCACCGGAGGCCGCGACCAGCTCAATATCATGGCTGGAAATCATGTAGAGACAGTTTTGGGCAGCCAACCAGCGGACAATTCCAAGGCCTGATCCGATCCGCTCGATGGTATTGGTCCCCTTAAAGAGCTCGTCAATAAAGAAATAGTGAAAACCAGGCTCGTTCAAATGCTGAATCATACGCAAAATAGCTTTACTTTCAGTGATAAAGTAGCTATCTCCAACTTCAATATCATCGCTTACATCCATAGCCGTTAGGACATGACCGTAAGGCAGGGCCAAGCTTTCTCCATAGGCAAAGCCCAGCCCTTGAGCCAGAATAGCATTGATAGCGACGGTCTTCAAATAGGTCGATTTCCCAGACGCATTGTCCCCACTGATGACCATATTTTTTTGAAAATGCACATCATTTGCAATCGGATTGGACAGCAAGGGATGATAGAGCGTCTCACCTTCAATTCCACCCGTCTCTGTAAAGACTGGCTGACAGACCACTTCTAGATCCCGCTTATGGCGCAAGAGACTAATAGCAACTTCCATCTCCCCTAGCAGATCCAGAAGCTTCTGGGCCTCTTTTTGATGAGCTTTCACCTGATTGTAAATATAAACCTGAGCGATCTGCGGGAGTAAAAAGAGGACATTGAGGTAGAGGAGAATAATTTCCATCTCAGAGGTCCCCGTTGGACTCTGCAAAACACTGGCAAGGATCCGCGTTTTCTTAAAGGGTTTGACTGCCTGCTTGAGCTCTTCTTGTTGTGGCAAGGCTAGATGGCTCAAGCGTTCTGCCGAAGCAAAGATGCGGACCAGATAACTAACATTGTCCAGACGGATTTTATTGGACCAATTGCGCAAACTTGAAAAGACGATATTAAAGACCACACTGATCACCAAGAGGGTAATCGCCCCAACTGGCTCAAAGGGAATGGCAAAGAGACAGAGGATTGGAAGACAGGCCAAGGCTATATAGAGGGGCAAACCTGCATAATGCTTGCCAGGATTTGCGACAATGCTACGCGCCATGTTGTGGTTCTTCTTGCCCAGTTGGTTGAAAATGACCTGGACCTTGAGGCGCAAATCAGGATGCTCTTCAAAGAAGGCTTCTAAGTCATGAAGCTGGTCCTGAGGCTGGAATTCCAGCAGGCGCATTTTTTGATAGAGAGCTTCTGCTCCAAGGCTCGATTGGGTATAGTTGAGCTGATCAAAAACCGCATCCAAAGCCAAATCATGCCAAGTCTGATCATCCACTTGGCTATCGATCGTCCTTCCCTTAGCTGGATAAGCCAGACTGTCTATCAAACTTTCTTCTGTGTCTTTCTTGCGAAAGAAAGGCGCTCCATCCCAAGCTTTTTTCAGCTTTTGCTTGAGGCGGATAGCCGTCAGAAATTTGGTTGCCCAAATTACCACCATCAATCCTAGAATCCCAAGCGGAATCCAGTTCACATTTCCTTCCATGTTCTATTCCTTTCCACTCTGAGGCCAGTCCAAGTGAACATGTTCCTTCATTTCTCGGTAAGCCGCGTCCACTCTCTCCTTGGTCTCCTCATCTAGCTTGTCGCGGTATTTGCCACCTTGAATAAAATCTTCCAAAATATAGGTCTGGTACTTGTACAACTCATAGCCTTCAGGAGAATAGGTCCCCTTCGGAGTTCGACTAACCCAGGTTGGATGAGCAGTAGCTGTCTTAATCTTTGTCTTGCGGCCGACCTTTTCGATGGTCACATCCATCAAGACTCCTCGCTCTGTCCACTGGGCAGTCTCCACGTCTCCCATGGTTTCCAGACGCTGATTAGAAAGGAAATTCCCCATCGAGTAGATGATGAGCTTGTTTTGACCATCTTTATTGACCACTTCAGCAGGCTCTACAACATGGGGATGCCCGCCAAAGACAATATCAGCTCCCCATGAAATCATCTTATGGTAGAGCTCTTTTTGCTCTTCTGTCGGCTCCAACTGGTACTCGATTCCCATCTGGGGCATGACAATAGTAATATCGGCCTCTTGCTCTGCCTTTTGGATCTCCGCCTTCATCCGCTCTTCATCCAGATCAGACAAGACATCTGCTTGCTCTTCTGGAGTAAGGGTCGTTTCCATTCCATTAAATCCATAAGCGTAGGCTAGAATGGCAATCTTGATGCCATTCACTTCCTTGATCACCAAGGGGGCCTGGCCTCTCTTTTTATGCGTGTAGACACCGACAGGTGTGATACCTGCATCTTCAAAGGCCTTGGCTGTCGAATAGACCCCTTCTAGACCTGAATCCAGGATGTGGTTGTGTCCCAAATCCATGACATCATAACCAGCATCCTTGATGGCTGGTACGACTTCGCTCGGCGCATTAAAGAGGGGGTAACCTGACAAATAGTAATTCGGGTTAATAGTTCCTTCAAAATCACCCAAGGCTAGATCCGCTTTTTGTAGCCAGGGTTTGACATACTCATAATTTTCATGAAAATCATAGCTCCCATCTTCTTTTTGCGCGCTCATATAGACCAAATCATGGTAGAGCTGGTCTCCATTGGCCATGATCCGAGCTGTATGAGGAATCTGATCAGCCGGTGTTTTTGCCTTGTACACTACTTCTGGCCGTTCAGTTGCGGTGATCGGAAAACCTTGGAACTTTTGTACCCACAAGATGGCATTGGCCACGATGAAAACAACAGACAAGAGCACATAGACAAACTGTTCATTGGTCAGATAAATCTTTGAAAAGAGACGATCAAAAGCCCAGTCAAAGGCTGCCGATAGCTCTTTTCCTATTGTTTTGATGGTCCCTTTCACACTCTCCCACTTCTCTAACATTCCTACCTCTTCTTCGTACCTAGTTTCTCCAATGATCCACCAACAGATTGAGCTGTCATTGAAATACTTTCTCTTCATTGTATCACAATTTTTAAGAAGAGAAAAAAGAGAGCAGGACAGAAGCGCCATTGTTTAGAAACGCTTCATCGTCCTGCTCTTGCACAGTTGATTGATTCATATAAATGGTCGCAAATCACTTCTTATCGTTTGATTTGGACAAGCTAATCGCAACCATGACAAGACTTAGGAAAAAGCCGAAAGCAACCCTTTTGTCGTCCGATTCATAAAAGGTTGATGAAATACAAAATGATTATAGGCAGTAAATCCTAATCCAATTAGAGTCACCATAGCTGAAAGCGCAAAAACTATTCGCCATAAATTTCTATTTTTCATCATAAACTCCGTTTTTTGATCTGCGAGAAAGCCCCTCTTATTTCAAAGCTTTTAACAAATAACCATAGCCTTCTTGCTCCATTTCCTCTTTTGGAATAAAGCGCAGAGAGGCCGAATTGATACAATAGCGAAGACCTCCTTGGTCTTTTGGTCCATCGGTGAAGACATGGCCGAGATGGGCATTGCCTGAGCGGGAACGAACTTCGATCCGCTCCATCCCGTGGCTATGATCTTGGTAATAGTGGACAACATCTTTGGCAATGGGACGAGAGAAACTTGGCCATCCACAGCCAGAAGCAAACTTATCCTTGGCAAAAAAGAGAGGTTCCCCCGTCGTAATATCCACATAAATCCCCTCTTCAAAGGTCAGATCATAGGCATTGTGGAAAGGACGTTCTGTCGCGCTTTCTTGAGTGACTTGGTACTGCTCTGCTGTCAGTTTCGCCTTTAGGATTTCTTGATCTGGCTTCTGATAAGCTGCTGGATCAATCAAGGGCTGCTCAGCATCTGTCACATCGATATGGCAATAGCCTCCAGGATTCTTCTTGAGGTAGTCTTGGTGGTAGTCCTCAGCTAGGATGTAGTGGCGCAAAGGTTCTAGTTCAACCGCTATTTTGTTGCCCAGTTGCTTCTCTTCTTCCGCAAACACTTGGGCGATCACCTCACGGTCTGCCTCGTCTGTATAATAGACACCGGTCCGGTACTGGCGTCCTCGATCATTTCCTTGCTTGTTAATGGACAAGGGATCGATCACCCGGAAATAGTAGAGCAGAATCGCTCGTAGGGTGATTTTATCTGGATCGTAAATGACCTGAACGGTCTCTGCATGATCCGTTTCCTTGATCAGTTGGTAATTGGTCGTTTCTACCTGGCCATTGGCATAGCCCACCGTCGTCTCTTCTACACCCGGGATCCGTGAAAAATATTCCTCTAAGCCCCAAAAACAGCCACCTGCTAGATAAATCTCTGCCATCTTTTTTCCTCGCTTCCTGCATTCCCCACAAGGAACGCTTGACATCTATTAGCTCCATCATAATCCAAGAGCCTCAGATTTTCAAGGATTCTGCATCAAAAATCCCTTCTACTATACTAGTAAAAGGGATAAAGGCATTCCCACTTATTTTTCAAATAAGAAAAAGAGCGAGTAATAAAAATTCCAAAACGATAGGGTTAACTGATGTAGAAAATCATGAAGGACTACCATGACCAACACCTCCTCTGAATATCTGTGGACAAACTCAAGGCACATCAACTACAAAACCACCGTCGGTCCATAGACCTGTAACTGAGGCTTCACAACCTCGTAATGCCAGTGATCATAAGCTCGCCAAGCTTGAAAGGCCTCTTCGTTCAAAGCTAGCCCACCCAGACCAATCAATAAACTGGCGGTCTGATAAAACTTTTCCAACTCAATCAACAGACGATTGTCAACCCGCCTAGCCTTTCGTAAACCTTTCAACATCTGATCTAGATTTTCTCGAAATCGAAGGGCATCTGGACTGGGGGTGAATCCTTTAGAAAAGGCTGTTTGAAGAAGGATGATCGTCGTCCTTGCCTCTTGAATCACGTCCCTTTCTTCCATATAAATCACCTTCCTTTTCACCTCCATTGTACACCTTTTTCTCTCTATAAAAATGGATAATTCCTAAAACTAGGAACAGAATGATCTCTCTTGATAAGAAACCATAAAAAAATCCCCAAGTTTCCACTTGAGGAAGTTCTTTTCGAAAGATTAGTCAATGTAGTGCAATTTCCCACGGAAGTCTTCCAGACTTTGGTAGCCTTTTTCTTCCATGATGGCTTTGAGCTCCGCAGTGATGCGGTCAAAAGCTCCTACTCCTTCTTTATGCAGCGTCGTTCCGATTTGCACCATACTAGCCCCACAAAGGATATGCTCAAAAGCATCCCGACCAGTCAAGACACCCCCAGTCCCCACAATCTGAATTTCTGGATTCAACCGTTGGTAAAAGGCATGGACATTGGCGAGAGCCGTTGGCTTGATGTATTCTCCACCAATCCCACCAAAGCCGTTCTTAGGACGGATCACCACGGATTCATCCTCAATGTAGAGGCCATTTCCGATCGAATTGACGCAGTTGACAAACTTGAGCGGGTATTTGTTAAAGATCGCTGCTGCTTGATCAAAATGAACGATATCAAAATAAGGTGGCAACTTGATCCCAAGAGGTTTGGTAAAGTAGGCAAAGACCTCGGACAAGATCCGATCTGTCGTATCAAAATCATAGGCAATCTGAGGTTTTCCAGGGACATTGGGACAAGATAGGTTCAACTCTGTCAAGCCTTTAAAGTCACTGTCTTGCACCTTTTTCAAGATGGTATGAGTTTCTTCAGGAGACATGCCGACGAGAGATAAGAAGAAGGTCCGATCTGGATCCGTTTCTTGCAACTCCAATAAGTAATTCAAATAATAGTCCAACCCTTGGTTAGGCAGCCCCATCGAATTGATCGAACCAAGTGGCACATCTTGGTAGCGTGGCTCTGGATTACCAGCACGGAATTCTAAGGTCGCTGTCTTGGTCACAAAGGTCCCAGCAGCTGAGTTCTTCACTTCTTCTAATTCCTCAGTGGTCATACAGGCTACACCTGCCGCATTCATCAAGCAGTTGTCAAATTCAAAACCAGCAATTTGCGTCTTTGTCGATACCATCTTGTACTCCTTTTTTGAAACACCACCAACAGAATCGTTCGGGATGCTCTCTATTTTCTTCTTTCATTATACCATCACTTGGAAGCTTCCGGACAATCAAAGCTAAAAATTCTTCCAAACATTCGGACTTTCCTAGTCGCGATAAAATTTTCAGAAAATTCAACTTTTTTCTTTACAAGCCAAAAAAAGTCTGCTATAATGATCCATGTAATAAAACATGACATTGTTTGTCAACTGTCTCAAAACCACTCCCCTAGCGGGTTTGCTGGTTTTCGTTTCATTCACAAAGGAGAATTAACATGACAACTGCTAAAGAATATATCCAAAGCACCTTCGAAACTGTAAAAGCTCGTAACGGCCATGAAGCTGAATTCCTTCAAGCTGTTGAAGAGTTCCTCAGCACTTTGGAACCTGTTTTTGAAAAACATCCTGAATACATCGAAGAAAACATTTTGGCTCGTATTACAGAACCTGAACGCGTGATTTCTTTCCGTGTTCCTTGGGTTGACCGTGAAGGAAACATCCAAGTAAACCGTGGTTACCGTGTTCAATTCAACTCTGCTGTAGGTCCTTACAAAGGTGGTCTTCGTTTCCACCCAACTGTTAACCAAGGGATCTTGAAATTCCTCGGTTTCGAACAAATCTTCAAAAACGTCTTGACTGGTCTTCCTATCGGTGGTGGTAAAGGTGGATCTGACTTCGATCCTAAAGGAAAAACAGACGCTGAAGTGATGCGTTTCTGCCAAAGCTTCATGACTGAATTGCAAAAACACATCGGTCCTTCTCTTGATGTCCCAGCTGGTGATATCGGGGTTGGTGGACGTGAAATCGGATACCTTTACGGTCAATACAAACGCCTTCGCCAATTCGATGCTGGTGTCTTGACTGGTAAACCTCTTGGTTTCGGTGGTAGCTTGATCCGTCCAGAAGCAACTGGTTATGGTTTGGTTTACTACACTGAAGAAATGCTCAAAGCAAACGGCGACAGCTTTGCTGGTAAGAAAGTCGTGATCTCAGGTTCTGGTAACGTTGCTCAATACGCTCTTCAAAAAGCAACTGAACTTGGTGCAACTGTTATCTCTGTATCTGACTCAAACGGTTACGTGATCGACGAAAACGGTATTGACTTCGACCTTCTTACAGACGTCAAAGAAAAACGTCGTGCACGTTTGACTGAATACGCTGCTGAAAAACCAACTGCTACTTACTACGAAGGTTCTGTATGGACTTATGCTGGTAACTATGATATCGCTCTTCCATGTGCAACTCAAAATGAAATCGATGGCGATGCTGCAAAACGTTTGGTCGCTCAAGGTGTAAAAGTTGTCTCTGAAGGAGCAAACATGCCAAGTAACATCGATGCCATCAACGTATACAAAGAAAATGGTATCCTTTACGGACCTGCTAAAGCAGCCAATGCTGGTGGGGTTGCTGTATCTGCTCTTGAAATGAGCCAAAACAGCCAACGTCTTTCATGGACACGCGAAGAAGTGGACGGACGTTTGAAAGACATCATGACCAACATCTTCAACACTGCTAAAACAACTGCAGAAACTTACGGTCTTGGTAAAGATTACCTTGCAGGTGCCAACATCGCTGCCTTTGAAAATGTCGCAAACGCGATGATTGCACAAGGTCTTGTATAATCAATCGATATTTTTCTTTAAGACCTTCGGGTCAAAGCCTCTCAACTCCTGAAACCAGTATGTTTCAGGAGTTTTTTTATAGCTACCAGCCTCTGTCAAGACAACCCGACCAAGGGAGGAAAGCCATTTTTAAGACAAGGGACTCGACCGTCTCTAGTGAGGAGATGTGAGCCATCTCTTTTTCTGTATCTTTTTCTAAAAAAATTTTATTTTTTTACTTTTTCCCCTTGCATTTTTAATAAATTAGTATTAAACTGTAGCAAAAGGAGGTGTGCTTATGTTTCTTTTAGCTCAAGAAAAATCAGATACGATCGAATTCCTTAAGTCTGAATTGGTCCAATTACTCTCCAATATGCGACAAGAAATCGCAGCTAGCCGTCAATCACAGACTGGCACAGCTTGCCATCATATTGAATATTGCATGGACAAGATCCAAAGGGCAAAAAGTTCCGTAGCCATTGCCCTCCCGATCGAATCCTTAAATCTTGAAATCACGACTATGTTGCGCCAGCAACTCATCGTTTTGCCACCAGAGGCTCGAAAAAATTGGGACCAGATTAAAAAGCTGGACTTCAAATACTGCCACTTAAAATAGACCAAAAAAGAGAGTGGGACAGAAATCGGTAATTCGTTAGAATTCGATTTCGTCGTCCCACCTCCGCACAGTTGAGTAGGGCTGTAAAAGCTGATAAAATCAGCGTAGTAGAGCCCACTCAACCACTGCGTCTTGCTCGACAATCCAAAAATAATTGAGAGGCTAGGACTTTTGTCCCAGCCTCTTTTTTGTATTACATGATCCCATTCTTTCCTGTCGGTAGGCTAATCCCTGCTTCCATCAAGGCATCATGGTAGAGTTTATAGTAGGTGTGATAGACAGTCGTCTGGGTTCCATTTTGCGCAGTCATCGCGATGCGGAAGGAATAACGACCATTTTTTTCGATCTGTGGGCCTAAAATCGTAGGACCTGTCAACACCTCTGGGTGTTTATCTTGTTCAGACTGATTGACCTGAGCAATCACCTGATAGATCTTGTCGAGATCGGTATTTGCATCTAGCGGAATATCGATCAGCACGCGCATATCGCCACGTGAGAGATTGCTGACGACGGTGATGTTGCGATTCGGGACAAAATGGAGAGTTCCATCAAAGTCTCGCACCTGAGTCGTGCGAATCCCGACACTGCTGACGATTCCGGCAATATTGATAGATCCATTCGTGAGACGAACATTGTCTCCCACATCCAACTGCCGTTCTAAAAGGATGAAGAAACCATTGACCAAATCGGAAAGAAAGCCCTGGGCTCCCATCCCAATCGCCACCCCAGCAATCCCAGCACCAGCCAAGAGACTAGAGACTGGAAGGCCCAGAATCGACAAAATCCAGTAGATCAAGATGAAATACAAACAATAGTTTAAGAGGCTCTCAACCAAGCGGAGAATCGTATTTTTACGGGCTTCATCCTGCACCGTATACTTAAAGGAAGGGGTTAATATCCGCTTAACCAGGCTATGGATGACCTTTTTAGCGATAAAAAATAAGAGAAAGACAAAAATCAGAGAGATACATTTTGATATCAGATCATCAAAAATCTTTGTCCAGTCTATTTTACTGAAATAACGTTGGAGAGCTTGACTCATTTATTCGGGCCTTTCTATCAAAGAATAGTATGATTATATCAAATATTCGGAAATAAGGCTATTTTTTGAAAATTTCATTGCTTTTCCCCCCTAACTATCGTATAATATTCCTTAATTATTTTTTTAAGGAGGTCTTACATGATTCATCGATTGATTACCACTTGGAATAAAACCAACCTTATGAAAAGGATCGCAATCGGGATTGTACTTGGAGTCATCCTAGCACTTATCTTCCCGAAAGCAACTGGCATTGGACTCTTAGGTCAGTTCTTTGTTGGGGGGCTCCGTGCGATCGCACCTCTTCTGGTCTTTGCGCTCGTCGCAAATGCCCTCTCCCAACACCAAAAAGGGACAGAGACCAATATGAAAAAGGTCATCGTCCTCTATCTCCTAGGAACCTTTGCTGCTGCCTTCGTTGCTGTTTTGGTCAATTACATCTTCCCGATCACCATTACCCTGACTGGAAAGGCCGCTGAAGGATCCTCTCCAAACGGGATTGGCGAAGTGATTAGTAACCTCTTGCTCAAGATCGTCGACAACCCGGTCAATGCCTTGCAGCAAGCCAACTACATTGGGATCCTTTCTTGGGCAACCGTCTTTGGGATCGCCATGAGAGAGGCGAGCGAACATAGTAAGGACCTCCTCCAAACCCTAGCAGACATCACTTCAAAAATCGTTGAGTGGATTATCAACCTAGCTCCATTTGGGATCTTAGGCTTGGTCTTCACGACCATCGCTGGCCAAGGACTCAGCGCCCTTAGTAACTACGGGATTCTCTTACTTGTTTTGGTTGGTACCATGGCATTTGTAGCCCTGGTCATCAATCCATTGATCGTCTTTTTCATGATTCGCAAGAACCCTTATCCCCTTGTTTTTAAATGCCTCCGTGTCAGTGGGGTAACAGCCTTCTTCACTCGAAGTTCTGCAGCCAACATCCCTGTCAATATGCGTCTCTGTGAAGAATTGGGGCTGAATCCAGACACCTATTCTGTCTCCATTCCACTTGGTTCAACTGTAAACATGGCAGGCGCAGCCGTGACGATCAATATTTTGACGCTCGCTGCTGCCAATACCTTGCACATTCAGGTTGACTTTGGAACGGCGCTCATCCTGAGTGTCGTAGCGGCTATCTCTGCTTGTGGAGCATCTGGAGTTGCGGGAGGATCTCTCCTTCTCATCCCTGTTGCTTGTAGCCTCTTTGGCATCACCAATGATTTGGCCATGCAAGTCGTCAGCGTCGGCTTTATCATCGGGGTCATCCAAGACTCTTGCGAAACAGCCCTCAACTCTTCGACAGATGTGCTCTTCACTGCCATCGCCGAAATGAGCAGCTGGCCAAAAGAAAAACGCTATTAAATGAGCCTATCTCAAATAGACAAGAAAACCCAGACCTCGCGATCTGGGTTTTCTTATTTCTTAAAGTATTGTTTGCTTTCTTTGATGATGACAGGGGAGAGAGCTAAAAGGGCGATCAGGTTGGGCAAAGCCATCAGCCCATTCACAATATCCGCAATCACCCAGACCAGATCCAGCTTAAGGAAGCCTCCTAGTCCAACCATAAAAACAAAGAAGGTCCGATAGAGGTTGATATGTTTGACGCCAAAAAGGAATTCGAAACACCGCTCTCCGTAATAAGACCATCCAAGTATGGTCGTGGTCGCAAAAAGCACCAAGCATAGCGTTAGAATGATGCCTCCGACTGGACCAAAGACGCCTGTAAACGTATCCTGAGTCAAGGTACTAGTGCTGCCCTTAGCCATCCACTCACCTGAAACCAATAACGAAAGTCCTGTCAAACTACAGATGATAATGGTATCAATAAAGGTTCCTGTCATGGAGATCAAGCCCTGCTCGACTGGCTCATTGGTCTTCGCCGCTGCTGCTGCAATTGGGGCAGATCCGAGACCAGATTCATTAGAGAAAACTCCACGCGCCACCCCTTTTTGGATAGCCATTTTAACCGTTGCTCCTGCAAAACCTCCCATGGCTGCGGTCCCTGTAAAAGCACCCGAAAAGACTGCTTTTAAGGCTGGAAGCAATTGGTCCAGATGCAAGACAATAATCGTGACAGTCGCAAAGATATAGGCTGCAGCCATAAAAGGAACCACTTTTTCAGAGACTTTGGAAATCCAGTGAATCCCACCAAAGATGATAGTCGAAACCACTAGCGCAATCACTACACTAGCCACTTCTGGAGCTGTTCCAAAACTGGCTTGAAGGGATCCCGTAATGGAATTAACCTGGGTCATGGTTCCGATCCCAAAGAGAGCCACCAAAACTCCTGCAACCGCAAAGAAAATAGCCAGTGGTCGCCACTTCTCTCCCATCCCGTGAAGAATGTAGTACATCGGACCACCTGAGATATGACCGTTGTCATCCTTGGTCCGATAACGAATGGCTAAGAGCCCTTCTGCATACTTGGTCGCCATTCCAAAGAAGGCTGCCATCCACATCCAAAAGAGGGCACCTGGGCCACCTGTCTGAATCGCTGTAGCTACCCCTACAATATTCCCCGTCCCTACAGTAGCCGCTAGAGCTGTCGCAAGGGCTCCGAAACTCGAGATATCCCCGTGTCCCTCATCTTCTGTAAAGATCAAGCGAAAAGCTTTTGGAAGGTAGCGTATCTGAAGCAAACCCAAGCGAAGGGTCAGGTAGATCCCTGTTCCTACCAAGAGCACCAACAGCGGGGCGCCCCACACTAAATTATCGAGTTGCTGAAAAAACTGCAATACATGATCCATTTTCTGTCTCCTTTTTCATCGACCGCTCGACAGAAAAGAGAAAAAGAAAGAGCACATGTCAAACATGTACTCTGGTCCTGCTTAAAATAGGCGCTTTCCCTATCTTTCGCTCTGTCCTTTTACCTGAGAGTTTGAGTAGATGCATCCTCTACCTTGCCCCTTCGGTGCCATTTATGGTCTCTCCAGAGTTCCGTCCATTCACAGTCACTCACGCTCCTGCAAACTTCATTCGGTCGTATATAATTTTCTCTATTTTAATCGATTTTCAAAAGTTTGTCAATCGTTTCTGAAAATATCTTGTAAACCACCTGAAAATACACGGTTTTTAATCACTCAAGGAGAAGTGATTGGTCATAAGGTTGCTAGCATCGAGCAAAATCTTGTCCAAGAGTTGATCTGTCGCTTCCTGGATTTGATCACTCATGGCTTGGTTTTCCGCTTCAAAATCAACGGTTTCACCTGCTGCAAGTGCACGATCGACTTTATTGATGCGCGCATGTCCCCAGGACATTGTCGTTTCTTGGTAATCGTCCAAATCACCAACATGGTGAGCATAGTGAGAATCTGCCAGTCCCGCAATAATCCGGTTGGCCCAGTAGAAGGAATCCGTTGTTACCTTAGCCGTCGTATTGGCAAAGTAGTCTGGCGTTGTATCCACTTGGGTAAAGAAAGGAACAGCTGTATTGTAAGGCATGGAGCCATAAGAAATCCATTGGATGCCTGTCGTTTCTTGTGGTTTATTGGGACGCAATTGCAGAATCGCTGTCTGGCTGGTCCGGTTGATCCCGATCGTCCGGAAGGTCCGCTGACTCACGTGATCTCCTTCAGGACCATAAGGATCGTAGATAGTGTCTTGGTAGTGGTTGCTCAAGACATATTTGACATCTTCAATCGTCACCTTACGATAGGGTTTTTGACACCAAGGAATCTCAAAGCTCCGTGGATCCTGCTCGATTTCAGGATTGAGGAAACGCTGGATGGCCCAAGCCCGCGGTGTATTGTAGTGACGGTCCTTGTCTTTTTGGCTACCAAAGGCATAGCGTGGATTAAAACCTTTCCCTTCTTGATCCAGAATCAAATGGTGCTCTGTGACAAAACGTTCAAGATCCGGGTCACAAAGAAACTCATCTGGATTGCCAAATTCAAAATAATCACTTCCCAGTTGGTTTGGGTTGGTCACATAGGCATCGTCAGGGACACGGCGCGCCATCCAGTGGTGACCTCCGATGGTTTCCAACCACCAGATTTCATTCACATCTGAAATCGCGATCCCGTTAGACTCATAAGTTCCATACTCTTCCAAGATCTTTCCGAGACGCAAGACCCCTTCGCGGGCAGTCTTGACATAAGGCAAGACCAAGGTCAGCATGTCTTCCTCACCGATGCCACTCTCTACAAGAGGATCTGCCCCTAGCACACGGCTATTGGTCGTAATGGTCTCTGTCTCACTCATGGCTACATTATAAACATTGATCCCAGCTTCTCCCCAGATCCCGTCTTTAGGAATCGCATCTGGAACCGCTGTATAGCGAACTGGATTATCTGGCAAGTCGATTTCAAAAGTTGATAAAACAGACTTGTAATGACGCGGTTGATCTTCTGGTTTGACCACGATCAATTTCTTGGGCGTAAAAACGCCATTTTGAGAATCCTCCGTTCGTGCTACAATGGTCGAACCATCATAGCTAGCATTTTTTCCGACTAGAATCGTTGTACACGAATCTGCACTTTCACGTTTACGCATGCGTATCCTCCCAAATCATTCATTGCCTCTATTATAACACTTTTAAAAGGGAGGACCTACTGAAAATCAGATATAAAAGCGAATCCTTTTCAACAACTTTCAAATATTTTCATTATGTAAGATTTTAAAAAAACTAGCTGATAAACAGCTAGGATTTAGAATGTAGATAAAATTTTTTACTTAAAACAACTTAAGTGATATAGAATAATTAAAACTGATACATACTAATAGGCTCATTCAAACATATATTGAAACTTTCCGCCGTGAGAAAAGTGACTGAAACACAATTGTTTCAGTCACTCGGGAGTTTTGAGAGTAAAACAGTTTGGGGAACTGTTTTAGCCTGAGCCTAAAAATTGAAAAGGGAAGGGGCTCAAAACGAATTGAACTCGGGCTGCGGATTGTGTCAAAAAGATAAGTTCTCCTAGAATCAAAAGATTCCGCGTCAAACTTCCTATTTTGACTTTATCCGCAGACGCCCTCTGTATCTTAATTTAGTCATGGAACTTCTTCGAAGTTCGCTGACGTCCGTACTCACCTAAGGAAAGTTTCTAAGATAACTTTTTCTTCAATCTGAATCTAGCTGATGAACAACTAGGGCTTAACTTATCCTTTAAACGTAACAATAGTCGCGCCGCTTCCGCCCGCATTTTGGGGGGCATATTCAAAACTCTTGACATGTTTGTTGCGGCGGAGATACTTGGTCACCCCTTCACGAATAACTCCCGTCCCAATCCCGTGGATGATATCGACTTGGGCCATATTGTTGAGGAGGGCCTGATCGATAAAGCCATCTAGCTCTTGCATGGCCTCTTCATAGCGTTTTCCACGGAGGTCCAGACGCGCTCTCGGACCACTCGTGTTCGAGCGTTTGACGACATTCACCTGGTGTTTCTTAGGTTGAGCCGCTTCTTTTTCAGCCTTGATGAGGTTGAATTCTTTTTCTTCCAAGGTCATCTTGATCAAGCCGACTTGCGCCTCCCAGCGGCCATCTTTGAGTTGCTTGACCAGGGTTCCACGTTGGCCATAGCTGATAACCAAGATTTCATCTCCTACCTTAGGAGCACGCGCCTTTTTGGCTTTTTTCAAAACCATATTTTTTGAAAGGTCGACGGTCTCAGGCGCTAGTTTTTTCAACTGAGCCTTGGCCTCAATAATTTCATGTGGTTTCAACTGGGATTTAGCATGAAGGCCTTGAAGGATCCGGTCACTCTCTGAAAGGGCCATGTCCACAATTTCCTTGGCCTCTTCTCTCGCCTTATTGAGCTCTGTTTCTCTCTCTCGGGTCAGTTCGTTATAGAGTTTTCGAAGAGCGCGATTGAATTTGAGATTTTCTTGCTCGACCTCTTGAATGGTATCCAAGCGCTTGCGACTTTCTAAGGTCTGCGCCTCCAATTTTTCAATAATTTGATTGACATCATTATCCGTATTGGTCATCTTCATGGCATCCTGGATAATAGTCTCAGACAAGCCCAAACGGCGGGCAATTTCAAAGGCATTGGAGCGGCCAGGAACTCCTTGCATGAAGCGATAGGTCGGACGTAGACTCGCTGTATCAAATTCCATACTGGCATTTTGCACTCCTGCAGTCTCAATTCCATAAGCCTTGAGCTCTGGATAGTGGGTTGTCGCCATGGTCTTAATCCCGCGTAAACGCAGGTCTTCTAGGATAGCAATAGCAAGGCCAGCCCCCTCTTGAGGATCGGTTCCAGCCCCCAACTCATCCAGAAGGATCAAGGAGGCAGTATCCACTTGATGTAAGATAGATACGATATTGGTCATATGACTGGAGAAGGTCGACAAGCTCTGCTCGATCGATTGTTCATCTCCAATATCCGCAAAGACCTGTGAGAAGATGCCCACACGACTACCTGGATCTGCTAGGATGGGAAGACCAGACTGGGCCATAATTTGCGCTAATCCCAGCGTTTTTAGCATGATGGTTTTCCCCCCTGTATTGGGACCGGTAATCACGATTTCTGTCAAGTCCTCGGTAAAATGTAGGTCATTCGCGACAGCATTTTCAATCAAGGGATGACGTAGTTGCAAGAGCTGAACAGAGCGATTGCTGCTAACCTCTGGTACCACTGCCTTACAATCGCGCATAAACCGATACTTGGCTTTGATCAAGTCCAAGTGACCGATAATCCAAGCGTTATTTGCAATCTCTGCTGCATGAGGGCGCAGGGTGTCAGACAATTCCTCCAGAATCTGAATGATTTCATACCGTTCATCGGCTCGATGGTTGGCAATTTCTTCATTAAGATTGACGACTGCCCGAGGCTCGATATAAACGGTATTCCCGCTGGCTGAGATATCGTGGACCACCCCTGCAATGCGGTTACGATAGGTGTTTTTTACTGGTAGAACATTGCGGCCATTCCGACTAGCAATCACAGCATCCGCTAACATATCGGCCTTGCTTTTCAGCAGGTCTTGGAGAATCTCTCTGACCTGGTGTTCATTTTCCTGGATTCGACGGCGGATTTTGGCCAATTTTTCACTGGCAAAAGACTCGACAAAGCCTCCTTCGTTGATAGCTTGAAGCCCACCTTGTAGGCGTGGTAAATCCACCAAGTTGTCAAAGAGGCGATTGAGCCTTTCCAGACGGACATTTTCCAAGTTGTCGTAGAAATCCTTGAGCTCATGTGTCACCCGAAGGACCGCTTTTAGCGCTAGTAATTCATCGATATTGAGGGATGCCTCCATCTCCAAACGCTTGGCCACTGGACGGACATCTTGAATCGTCGACACGGCAAAGCGAGGCTCTTCCAAGAGGATCTGCTCCATATCTTCCAACTCCATAAAGGCCGTTTCGATGCTTTCTCTTTTATCAGTTGGAGTAAGGGTTGCTAGCTCCATCTCCCCTTGTTCTGTCTGTAGATAGGGTTCAAAGAGTTGCTTGACCTTGTCAAACTCCAGAATATCTAAGATTTTTTTATTCATATTTCTCCTACAAAAAAAGTGAGCGTCCTTCCTTGAATCGGACTTGTCTCACTCCTTTCTTCATTTTTGCTCCTTAAGCTCCGATAATCGCAGTCACCCACAAGTTGTGGAACAGACTGGAACTGATCGGGGTATGAAGGATGATAAAGCGGATCAATCCACTTGCATTTAGTCTATTTTGGATGGAAGCCATGGGAACCGTTGAGAGGACAGTCAAGCCCATCTGGATGACCAAGAGAGTTATCACGACGGCGATCACACCCGCTCCAATTTGATACTTGCGATCCTCCAGTTTTTCTGGCTGGGGTACCAAGTGCATAAAAATCCCAATCACACGACCAATCAGATAGACTATCGCAAAAATCAATACATAAGCTAAACCTGCATAAAAGATGTCATCTAATTGAAATAGGTAGCGGTTGGCATAAAAATAATTCACCGATTGCCGAGTAGGACTCGAAAAAGGAACCCATAGAGACAACACCTTGGCCAGTCCCTTGTAGCTACCACCTGCAATCAAGAGGGCCACTAAGGTCACTAGAAAGTAATAAGACTGGAGGATAATCCCTCTTGCATAGCCAATATAAAAGCTCCATGCCAAAATCAATAAGATTAAGAAAGTTAACATGTATCTCCTCTTATTTGGATGATTTATCCTTTAAGTCGTCTAAAGCCTTGCGACGAAAATCATCTAATTCTTTTTCTTTGTCGTCAAACTCAATCTCGCGATTCAATTGCATGGACAAACTGTTTACTGCCAATAAGATCGCGATGGTTTCGTCATCTGCCTCTGGCATTTGTTCCTTAATTGCTTGGTATTTTTCTTTCGCAACACGTTCGACTTCTTCCATAAACAAATTATCATGGTTGGTTGTTAAAGTGAGCGCTTTGTTTCCAAATGTAAATTTATATCTATTTAAGCTCGCCATAAAAATCACCTCACGGTATTATACCAAAAAAGGCTAGCTTTGTCAGTAGCAAAGCCCCTCTTCACAGGGATTTTCCAGTGAATTCTTTCTTTCTTTTTGCTCCCTCTCTCCCTGAATTTGTGGTACAATAGTGGTTATGGAAAGTATGACACTCACTCCAACACAGGAGCAAATTCTTGATTTTGTCCATACCTATCGCAGTTCTCTCACTCAAAGCAAGAACCCTCATATGGATTATTTCTTTCGACTAGAGGGAGCGACCGTTTCGATCTACAAGTCTGGAAAAGTCTTGCTTCAAGGCAATGACCTTACTCCTTACCTGACCTTTTTCGGGCATGATGCTGAGAACCCCAAGAGTTCTACTACTTCATCTGCACGACAAGATCTCGCCATGATCGGAACCGACGAGGTCGGAAACGGCTCTTATTTTGGTGGACTCACCGTCGTCGCATCCTTTGTCACACCTGACCAGCACGACTGGCTCAAAAAGCTCGGTGTTGGGGATTCAAAGACCTTGGATGATCGAAAAATTCAGCAATTGGCTCCTCTCCTTGAGGAAAACATCCAGCACCAAGCACTCTTATTATCCCCAAAGAAGTACAATGAAGTCATTGCTTCTGGCTACAATGCTGTTTCAGTCAAAGTGGCCCTGCACAATCAAGCTATCTATCTTCTATTAAATAAAAGAGTCCAAGCAGAGCGAATTGTGATCGATGCCTTTACGACGGCTAAAAACTACCAAAAATACGTGAAAGCTGAAAAAAATCAGGTCTCCCAAGCTATTGAGTTGGAAGAAAAAGCAGAAGGTAAGTATTTAGCTGTTGCAGTTAGTTCCATCATCGCCCGCAATCTCTTCCTTCAAAATCTGGAAGATCTGGGCAAGGAACTGGGCTTTAATCTCCCTAGTGGAGCAGGGGCTAAATCAGACCAAGTCGCTGCTAAATTGCTTCAGACCTACGGGATGAAAGCTCTGGATTATTGTGCCAAACTCCATTTTAAAAACACAGAAAAAGCAAAGAAATTACTAGAAAGATAAGTTATGTCAAAAAGAAGTTCAAAACATTCATCTAGCTCACCAGTGGTGAGGTTCCTTAAAGAATGGGGCCTCTTCAGCATCATTGTTGGTCTCATCATCGCCTCACGTATCTTCCTTTGGGCTCCGGTCAAGGTGGATGGCCATTCAATGGATCCAACCCTGGCTGATAGCGAGTACCTCCTTGTGGTCAACCACCTCTCGATTGATCGTTTCGACATTGTCGTTGCCAGTGAAAAAGACGACGACGGCAAAACCAAGGACATCGTCAAGCGGGTCATCGGTCTTCCTGGAGATACCATCCAATACGATAATGATACCCTGTATATCAATGGAAAAAAGACCACTGAGCCCTATTTGAAAGACTACATCGCTCGTTTCAAAAAAGATAAATTGCAATCGACCTATACTGGAAAAGGGTTCGAAGAAAATGGAGAACTCTTCCGCCAATTGGCCAATACAGCTCAAGCTTTTACTGTAGACAAGGATGGCAATCCTAAATTTACCTTGAAGTTGCTCGACGATGAATACCTCTTACTCGGAGATGACCGGATCGTTTCAAAAGATAGCCGTCAGGTCGGAGCTTTCAAGAAAGAACAAATCAAAGGGCAAGCCGTCTTTAGACTATGGCCTATCTACCCTTTCAAAACTTATTAGTATAGATCAAAAAACTAAGGCTGAGGCAATACGTCCCAGCCTTGCTTTATAAAAAGGAAAGAAATGATGGAATATTATTTTTCTGGTACTATTGAGCGCATTATTTTTGAAAATCCTAGCAGTTTTTTTCGAATCCTCTTACTCGACATTAGCGATACAGATGCAGAAGACTTTGATGATTTTGAGATCATTGTGACAGGCACCATGGCAGATATCATGGAAGGCGAAGACTACACCTTCTGGGGGGAGCTGGTCCATCATCCTAAATACGGAGAACAACTCAAAATCAGTCGCTATGAACGTGCCAAACCCTCTAGCAAGGGCTTGGTGAAATATTTTTCCAGCGATCACTTCAAAGGAATTGGTCTCAAAACGGCTCAAAAAATCGTGGACCTCTATGGGGACAATACCATTGACAAAATTCTGGAAGCTCCTGAAAAATTAGAAGAAATTACTGGTCTCTCCAAGAAAAACCGCCTAGCTTTTGTGGAAAAACTTCGTCAGAATTACGGAACGGAACGCATTCTCGCCCAACTAGCCAATTATGGCATTCCCAATAAATTGGCCTTTCAGATCCAGGATTTCTACAAGGAAGAAACTCTCCAGATCGTGGAGCAACAGCCCTACCAATTGGTGGAAGACATCCAAGGTATGGGCTTTAAAATCGCGGACCAACTAGCAGAAGAATTGGGTATTGCAAGTGACGCTCCCGAGCGTTTCCGAGCAGGTCTGATCCACAGCCTCTTTAGCTACTCTATCGAGACTGGAAATACCTATATCCAAGCCAAGGACCTCCTGCGCTATACCATTGACCTTCTAGAATCAGCTCGTCCAGTAGAATTGGATCCTTCCACTGTCGCCCAAGAATTAGGCCACCTCATCGAGGAAGACAAGGTCCAAAACGTGGACACCAAGATCTTTGACAACAGCCTTTTCTTTGCGGAAGAAGGGATTCGCAGCCATATTGGCCGATTGCTGGAGAAGGGTAAAAAAGCTTCGTTTGACCCTGAGAAAATCAACCAAGCTATCGAGGAGGTTGAAAAAGATCTGGGGATTCGCTACGATGCGATTCAAAAAGAGGCGATTCACCAAGCTATCCAAAACAAGGTCTTTATCCTCACCGGGGGACCAGGGACAGGAAAGACTACCGTTATCAATGGGATGATCAGCGTCTATGCCCAACTCCACCAGCTGGATCTTCGGAAGAAAAAAGACCTGCCGATCCTGCTGGCTGCCCCAACGGGACGAGCAGCTAGGCGCATGAATGAGCTGACAGGACTTCCGAGTGCCACTATCCACCGCCATTTGGGGATGACTGGGGATGATGACACCAGCCACTTAGAGGACTATCTGGATGCAGACTTTATCATTGTGGACGAATTTTCCATGGTTGATACCTGGCTGGCTAATCAATTACTTAGCAACATCGCAACAGATACGAAACTCTTGATTGTGGGGGATGCCGACCAATTACCTTCCGTCAGCCCTGGTCAGGTCTTGGCTGATCTCTTGCAGATCCCAAGCATCCCTCAGACCAAACTCGAACATATTTTCCGTCAGAGTGAGGACTCGACCATTGTCTCACTAGCAGGAGACATTCGCCAAGGCAAGCTACCTCAAGATTTCACAGAACGAAAAGCTGACCGCTCTTATTTCGAAGCTGGAAGCGAACACATCCCTAAGATGATCGAACAAATCACTTCTGCTGCCCTTCGTAGTCAAATCCCTGCTCGAGATATCCAAGTCTTGGCACCCATGTACAAGGGCCAGGCCGGCATTGACAATATCAATACGCTCATGCAAGACCTTCTCAATCCAGCTGTCAAAGATCAGGTTGTTTTTGACACACCAGACTGCCAATACCGCGATGGAGACAAGGTCATCCATCTGGTCAATGATGCAGAAAGCAATGTCTTTAACGGAGATATTGGCTACATCACCGATCTTCTCCCAGGAAAATATACAGAATCCAAGCAAGATGAATTGACCATCCAATTTGATGGCAATGAAATCGTCTACCCGCGCAATGAATGGTACAAGATTCGCTTAGCCTATGCAATGAGTATTCACAAATCGCAAGGAAGCGAGTTTCCGGTGGTGATTCTACCCATTACCAATCAAAGCCACCGGATGTTGCAACGTAATTTGATCTATACTGCCATCACGCGCTCTAAGAGCAAGCTGATTCTCTTAGGGGAATACAGCGCCTTTGATTACGCCACTAAAAATACTGGTACTGCGCGCAAGACCTACTTGGTTGAACGCTTTAAGGACCTGGACGGAGGCGAGGCGACCAAGGACTCTTCTTCATCCGTTGACACCGCTTCTGCTACAGTCGAATCCGCACGAAGCAAGGAAGGGACTGTTGAAACGAAGACTGAGCCTGATGAACCGACTGTCTATCGACTGACTGAAGACAATCTCCACACCATCTCTCCTATGATCGGACTGACTGAAGAAGAGATTGCAGCCTTTTTTGATGTCAAACAACCTAATTGATATCCCAAAAAATTAAAATAATCTATTTTTTAAGGCACATTCAAATACAGCTGAAATTTTTCGCCGTGAAAAAGAGGCTGGGACAAAAGTCCTAGCCTCTCAATTATTTTTGGATTGTCGAGCAAGACGCAGTGGTTGAGTGGGCTCTACTACGCTGATTTTATCAGCTTTTACAGCCCTACTCAACTGTGCGGAGGTGGGACGACGAAATCGAATTCTAACGAATTACCGATTTCTGTCCCACTCTCTCAGGAGTTTTGAAAGTAAAACAGTTCGGGGAACTGTTTTAGTCTGAGCCCAGAAATTGAAAAGCGAAGGGGTTCAAAACGAATTGAACACGGGCTGCGGATTGTGTCAAAAGCGTAAAATACATTAGTACTAAATCCAAGACACAGTAGCTGATTGAATTCTTCTCCCGCCTTTTAGCCCGGAGGAAGAATCCTAATCAGCCTTGTGGGGGCAGGACAACGAAGCAATCCCATACAACAGTGCTTCTGTCCTGCTCTCTATTTTGACTTTATCCGCGAACGCCCTTTGTATGTATCTTAATAAGTCATGGAACTTCCTGGATTGCTGAAATCATCCACTGGATCATTTCACCTAACGTCCGTACTCACCTAAGGAAAGTTTCTAAGATGACTTTGTCATCAATCTTAGGCGACTAGTGAACAGACTAGTCGTCTTCTTTTTCTTCCACCAAAGGCAACTCGGTATGAGCCACGAAATTGGTCATGGTGACACCCAAGAGGCGGATTCCAGTATTTGTCGATTCAATTTCTTGAAAAATATGACGAGCGGAACGATTGATCCGCTCAGCCTCTCGTGTTGGCTCCGTCAGGGTGATCCGCTTGGTCAGGGTGGTGAAGTCTCCATAGCGCACTTTTAAGACCAAGGTCTTGCCTTGCTTGCCGTGTTTTTCCAGCGATTGGGCCACCTTACTGGACAGATTGGCAATTTCTTCTAAAATATCATCTTCAGCATAGAGGAGCTTGCGGTAGGTCCGCTCTTTTCCGATCGACTTGCGGATGCGATGGCTCTTGACAGGGCTATTGTGAATGCCTCGCGCCTTGCGGAAGAGATCATAGCCAAAGCGTCCAAATCGATCAATCAAGGTCATCTCTGGGATGGCTAAAAGATCCGCACCAGTATAGACCCCCATCTCATGCAGCCGCTCCACTGTCTTCTTTCCTACCCCGTGAAATTTGGCAATGTCCATCTGGCTCAGGAAATCCTCGGCATCCTCCGGCAAGACCACCGTTAGGCCACGGGGCTTTTGGTAGTCACTTGCCATCTTGGCCAAAAACTTATTATAAGAGACACCCGCTGAAGCTGTGAGATGCAGCTCTTCCCAGATCGCATGCTGAATCAAGCGGGCAATCTTGACAGCTGATTTGCTCTGGATTTTATTTTCCGTCACATCTAGATAGGCTTCGTCAATACTCATGGGCTCGATCAGATCTGTATAGCGCTTGAAAATTTCACGAACCTGTTCGCCCACCTCTCGGTACTTCTCATAATTTCCAGAGATAAAAATGGCTTGAGGACAAAGGTCCAGCGCTTCTTTGGAACTCATGGCCGAATGAATCCCATATTTCCTTGCTTCATAGTTACAGGTCGAGACCACACCTCTCCCACCTGACTGACGAGGGTCCTGGCCAATTACGACAGGCTTCCCCTTTAAACTAGGGTTATCTCTTTCTTCGACGGCAGCAAAAAATGCATCCATGTCAATATGAATAATCTTGCGACTCGTATCATTCACTAATGGAAATATCAGCATTTTTCACCCTCCTTCTTTACCATTATAAGAAGAAAATTTCAGAATTGCAAAAATCGACTCTCCAGAAAACATGAAAATTGATGGAAAACCGTGTTTGTTTTCAAAAATATAGTACAGTATCGCAGAGGATTTAAAACTGTATTATAAAAGAATCTGTTGTTTTTCGCAATTCACCTTTGTGTAACCGGTTTCTGTATGGTATACTACTAGTGTAAATGCAACAGATGTAGTTGCTAGAAAGATAATAGAGGAAAATAGTAATGGTTGTTAAAACAGTCGTTGAAGCACAAGATATTTTTGACAAAGCCTGGGAAGGCTTCAAAGGTGAAGATTGGAAAGAAAAAGCAAGCGTTTCTCGCTTCGTTCAAGCTAACTACACACCATATGATGGAGATGAAAGCTTCCTAGCTGGTCCAACTGAACGTTCTCTTCATATCAAAAAAATTGTTGAAGAAACAAAAGCTCATTATGAAGAAACTCGTTTCCCATACGATAACCGTCCAACATCTATCGCTGATATCGCAGCTGGATATATCGACAAAGAAAACGAAGTGATCTTCGGGATCCAAAACGATGAACTCTTCAAGTTGAACTTCATGCCAAAAGGTGGTATCCGTATGGCGGAAACTACTTTGAAAGAAAATGGATACGAACCAGATCCAGCTGTTCATGAAATCTTCACTAAATATGTAACTACTGTAAACGATGGTATCTTCCGCGCTTACACTACAAACATCCGTCGTGCCCGCCACGCTCACACTGTAACTGGTCTTCCAGATGCATACTCTCGTGGACGTATCATTGGGGTTTACGCTCGTTTGGCTCTTTACGGTGCTGACTACTTGATGGCTGAAAAAGCAAGCGACTGGAACTCTATCACTGAAATCGATGAAGAATCAATCCGCCTTCGTGAAGAAGTAAACCTTCAATACCAAGCTTTGAAAGAAGTTGTTCGCTTGGGTGATCTTTATGGTGTAGACGTTCGTCGTCCTGCCTTCGATACAAAAGAAGCAATCCAATGGACAAACATTGCCTTCATGGCTGTCTGCCGTGTCATCAACGGTGCTGCTACTTCTCTTGGACGTGTGCCAATCGTTTTGGATATCTACGCTGAACGTGACTTGGCTCGTGGTACTTACACTGAATCAGAAATCCAAGAATTCGTTGACGATTTCGTTATGAAATTGCGTACTGTTAAATTTGCTCGTACAAAAGCTTACGACCAATTGTACTCAGGTGACCCAACCTTCATCACAACTTCTATGGCTGGTATGGGTAACGATGGACGTCACCGTGTTACTAAGATGGACTACCGTTTCTTGAACACTTTGGACAATATCGGTAACTCTCCAGAACCAAACTTGACAGTTCTTTGGACTGACAAATTGCCATATAGCTTCCGTCGCTACTGTATGCACATGAGCCACAAACACTCTTCTATCCAATACGAAGGTGTAACAACAATGGCCAAAGACGGATACGGTGAAATGAGCTGTATCTCATGTTGTGTATCACCACTTGACCCAGAAAACGAAGAACAACGCCACAACATCCAATACTTCGGTGCTCGTGTTAACGTACTTAAAGCTCTTCTTACTGGTTTGAACGGTGGTTACGACGATGTTCATAAAGACTATAAAGTATTTGACATCGAACCAGTTCGTGACGAAGTTCTTGACTTTGACACTGTTAAAGCTAACTTCGAAAAATCTCTTGACTGGTTGACAGACACTTACGTAGATGCTTTGAACATCATCCACTACATGACTGATAAGTACAACTACGAAGCAGTTCAAATGGCCTTCTTGCCAACTCACCAACGCGCAAACATGGGATTCGGTATCTGTGGATTTGCCAACACTGTTGATACCTTGTCAGCAATCAAATACGCTACTGTTAAACCAATCCGTGACGAAAATGGATATATCTACGATTACGAAACAATTGGTGAATACCCACGTTGGGGTGAAGATGACCCACGTTCTAACGAATTGGCAGAATGGTTGATCGAAGCTTACACTACTCGTCTTCGTAGCCACAAACTTTACAAGAACGCTGAAGCAACTGTTTCACTTCTTACCATCACTTCTAACGTTGCCTACTCTAAACAAACTGGTAACTCTCCAGTCCACAAAGGGGTATACCTCAACGAAGATGGTTCTGTGAACTTGTCTAAATTGGAATTCTTCTCACCAGGTGCTAACCCATCTAACAAAGCTAAAGGTGGATGGTTGCAAAACTTGAACTCACTTGCTAGCCTTGACTTTGGTTATGCAGCTGACGGTATCTCATTGACTACTCAAGTTTCACCACGTGCTCTTGGTAAGACTCGTGACGAACAAGTTGATAACTTGGTAACCATCCTTGATGGATACTTCGAAAACGGTGGACAACACGTTAACTTGAACGTTATGGACTTGAACGATGTTTACGAAAAGATCATGTCAGGTGAAGACGTTATCGTTCGTATCTCTGGATACTGTGTAAACACTAAATACCTCACTCCAGAACAAAAAACTGAATTGACACAACGTGTCTTCCACGAAGTTCTTTCAATGGATGATGCATTGAGCTAAGATTCAAGCAAATCATATAAACCAGTCGGAAACGGCTGGTTTTTTCATCCCATCGCAAGATTATTCTGAATTTTGAAAGAGTTTAAGAGCCTACCACATAGAGTTTGACAGCGCTTTCTTCGAATGTTATAGTAGAGCTGTAAATAATATAGAAGGGGTGATCCTATGTTTTTAACATTTGTTCTCGCTATTATTTGGCTCTTTATCTTGATTGCACTGATCTTTTTAGCAACCCTTCTCGTCCAGGATATGACCGTGCAGCATCACCACCCGAGTTAACGAATGATAAGACTAAACAATAGCTATTCTAAACGAATTCAGAAAGGATAAGAAACAAACTAGAATTGTCAGATTTTAGTTCTGTCTCTCGTCCTTTTTTGCTATAATAGAAACAGATTATTTAGTAAGAAGGAAATTATGGAAGAGTCAAAACAGATCAACCAAGTGATCGACGTTCTGATGTTAGCTGGAACTCTCCTGTTAGAAAGCGGTTCTGAGATCCACCGAGTCGAAGATACGATGATCCGGATTGCCCATTCACAGGGAATCGACGATTGCAATGCTTTAGCGATGCCGGTCGCTATTTTCTTTTCAATCGAGAATGCCAATATCACGCGTATGAAACGGATCTTACGGACCAATTACAATATTGAAAAGGTCTGTGATGTTAACCAGATCTCTCGTCAACTGGTCTCTGGAGAGATGGATCTCTCTCAAGCCTACCAGGCCTTGAGAGAGTTAAAAAATAAGCGCGTTCCTTATACCAATCTCCAGTTGACCATTGCGGCGACTCTCAGTGCGCCTTTCTTCTCCATCATGTTTGGAGGAAATGTCTACGACGCGATTGGGGCAGTCATCGCAACTGTTTTTGCCTTTTCTTTTTCACTTGTCGTTGAGAAATACGTTCGTATTCCTTTTGCAACAGCCTTTGCGGCCGCCTTTATCTTTGGATTTTTAGCCCATATCTGGGCCAAATATAGTGGTTTTCCTTCCAATACGGATCTCATTATCGCTGGCTGTGTCATGCCCTTCGTTCCTGGAATTGCCATGACCAATGCTGTACGGGATCTTATGAACAACCACCTCAACTCAGGGATGAGTAAACTTTTTGAGACCCTCCTTATCACACTTGCACTTGGTGCCGGAACTACGGTCGCCCTAGTCCTTATGAAATAAAATGATGAACCTAACTGAATTTTTAATCCAAGCGGTGGCCAGTTTGATTGCCATCATTACCTTTTTAATCGTCCTCAATGTGCAACGCTCCATGCTAATCCCTGGAGGAATCCTAGGCATGAGCATTTGGTTGCTTTACTATGTACTAAAAGGGCCTACCAATGTCATCGTAGCAACCTTTATCGCCGCTATTGTAGGATCCTGTATCAGTCAGATTTTAAGTATCGTTCTCAAGACTCCTGTTGTGGTCTTTATGTTATCCATTCTCGCCCCCTTAGTTCCTGGATATATTTCCTATCGGACGACTTCCTTTTTTGTCAGTGGCCAATATCGCCAGGCAGTGACCAGCGTGACCCTGGTGGTTATTCTGGCCTTGGTGATTTCCATCGGGATGGCTAGTGGCTCTGTCGTCTTGAAACTGTATCATTCTTATCAACGTTATCAGAAAAGAAAAGCAGCTAATGTAAACTAGCATTGATTACTTTTCTTTTTATGATTGTCTGTAGACTTATAAAATACATACGCGAATGCTCCAAGCAAATCACTAGGAACTAAAAAGATCTCTAACTATTAAGTAGGAGCTGTATAGAAACTGGTGAATAGAAAACTGATTTGATGCTTTTCCCTCCTTAAAATATCATCAAAGACACAGATAATTGAATTTTCAAGGACCCCCTATTACCTAAAATTAGGACCTTTTAGAATCATCTACTCTATCATTCACCCATTCCTTTTAGTAAACAAAAGTTGAGTCTTTTTCTTTATTATTCTCTATTTTGACCTTCCACATTAATTTCTAACCAGCAACGATTCAAATTCGATCCTAAGAATGATTTCCAATAGGATCTAGCTTTTTCAAGGGAATTTTGCTCTTAAATATGGTAGAATAGTAACGAAATATACTAGTAGATATCAAATAAAAAAGAGGTTAAGAATGACAATTGGGATTGATAAGATTGGTTTTGCGACGAGTCCTTATGTCTTGCGTTTAGAAGATTTGGCTACTGCTCGTGATACCGATCCCGAAAAACTAAGCAAGGGTCTTCTCTTAAAAGAACAAAGTGTTGCGCCGATCACAGAAGACATCGTCACATTGGCTGCTACTGCAGCAGATGATATTTTAACAGACGAAGACAAAGAAGCGATCGACATGGTGATTCTTGCGACAGAATCTGGAATTGACCAGAGTAAGGCTGCTGCTGTGTTTGTCCATGGCTTACTAGATATCCAGCCTTTCGCCCGCTCTTTTGAGATGAAAGAAGCCTGCTATGCTGCGACTGCTGCCTTGGATTATGCTAAACTCCATGTTGAAAAATTCCCACAGAGTAAGGTTTTGGTCATTGCCAGTGACATTGCTAAATACGGAATTGGGACTCCTGGTGAACCAACACAAGGGGCTGGAGCAGTTGCTATGCTGATCAGCCACAATCCTCGTATTCTATCTTTTAACGATGACAATGTTGCCCAAACACGTGATGTCATGGATTTTTGGCGTCCAAATTATGCGACAACTCCCTTCGTGAATGGAATTTATTCAACGCAACAATATCTAGATTCTCTGAAAACAACTTGGGCGGAATACCAGAAACGAACTGGCCTTGCCTTGACAGACTTTGCAGCTGTCTGCTTCCACTTGCCTTATCCGAAATTAGCTCTCAAGGGCTTGAAAAAAATCTTGGATAAGTCATTATCAGAAGAGAAAAAAGATCAATTACAATACAACTTTGATCAATCGATTCTATACAGCCAACGCGTGGGAAATATCTACACTGGATCTCTTTTCCTAGGCTTGCTGTCACTACTGGAAAATCAACCCCAACTCAAAGCTGGGGACCGAATCGCCCTCTTTAGCTATGGAAGTGGAGCGGTTTCTGAGATCTTTAGTGCCAATCTCGTTCCTGGTTTTGAGCAACTCTTAGATCACAAACGCATGGAAAAACTGGACCAACGTACGGTTCTTAGTGTTGCTGACTACGAACGACTCTTTTATGAGGAAGTAGATCTAGATCCTAGTGGCAATCAAGTGTTTGAGCCTGCTACGCATCAAACTTTTGCTTTGACAGAGATCAAGGAACACCAACGCACTTACCAGAAAGTAGAAAAATAATGGCACGATTACCAGGTTTTGCAAAACTTTCTCCCACAGAACGCATAGAGGCCTTACTGAAGGAAGGCCTCTTAACTTGGGATGAAGCACAGATCTTAAAAGAACAAAAGGGACTTCCCCTTTCTATTGCAGATCAATTGACGGAAAATGTCTTGTCGACTTTTGACTTGCCTTTTAGCCTTGCTCCTTATTTTCTGATCAATGGTCGTGACTATGTCCTTCCCATGGTCACAGAAGAGCCTTCCGTGGTCGCGGCTGCCAGCTTTGCAGCCAAGCTCATCCAACGTTCGGGCGGTTTCACCACCCAGGTGCACCAGCGCCAAATGATTGGTGAGATTGCTCTGACGGATGTTGAAGACGTAGAAGTTGCTAGCAAGCGCATCCTAGAGGACAAGGAAACCCTTCTTCAGCTCGCTAATGAAGCCTATCCTTCGATCGTTAAGCGTGGAGGTGGAGCGAGGGATCTTTGGGTCGAAAACAAGGGGGACTTTCTTATTGTCTACTTGGCTGTCGATCCCAAAGAAGCCATGGGGGCCAATATGCTCAACACGATGCTGGAGGCTCTGACCGATCGCATCCAGAAACTCTCTGGTGGTCAGGCCTTGATGGCAATTTTATCCAACTTGGCTACTCGCTCTTTGGTGAGTGCACGGTGTGCCATCGATTTTAAAGTACTGAGTCGAAATCCTGAGGAAGCCATTGAGATTGCCCACCGGATGGAGCTAGCTAGCCAACTGGCTCAAGTGGATCCTTACCGTGCGGCCACTCATAACAAGGGAATTTTTAACGGGATTGATGCCCTGGTCCTTGCAACAGGCAATGACTGGCGGGCCATCGAAGCAGGAGCCCATGCCTATGCTGCACAAAGTGGTTCTTACAAAGGCTTGAGTCACTGGACAAGTCAGCCGAAAGAGAAAAAACTCTATGGAGAGATCACCCTGCCAATGCCGGTTGCGACAAAAGGAGGCTCGATTGGCCTCAATCCAACGGTTCAAGTCAGCCACCGTTTGCTAGGAGAGCCTTCTGCTATTGAATTAGCTGGTATCATCGCTTCGCTCGGTTTGGCGCAGAATTTCGCGGCCCTCAAAGCCCTTGTCACCACAGGGATTCAAGCAGGACATATGAAACTCCAAGCACGCTCCCTAGCCCTTCTAGCAGGAGCTAAGGAAGAGGAAGTTCCACGATTGGTCAGCCAACTCCTTGAAAACAAACCCTTTAACTTAGAAAAGGCACAAACACTCTTACAAGAATTGAGAAAATCATGACCACCCGTCAAACGGGTGGTTTGTACCAGGGCTATAAGCCCAGACAACTAGCCAGCGCCTAAAGACGCTGGCTTTCACTTTGTTCAAGCCTTATTGCATTTGACTCGTCACAAGCCTCTCAAAGAGGCATATGTACTACTTGCCACTATCCCTAAAGGGATCTTCATATTCTTTTACACTCAACTTATCTAAAGCAATATCTTTTCGCTCTTGTTCCTGAATGTATTTCTTTATTGTGGCTTCGTTGAGGCCAACTGTACTTACATAATATCCCTCTGCTCAAAAATGTCGATTTCCAAACTTATATTCCAGATTTGCGTGTTTATCGAACATCATTAGAGCACTTTTACCTTTTAAATATCCCATGAAGCTTGCAACACTAATTCTAGGTGGAATGCTTACCAACATATGAACATGATCTGGCATTAAATGGCCTTCGATAATCTCAACACCTTTATAACTACATAATCTATGGAATATTTCTCCCAAACTACTTCGATATTGATTATAGATCACTTTTCGTCTATACTTAGGGGTGAACACAATGTGATATTTACACATCCATTTTGTGTGTGATAAACTATGTGCTTTTTGAGCCATATTTTTCTCCTCTCGCTTTACAATTGGCTTGAACACCTTAATTGTATCGCGTTTGGAGTTTTTTTGGTATAACCTTCGATGCGCACCCGCATAGCGGGTGGTTTTTTTGTCTCGCACCTAACGGAGCGAGACGGACTGAAAGTCACATAATAAAAGAACTAAGACCCATGTCTTAGTTCTTTTGTGTTTGAAAAAATTTTCTTATTGTTTTAAAAATGGCAACTCGGGATGTTTCTTGGTATAGAGCACCACTTCGATAAAGGTCCCTACTTGGACGGCAAAGAGCAGTCCGACGAGAAGATTAATCCGATGGTCTGTTTCATAAAACGGAGAGTTCCATAAGAAGTGATTGGCTACTGTTGAGAGAACACACCAGAGCCCAAAGAGTTTTTCCTTTTGCTGGGTCACTTGAGACAACAAGAGGAAGACACCAACTGATACAACAGCTGTATAGAGGGCATGTGAAGCTAATCCACCAGAGATACGGTTAATGGCCTCAGTGACAGCGGCTAATTGGCTGGTTTTTGTTTGGCGGGCAACGTACCCTAAATCCTCAATGATCTGAAAACCAAAGCCAGAGCCCAAGCCGGCAATTAGAATCGCTTTTAGATCTTTTTTGCTAACCATCAAGACTACCCAAAAGGCAACCAGGGCCTTAAAGAATTCTTCTGAAAATGGTGCCGTCAAGGCATCGGTCCACTTGTTAAAGACAGTGGCATCCTTGATCACCTGGCTATTCATAATATCAATCAAGCTATTGCCTGAAAAGCTCAACCAGCCTGCTACGAAGGCTCCTCCAAACATGGCAATCCATAGGATGTAGGTTGGTACGGACAACTGCTTGCCCAATCGTTTTGAAAAGAGATAGAGCGGGATAATAATAGCAGCTAAGACAGACAAGTTTAAGACCAAGTCTCTGCCTGCAGACTGGCTAAATTCTTGTTGAGAAAGATGACCGAGTTCAAACTCCAAGCCAATTCCTGCAAACAGTAGAAAAAGATAAATCGAGGCTCTTTGAATTTTAGTCATCTTGTTTTCCTCCCTTTTGTTTCTTTGAGCGAATCAGGTAGATCACAATCGCTAGAAGGGTTGCCCCGAATAAGCCTGCTGCTAGAATGTAATCATAGTCAAATTCAACGAGATCAATCTTTTCTTCATAAGCAGCATCTTCTTCGTCATCTAGATCTTGCAGGGCACTTTTTCCGTGTTCATCTGCTACCTTTTGTTCTGCTTCTTTTCTGATTTCTTGCAAGCGTTCGAAGGTTTTCTCAGCTCTTGCCAAGCTTTCCTCTGTTGCCTTCTTACTAGCTTCTTCAGGCTGAGAAGCAAGGGCGATTTGTTCCTGATCACTCAGATCTTGTTCGACCATCCACTGAGACTCCAATCGTTCCATTTCAGTACGAATCGCCCCATCTTCGAATAAATCTGGATACTTGGCCACAAGGTCATTGATTCTTGAAATGGTCCAATACCAAGAGCGATCATTGTAATGATCCCCTAATTCTTGGTAGGCCTGATAGGTGTTGAGAATATTGCCATAGTAGGGTAGGTATGGAGCATTTCGTGGACTACCCATCGACAGCCACATGGTGCCTCCACCTGCACTCGCTGGGACATCATCTTTCAGTTGGAAAATATGGGCCTCCATGACATTTGGATTGGAAATAGGGTATTTATAAACCGCATCAAACTCTCCTTTTTTCGGAATGCCTTTTCCATCCAGCTCCATTTGGTCCTGTGGTTTATATTTGGTTCCTTCCAAACGATTGCGTTGGAGATTCATGGCATCGCGGAGAGTTAATTTCCGATCTGTTGTATGAAGAAGTTCAAAGGACGAATCGTCATATTTAACAGGAGAGCTTGGGTCTAACGATTTGATTCCCGACCAAACCCGTGAGCGATCTGCTTCTTGCAAAGGCGGATTATAGGATTGAGAAACGTGGAATTTTCCGTCCACTTCCTTATAGCTATTGGCTTCTTTGGCGACTTTTTCAAGATCTTTTGAAGCGATCGTGCGTTCGGTATCCGATAGATCGACATGCCCTAAGAAGAAGGTATTTGGAAAGACCGCAAATCGATCCTCTGGGAATAGAATCGCCGCATATTGATGGCCAGATAGGATTTCCATATACCAGACGCCTTCTTTATCGGCAATGGTCACAATATTTCCTTCTGCAGCGCCTTTTTCTTCAATGATTTTAGCAATGAGTTCGACCCCTTCTCTTGCGGTTTTCACACTAGGGAGAACGATACTTGTCAAGCCCGATTCTGCGAGGCCATCCTTGACATAGGGATCCACCTTTTGGATCTTGTCATTTGCTGAAGCAGATACAGTGGCAGAAATGGAAACTCCATATTCATTGAATCCTGCTTCGTCAAAAATTCCCTGATCAGGGGTGACATCTGGAACCGCTGTATACTTATAGCTAATCTCTGGCAAGGGATACTGAAAACCGTTGGCAGCATCTTCAAAGATGGCTCCTTTTTTATTGTAGACACGCTCTCTGACCACAAAATTTTTATTATGGTTGGGCTCTAAATCTTCGGTACGCCCTACCAAGGTCGAGCCATCGGCAGTCAATTTCTTCCCGATGATGAACCCTGTACAAGCCTCAACAGGTTGAGCAATCAACAAAAGCGGAAGCAAGGCTGCTACAGCTGATCGAAAATAGTGCTTCTTCATCCTAAACTCCTTTTTAAAAATGTTTTTCCTTATTTAGTATACTCTTTTACAAGCCTGTTTTGCAAGCGATTCCAGCAACCGTAAACGATTCGTAAACTATCAGAATTTTTGAGGTGAAACACTTTTTCAAAAAAGAAGAGGCTGGGACAAAAGTCCTAGCCTCTCAATTATTTTTGGATTGTCGAGCAAGACGCAGTGGTTGAGTGGGCTCTACTACGCTGATTTCATCAGCTTTTACAGCCCTACTCAACTGTGCGGAGGTGGGACGACGAAATCGAATTCTAACGAATTACCGATTTCTGTCCCACTCTCTTTCATTTTTTCTGTTGATTCGCTTGCCACAATTTTCCATAGAGGAGATAGTCGACTTCACGGAGCTCTTTCAGGTTCTGACAACCGAGCGCACAAAGGAGCAATCTGAGGTCTTCTTTCCATCCTTGGACAAGGACGATCACTTCTTCAATGCTCTTAGTCTCTACCATCTCAAGAAAAACGCGGGAAAGTCCTACGCCACGTGCTCCAAGGACCAAGGCCTTGACCATATCAAGGGGATGACGGATGCCCCCACTTGCTAGGACCTCAACCTGATCTATCTGATCCTGTAACTGTAAGAGACACTGCGCAGTTGACTGTCCCCAATCATCCAGATAAGCGCGATTGCCACCACGACGATTCTCAATATAGGCAAAACTAGTACCACCACGTCCAGAAATATCAACGGTTTTAATCCCAGCCTCTAGCGCTGCCTGAACTGTTTTGGGATCCATACCAAAGCCAACTTCCTTCAGGACTACAGGTACATGAAAGCCCTGCCCATAGCTCTTGAGATGGTCTTTCCAAGTGTGGAAAATCCGCTCCCCTTCGGGCATGAGCAACTCTTGCATCAGATTCACATGGACTTGAAGAAAGAGGGGGTGTAGCTCTTCCACTGTCCGCAAGCCCAAATCTGGCTCTTTATCGATGCCAATGTTGGTTGCTAAAAGAAGATGAGGATGGTCTTTTTTGACCGCATACGATTGATCGTTCGGATCCTTCAGTGCTGCGCTGTAAGAGCCAGTCACAAAGAGAATCCCACAGGCTTCGGCTACTGCTGCCAACTTTTGATTGATCTCTTTGGCCCGTTTACTCCCGCCTGTCATGGCATTGATATAAAAAGGAACCTCCCAATCACGCCCTGCGAAATGGGTTGTCAAATCAATCTCCGCTAGATCCACAAGGGGGAGGGATCGGTGAATCAGCTCGATCTCATCAAAGCTATTATAGGAGGAGCTTTGCTCCAAGGCATAGCGAATATGCTGGTCTTTTCGATTTTCGCTCACGAATCTCCCATCCTTTCTTGGTAAATGACTTCAATATTCTTTTCCTTCCAGCGCTCTATCAAGGTCTGAGTCTCAACTGGGTCAAAACTAAGGGCGATTCCACAGTCGCCTCCTCCAGCACCACTGGATTTGGCACAGACAGAAAGGCCCTCTGTCGCTTCTTGCAGCTCTTTTAGAGCTGGGGTATAGATCAAAGGGTTCAAAGACTTTAGGTTCTTATCGGCACGTTTGATACTGGTCTCAATTTCTTTTTGGTTCCCTTCACGGAGACCTTTTTCAAGAATCTTCACTGCGCTCTGACTTTCTTTGAGAAAGACTTCATTAATCGCCCCCTTGACCTGGCGGATCAAATCACTTGAAATCGCTGGTTCCTTGGTCCAACCGACCAGAAAATCATAAGAGATGGCTGGCTGGATCAAGCGGATCTGGTAGTCCCAATCCAGGTCTAAAACTTGTGAAAGAGGCTGAGAAGTCAAGACTTCATGCAACCAAGCCCGATCAAAGGATTGGTAATAAATTAAGTCCTCGTAGGCAATACAAGCCAAATCGCCCATGGAACCATTGTCCCCTCTTTGCACCAAGACCACTGCTGCTAGTCGAAAGAGCAGGTCCGGATGTAGGTCTAGTTCATACAGAGCAGCCATGGCCTTGATCACGAGCAAGACCACACTTCCGCTGGAACCAATCCCATACTTTTTCCCCTCTTCGCCCAACGTCCCTCTAAGGTGAAGATCAAAGGGTTTAGGGGATATCCCCTGATCTTTCAGCCACTCTTCCATGAGCTGTATGGTCTCTTGAATCAAGGCGTAGTCCTTATTTGGGGTCAAATCCACCTGGTAACCAAAAAGGTCTGAGGCTAGCTGGTAGGCTGTTGCTTCTTGGATGGTAGCTGACAGATAAATAGGAATAAACTGAATCACAGCTCCATAACCAGGTGTTAGCACTGCGTATTCTCCAGCTAGATAGAGCTTGCCTCCGGTCTGTACCTGATACTTAGTCTTCATCTTGAGGATCCTTTGTCTTAGATACGATGGTCCGATAGCGGGCATCAAATAAAGGCATCAGCTGATCCAAGTCTTCTTCTAAACAGAGAACCTTAACGTTTGGCCCTGCATCCATGGTGAAGTAACAAGCATGGCCTGCTACGCGAAGCTCACGGACAAAGTCCATGGCTTTATGGCTTTCTTCTGTCAAGTAGCTAAAGGCTGGAGTGGCTGTTCTAGTCGTCGCGTGCATAGCAAGGGCATTGCGCTCTGTCAACTGACCGACCTGTTCAAAATCATTGCCAGCTAGATAGTCCAGCATGTCCTTGTAATCTTGTCGAGACTCTTCGATCCATTCTTTGAAATTAGTCGAAGTCTCCATGCAGCGTTTCATCCCTTCCCGGCTGGAAACGGGCTTTTGCTTGTCATTGAGGACCAACATGATCATTGCTAATTTCAGGTCTGTCTTGACCTTATAAATTTCTCCACTTTCTTTGTCCCAGGCTGCTAAGGGACCAAAGAAAGACCGCGAAGAAGAGCCCGAAGCAAACTTGGCTTTTTGAGCTAATTCCTCCTGGGTCAAGCCCAAATCATAGTACCGATTACAAGCCTTGACGAGAGCAGAGAGCCCGCTTGAGCTAGAGGACAAGCCTGCTGCGGTTGGCATGTTGTTGCTGGTATCCACCCGAACAAATCCCGCTTCATTTACTGGCTTCAAGCCATCAATCACAGCTCCAATTTTGGCTTGCTCAGCTGGATTTTGGAATTCCCCATCGATGTAAAATTCATGTGCAGTCGCATCTGCTGGCAAGGGAGAGAGACTCGTCTCTGTATACATATTCTCTAAGGTCAACGAAATCGAACTGGTCGAAGGGACCATCTGTTTGGCATCTTCTTTTCCCCAGTATTTGATAATCGCGATATTGGCATAGGACTTAGCCTTTACAGGTTTTCGATCCATGTATGGTGCGCTCCTTCTTTTTCTAATGCATGGGCAATGGTTGCTGCTTCACGAGAATCCTTGACGAGGGCAATCACACAACCACCAAGACCACCCCCGCTCATTTTAGCGCCTAAGGCCCCGTTTTCAAGGGCAACAGCGACCAAATGGTCTGCTTCAACACAGCTGACACCGACGGCTCTCAAGTGGTCATGACAAGTAGTCAGAGCCTGTCCTAGGCTCGTTAGATCATTCATTTTCAGAGCCTCTTCCACCTGCTGGGTCAACTGACCAATCTCATGGAAATGGGACAAAACTTCCTGCCCTTTGGCTTCAACCTTTTGAATCGCCTCACGGGTATTGCCGTGAATTCCCGTATCCGCAATCACCAAGCTCGCTTTTATACCCAGCTCCAGCGGGTAAAAGCCGACATTTCGGATGAATTTAATGGCTTGATCGCTCAAACAAGTCTTGGCATCGAGCCCACTTGGATTCATATGGGCAATGGTTTCTGCTCGATTGACCAGGATTTCTAAGGTCTCATCATCCAGCTCCTCTTGATAATAGTCAAAAACGGCGCGAATGGCTGCGATACTCACCGCCGCAGACGATCCCATCCCCCGTTTTTCCGGTACCATGGACTGAATCCGGCAGCGAATCCGGGCTTCTTTTATCCCGAGGTGCTCAAGAGACGCAAAAACTGCCATGGACAAGGTGTCATCTTCAAACAAAACCCAGGGACTGTCTGCCGGAATGATCTGGCAGATCACTTCGATATGATGGAGAGGCAAAGCAATAGCCGGATAACCATAGACCACCGCATGCTCTCCAATTAAGATAATTTTACTATGCGCCCTTCCGACGCCTATCTCTTTGTTCATATTCATCTCGTTCTATTAAGGTCATTACTATTTTAATATAAATCAGCCAAAAAAGCGATGCTTTTGAAGGAAATCCAACCTAAGACGGAGTTGAGTTCTATCTGACAGATAGCAAAAGGCCAGGATCCATCATCCTAGCCTTCCATTTCTATTTTTCACATTCTTGTTTGATCAAGTCCATCAAGGAGTTGCGGTCCAGGATCCATTGGGCCCGTTCATCCTTCTCATAGGTCCGGTTGGACAAAAAGATCACAGCTTCCTGCCTCTTGCGATTGTACATGATGAAGGTTCCTGTATAGCCCGTATGATCCAACCAGTCCCCCTCTAGATTCCATCCAAGAGCGCGGGTCTTGCCCTCTTCACGCGCAAAATTCTGAGACAAGTCACGCGAAAAATCCTCCTTCAGATAATGCTCTAAGAAGCGCTCTAGATCAGCAAGAGTTGAAAAAAGTCCAGCACTTCCCGCATGACAGCCCAGAACTCTCGCTTTGGGATCATGAACACTTCCAGAAGCAAGGCCACGAACCGTTGGCACCGCCTTTTCGACCGGTCCAAACCGTGTTTCTGTCATCTTCCAAGGTGTAAAAATCAGCTCGTCAAATAAACGATCCAAGGGCTGGTGAAACCTGTCTTCTAACCAAAAGCCCAGCAGAAGAAAATTGACGTCGGTGTAATGAAAACTCTTGTCTTCTTTCAACTGCAAATTTTCAAGGGCTGTTTTCAACTGTCTCGCATCCAATTGATCCCGGTTGGGGATAAAAGGATCGAGCCCAGAAGTATGGGTCAAGAGTTCCCGGATGGTTGTCTTCTCATGAGCAAAACGCGGGTAAAACTCTTTAAAGGGGCGATCGAGCGCAAGCTCCCCTTTCGCATACAAAAAGGCACAGATGGTAGCGACTCCGACGACCTTACTGACACTGGCCAGATCATAGACCAGGTCAGCCACTACTGGCTCTCCTTTTTCAGGATCCGCTAGTCCCAGATAGTGCTCACTCCACTGACCATTGCGGTAGAGCGCAAGAGAGGCACCTGGATAGATGCCTTCTTGGATTTGTTCGGTAATTTTTTCGATGATTGCATTCACGCTCATCACTCCATTCTTATTCTTCATAAGAAATATGGACCTGATCTTGATTGGCTTCAAACCAGAGTTCGATCTGACTTGGATCCTTGGCAATCAAGAAAGTTCCCTTACGGTGCACAAAATCGACAGCTTCTCCCAAGCGTTCTTTCAAGTCTTCCACATCAAAAGATGCCAATTCGACCTTGATCATGCTCAAATCCCAAGTAACCTTGTTCTCCACTTGGAGATCTTCTCCTTGGGCTTCCTGTAAATGGATAAAGTGGGCCAAAGCTGGCAAGTTGCTATGGAACTTCTCAGACTCAGCAAAATCGGCCACATTGACCTCAAGAAAGTCCACATCAAAGCTCGTCAAACCTTTGAAATCTTCTGGAAGTTCAACAAGAGGCGCTTTCTCCAAAGGTTCTAGGCTTTCAAGATTTTCTTCAGCATGCACGAAAATGGTATCTCCTTGAGGAGACACAACTTCAAAGGCGCGGCCATTAACTCCTTGGTAAAGGGCGCTTGTTTCTGGCTGGCGGGCCAACAAGTAATCAATTTCTTGAGCTTGTGCCACTTTCACCACGATGCGACCCAATTTCTTTGGACCTTCGACCTTACGCGAACGCATACTCGGTGACTCTTCTAAGACAATTTTTTCTACTTTTGAGGCATCTCCTAAAGATAGGAGAGCTCCTTCTTCCACTAATACTTTCATTCCCAATATCTCTTCATAAAAGCGTTGATTGACATTTCGGTTATTCACTTTCAAGACTGGGATCACTCTTACGATCTGATTTGCTGTCATAACTTCCTCCAAGCACTTTTTATTGTAAAAGATTTTCTGGCTTTTTACAAGAAATTTTGCGCAGATTTATGAAAAACTCTATCGACAAGCGCTTTCCTTATTTTCTTTAGACAATCCCTTTTTGATTCAGTATAATAGAAATTGGAACGATGACAGCGCTGATGCGACTGCTCACTCAAATCGAGATGTGAACAAGATAGGAGAATCCACCATGAAATTTAATCAATTTAGCTATATTCCTACAGCCAATGACACGATGAAAGAAGAGTTGGCTCTTTTGGGCTTTAACTTCCAAGAAGAGAGCGATCCGAAAAAAATGTTGGGAGCCTTTGTCCGCCAAGTATCTTTCCAATATAAGGACACAGACTATGCCTTATCGACTCTTGTAGCAGATAAAGAAACCGATTTGCTGGCCTTTTTCAACTCTGAAAAACCCTTAACAGCAGATATTTTTTATACAGTTGCCTTTCAATTACTGGGCTTTAGCTTTTTTGTCGATTTTGATGATAGTGAAGCCTTTCGCAAGGAGACGGCTTTTCCCATCACATATGGCTCTCTCCTAGAAAATCTCTACCAACTCTTAAACACCCGCACCAAACGAGGCAATACCTTGATCGATCAGTTGGTCAGCGATGGTTTGATTCCTGAGACCAACCAGTATCACTATTTTAATGGTAAGAGCCTCGCGACCTTTACAAGCCAGGATGCTATCCGTGAGGTCGTTTATGTCGAAAGTCGGGTCGATACCGACAAGGATGGCCTGCCAGACTTGGTTAAGGTCAGCATTATCCGTCCTCGCTATGAAGGCAAGATTCCAGCTGTAATGACCGCAAGTCCTTATCACCAAGGGACTAACGATAAGGCCAGCGACAAGGCCCTCTACAATATGAATGTCGACCTGGAGGTCAAAGAACCTCATACCATTCAACTAGAAGAACCTCAATTAACAGTAGTCGAACCTGTCGGTCAAGCTGAAGAGGTGGAGGAAGCCGAAGAGCTCCTGACCCATATCAACTCCAGCTATACCTTAAACGACTACCTGCTGCCACGCGGATACGCTAATCTCTACGTATCTGGAGTTGGAACAAAAGATTCGCAAGGGCTGATGACCAACGGAAATTACCAACAAATCGAAGCCTACAAGAACGTTATCGACTGGCTCAATGACCGTTGCCGAGCCTTTACAGATCATACACGCAAGCGTCAAGTCAAGGCCGATTGGTCTAATGGAAAGGTCGCAACCACCGGGATCTCTTACCTTGGAACCATGTCTAACGGCCTTGCGACCACAGGTGTGGATGGTCTAGAAGTCATCATTGCAGAGGCTGGGATCTCTTCTTGGTACAATTACTACCGTGAAAATGGTCTCGTGACAAGTCCTGGTGGCTATCCAGGTGAAGATTTTGATTCCCTTGCCGAATTAACCTATTCACGCAACCTTTTAGGTGGGGATTATTTACACCACAATGCGGCCCACCAAGCCGATCTAGACATCGTGAAAAAAGAGCTGGACCGAGCTTCTGGAGACTACAATCAATTCTGGCACGATCGGAATTATCTCTTAAACGCAAATCAGGTCAAGGCAGAGGTGGTCTTTACCCATGGCTCCCAAGACTGGAACGTCAAACCACTTCACGTTTTTAACATGTTCCAAGCCCTTCCAGCAAGCATCAAAAAACACCTCTTCTACCACAATGGTGCCCATGTCTACCTCAACAACTGGCAGTCCATTGACTTCCGTGAGAGCATGAATGCCCTTCTCTCTAAAAAATTGCTGGGCTACGATTCAAGCTATGAGTTGCCAACTGTCATTTGGCAGGACAATACAGGAGAACAAAGTTGGACTTCCTTGGATGATTTTGGCAACCAAACAAGTCAGCGGACCTTCCTACTCGGAGATGGTGAAAAAGTCATCCAAAACCGCTACGAGACAAAAGATTACGAGCGCTATGGCAAGGCTTATCCGACCTTCTTAAGCGATCTTTACCAAGACAAGGCCCAACAGGTGACAATCGATCTTCCAATCGAAGAAGACCTACACCTCAACGGGAAAGCTCGCCTTCACCTGCGACTTCACTCCAGCACCAATAAAGGCCTTCTCTCAGCCCAACTCTTAGAGCTTGGAAGCAAGAAATACCTCCAACCCTATCCTGCAGTCTTATCGGTCCGTACGCTGGATAACGGTCGCTACCATATGTTAGACAACTTGACTGAATTGCCATTTAAGGAAGCCGGCCAACGAGTGATTTCTAAAGGTTATCTCAACCTCCAAAACCGGCATGACCTCTTAGAAGTTGAGGCCGTAACGCCAGGCGAGTGGATGGAATTTGACTTTGAACTCCAACCAACCATCTACAAGCTCGAAAAAGGCGCAACCCTTCGCTTGGTCCTCTACACGACGGACTTTGAAATCACTGTGCGTGATCAAACCGATTACCAACTCACCATCGACTTAGCACAATCAAGCCTCCATCTTCCTGAAATGACAGAGGCCCACTAATCGTGGTATCAAGGCTTAGCCTTTCTTTGCTTCATTTGACAGCTTAGCCTACTTATGTTACTATCTAATAGAGTATTTCATAGAAAAAGATATTAGAGGAAGTTATGGCGATTGAAAAAACTGTCAGCGAAATTGCTGAAATTTTAGGAGTCAGCCGCCAGGCGGTCAATAACCGTGTCAAGGCGTTGGCTCCAGAAGATACACAAAAAAACGAAAAAGGGGTTACCGTTGTAACCCGTAGTGGCTTGATCAAGCTCGAAGAAATCTACAAAAAAACTATTTTTGAAGATGAGCCAGTCAGCGATGATGTGAAGCAACGCGAATTGATGGAAATTTTGGTAGATGAAAAAAATGCTGAAATCGTCCGTCTCTACGAGCAACTCAAAGCCAAAGACGAGCAACTCGCTAAGAAAGATGAACAGTTGCGCGTGAAAGACGTTCAAATTGCTGAAAAAGACAAGCAATTGGACCAACAACAACAATTGACTTTACAAGCAATGAACGACCGCGATACCTTGAAACTTGAACTCGAACAAGCCAACGAAAAAGTTCAAGAGCAAGAAAGCAAAGGTTTCTGGGCACGCGTTTTCCGTCGATAATCCGGGGCTGGATCCTACCAGTCCCTTTTCTTTTCTAGCACAGGAGATTTCCCATGAAAGCATTAGAAGATTATATCGCCTTTGATCTCGAATTTAACCAATACGAAGGCGCCTATCAGATCATCCAGGTGTCTGCCGTACGCTTTACGGACGGTAAAGAAGTCGATCACTACGACTCCTACGTTTACACCGATAAGCCCCTAAAAAGCTTTATTAACGGCCTGACTGGCATTACCCAGGACAAGATCCAAAATGCCCCACAACTAGAACAGGTCCTCAGCGAATTCAAGGCCTTTGTAGGAGACCGGCCCTTGATCGGATACAATGCCAAAAAAAGCGACCTACCCATTCTGCTTGAAAATGGGCTGGATCTAGAAGACCAGTACGCTGTCGATGTCTTTGACGAGGCTTTCGAACGTCGTCCATCTGACCTCCACGGCATTAAAAATCTCCAACTCCACACCGTTGCAGAATTTTTGGGAGTTGCAGGAAAATCACACGATAGCTTAGAGGACGCCCGCATGACAGCCCTTGTCTACGAACAATTCCTCGAATTTGATCAAGGCCGCACCCTCCTTGAAGAGCAAGAGAACTTCTCCACCAACCCCTTCGGAGGCTTGGACTTATCCGGATTTTTTGATGAATAAAAAGAGGCTCAACACTGAGCAGTACTCCTAGAGTTAGATGTTTTCATATCTTTCTTTGGGGGTGCTTTTTATTTCATTTCTGTAAAGATTGACTAAAGTAAATTTTCATCCGACAGACAAATAGAGCATTTTCAAAGGCTTAACTTAAAATATTAGTTATTAAAGATTTAATCATTTCTAATTTTTTGAATATTCATTGACCAGACTTATTTTTAGATGTATAATGAGCATGTAAAATATATCACAAAGAATAATATGTAATAAGATTTAATGATTATATCTGATATTTCTCAATCATAGGGTTCTATTTTCTAGGAGAGATTTATGATTAATATCTTTAAATATCTTGATAAAAAAACAAAATACCTAACCATTATTGGGGCACTGGCAAATGGGGGTCTCGCTTTGGGGCAACCCTTGGTTGTTGCCAAAGCATTATCGATAGATCAAAATAACCTTACCTATTCTTCTATTTGGAAATTTGCCTTCTTTGGTTTTTCTGTCTATTTCGCTTTGTATAGTCTAATGTTATTTTGTAATCATGCAAATAATGTCTTTCGACGTGAAATTCACATGAATATCCGAACGGCACTTTTTCAGAAGTTAATGGAAGACAGGGAATATAGTGAAGATGAAAAGATTACCATGCTGACACAGGATATGGAATTTTTAGGAGATAACTTTTTTGAACGCTATATGTCTATTTCATGTTGGGGATTTGGGGCACTGATTACGGCGATCTATATCATTGCCCAAAATGTTTTATTGGATTCTATCTTTGTTTTCTTCACGATCTTACGTCCCATTCCACAATTCTTGATGAATAATAAGCTAAAGAATTCAGGGGATGAAATGTCTCAGGGAAGAACAGCCGTTCATAACCAAATCTCTGATAGTATTCGAGGGGCTCAAACCTTGCGGATGAATCAGGCCTTGCCTGAAAATTCTCAGCGCGTCTGGAATATCAACCTACGTTATCAGCGAGCCATTCAAAAGTTTGTTTTTACTCATAATATTGTTTTCTTTTGTAATGGTTTTATGGTCTTTCTGAGCCAAGTACTCCCCTTGGTATTAGGGTTCTTCCTTGCTATGCAGGGTCATCATGTTTCAGTAGCTAGCCTAGTGGCTATGTATATTGCTGCTGGTCAACTGGTAGGGCCTATCCAAAATATCATGTATGATGTGGTTGAAGTACAAGGAGCCAAAACAACGGCAGAAAAGATTTTCGGAATTTTAAATCGAGCAGATGATAGTGAATCGGACAATCATTCGATCTCTCAAGTAGAAGAACTAGAAATTTCTCATTTAAGTAAATCTTATAATGGTAGAGAGATTCTTCGCGATCTTAATCTAGCCATTCGACAAGGCGAAAAAGTCCTCATCAAAGGGCCAAGTGGCTGTGGGAAATCAACCCTCTTCCGAATGATCACATGGGAAGAAAAGCCGGATGCCGGAACGATTACTTGTCGTACAAGGGATGGAGTTAAAACAAGTCACTTTGTTCGTCAGGTAGGTATCATCAGTCAGCATCCTTTCCTCTTTAATGATACTATTCGCTACAATCTCAGTTTGGGACAAGAGTTTTCAGATCAAGAATTGGAAAATGTTTTGAGACAGGTCAAACTCGACCATGAACTAACTGATGGACTTGATTTTGTAATCACTAATAACGGAGAAAATATTTCAGGTGGACAACGAGTCCGGATTGAACTAGCCCGCTTCCTTCTTCGTAAAAAGGATATTTTATTAGCAGATGAGGTAACTGCAGCTCTTGACGTAGAAAATAGCCAGATGGTTCGTGACTTGATTTTCTCACTACCGATGATGGTGTTAGAAATCGCTCACCATATTGATGATGAAAGTCGATACGATCAAGTCATTGAACTAAGAAAAGAATAAAACTACTGACACTAACCTGAAAACAAATCGTTAGTATATCAAAGAAAGAAAAAAGAGAGTGGGACAGAAATCGGTAATTCGTTAGAATTCGATTTCGTCGTCCCACCTCCGCACAGTTGAGTAGGGCTGTAAAAGCTGATGAAATCAGCGTAGTAGAGCCCACTCAACCACTGTGTCTTGCTCGACAATCCAAAAATAATTGAGAGGCTAGGACTTTTGTCCCAGCCTCTTTTAAATGAGTTCTAATTTTGAAATGAACCAAGAAAAAATACTAAAACTTCCTTAGCTTAAAATGGCAATTTCCCTGCGAAAGCACCGAGTTTTTTCTTGGTTGCAGCATCAATTTCTTCAATGGCAGCATTGATGGCTTGAACCGTCATATCAGAAAGAGTTTCTGTATCTTCTGGGTCGACCACTGCAGCATTGAAATCGATGGAAACAACCTTCTTATCACCTGTAAGAGTTGCAACAACCAAGTCCTGAGCAGATTTCCCTACAAATTGAGTTGCAGCTAATTCTGCTTGGCTTTGCTCCATTTGCTTTTGCAATTTTTGAGCTTGCTTCATCATATTTTGCATATTCATCATAGCAATGACATTCCTTCCAACTTCTGAAATTTACAGTTCATTATACCATTTTTTAGACGCTTGGAAAAGCTTTGGATAGTAATCATGAAAAGCTTCTTTCACTCTAGATTGATTTTTAAGCTTTCACTACAAAATGAAAGAGACCCTTCTTGAGCCTCTCTCAGAAAATAATAAAATGTATTAGGATAAAATCATCGAAGCCACAATTGGACTAATGAATACATACAAAATTCCTGTGATCCCTATTGCCAATCCTGCCATAGCACCGGCCACATGACCATACTTAAACGCTGTCCCTGTTCCTACTGCATGTCCAGTTCCTCCAAGGGCTAACCCAATAGCTACTGGATCTTTTATTTTTAACAGTTTCAATATCGTTGGACCCAAGACACTTGTTAATAATCCAGTTGCTACAACTACCACAAGAGTGATGGTCGTAATTCCTTGCATTTTTTCAGTAATCCCAACTGCCATTGCAGTCGTAACCGATTTTGGAAAGAGCGAAATGGCTAGAAAGTACTTCATTCCAAATGCTTTCGCAATCAAGGCTGTAAAAATCGTATTCACAATAACTGCCACTGTCGAGCCAATCAGAATACTCCGTGCATGATGCTTCATCAAATGGAAACTTTTATAGAGAGGAATCCCCAAAGCGACTGTCGATGGTCCAATCAACTGATTTAACAGGGAACCACCGACATAGTAATCTTTATAAGAAATTCCTGTAATCATTAAGAATAAGATAACGATTACTGTAGCCACTAAAAGTGGCGTTGTTATTGGATGGGGATACCTGCGGAAAATTAACATTCCAATCAAATAAGCCCAAATAGATAAGACAATCCCAAATAAAGGATTACTCGCAAAATTAGCCATGCTTGCGTCCTCCTTCTGGATAATCACCTTCAAAACGATTTTTTATAAAACTAACCACGATTGCAATTAAAGCCACATTGATGACCAAGGCTCCAACTAGAATCAACATGATCGGAAATAGATAAGGAGCAATCACATGGAATTTATCCATGATACCGACCGCAGGGGGAAGAAACAGAATCGTCATGTTAGCTAACAAAAAATTTCCTACCATATTTACGTGGCGCATGCGTAATAATTTAAACTGCAATAATAAAAATAGGATCAACAGCCCGATCATACTCCCAGGAATTGGTAAGTGCAACCCATCCGAAATGATTTCACCAATTAATGAAATCGTGAAAATAATCGTCAGTTGTACATATAATTTCATCTTCATCTCCCTTTTTATAGATCATTTCCAATAAGGATTCATATCCTCGCTTCTGTCTACTTAGAAGTAAACATCCATTTATCCCTATCAGTTTACTCCTTTTCGGAAAATTTGCAAGCTTTTTTCTAAAAAAATAAAACAAATTACCAAAAATTGAAGCTACTATTTTGATTCATGGCATCCATTTTATGATACAATGAAACCAAAAACGGTTAAGTTACCACGAAAGGATCTACATGACTCATTTTCACACCATTGTCATCGGTGGTGGCCCAGCAGGTATGATGGCGGCCATTGCCAGCGTCTCTTATGGCCAACCTACGCTACTGATCGAAAAAAATAAAAAGCTCGGTAAGAAACTCGCTGGTACCGGAGGAGGCCGCTGTAATGTCACGAACAACGGGACCTTAGACGATTTGATGGCCGGTATCCCTGGAAATGGCCGTTTCCTTTACAGTGTGTTTTCCCAATTTGATAATCATGATATCATCCAATTTTTCACCGATAATGGCGTCAAGCTGAAAGTCGAAGATCATGGTCGGGTCTTTCCTGTTAGTGATCAATCCCGCACCATTATTCAAGCTTTAGAGAATAAGATCCTTGAGCTAGGTGCTAGCATTGCCACCAACTGTGAAGTGGTCTCTGTCACCAAGCCAGAAGACGTCTTTATCGTCAAATCTGCTGAAAAAACATGGACAGCTGACAAGCTGATTGTCACAACTGGTGGCAAATCCTACCCTTCCACTGGCTCTACCGGCTACGGACACGATATTGCCCGCCACTTCAAGCATAGCATTACGGATCTAGAAGCGGCAGAAAGTCCTCTTTTGACAGATTTTCCACACAAGGCTCTCCAAGGCATTTCTCTGACAGATGTGACCCTCAGCTACGGTAAACACATCATCACACACGACCTTCTCTTTACCCATTTTGGACTTTCTGGCCCTGCAGCCCTTCGGATGTCCAGCTTTGTTAAAGGCGGGGAAATCTTATCTCTGGACCTCCTTCCGACCACTTCTTCTCAAGAGTTAAAAGACTTTCTAGAAGAGCATCGAGAAAAGGCGATTAAAAATAGCCTCAAAACCCTTCTTCCTGAACGGTTAGCTGATTTCTTGGCGCAAGGATTACCTGAAAAAGCCAAGCAACTCACTCCTAATCAGACAGAAGAGCTCATCCAAAAGATCAAAGAGATGCCTATCCCCGTCACTGGGAAGATGTCTCTAGCCAAGTCCTTTGTGACCAAGGGCGGTGTCAGCCTTAAAGAAATCAATCCTAAAACCCTAGAAAGCAAGCTCGTTCCTGGACTCCACTTTGCAGGAGAAGTCCTCGATATCAATGCCCATACAGGCGGTTTTAATATCACATCCGCCCTCTGCACCGGTTGGGTAGCAGGGAGCCCTCATTACTGATAGAAATTCACTAACTTTATTCTCATCTATTGAAATAAAATTTTTAAAAATTCTTTACAAGTTAGTATTTACTTGATAGAATGGATTGGTATAAAATTTATAAAGGAGATTATTAGAATCATGGATTTTGATTTTAGTGTTAAACTCTTTTCAGAGTTTATTGGAACGGCTTTGCTACTTATCCTCGGAAATGGTGCAGTTGCAAACGTCGAATTAAAAGGAACTAAAGGTCATCAAAGCGGTTGGCTTGTCATTGCGATCGGATATGGGATGGGAGTAATGATTCCAGCCTTGATGTTCGGTAATGTTTCAGGAAACCACATTAACCCAGCCTTCACTCTTGGACTTGCAGTTAGCGGACTCTTCCCATGGGCAAATGTTTTACCATACATCGTTGCTCAACTTCTTGGAGCTATGTTTGGACAATTGGTTGTCGTTGCGACTCACCGTCCATACTACATCCAAACTGAAAATCCTAACAACATCTTAGGAACATTCTCAACCATTTCTAGTTTGGATAAAGGAACTCCTGAATCACGTAAGGCTGCTACCATTAATGGCTTCATCAACGAGTTTGCCGGATCATTCGTCCTTTTCTTTGGTGCCCTCGGCTTGACGAAACATTTCTTTGGTGCAGAGGTTGCAGGTCTGGCTCAAAAAGCTGCTGCTGAACAAGGAGGAGTCTTTGATGCTACCACATCAGCAGCAAAATTGGCTTTATCACAAGCACACGCTTCAGGTTTAGGAATTGCTCACTTGGCTCTTGGTTTCCTTGTTATGGCTCTTGTTACGTCACTTGGAGGTCCTACTGGACCTGGTTTGAACCCTGCACGTGACTTTGGTCCTCGTTTGGTCCATGCCTTCCTTCCAAAGTCTATCTTGGGAGAACACAAAGGGGATTCTAAATGGTGGTATGCTTGGGTACCAGTTGTAGCCCCAATTCTTGCTGCTATCTTAGCTGTATTATTGTTCAAAGTTATCTATCTTCGTTAATCTATCTAAAAAAACGAACTCGATTTTCCATCGAGTTCGTCTTTTTATTTTTCTTTGGTTAATGAAAAACGGAAATCATTGTATTTGTTGTAGTCAAATGGTGTATTGGTAGCCGTTGTGAAAACAATCGGTGTATAGTGTCCTTCTTCCAAGATAAAACCAGGTTCGAGTCGGAAGTCAGCGACACCTAGACCTGTGATCCCAGGAAGCAAGGCATCAGCTCCATCAAGACCTTCAGCATCCCAATAGTAGATATTGCCTGTTGCTTGGACGGCTCTTGCTGTATAGGTAGCTGTCCGAGTTGGTTCGCTATCATTTTTGAAGCTTACAACCGTCGTCACGTTCCCATTGGCATCCACTGTCATTTTAATCGCATCCGCTTGTGGGCTAGATCCTACCCAAGTTCCCACCAATTCTGCAGGGACAGTAGCTTGCGTCGTAGTAGACGCATTCTCGGTCTTACCAGAGTCTTTTGAAGTTGTCGCGCTACTTGCTTGAGTCGAAGAGCTAGCTGTATCGTTTGCCTGAGAAGAAGATGCTGCACTCTTTTTGCTATTAGTTTTGGCTTTTTTCTCTACCTTGCTGGTAGATGCTTTTGCGGATGAGGTAGCTGTCTTTTTATCCTTTGCACCACAACCACCGAGAGCTAGACCAAGTGACGCAGCCACCAGAACAGCGGCACTCCAACGGAAGATTGATTTTTTCATAAGATCACCTCTTTATCTTTCTGACTCCCATTATACTCCAATTGTTACAAAAATCAAGTTTTTTTGTAACAATTGTAATTTTTTTGTAACATATTTTTACATTTAAAACACCAATCGTAATAGGGCGATCAAGACAATTCCAAACAAGACGGTTCCCATAAGGTTTTTGTAACGAAAGGCTACAAAGAGACTGGGAATGGTCACCACTAGGTCCAACCAGTGAAACTGCGGGAGACTTCCAATTTTTCCATCTACTAAGCTTGATAAAACCAAGGCAAAGATAATGGAAATGGGCAGGTATTTGAGAAAGCGGGTCACAGGAGCCGGCAGTCCCTTGTATTTGACTAAGAGGAAGGGCAAGATCCGAGGAATCCAGGTAACGAGGGCTGAGGCCAGAATGGCCATGAAGATATAACTATTCACGCGCATCACAGACCACCCCCACAAAACAGCCGATCAAGGTCGCAGCTAGCACAGCTAGCGGTTGCGAAACAAAAAAGAGTAAGAGAAAGAAACTCACTGCTACTGCTAACAGCACCATGAGCATGGTCTTGGTCTTTTCTGTCAGTTGCATTCCTTGAAACTGGGCTGCAAAAATCCCAATAAACATAGCCACTAAGGCAAAATCAAGCCCAAAAGCCTTTGGATCAGGTAGGAGAGATCCCAGAGCTGTTCCGATAACCGTCGCACTGATCCAAGCCACATAGCCTACTAGATTGTTCCCATGCATCCAAGGAACTGTAATGGTGTCCGTCTTTAACTTCTCACTCAAGTAGACCCCATAGCTCTCATCGGTCAGGAGACTACCAATCCCAATGGTATGAGCAAGACTAGCATACTTAAAGTCAGACGACGTATGCAGACTCATCAACATATTACGGAGATTGATCAAACACACCGTCAAGGCCATATTCAAGATCGAAGAATGGGCCGCAATCAGAGAGATCATCGCAAACTGGGCCGCCCCAGCATAGACCAAGACACTCATCAAGGCCATCTCCAAAGGAGAAAGATAGGGAGACGCCACCACACCGCAAGCCAGGCCAATACTGATATAGCCCAAAGCCGTCGGTAGCGCGTCCCTCACCCCCTGCCAAAAATCTTTTTCCACTCTCTCGCTCCTTTCTGAATCATTGACTTCTATTATAACACAAGAAAAAAGGTTGAAAAAGGAGATCTGGTATAGAAAGGATAACCCCTCATTATACTCCTATCTTTCCCCTACTGATTCACTTTTAAATCCGACATCTCTAATGACATCTTTTCTTCTTGTGTCATGGTCTCAACAATTTGTTTTTGCTTGCTAGATATTGGCAGGATCAAAATCGTAGCAGATTGATCCGGCAATACTCCACTGTCACTAATTTTATAACCAATCCGTTGATGTTGATAACTGAATTGCCCATCATATTTCCAACTCAATGAAAACTCAAAATCCTTATCAATTTGAAATCCAGCTTTGTTAATCAATAGAAAAACGGCATATTCTTGTTGATTTGATGAGAAAGTTGCACCCGTATAGTTGATCGATAGGCTTCCTTGATTTCCAAGATCTGGGTATTCCTTGGTTAATTTCTTCCCTAGTTCAATTACATTTGATTCTTTCCCTTCATATTGTGGTCCCACCACAAACTGCAAGCCTTTTTCATTTTTAACAGATGTGGACTCTTTTGAAGTCTGCTCCGTTTTGCTTGGTGAAGAATCTTTTGATTCCTGTCGAGACTGGGCGCATGCTGTTAATGATAGAAGCGCTATGAACAAAATGATCGTTTTGTTCATGATTTTTACTCCTTTATTCTTGTCCATTTCATTCTAGTTACTTTTTTCGATAACTATCTCTTCTACACTATCAAGCCTTAAATTCCCTGTTTTCGCTCCTAAAAGAACTGGAACTTTACCAAATTCGAAGGTCAATAGAAAAGCCATAAGAATACCACCTATCACTAAAAAGATCCCTTCTGTTCCATTGTTGGTGAATAAATACATGGCTAAACAGGCCAGTAAGACAAGATTTAATAGATGGGCATCAAAAATTTGCTTTCTTTCTGGTATCGGCTTGAAAGTCACCCTGTATCTCTTCCTAGCTGTAGGAAATAGATTCTTAACCTTTTTACGAGCCTTTTCTATAGAAAATCGAAAGAGCACAAAAGATATAAGCATGGCAACCACAAATAAGACTATCTTTAGAAAAATTTGCTGACTAATGGCGTACTCACTGAATCGATTTTTTAAGAGACTATAAACCGCTCCAACAAATGGCTGGACTATGATAGCTGCTGTCGCCCATTTAATTTATTGATGGGTGTGCCAGGAATTTCATCTTTTTTATCTACTTCCATCATCTCAACAGTGATAGCTTCCGTCGGCCACCCCCAATAATAGAGCTTAGGCTTCATGGTACTAGCATCTAACAGAAATTTTTTACCATTGTACTCTACCAGTTGGTGACAGAAAATACTTGTTTCTTTATATTCTAACATCCTATTTACTTCCTACATGCTTTCAACATAGCATCCTAGACGGTACCAACCTGATCAAATCCAGATTTCTTCTCCCAATCTTCCAGATAAGGCTTTACTCACTCAATTCACCACCTTTTCCATTGTAGTATTGTTTAAACTCATCATAAGAACGTATTTCATGTTCTTGACCATCTATTGAGTACCGAGCTTCAATTTTTACACCAGGTAAGGTGTCCTGTCCTTTAGGTGCAAACCAATAAAGAAGAGTATCAAACCATTCCTTACTACTTAACAACTGTAATCTAGGTTCAATCCAGTACTTACCACTCAACATTTTCTCTTTGAACTCCAGATAATGTACAAATAAATTGATATCTGTATATACATTCTTAGCCTGTTTCTGAAATTTAAATCCTGCTTGAAGGTCAAAACCGGTATTCTTATCGATTAATTCCATTAAATTTGTATAGTCTATAATTTTTTCCTTAACTGCACTGCCCTCTGGGACGGCATACTTGCTGTAGTATTTCTGTTCATCCAACTTGTAATAAATATTTTTCTCATCACCGATATCACGTTCCATTGCTCTACGAGACACATAATAGCCCATATCCACAACACTCACTCCGCTATTAATATTTATTTGATAATCATTAATAAAAGCTTTTGGTTCTGTCTTTCGAATCTCATCTAAAACATTTACGGTTGTTTCTTTAAATTGATTGTCAATATCGTAATATCGGAATCCGACATACTCCCATTTTATTCTGTCATCGCTTTTTACATAGTCAAAACCAACCAGATACTTCCCATCAGCCAAGGTTAGATCTTTACTCAAAACAAATTGATTTTTCTCACCAAATAGCTTAACATCCTTGAGATTCCCTTCATGGATGACTTTGGTTGAGCTAGGTCTTTTTCAACAGAATTTTTCTTAGTCTCTGAAGGTTTAAAATAGAGTACTAAACCAACTACAATGATTGCTAGGAAAACCAGTTTCAAACTTAAAAATTTTTTCAACATCTCCACCTACTTTTTATAGAACTATACTTGTTCCACCAATCTTTCATTCCTTCTATCATACCGAATTTTCTTTGGACTCGCAAATCCGCTACTAGTTGGTGAGATCCCAGCAAAAAAGCCATTGGAATCGCACATCCAATCGGCTCCTTTTTCTTATTCAATTCCTTCAAAGGCTAGGCTTGGTTTGGCGTTGAGGTCCCAGCCTGCGAAGTTTTCTTTGTTCCATTCGCTGACGCTGGCATAGGCGATCATCCCTGCATTATCCCCGCAGAGGCGCAGAGGCGGAATGATGACCTTGACATCGGTGATCTCAGAAGCCAAGCGTTCACGAAGGCCTTGGTTGGCTGCGACCCCACCAGCAACGACTAGGGTTTTGACTGGATATTTCTCCAAAGCCTTCTTGGTCTTGGCCATGAGAATGTCTAATACGGCTGCTTGGAAACTCGCTGACAGGTCTGCATTGGAGAGGCTTTCTCCTTTTTGCTGCGCATTATGGTGCAGATTGATAAAGGCCGATTTGAGCCCTGAAAAAGAGAATTCCAGATTGTCTTCCTTGATCATGGCCCGTGGGAAATCGTAGATATCAGCCCCTTGGTGGGCTAGTTGATCAATTTCACGTCCTGCTGGATAGGTCAAGCCCATCACGCGCCCGACCTTGTCATAAGCCTCTCCGACAGCATCATCACGGGTCTCTCCGACGATCTTATAATCACCCGCTTCACTGACGTAGACTAGTTCTGTATGTCCTCCACTCACCAGCAAGGCCAAAAGTGGAAATTCTAAGGGCTCGACGCTTTGAGCGGCCATCAAGTGCCCTGCCATATGATTGACAGGAATCAAAGGAAGTCCATGCGCCCAGGCAAAGGCCTTGGCTGCTGCTAGGCCGACCAAGAGAGCTCCAACCAGGCCTGGACCGTAGGTGACAGCTACAGCTGTGACATCGACTTCTGTGATGCCAGCTTCTTCCAGGGCTTCTTCAATACAAGCGGTGATGACTTCCACATGGTGACGAGAGGCTACCTCAGGCACCACCCCACCAAAACGCTTGTGACTTTCGATTTGACTGGCAATGACATTGGACAAGAGTTGGTCGTCATTTTTCAAGACAGCCACACTGGTCTCATCACAAGATGTCTCAAAAGCCAAAATATATCTATCTTTCATTTGGGTTCCTCTTCATGATCACAGCATCCTCTATGGGATCGTGATAGTAGTTTTTCCTCCGTGCAATTTCTTCAAAATGCATTTTTTTGTATAGGCCTTGGGCCGGTTGATTGGACACGCGCACTTCTAAGAAAATCTCTTTTTGGTCTGGCAACTGCGCGAGTAACTGCTGAGCTAGGCCTTGGCCTTGAAAGGCGCGCTTGACCGCAATCTGTAAGACCTCTGCTTCATAAAGAGTCTCTTGAATGGCAACAAACCCAAGGACTTGTCCTTCATCCACAGCTAGGAAATAGAAAATCGATTCCTGCTCTAAATCAGCTTGGATCTGCTCCAACTTCCAGGGACTAGCTTCATAGACATCTTCCAGCACAGCGAGAATAGCAGCCGCATCTTGGCTACTCCCTTTCCTGATTGTTCCTTTCATCATAGGCGCTTGATGTAAGAGGTCGTTGTTTCTGTGTGGTCTTTGAGCCAATTTTCCTCTGCTTCGACCCGTTTGAGATAATGAGGGACAAAATCATGGAGGCTGGCAGGCGCTTGTTTGAGACCGAGACGTCCGATTTTCACTGCATCTGGCAAGGTTTCATAGTAAGTAGCACTTGGCAGACTAGAGGCGATCTGCTCCTTAAAGGCCGTGACTTCTCCGACAAAGGTGACCTGCTCACTCGTCGCTGCACGGTCTATAACTTCCTCAAGTGGAAAATGCCCTTCTGGTGCAACCAGCTGATCATTTTGGTAAAAACCCGCATAAACGTTGTTCCGACGGGCATCCATGACGGTCACTACCAAACCTTCTAGATCATCTGGCACTAAGGCTAAGAGGCTCGAAACCCCGACCAAGTCAATCCCTAAGGTATGAGCCAAGGTCTTTGCGGTTGCGACTGCAATGCGCAGCCCAGTGTAGCTCCCAGGACCTTCTGCCACCACAATGCGATCCAAGTCCTTGGGTGTCAAGTCAATTTGTTGCATCAAAAAATCGATGACCGGCATCAAGGTAATACTATGATTCTTTTTAATGGTTAATGTTGTTTCTGCAAGTAGAGTCTCATCTTCTAAAATCGCTACAGAAAGAGCCTTACTCGAGGTATCAAATGCTAATAATTTCATTTCCTACTCCTCTTGAACTGGATTATATTATACTACAAATTCCCTTCAAATCCCAGCGAAACTCTCCTCTAGAGCGCAGGATTTTCATATCCAAAACCGCTCAAAAGCTTCTCTATTATAGCCCTTTGCCTCTCTGACTTTTCCAGTCTATCTTTTACTTACAGGCAAATTTATGATATAATGATAATTAATTGTATCGAATCAGGTCCACTAGTTGCGAGTAGGAAACTCTAGTGATTACACTCCTTCGTAGCTAACAAATAGACCGAAATAATGAAAGGAAAATTACTTCATGATTTACAAAGTTTTTTATCAGGAAACAAAAGACCGCAACCCTCGTCGTGAAACCACGCATGCACTTTATCTCGATATTGATGCACCAAATGAACGCGAAGGACGCATCCAAGCTCGTCAATTGGTTGAAGCAAACACAGATTTCAACATTGAATTTATCACACCACTTTCTGAGCAACACCTTGCTTACGAGAAAGAGTCAGGTGCTTTTGAACTAACGGAGTATTAATCCATGGCTTATACCTTAAAACCTGAAGAAGTTGGTGTATTTGCCATTGGTGGACTTGGAGAAATCGGAAAAAATACCTACGGGATCGAATACCAAGATGAAATCATCATTGTCGATGCCGGGATCAAATTTCCAGAAGATGACCTCCTTGGGATCGACTATGTAATCCCAGATTACTCTTATATCGTTGACAATATCGATCGAGTCAAAGCGGTCCTCATTACCCACGGACACGAAGACCACATCGGTGGGATTCCTTTCCTTTTGAAGCAAGCCAATGTCCCTATCTACGCTGGACCTTTGGCGCTTGCCTTGATCCGTGGAAAATTAGAAGAGCATGGTCTTCTTCGTGATGCCAAACTCTACGAAATCAACCAAAACACTGAGCTTCAATTTAAAAATCTTAAAGCAACCTTCTTCCGTACGACTCACTCGATTCCAGAACCTTTAGGGATTGTGATTCACACCCCTCAAGGAAAGATTGTCTGTACCGGAGACTTCAAATTTGACTTCACACCTGTTGGAGAACCGGCTGACCTCCATCGTATGGCGGCCCTTGGGGAAGAAGGCGTTCTCTGTCTGCTTTCAGACTCAACCAACGCGGAAATCCCAACCTTTACTAACTCTGAAAAAGTGGTTGGCCAATCCATCATGAAGATCATCGAAGGCATCCATGGGCGCATCATTTTTGCCTCCTTTGCTTCGAATATCTTCCGTCTCCAACAAGCTGCTGAGGCCGCTGTTAAGACCGGTCGTAAGATCGTCGTCTTTGGACGCTCGATGGAAAAAGCCATCGTCAATGGAATCGAGCTTGGCTACATCAAGGTCCCTGCTGGAACCATTATCGAGCCAAATGAGATCAAAGACTATGCGGCCAATGAAATCCTGATCATGTGTACAGGAAGCCAAGGAGAGCCAATGGCAGCCCTCTCTCGGATTGCCAACGGAACGCACCGCCAAGTGCAACTCCAACCAGGAGATACTGTGATCTTCTCTTCTAGTCCAATTCCTGGAAATACAACCAGTGTGAATAAATTGATCAATACGATTTCTGAAGCGGGGGTCGATGTCATTCACGGGAAGATCAACAATATCCATACTTCTGGACACGGGGGGCAACAAGAACAAAAACTTATGCTCCGCTTGATCAAACCAAAATACTTCATGCCTGTCCATGGTGAATACCGGATGCAGAAGATCCACGCAGGACTTGCGCGTGATTGCGGAGTGGAAAAAGACAATATCTTCATCATGAGTAATGGTGATGTCCTCGCTCTAACAGCCAACTCTGCTCGAATCGCAGGAAGCTTCAATGCTCAAGATATCTATGTCGATGGAAACCGCATCGGTGAAATCGGGGCTGCTGTCCTTCGTGACCGGAGAGACCTTTCCGAAGACGGTGTCGTGCTTGCTGTTGCGACTGTTGACTTCAAATCGAAGATGATCCTGGCTGGACCAGACATCTTGAGCCGTGGTTTTATCTACATGCGTGAATCAGGAGATCTGATCCGTGAAAGCCAGCGCATCCTCTTCAATGCAATTCGCATCGCCTTGAAGAACAAAGATGCCAATATCCAAACCGTCAATGGTGCGATTGTCAATGCTCTTCGTCCATTCCTATACGAAAGCACGGAACGTGAACCCATCATTATTCCAATGATTCTCACACCAGATGACGAAAATTAAAAAACAACCAGTTGAGACCACTGTCTCAACTGGTTTTATGATGACTTTTTGAGGATCAAAAAGAGAGTAGGACAGAAATCGGTAATTCGTTAGAATTCGATTTCGTCGTCCCACCTCCGCACAGTTGAGTAGGGCTGTAAAAGCTGATGAAATCAGCGTAGTAGAGCCCACTCAACCACTGCGTCTTGCTCGACAATCCAAAAATAATTGAGAGGCTAGGACTTTTGTCCTAGCCTCTTTACTCTTGTTTCTTAATAAAGATCTAAATAGTTGTCTACTTCCCATTGAGATACGAAGGTCGCATAGCTTGCCCATTCGATTCGTTTGGCTTCAAGGAAGCTGGTGTAGATGTGTTCACCCAAGGCAGCTTTCACCACTTCGTCTTCTGTCAAGGCTTTCAAGGCATTGTGAAGGGTAGAAGGAAGATCTGTGATTCCAGCTGCTCTACGTTCTTCCGGTGTCATCACATAGATATTTTCTTCGATCGGAGCAGGTGCTTCGATTTTATTTTCAATCCCGTGAAGGCCAACTTCAAGCAAGACTGCCAAGGCTACATAAGGATTGGCCATTGGGTCTACGGAGCGTAATTCCAAACGAGTTCCCATACCACGTGATGCTGGCACACGTACCAATGGGGAACGGTTGCGGCCTGCCCAAGCGATATAAACAGGTGCTTCATATCCAGGAACCAAACGTTTATAAGAGTTGACGGTTGGGTTGGTCACCGCTGTAAAGTTATATGCATGCTTGATCAAGCCACCCAAGAAGTGATAAGCTGTTTCTGACAATTGCATACCCTTTGGATCTTCTGGATCAAAGAAGGCATTGTTGCCATCTTGGTCAAAGAGAGACATATTACAGTGCATACCTGATCCGGCAATTCCAAATTTTGGTTTGGCCATAAAGGTTGCATACAAGCCGTGTTTACGGGCGATGGTCTTCACAACGAGTTTAAAGATTTGGATCTTGTCACAAGCGCGAAGAACTTCGTCATACTTAAAGTCGATTTCATGCTGACCAACGGCTACTTCGTGGTGACTGGCTTCTACTTCAAAGCCCATCTTGGTCAAGACATTTACGATTTCACGACGAGTGTTATCTGCAAGGTCTGTTGGAGCCAAGTCAAAATAGCCACCTTTGTCGTTTACTTCAAGAGTTGGATCTCCATTTTCGTCCAACTTGAAGAGGAAGAATTCTGGTTCTGGACCAAGGTTAAAGGATTTGAATCCAAGTTCTTCCATATGACGAAGGGCACGTTTTAAGTTGCCACGTGGGTCGCCCGCAAATGGTTTCCCTTCAGTCGTATAGACATCACAGATCAAGCCAGCTACGCTACCATTTTCATCTCCCCAAGGGAAGACTGTCCATGTATCTAAATCTGGGTAAAGATACATATCTGACTCGTTGATACGGACAAATCCTTCGATAGAAGAACCATCAAACATGGCTTTATTTGAAAGAACCTTGTCCAGTTGCTCATCGGTAGCTGGAATTTCGACGTTCTTCATGGTTCCCAAAATATCAGAGAACATCAAGCGAATAAAAGTAACATTTTTTTCTTTTACTTCACGGCGAATATCTGCAGCAGTAATTGACATTTTTGTCTCCTTAAAATAGATTACAAGCATATGAAATGATCAACGAAATTGACCATATGGCGATGGGGAAGATGTGAAGCGACTTTGCTGAATAATGTCACGATGAAGAGCCTTACGGATCTCTTCTTGACTGACAACCTTGGTTTGCTCTTGCTCTTTTTCCGCATATTTCTTCTTAATATCCGCAATATTGAAGCCATCTGAGATATAATCTTTGATCTCAAGCAGGCGGTCCATATCGTCCAACGAATACATGCGGCGATTGCCTTCTGTCCGATCAGGAGAAATCAATCCCTGATCTTCATAATAACGAATCTGGCGAGCTGTCAAGTCGGTCAGCTTCATAACACTGCCAATCGGAAAGACTGCCAGCGAGCGTCGTAATTCCTTTTCCTTCATACCGTTCCTCTTTCTATTCTATTATATCGAAAAAAAAATCTATGTCAAGATTAAATGTTATATAATCTTACATAGGTTTTTTGTGTTTCTTGAGAAAATCGCGAATGCGATCCACATCCGAATTGACCAAAATCGCAACGAAAACGCCAATAAAGGTCTCAAATATTCGGGCAAAAACATACAAGAAGGTTTCTCCGTTAGGAATTGAGAGGGTAATGATCAGCATTGCCGAAACTCCTCCGATAATTCCTGCTTTATTATTCATAGCGACATTTGTCATAATGGTTAACATGGTCGCAATAGGTACAAAAATAAGAGTCACCCAATACGCCCCATGAAAGAGCGTTTTTAAAAGGAAGAACAATACGGCATAAAAACCTCCGATACTGTTGCCCATGACACGCGAAGCCCCGAAGTAGACACTCTTATCAAAGTCTTCCCTCAAACTAAAAACAGCTGTCAAAGTCCCGATCTGAAGGCCTCGCCAGCCAAATATTCCAAAAATAAGTAGTACAATAAAAACGGCAATCCCTGTTTTAAAGGTTCTCATCCCCAAACGGAATTTGGACCAATCAAATTTGTGTCGTTTAAAGTAATCCATGGTCACCTATCTTTCTATTTCTATTATTCTACCATATTTTCAGAAAGGAGAGAACAGTTATCAATAGAAAGAAAAAAGAGAGTGGGACAGAAATCGGTAATTCGTTAGAATTCGATTTCGTCGTCCCACCTCCGCACAGTTGAGTAGGGCTGTAAAAGCTGATGAAATCAGCGTAGTAGAGCCCACTCAACCACTGCGTCTTGCTCGACAATCCAAAAATAATTGAGAGGCTAGGACTTTTGTCCCAGCCTCTTTCATTCTATTTAGATTATTTATCTGTAAGAGCAGCCAATCCTGGAAGTTCTTTACCTTCAAGGAGTTCCATAGAAGCACCACCACCAGTAGAGATCCATGAGAATTTGTCTGCACGGCCAAGGTTGATCGCAGCAGCAGCTGAGTCACCACCACCGATGATTGATTTAACGCCTGGTTGTTTCACGATAGCGTCCATCACACCGATTGTACCAGCTTGGAAGTCAGGGTTTTCAAATACACCCATAGGTCCGTTCCATACAACTGTTTTCGCACCAGTCAATTCTTGGTCGAATTTAGCGATTGATTTAGGACCGATATCAAGACCAAGGAATCCTGGATCTACTGCTTCACCTTCAGTGTCTTTCACTTCAGTGTAGTCAGCAAATGCGTTCGCTTCTTTTGAGTCAACTGGCAAGATCAATTTGCCGTTTGATTTTTCAAGAAGAGCTTTCGCCACATCCAATTTATCTTCTTCTACAAGTGAGTTACCGATTTCGATACCTTGTGCTTTGTAGAATGTGTAAGTCATCCCACCACCAATAAGGACTTTATCAGCTTTTTCAAGCAAGTTTTCGATAACACCGATCTTGTCAGATACTTTAGATCCACCAAGGATAGCTACGAATGGACGTTCTGGAGCTTCAACTGCTTCTTTGATGTAAGCAATTTCATTTTCAAGAAGGAATCCAGCAACAGCTTTATCAACGTTTGCAGAGATACCAACGTTAGATGCGTGTGCACGGTGAGCAGTACCGAATGCATCGTTTACGAAGACACCATCTCCAAGTGATGCCCAGTATTTACCAAGTTCAGGATCGTTTTTAGATTCTTTCTTGCCATCAACATCTTCGAAACGAGTGTTTTCAACCAAGAGAACTTGTCCATCTTCAAGAGCGTTAACAGCTGCTTCCAATTCAGCACCACGTGTAACACCTGGGATAAATTTAACTTCTTGACCCAATTTAGCAGCCAAGTCAGCAGCTACAGGAGCAAGTGATTTACCTTCTTTATCTGCTTCTTCTTTTACACGTCCAAGGTGAGAGAAGAGGATTGCACGTCCACCTTGTTCAAGGATGTACTTGATAGTTGGAAGAGCTGCAGTGATACGGTTATCGTTAGTGATCACGCCATCTTTTACAGGAACGTTGAAGTCAACACGAACGAGAACTTTTTTCCCTTTCAAGTCAACGTCTTTAACAGTCAATTTTGCCATTAGATATGACTCCTTCTTTTTTTAATACATGATAATTATATCACAAAAGCTGTAAAAGAGGTAGAAAAATCCAATGCTTTTCCCCTCTAATTCACAGGATCCGAACGACACTTCTAGATACAAGATCAAACCTCTCTAGTTTTCACCAGAGAGTTTTTTTTGAGAGTGACTTTTTAAGTGAACGAAAGAATCCTGTAAAAGCCTTACTCTTCTTTCTTCTTACCAGCCAAGAGGAAGGCGCCTAAGGCTGCTAGGAGAACAGCTTCAGCTGCAAAGGAAGCTTCTAGGCTAGCCGTATTTGGCAAGTGTTCCGATTGACTTTCTTTGCTTGCATCTTTTGTTTCTTGCTGAACAGTCGGCTGTGAGTTTACTCCTTGGTGGGCACTTAACAACTGATGGATCTCTTGATCAACCATATCCTTGTGTTCTTCCTCTTGATGACCCGGTTGAGTAGAAGTCGTTGGGGTCAACTGATCCACTTGAGAAGACTCTGTAGGCTTCAATGAATTAGCTGGATCCGAAGTCACTGGGGCAGCTGGTTGGACTGGCTGATTTGGTTGAACTGGTTGAACAGGCTGATCTGGTTTAGCCGGTTCCTCTGGTTGGATCGGTTGGTCTGGTCCTTCCGTTTTGGCTGGCTTATAGACAATCGCATAGTGGGTAAAATGAGGAGCGGTAAAGATGACCACATCTCCAACTCTCTCAAAGGCCAAGGATTGAGGAGCTTGACCTTCAGGGAAGAAGAGGACTTGCTCCACTTCTTTATCCTTATCCACAGGAATCTTCACAAGGGATGAATAGTGCGTATCGATGTCTTGACCGCTTGCATCCACGCCTTCAATATCAAAGACGATTCCTTCTCGGCCCTTCAGCTCTTCTTTTTCTTCCTGATTGGCTTCAACTTTTGCGACTTTTAGTCCTTTGACAACGGTTGGCTCTAAGTTGGAGAATTGAACTTCGACTCCAGTCGCAGGGTCTACAAAGACCGCTGGCTTATCTTCTTTCAGGAGTGCAATCAAGGTCTCTAGACTTGTCTTAGCTGTTTCAAGCGCTTCAGGAGTGAGTTCTGAAGAAGCTAGGAGCTCTTTATTTTTCTCAATCAGTGCCTGCAAAGCCTCACCAGAAGGGTGATTTGGCTTGCTTGCTAATAGAGCAGTCGCTTCTGTTGTTAGGGCAGAGAGAGCTTCTTTTTCTTTTGTTAGATTAGCTTGACCATCCAAGGCTTTCAAGAGAGCGGTCAATTGGTTCAACTGCTCATTGACTTGATCTTGTGTGCTGGTATCATGCTCTTTCAAGACTTTTTCAGAAGCAGCCATTCCAGCCAGCAAAGCTTCTTTGACTTCAGGAGTCGCAAAAGTAAAGTCTACTTTGGCTTTTGCAGCTTCAGCCAATTTTTGCTTGAGGTATTCATCGTTGAGAGCTGGTTTTGGATTGACGAGGACATCAAAGCTTGTGCTAGCTCCTTTGTAATGGACAGTGAGGGTTTGACGACCTTCCTTAGTCGTATCAAAGCCAGTTACTTCCACACCTTCATCTGTCAAGGCATGCGTTTCGGTCGTTTCATCTTCAAAGACGACTGTAAAGCGTCCGCCTTCTTTCTCCAATGCTTCTCCGACAATATATTCCACTTTTGGTTTGTCGGTCAATTCTAGACCAGCAACTGCTTTTTCACCCGCTTCCTCTGCACTGACCACAAAAACAGTGAGAGTCTTATCCAATTTCTGACCAAGGTAAGAAACTTCTAGGTGTTGTTCTCCAAGCTTGCTACTGTCAAATCCATGGATCTCTACACCTGAGTTGGTGAGGTTGACCAGTTGATCTGCTTGGCCATCTTTATAATGAACGCGGAGAGTCGCCCCTTTTAAGGAAAGGGCATCGCCTTCCCGGTAGACCTTCTTAGTCAATCCATCTTCAAATTGAAGTCCCGCAATTTCTTTATCATTCTTTGGAACTTCGATCGCCAAAACATTACTGATATCTTTACCAGGTTCTTGCGCACGATAGTATAGAAGAGATGGGGTTGATTCAAAAGCAAGCGGTTTAAAAATGAGATTTCCAGCTTGATCGGCTGTCATGGTCGCAATTGGGCTAGTCGCTTCTTTATCGGCATAAAGAGTCAGAGTAGTATTAGCTGGAACATCTTTGAAACCGACTTGGACAAAATGATTACCTAGGTTTTGCGCTGCAGCATGTTTCATCGGGATGTTGACCGTTTCCGTATCCAGACTTTCATACATCTTCCAGTTGTAAATCCGGATGGCTTGCCATGGAGTTCCGTTATCTGCCGTAATGACATGGAGACGCCATTCTTGAGCCTTGATCGGATGATCAAGTGTAATGTCAGACACATGGGCTTTATTGCCACGAACTTCCTTAGCGAGCTTCCATTCACCCGCTTCATCCTTGTAGTAAAGGTCGAAGTCACGGGTATTCATCTTGCCATCGTCGACAGATTCTCCACCCGCACCGGCATGGTCCATGACCCAACGAACAATGGTCCGTGGTTGTGTCAAGCGAATATCGACGGTTCCACTCAATTGAGCAGAGGACCATTTATCTGAAAGACTGGTAATGGTACCATTTAACATCCCCTCGATGCCTTCACTACCATCCGCATCTGGGAAGCTCGAACCGATCACTTTGGCTCCGATGACCACGTTTGGTGCTAGGGCTTTTGGAAGACTGGTATCTGACACGGTCATACCCCAATCAAAGGCCACAGTTCCTGCATCTGAACGTTGGCCGTTCTTCCCAACTGCCACAACCTTGAGGTCCTGAGTCGTTCCTTCAGCACTTGCTGAACGGCTAACTTTTGGTAGATAGACGGTTGTTGCAGAAGACCCTGTTAAGAGACGCCAGTTGTCGCCATCTTTTTCATAGACTTCATAATAATCCGCATCTGCTACCCCTTTAAAATTAAGGACTGCTTCTGCTTCTTGCGCATTTTGTAGGCGTTTTGCACGAACGGATACTTCTGCTGGAGTAGCTGGTTTCTCTTGGTTCGACGTAATCGACAATTGGCCAAGATTAAATTTGTAGTCTTTGACATCCGTATCATGGTCAAAGAACATCTTCACAGCATAAATGGTTTTGCCAGCCAAACTTCCCAAATCAAAGGTTTGAGTAGACCAATCCGCACTCGGTGTCAATTCTTTCCATTCGTATTCAGAGTAGTCTTCTTTTGTGGCAACAGCTACCCAGGCAGCTGCTCCGACCCCACCTTTATGACTGACGCTTAATTTTGTCGTTTCTGTCACAGGAATCTTGGTCGAATAGAGCATGACATTTTGACTGCTATTGGCTTTTAAATCTCCTTCAAAGGCTAGAGAATTTCCTCCATTGTAGGCTTGATCAAAATCATAGCGACCTTTCAATGGTGTACTATCTTCACTATGCTCTACCCACCAACGCCAGGTTGGAAGGTAGCCTGAAACAGAACGGTAGTTCCATTCCCCTTCTTTAGAAATCTTGCCGTCCACAAACCAGTGTTTGCCATGTCCAGTATTAAAGGAAGTATTGAAATCTTCACTTGTAATAGGAGTTTTGTCCACAACCAAATTAGACATTCCATACCAAGATTGGTCTGCTGGTTTCCCTTTAGTCGGATCTCCTTGGAAACCTGTCCAGAATAGATCTTCATGGGTATGGTATCCTTCTCCAGTTTTTCCTAGACCTGTAATCGTATCTGGCGCATAAAGACCAAGGGATAGACGCAACTTGCCATGTTCATCTAAAATGGCATTCCAGTCTACATTAGTCTTATAAGAGCCTCCTTTTTGGAGCTCGAGTCCAGCAAGAACATCATAAGGATTCCGGTTAATCCATTTGGCTGTACTGATGGAATAATCAACTTCTGATTTGCCCCAGTTAAAGTTAGCAAAGAAGGTATCCACTGGATTTTCCCCATTTTCTGGCTGCATGAAATTGTAGTTGTATTCTCCCAGCGCATTCTCATGGTAACGGCCATATTCATAGGTCATAGCATCATACCAGGAATACTTAATCGGATAATTCAGACTCTTCGCATATTCCTTGGTATAAAGAAGAAAATCTCTCAATTTTGGACCCAATGGTTCTACAAGATTTCCGGTCGTTTCTTGGTTGATAAAGTAACCATCAAAGCCATAGTACTTGGCAAGTTCGACTAATTTACGGGCGATCGGGAAGGTTTTAGAGCCTTCACTATCTTCTTTCAAGGTTTCTGCAAAATGTTCTTGATCCTTGATGCTGCTAGACCAGTTATAAAAGATTGTCCCATAAATAGGAACCCCATTTCGGTGGGCAGCATCGATCACATCTGCTGATGGGACCAGCCCTTCCCAAAAGACCATAGAATCCAAATATTGCCAGTAATCAAAAGCATAGGCCTTAAACTCTTCCCCGCCGACAGACGCATGATCCTTGGCTTTGGAGTTCATGTTTGACAGCGCTTGGATCTTCGCTTCAGGGTTGGCTTGTTCATTAATTTGTTTTCCTTGGAAACGACTCGCAAGTGGAACGCTTGCTCTGTTCATATCGTCATCCACTCGTTTTCCTGGTTCCCACTTCAAGAGATCGTCCCAGGTATCGAACTTAACTTCTTTGGGTCTTAATTGTTTTTCTTCATTGGTTGGTAAATCAGCCACTTTTTCAGCAGTAGCTTTCGGTTTTTCAGTCTCTGAAACAGCTGGATGATCTGTAGTTGTCGAGCTAGCTTCTGTACTTGTAGGGCTAGCCTCTGGAGTGAAAGCTTCTGTGGCCGGTTTTGCAGGATCAGCTGTAGGAAGTGCCGCATCTGCAGTATAGACGCCAGCTTCTCTCACTAGATGATTGACCTCTTCAGTCGCTACTGAAGAGGTTTCCAAGGGTTGTTCACTAGTAGAAACCGTCTCATCTGCAGAGACAGCGCCTGTTCCTAAAAATGCTAACCCAATCAATGCGGAACAAACTCCCACACTGAATTTTCGTATACTAAATCGTTCTTTCTTTTCAAATAGATGACCTTTCATCTTGACCTCCTTGTATGTTTTTTTCTATTTCTTGAGCGATTTCCATTGGCTCCTTTCTATACGACCTGTAATCGCTTTCATTTCGTTGTATTAGAAATCTCCAATCAAGAATAGGATACCTTAATCTATTTAGCACTGTCAATCTATTTTGGCAATTCCTATAATATGATGAGAAAGCCCTAAAAAAAGTACAAAAAAAGAGGAGGTTTCCCTCCTCTCATCATACGCATGAATTATTTAGCAATTTTTGCGAAGTATTCAAGAGTACGAACAAGTTGTGCAGTGTAAGACATTTCGTTGTCATACCATGAAACAACTTTAACCAATTGTTTACCGTCAACGTCAAGAACTTTAGTTTGAGTTGCGTCAAACAATGATCCGTAAGACATACCTACAACGTCTGAAGAAACGATTGGATCTTCAGTGTAACCGTATGATTCGTTAGCTACTGCTTTCATAGCTGCATTTACTTCATCAACAGTAACGTTCTTTTCAAGAACAACTACCAATTCAGTAACTGATCCAGTTGGAGTAGGAACGCGTTGTGCAGCTCCGTCCAATTTACCGTTCAATTCAGGGATAACCAAACCGATTGCTTTAGCAGCACCAGTTGAGTTAGGAACGATGTTAGCAGCACCAGCGCGTGCACGACGAAGGTCACCTTTACGGTGTGGACCGTCAAGGATCATTTGGTCACCAGTGTAAGCGTGGATAGTAGTCATCAATCCTTCAACAACACCGAAGTTATCTTGAAGAGCTTTAGCCATTGGAGCCAAGCAGTTTGTAGTACATGAAGCACCTGAGATAACTGTTTCAGTACCATCAAGAATATCGTGGTTAGTGTTAAATACGACTGTTTTAACATCTGATCCACCAGGAGCAGTGATAACAACTTTCTTAGCACCACCAGCATGCAAGTGTTTTTCAGCAGCTGCTTTAGTAGCAAAGAAACCAGTTGCTTCAAGAACGATTTCTACACCGTCGTTAGCCCAGTCGATTTGTTCTGGATCACGTTCAGCAGAAACTTTAACGAATTTACCGTTAACTTCGAATCCACCTTCTTTAACTTCCACAGTACCGTCGAAACGACCTTGAGTTGTATCGTATTTCAACAAGTGTGCAAGCATAACTGGATCTGTAAGGTCGTTGATGCGTGTAACTTCAACACCTTCTACGTTTTGGATACGACGGAAAGCAAGACGTCCGATACGACCGAAACCGTTAATACCAACTTTAACTACCATTCGTGATTTCCTCCTTATGAAAATCAAAAAAATTTTTTGTGAAAAGAGTAACTTGACACAGCGCCAAACATCTTTTAACAGTCTCTATTATATACTTTATTGCATTAAAAAGCAACTATTTCCCAACGAAAAGCAAGATTTATCATAGTTCGAGACCTTTTTTATTAAAGTTTTTCACAAAGTCTTAGTCCATGGAAATGACGTTTCCTCTACTACCATTTAACCTCTAGCCTTTCCAGACAAACAAAAACCCTTCCCTAAACGGGAAGAGTTCTCAGATTTGGTAAATTAAGCTTCACCTTTAGCTTTTTTAATGATTTCTTCTTGTACTGATTTTGGTACATCTTCGTAGTGGTCAAATACCATCATGAAAGTACCACGTCCTTGAGTTGCAGAACGAAGAACAGTAGCGTAACCGAACATTTCGGCAAGCGGTACATAAGCACGAACGATTTGGCTTGCACCGTGTGCTTCCATACCATCTACACGTCCACGACGAGCAGTTACGTGCCCCATAACATCCCCAAGGTTTTCTTCAGGAACTGTGATGGTTACAAGCATCATTGGTTCAAGGATAGCTGGTTGTGCAGTCTTAGCAGCTTCTTTAAGTGCAAGAGATGCAGCGATCTTGAAGGCAGTTTCAGATGAGTCGACATCGTGGTATGAACCATCGTAAAGCTTAGCTTTCACGTCAACCATTGGGTAACCAGCAAGAACACCGTTAGCCATAGATTCTTGAAGTCCTTTTTCTACTGCAGGGATGAATTCACGTGGAACCACACCACCGACGATCGCATTTTCGAACTCGAATCCTTTACCTTCTTCGTTTGGAGTAAATTCGATCCAAACATCACCAAACTGACCTTTACCACCAGATTGACGTTTGAAGAATCCACGTGCTTGTGTAGAAGCGCGGAATGTTTCACGGTAAGATACTTGAGGAGCACCAACGTTAGCTTCAACCTTGAATTCACGTTTCATACGGTCAACAAGGACATCCAAGTGCAACTCACCCATACCAGAGATAACTGTTTCACCAGTTTCAGGGTTTGTTTCAACGCGGAATGTTGGATCTTCTTCAGCCAATTTTTGAAGGGCGATACCCATCTTGTCTTGGTCTGCTTTAGATTTAGGCTCAACCATCAATTGGATAACTGGTTCTGGAACTTCGATTGATTCAAGGATGATTTTTGCTTTTTCATCTGTCAATGAGTCACCAGTTGTAGTATCTTTCAAACCAACGGCAGCAGCGATATCTCCAGAGTAAACTGTTTCGATTTCTTTACGAGTGTTGGCGTGCATTTGAAGGATACGTCCGATACGTTCACGTTTACCTTTAGAAGTGTTCAATACGTATGAACCTGAGTTCAAGACACCTGAGTAAACACGGAAGAATGTCAAGCGACCTACGAATGGGTCAGTCATGATCTTGAAGGCAAGAGCTGCAAATGGCTCTTCATCAGATGCTGGACGTTCTTCTTCTTCGTCTGTATCTGGGTTTACACCCTTGATTGCAGGGATATCAAGTGGACTTGGAAGGTAGTCAAGGACTGCATCCAACATCAATTGAACCCCTTTGTTCTTGAAGGCAGAACCACAAAGTACTGGGTAGAATTCAACGTTGATTGTCGCTTTACGGATACCAGCTTTCAATTCTTCGTTTGTGATTTCTTCCCCTTCAAGGTATTTCATCATCAAGTCTTCATCAGTTTCAGCAACTGCTTCAACCAATTTTTCACGGTATTCTTGAGCTTGTTCAAGGTATTCAGCTGGAATATCTTCTTCAAGGATATCTGTACCAAGGTCGTTCGTATAGATTTCAGCTTTCATCTTGATCAAGTCAATGATTCCGCGGAAGTCATCTTCAGCACCGATTGGCAATTGAATTGGGTGAGCGTTTGCTTGAAGACGGTCATGAAGTGTGCTTACTGAGTAAAGGAAGTCAGCACCGATTTTATCCATCTTGTTTGCGAATACGATACGTGGAACTCCGTATTCAGTTGCTTGACGCCAAACTGTTTCAGTTTGAGGCTCAACACCTGATTGTGAGTCAAGAACGGTTACAGCACCGTCCAAAACGCGGAGTGAACGTTGAACTTCGATAGTGAAGTCCACGTGTCCTGGTGTGTCGATGATGTTTACACGAGTGTCTTTCCATTGAGCTGTTGTAGCGGCAGATGTGATAGTGATACCACGTTCTTGCTCTTGCTCCATCCAGTCCATTTGTGACGCACCTTCGTGAGTTTCACCGATTTTGTGAATCTTACCAGTGTAGTAAAGGATACGCTCAGTTGTAGTTGTTTTACCAGCATCGACGTGAGCCATGATACCGATATTACGAGTTTTTTCAAGTGAAAATTCGCGTGCCATGAGGTTTGTTTCTCCTATATTTTTTATTTCTATATTCTATTATAACATGATTTAATAAAAACGGATAGGCAGGACCTACCCGTTCTCAGTGTTTTCATGCTAAGTTTTGGTTCCAACTTGTAAGAAAAGTTGAATTGGGTTCAAGAGCCGACAAAGCTTAATTGAACCCGGGCCAAAAGCTCGGAAAATAGATAAGCTTTCCTAGAATCTTCGATTCTTCGTCAAGCTTCCTAATTTTCAGTCGCTTTTTTAACACCCTCAGTATCTTGATCTTACCAGCGGAAGTGTGCGAATGCACGGTTAGCTTCAGCCATACGGTGAGTATCTTCACGTTTCTTAACAGCTGCACCAGTGTTGTTCGCCGCATCCAAAATTTCTTTTGCAAGACGATCAACCATTGTGTGTTCACCACGTTGACGAGCGATTGTTACCAACCAACGAAGTCCAAGTGTTGTACGACGTTCTGGACGAACTTCAACTGGGACTTGGTAGTTAGAACCACCGACACGGCGAGCACGTACTTCAAGTACAGGCATGATGTTTTCCATAGCTGTTTCGAATACTTCAAGAGCATCGTTCCCAGTAGCTTCTTTAATTTGTTCGAAGGCTCCGTAAACGATTGAAGCAGCTGTACCACGTTTACCATCAAGCATAACGCGGTTGATAAGACGAGTAACTAATTGTGAATTGTAAAGCGGATCTGGCAATACATCGCGTTTAGGCGCACGGTTTTTACGACTCATTTCTCTTTATCCCCTTTCCTTATGCTTTTGGACGTTTAGTACCGTATTTAGAACGGCCTTGTTTACGATCGTTTACACCTGCAGTATCAAGTGCTCCACGGACGATATGGTAACGTACCCCTGGAAGGTCTTTTACACGTCCACCACGAAGAAGAACCACGCTGTGTTCTTGCAAGTTGTGTCCGATACCTGGGATATAAGCAGTAACTTCGATCAAGTTGCTCAAACGTACACGGGCAAATTTACGAAGGGCAGAGTTAGGTTTTTTAGGTGTCATTGTTCCAACACGAGTTGCAACACCACGTTTTTGTGGTGAAGAAACGTTTGTTTGAACTTTTTTATGACTGTTGTAACCAACGTTCAAAGCTGGTGATTTAGATTTTTCTACTTTTGATTTACGCGGTTTGCGAACCAATTGGTTAATTGTAGGCATCTACATTCTCCTGTGAATTTTTTTATTTTTGGTGATGATACACTTGGTGACAGCTACCATCTGTGTGTACTTTTGCAACATTTGTCAGCACGTCCCTGTACACTCTTGAGAGACCAAAAGTAAAAAGTACCGTCTATTATTATAACATGACGGCACTTTGTTTGCAAGATCTTTTTTCTGTTTTTTCAAGAAGTCTAAAAGTTAAACTATTGAGCTGTTTGAGACGGAGTTTGCGTCCCTGCATCTACAGTGGGTGTATATTGTTGTTGCTGTTGTGATTGGATTGTCGCGTCTGTCGTGTTCGCTCCTGTATCTGTATTTGAATCTGTTTGATTCTGATGAACAGCCGTTGTGTCTTCCTCATAGGTTAAACCATAATAGTTCGCAATGTATTGGATACGAGCTTCTAGTGATTGTTTTTGAGTTGCATCATTCACTTTCTTAACAGCTGTTTGCGCAGCAGTTACAGATTCTTGACTCGGATTTTTCTCCATTTGGTCTACTGCTTTCTCTGCAGCTTCAATATTTTTCTTTTCTTCCTTCTTTTCTTTTTCTTCCTTTGTTTCCTTTTTCACTGGAAGAGCCCCTGTCTTTTTAGCGGGTTGGATCTCTGTCGTTACTTGGGCTGCCGTATTCTTTTTCACTGTATACAAACCAGCTACTAAAATAAAGGATAAGGCTAAAACAGTCACTAAGCGAATCCACAAAGGGCTGTTATCAAATCGATCTAAGATTCTTTTCACTTTTTGATCCTCCTTTGTATCCTTTAGTCAAAGATATTTCCAACTTCAACATTCAATTTATTTTCTTTCACATCAATATTGGTCACTCGTAATAAGGATTTGTGTTCAAAGAATTCGCGATCTGTTGAAGCATTATCAGCAAAAACAGCTACCCCTGCTAATTCCGAATCGAATTCAGCCAAAAGACTGACCATCCCGTTGATCGTTCCACCGCCTTTTAGGAAATCATCCACAATCAAAACCCGACTTCCTGCTTTTAGACTACGTTTTGAAAGGAACATTTTTTCAATACGGTCGCCACTAGATCCTGAAACATAGTTAACACTGACGGTTGATCCTTCTGTGATTTTTAAATCACGGCGGACAATAACAAAAGGAACATTCAAGACGTTTGCCACTGCATTGGCTAGAGGAACTCCCTTGGTCGCTACAGTCATGACAGCATCAATCTTCTTATTACGGAAGGCTTTAGCAATGATACGGCCGATACGATTCAAAATCTTTGGATTGCTTAAAAGATCAGATAAGTAAATGTAACCCCCAGGAAGAATACGGTCACTTTCAGACAATTGCTTGCAGAGGTCTTGAACGATTTCTTTTGATTCCTCGTCTGAGATAGAGGGCGTAAAAACAACGCCTCCTCCAGCTCCTGTGATGGTTTCAATATTTCCAATTTCCATCTCTTCAAAAGCCCGCTTAATAATCACGATATCTTCTGAGATAGAAGATTTAGCAGACTCATACCTTTCTGCAAAGGTATTGAGGCTAGTCAATTCATAGGGATGGTTGATCAAGTAATTAGAAATTACAACCATCCGTTCACTTCTTCTTAATTTCATTTTCTCACCATGTAGTTTTTTCTATCATTATACCATAAGAAGCGAAAAAAACGAACATTCTGATTTACAGAAGGCCGTTTTTCCCTAATTTTTTCTTTTTTTTGGAATAGTTTCCGTATTTATCTCTGTTTTTACTGATCGATATTCGGTTTATAGAAAGATCGGTTTTCCATAGCGAAAATCTTGTTGGTCATCTCGCCAGGACCAACCAAACCTAGAGCTGTTGTCATCATCATCATTTCTGCATCCAAATTGTCGATCATATGAATAATCTCTGCTTCCATGATCTTTGGACGAACAGGACTACCGTATTCGAGTAATCCATGGTGACTCAAGATCACATGGCGAAGGACAATTACCTCTTCTTTTTGGTCATCAATCTTCAAGTCTTGCAAGACTTTGGTGATTTCTTCATCTATCAAAGCAATGTGACCAATGAGATTGCCCCGAACAGTGTATTCTGTATTTTCAGGACCCGTCAACTCGATCACTTTAGCCAAATCGTGTAACATAATCCCTGCAAAGAGCAAACTCTTATTCAATTGAGGATAGATATCGCCGATACTATCTGCCAAGCGGACCATGGTCGCTGTATGATAAGCGAGACCTGCTTCAAAGGCATGATGGTTGGTCTTAGCAGCTGGATAGCTATAAAACTCTTTCTCATATTTTCCATAGAGGGCACGGACAATCCGTTGCCAAACTGGATTTTCAATTTTGAAAATCATGTTTGACAGGTATTCATGCAATTCCTTGGGATCTACTGGTGGTTTTTCCTTGAAGTCTGCTGGATTGTTGGGCTCTCCTGCTTGTGGCAAGCGCATATTCAATTGATTAACTTGTGGAGTATTATTGTAGACCTCCCGACGACCAGCCATATGGACCACGCGCCCAGCTGTAAAGCTCTCTACATTGTGTGGTTGGGCATCCCATAGTTTGCCTTCGATCGTGCCGGTCTCATCCTGAAAAACAAAGGCTAGATAGTTCTTCCCAGCCCGCGTTTGACGCACTTCTGCTGACTTGATCAAATAGAATCCTTCGAACAATTCATCTTTTTTCATTTGGTTAATTTTGACCATCATCTTCTCCATCTTCTATATATACATCTAGTCCCAGCAGGTCCTCATCGCTTTCGATTTGGCGGAGTGTCCGCTCGATGGCACTGGTCCGTCTGGTTAGCAAATCATCAATATTATTGGAAGCATTCTTTAAATGGCGTTGAGTCTTGGCCAAAATCCCTCCAAACTTATGGAATTCTGATTTGACCGATCCCAACACTTTACTAATATCGTCTGCACTCTTTTGGATGTTGAGCGTTTTAAAGCCAACAGACAAGGAGTTCAAGAGGGCTGATAGGGTGCTTGGACCTGCCACTAAAATTTGTTCGTCCCGACGCAAGCGATCGAAGAATTCTGGATTGCGAACCACTTCGGAATAGAGGCCTTCGGTTGGCAAAAAGAGAATTCCGAAATTAGTTGTCGCTGGTGGAAAGAGGTATTTTTGTTGGATATCCTTAGCAAAACGCTTGATACTAGCAAGAAGAGCCTTGCGGTAACGCTCAATTTCCTCTTTCTCTCCTGATTCATAAGCTTCTTCCAGACGATAGTAGTCTTCCAGTGGGAATTTAGAGTCAATCGGCAGATAGACTGGCTCCTCTCCTTGCCCTGGAAGCTTAATGGCATATTCCACGCGCTCACTGGATTGAGGAACGGTGACAAACTCTCGCTCATACTGGGCTGGGGTCAAGATATCTTCAATGATTTGGCCCAGTTGCAATTCGCCCATAATCCCACGCGTCTTGGTATTGGAGAGAACTTTATTAAGGGTTCCGACATCCCGCGCCACCGTCTGCATTTCTCCCAGCCCTTTGTTGACCGACTCCAATTGTTTTGAAACCGTCTCAAAGGAGGTCTGCAAACGGTGTTGCAAGGTTTTCTCCAATTTTTCTTCTACCGTTTGGCGCATCTGTTCTAGCCGCACTTCATTGGACTCTTGGATCTGGCGCATGCGCTCATCTGTTTTGTCCCGATTTTTAGTAAAGTGCTCATTCATCTCAGCGCGCAGAGCCGTCGTCTGCTGGTGGATCTCCACTCGCATCTCGGTCAAGCGATCTGTCAGGGCGATCTCTAACTGCTGATTGGTAATCTGGCTTGCTTGTCTTTCTTTTTCAAAACGATAGTCCAACTGGTCTGTCAAATGATCCTCGTGGTCTTCCAGCATCTCTCGTAAAGCCGGTCTTGTATCATCTGACCGTTGCAAGAAATAGATGAGGAGGCCCAGATTGAGCAGGCCAATCAGAAGCAGAATGATATTCATATTAACCTCTGTCTTTACTATAAACAATGACAAGATAGCCACGATCAAGACTCACTTGAATCGGTTGATCCAAAAATTCATTGGAGCCATACATGGCCTTCAAAAAATAATTCTCCTGATGGATCGGATACTTGGCCCCTGTGATCTCTAAGTGGCCTTCTCCGACAGGCATAAAACCAACATAGGACATGGCTGGATCCGGCTGAATCTCATGGCAACCAGCTGGTCTGTAGATCAAGCGATTTTGACCATCGACTAATTGGATCTGGTCCATGTAGGGAGCTAGGTCTGGATCGGTTGGCAAAAAGATATTGGACAAAAAGTGATCCAAACGACCGCCAAAGGCACCATAAACGGTGACAGCAGCCTCTGGATAGGCCTCAAAGGTCGCTTTCAAGGCCAATTCCAAATCCGTATCGTTCTTTTCAGGAACGGATTGAACAACTTGTTTGGCTTGGGTTCGGATCTGGCGCAAATCGGTCTCAGAGACAGAATCGAAATCCCCCACAGCTATATCTAAAGGCAGACCTTTTTCCAGTAACTTCAAACAGCCACCATCAACGCCTACATAAACGTCATGATCTTTTGGCAAGAGCGCGCTGTCACCTCCTGCCAGTATTGCGATGTTATCCATTTACAGCATCTCGGAGCGTTTGAACGCGCTCATTGACATCTCCATTAAAGACATAAGAGCCTGCTACAAAGACATTGGCCCCGGCTTCTTTGGCTTGCGAAATACTTTGGTCATCAATTCCACCATCCACTTCGATATCAAAGTCTAAGCCTTTTTCTTCACGAAGAGCGGCTAATTCGCGCACCTTGTCCATGGTTTCAGGCAAGAAGGCTTGGCCACCGAATCCTGGATTAACGGTCATAACCAAGACTTGATCCACCAAATTCAAGACATGTTTGATACTGTCTACAGGAGTCCCTGGGTTGATCACGACACTAGCCTTCACACCCGCTTGACGAATTTTTTGAAGAGCTCCGTGAATATGGGGAGTAGCTTCTACATGGATACTGATGATATCAGCTCCTGCACGGGCAAATTCTTCGATATGGTGTTCGGGATTGGTGACCATCAAGTGGCAATCAAAGACCAACTTGCTATGTGGACGCATGCTCTCTACGACACCAGCCCCGAAGCTAATATTAGGCACAAAATGGCCATCCATGACATCGATATGGGCATAGTCAGCTCCAGCTGCTTCTAAGCGTTTCAATTCACTTTCAAAATTGGCATAATCGGCACTCAAAATTGAGGGGGCTAATTTCATTGTTTTCATTCTTGTATTGTCTCCTATTTTGGCATTTTTTTCGAAACTTTTTTATAGGTTTCGCGACGATTTTCAATCTCACTTAAAAATTGCAAGTAATCCTCATAACGGAAAGTCGCAATTTCCTCTCTTTCAACGGCTGGTTTCACCGCACAAGCTGGCTCATGCGTGTGGGTACAGGTACGAAATTTACAAGAGTGGCTCACGTCGGCGATCTCTGGGAAGGCTTGATTTAAGTCTTCACTGGTCGTCACTTCATAATCAAGGGAGGAGAAGCCAGGCGTATCTGCGATCTTTCCTCCATTTAAATGGTAAAAGCTGACAGCTCGAGTCGTGTGTCGACCGCGCCCCAGACTATCTGAAATCTCACCCGTTTCAAGCTCCAGATCCGGAGCGATTTTATTGAGCAAGGTCGATTTTCCTACACCGGTCTGTCCCATAAAGACTGTGGTTTGATTGGTCAAAAGGGGCAAGAGTTCCTCAATCGACAAGACAAAATCATAGCCAATAGCCTGGTAGATTCCTTGGTAGTAGTGGATGTCTTCCATATTTTCTAACAAGTCCAGTTTTGAAATATAGACAATGGGATGAATCCCCTTATGCTCCAAAAGAACCAGAAAACGATCTAAAAGATTGGCGTTGAAATCCGGTTCCTTAGCTGACATGATGACTACTGCCTGATCAATATTGACAATAGGAGGGCGCACGAGGCTGTTTTTTCGAGGCGCAATGCTCAAAATGTAGCCTTCTGAATTCTCTTCAGCAGAGAACTCCACCTGATCCCCCACATAAGGAGTCTGTCCTTTTTTTCTAAAATTTCCACGAGCCCGTGTCTGGTAAATGTACCCGTCTGACTCCACGTAGTAGAAGCCAGCCAAGGCCTTGACGATGGTTCCTTGCAAATCGCACTCCTTTGAGTTTAATACTCCTATTATACCAAAAAATGCGAAATAAGGCTGGAATGCTTGTTAAGAAAATCTGGAACTAGTTTCAGCAATTTTTTTAAGGATAATAAGGAGAGAACTTGCAACCGCTTCCAAATTTAGGTATAATAAATGTGAAAAACATTCATAAATAAGTTGCATGTGGGAAACTAGAGACAAGCATGATAGAAAGGAAGTGAAGACCAGAAACGCACCTTGTTTCAACGCTCACTTGGCTGAACAAAAAATTTTTCTTTGTTCTTCGTTTTTAGATGGAGGTTCTTTATGAGTCTTTCTTTTCTTTCTAAGCAAAATCCCTTGATTGACAATATCAAAAAGGGAAAATTTCTGACACCTTGGTTTTTGGCTCCGTTCATCTTGTATTACATCACAGAGTACATGTCCCCTGTTAGTACGGCATCGACTAGCTTCTTTCTCAATAAGCAACACTGGATCCCAGACTGGTGGAATATCCTTGACCTTTGGTCCTTCCTCTATACCATTATTGCCTTTTTCCTTTGGGTTCGCTTGATTGAAAAACGGCCTATTCGAACCATGGGATTTTCCAAAGGAAATGGGCTTTCTGAATTCGCCAAAGGTTGCCTTGTGGGAGGCATCATGATCACAACAGTCTTGATCGTCTTTTTAGTCACAGGGAATGCCACATTCCATCGCATTCAATTTAGTATGCCATTTCTTGTATCTTGGATTTTGGTCTTGATCGGCTATATTTTCCAAACTGCGGCAGAAGAAATTTATATCCGTGGTTGGTTGATTCCAACTATCTCCTACCATACCAATGCCCTTCTAGCTATCCTCATCTCAGCTACTATGTTCTCCTACTTCCATATGAATAACAACGGTGCTTCTTGGTTCTCTACTGTTCATCTCTTCTTCTTTGGGGTCTTTACAGCAGTCTATGCCCTGAAACGCGGGAATATTTGGGGACCTTGTGGCTTCCACTTTGCCTGGAATTTCCTGATGGGAAATGTCTATGGTTTTCATGTCAGTGGCTTTGATAGCGAATCATCCTTGATGTACTTCACAACTTCAAATCACACCTTGATCACCGGTGGTGAATTTGGTCCTGAAGGGGGTATCCCGGGATTAGTGGTCTGCATCTTAGCTCTTTTATGGGCCATCTTTATCCTCAAAGATACCTCCAAGGAGCAAGATAGCCTATATCCTGCGGCATTGAAATGATCTATTGATAAAGGAACAGGAGCCATCTGTAGGCTCCCTGTTCCTTTTTTTCCTTGGCATTTTTCCTAAAAAGTGTATAATAGAACTATGCGGAGGTGGTGGAACGGCAGACACGCATGCTTCAGGCGCATGTGCCCTTTCGGGCGTGAGGGTTCAAATCCCTTTCTCCGCATCTTGGAAAGGTGGCCCAGCTCGGTACGGCACCGGACTCGAAATCCGGCAAGTGGATTTTATTCACGCGCGGGTTCAAATCCCGTCCTTTCCTTCAACAATAAACAAGACATGAGCTACGAAGCTCATGTCTTTTCTGTTATTTTATTCCTGCTTCTAGAAGGCCATCTGCTAGGCGAGCGAAGTCTTCTAAGCTAAGAGCTTCTCCTCGTACAGAAGGTTGCAGGCCTGCAGCTTGGATTCCTGCTTCCAGTTTGGCTTTGATTTCTTCGGTCTTGCCAAAGCGACTGGTCAAGTTGTTCCAAAGGGTTTTGCGACGGTGGACAAAGCTAGCCTTGCTGACAGAGAAGAAGAAATCTTCATCCTTGACGGTTACTGCTGGTTTTTCACGACGGACCATCTTGAGGATGGCAGAGTCGACGTTTGGTGCTGGCACAAAGACGGTGCGAGGCACAATAAAGGCTACCTTAGCAGTCATATAGTATTGGACTGCAATGGATAAAGAACCATAAGCCTTGGTGTTGGGCTCAGCTGAGATGCGGTCTGCCACCTCTTTTTGCATCATGACCACAAATTCTTGGAAAGGAATCTTGGATTCGATCAAGTGCATGAGGATGGGAGTTGTGATGTAATACGGAAGGTTGGCCACTACCTTAATCGGAAGGTCTGGATTTTTAAACTCTGCGATGTACTGGTTGAGGTCTACCTTGAGGATGTCTTGGTTGACAACCGTGACATTGTCAAAATCACGCAAGGTATCCGCCAAAATGGGAACCAAGCGGTCATCAATCTCAAAGGCCATGACTTCTGCAGCATTTTCTGCCAAAAACTCAGTGAGAGCTCCAATTCCGGGACCGATTTCGATGACATTGACCTGCTTATCAATCTCAGCAGTATCCACAATCTTTTGAAGGATGTTGGTATCGGTCAAGAAGTTTTGACCGAAGGATTTTTTAAAGGTAAAACCGTGACGCTCCAGCACTGCCTTGGTCACGCTATAATCTGCAATTCTCATTTTTTCTCTTTTCTAATCAGTTTAAGGGTAAAGGATCCCCTCTACTTCCGTCTTAATAACGGGCCATCGCCTCTTCGACTTGGGCCAAACAAATTCCAAACAACTCCAAGCGTTTGATCAATTGTTTGCCATTGCAGTAGCCGATGCGCAAGGCTTCTCCTAGATATTCCCGTCGTTTGCGACTATCGTTGCCCATCAACAGACCAAGACGCATCAAATCAGTCTTTGTGATATCAAAGAAATTCTCATCTTCATAGGAGCCCACAAGTCCAGCTAGGGCTTTTTCTAAGTCTTCAAAACTGGCATGCTCCACTCCAAGAGAACGCCCCTTAGTCTTGGATTTGGGGACTGCTTCGCCACGATTTAAAAAGGCATGTTTGGCCTGGGGCACCTCTTGCATAATGATCTTGCGAATTCGCTCGCCATTATAGTCTGGATCGGTAAAGACAATGACCCCACGCAACTCTTGCAAGCTAGCAATTCGTTCCAAGTCATCTTGATCGATCGCAGAGCCTCGGGTTTCATAGGTATCCACCTCATAAAAACGACGGAGATTGGCTGTGTCGTCCTTGCCCTCCACGACAATCACTTCTGGTATTTTTCTTTTCTCAGTCAAGGCCAAATACCTTTCTTGCATTGTCATAGGTTGCCTGAGCCACTTCTTCTGTTGTTAAGCCACGTAGTTCTGCAATAAAATCTACCACATAACGAGTGTAGGCTGTTTTATTTTCCCGACCACGTTTGGGAACTGGTGCCAGGTAAGGGGCGTCTGTTTCAACCAAGATCTTCTCGAGCGGAAGGCCAGCTGCCGCTTCTTGGACATCTGTTGCCTTCTTAAACGTCACTACTCCAGAAAAGGAGATCATCATTCCCAGATCCATGAAGCGTTTGGCTTCTTCTAGACTTCCTGAGAAAGAATGCATGATCCCACCGCGAGGACCGACTCCTTCACTCTTGATGATGGCATAAGTATCTTCTAAAGCATCGCGTGTATGCACCACAAAGGGGAGGTCCAAGTCCTTAGACAATTGAATCTGACGACGAAAAACCTTTTCTTGGACATCTTTTGGTGCCGTCATCCAGTGGTAATCCAGACCGATTTCTCCGAGTGCGACGACTTTGGGATGTTTCAACTGTTCAAGTAAATAGGCCTCCACTTCAGGACTATAATCGCCTGCCTCAGTGGGGTGCCAACCCAGCGTGAGATAGAGTTCTGGGTGCTGGTCTGCCAAGGCTATTCCTCGCTCAATCGTCGGTTTGTCAAAACCAACGATATTATGGGCTACAACGCCCATTTCCTTGGCCAAATCGAGCTCTTCTTGTTCTTTTCCTGCGAATTCTTCCACATTGAGATGGGTGTGGGTATCAAAAATCTGCATGATCTTCCTTTTCTTCCGAGTTTTTCTTCTTTCTATTATAGCAGAAAGCGCCTCTAAATTCACTTTCGGACAAAACAAAAACCAGTAGTCTCGAGTTTCTACTGGTTTTTAGGTTTTTATCTGAATTACGCAGCCAAAACTTTGCGTCCTTTACGACGACGAGCTGCCAATACGCGACGACCGTTTTTAGTTGACATACGGTTACGGAATCCGTGTTTGCGCGCACGACGAAGTTTACTTGGTTGATAAGTACGTTTCACGATGAATACCTCCTCATAGATTTTGTATTCGTTTAGCCGGCTAGTTGTGATCAGTTACTAAACATACTTTACTATTCTATCGGATTCAACTCTATTTGTCAATAGCTATGGCAAAATTGTTGCAAATACAGGTCGGAGAAAACCTTTCTACACCTGACGGGTTGCCAAGTAATAGGGTTCCAGAGCCACCAGCGCCTCTTGCAACTGATCCAGGATATCCTCAAGAGAATCTTCCTCAACTAGAGAAATATCGTATTTGACGAGGACCTTACGAACCGCCCCTTCTGCTACTGCTTGCAACAGATCATGGCGATTTTTTTCTGTTCCTTCTACCCTTTGACTCTCTCCATTTTTCTGGACGAAATAATAAACCGGCTGAGAGATAGGAAGGACGAGAACCTTATGTTGTTTTTGAAGACTCTGCTCGTCTTTTTTTCGCTCGATAAAGCTCACCTCTAAGGAAACACCAAAATCAACTGCGTCTCCATAAAGTCTCAAAGCAAACATGGGTTCTGCCATCGTCCCTTCTCCTTTTAGATAGGCCCAAAAATGAGGCCGCAAGACTTGAGCCTGGTTCATCCATTGGCTAGTCCGATCCTGCTCCAAGTAAGGGTGACGCTTCTGAAAGGCTGAGACTAAATCGGTGAATTCCTTACGAGCCACTTGAGCTAGTGCACGATACTGCTCCATCTCCGAGGCTAGCCCCCCTGCCTTTGCCGGTGTCTGGTAGTGAATTCCTTGAAGCTTTAAAAACTCTCGAATCGCTGCAAATGTCATCTGCTTCCTTTCTAATCCTAACAAAAAGGGAGAGATCGGCTCAATCCCGTCTCTCCCTTATGGGAAATAATAGCTAGATTATCCTTCGATGTCTACCACCACGTAACGGTTTGGTTCTTCCCCTTCAGAGTAGCTAGTGACTCCTTCCATCTTAGAGACGATCCGGTGAATGATTTTCCGTTCACTGTTTGACATTGGATCTGTCTGTTGGGCTTGCCCATCTTCGAGAGCACGTGTTGCCAACTTCTGAGCATAGCTTTGAAGAACTTCTGCCCGGTGTTCTACATAGTCATTAACATTAATGGTAATGTAAAAATTCTTTGAGTAGCGGTTATAGAGGTAATTTTGCGCCAAGAGTTGAAGAGCCTTCAAGACTTTTCCATGATAACCAATCACGCGCCCAGGCTCATTGGTATCAATTTGCATATTGACCGTACGGCGGTTGTGACTGCTTGAAATGGTTGCATCGACATCCATTTCATCAACCACTGTTTGAACATAGGCTGTCACATCAGCTACGACTTCTTCGATATTGTAGTTTTCCTCTACCTCGATACCAAGGTTTGAGAAATCAGACTCGCTTGATTCTTTTGTCGCTGGTTCTTTGACTTTCTCAAGGATATGCTCATGCCCTTTTTCTTCAAGAACCGTATTCGCTTCTTTTTCATGTTTGAGAATCTCCGTCTTGATTTCTTCAGAGACGACTTCTCCCTCTTTTTCAACCTTCTTAATCGCAGCAACCACGCGCCCAAGGTCAACTGTTGCTTCGCTCACGGTCTTGACCGGCTCGTTTTGTGCATTAATTTCGTCCGGTACGCCTTTGACAGCTTTTTGATTGGCTTTGACGACCGTTGTTTCTGCAATCGGCTCAATCTCTACTTGGGCTGGCTTCTTCCCAAAAAAGCCAAGAAAACCTTTCTTCTCACGTGCTACAACTGTAATATGTGCCTTCATACGGGGAATATCTAAATCGTTCAGGCCTTTTTGAATCGCTTCTTCAACAGTTGCTCCAGTATATAGGACCATATGTCCACCTCTTTCTTATTTTTTCTTTTTCTGTGCTTTGTTTAGGGCACGGCGTTTTTGTTTTTCCATGTCGCGCGAAGCTTGCTCTTTTGCTTCACGCTCTGCAATAATCTTGAAGGGGTTGTTCAAGAGATAGGTTTGCCCGACTTGGTAAGCATTTGAAGTCACCCAGTATAGTGCGACCCCACTGGCTGAGAACAAGGCAAAGAAGAAGATCATCACAGGCATCACATACATCATAGTTGTTGCACTTCCATTGCGCTCTGGCATGGCTTTATTGGTCAACCAACTACTGAAAAATGTGAAGAGAGCTGCAAGGACTGGCAAAATATAAGTCGGGTCGATCGCGCCAAGATCCAACCAGAGGAAGTGACCAACTTTAAGGAATTCGACACGGCTCAGTGCTTGGAACAAGGCCATCAGAACCGGCATCTGGATTAAGAGAGGAAGGAAGGCTGAAGACGTTTTGACACCTTTTTCCTTGTAGAGGGCCCGCATCTCTTCAGAAAGCTTGGTCCGACTATCTAGGTCCTTCCCAGGATACTTAGCTTGTAATTCCTTGAGTAGGGGTTGAATTTCCTGCATCTTGCGGGTTGAATTCATTTGATACTGGAAGAGGGGCAAGAGGACCGTCCGAATAACAATGGTAAAGACGATAATCCCTACACCGATATTGCCGCCAAACGATAAGAAGCGGATAGCTTCTGCAAAGAAGTAGACGAAGCGTTCCCAACCACCTGTCGACTGAGCTGTCACTTGAGAGGTTCCACAAGCTGTCAAGACCAATAAGGCCGCTCCTAATAATCCAGTTAACTTCAGTTTCTTTTTCACTTTATTCCCTTTCTTGGTAGACATGCGCTAATTTTAAGACATGTACAAGATTTTTCTCTACTTGATGAAAGTCGAGCTCCTCCACTCCTTTACGAGCAATAACAACAAAATCATCGGTCGTAAGGAAGGCTTGGTGTTTGATCAAAACATGGCGAATCAAACGTTTGATGCGATTTCTGGTCACAGCATTTCCCAGTTTCTTACTAACAGATAGACCGACTCGAAAATGTGGTTGGTCTTTGCGCAAGCGGTAAACAACGAATTTCCGATTGGCAACATTTTGACCACTTTTAAAAATAGCATTAAAATCTTTGTCACGTTTGACGCGGTAGCTTTTTTTCAAACCTCAACTCCCTCTTTTAAATTTATTCTATTATACCATATTTTCAAAAAAAACCAATCTCACTCAGGAAATCGGTTATTACTTGAATACAGATAAAAGTAAAGGCAAGGTGTAGTAGAGATTGAGCAAGATATGAGCCAAAATAGGAGAAAGGAGCGTCTTACTCCGATAATACAGGATCCCAAAAATCACACTCGGCAGGAGATAGATGATACAAGCCCCCAGCGAAAAGGGATTGTGGAGAAAATGTAGGCCACTGTAGATGAGGGCTGGAAGCCAAATCTCAGCATAGAGTTTCCAGCCTTTGAAGTAGGCATTCACCAAGGCTCCACGAAAGATCAGCTCTTCTGTCACCGGCCGGATAATAACCATTGCAATCACTAGGATAAGCACCCCTGTGGGGCTAATTTCCCGTGGAAACAGACTCAAAACGGCTGCCCGTCCTTGAACAAAACCACTGATGAAGTAGTCCAACCAGTAAACCAAACAGGCCGCAAAAACGGCTTCTATCAGAGCTTGAAGAGGGTTCTTCCCCAGCTTAAATTGCGCTTTTTTAGAAAAACGGTAGACCAAAAATCCTGTAAAGACTGCATAGAGGCCTTCTAGGCCAAATAAGGTCCAATAATAGCTATTGGCGCTTGCTACACTATTGGAGACGTACTGGCCCAAAGGGCGAAATTGGGGCCGAACATAAAAATAAAACAAGAGCAGAAAAAGGGGATAAAGCAGCGAGATCTTTCCTTTAATGAATTTCATAGATACCTTTCCTATAGAGTATGACAAATCGTATAGTGCATCTTACCATAATCGTGACAAGGTTTCAATGAAAAAGGATGACTTCCTACTCCCTGAGATAGACCACATAACCTCCTAAAACAGCGACTAAAATCAAGAGACAAAGAAGAGTTTCCATCCATACGAGAGCTGTCAAGAAAGGCCACTGCAACAAGCCTTGGGCCATTTTCAAAGAGGTCGCTGTGATGACCGTTGGAAAGGTCAGGGCTGAAAAAGCAGGTTGAAAACCTTCTTTGATCATTCTCGGTAGACGCGTCAAAACAAAGAAATAAAAACCTTGTGAGGCAACTACCATGATCAGTAAGAACCAGACAGGAAGGCTCGCTCCACCCACACGAACCAGAGCTGCTAAAAGAAGGGAAAATGGAGCGCAATAGATGCCTTCTTGGCCCAACAGATGACTGGGCAAGGGGGACTTCTTCAAATCATGATAGATAAGGGGATAAAGAAGAAAGGTCAAACCAAAACCAATCACTAAAGCGAGATAAGCAATCTCTCTTATTCCTACAACTGGATAAGTCAAGGCTGCTACTGCAATGCCCACATAGAGAACGGTCCAACTTGGAGTGGCATTGGCTCTTGGTCGCGCTAGGATATGGGTCTTGGTAAAATAGAGAATTAAGCCCAGATCCAAGAGAAAGGCAGACCACCAGACCAACTGTGATAGACCTCCAAAGGCGGGAAAGAGGCGCAAAAGATAGGTGGATAGAATCATCCCTGCCATGGGAAAAGTCGCCATCCCAGATAAAAGGGCTGGTTGTTGGAATTCTATCTTGGTTTCTTGCCAGCGAATCGCATGGTAAACTACAAAGAAAAACCAGAAGAACAAACCTGTCAGACTAAAGGCGTGGGCAAAGAAAGGTAGCGAGTCTGCAAGAAGGTTGCCAGCGCCAACCAGTCCTAACAGACAGCCTGAAAATACTAAGGGGATCTTTTTCATCGGGAGCTCCAATCATGTTGTCGCTTTCAGTATACCATAAAAACAGAGGGAACAGCATCAAAAAAGAAGTCATACAAATATGTGCTTCCCCCAAAAAAGAGGCTGGGACAAAAGTCCTAGCCTCTCAATTATTTTTGGATTGTCGAGCAAGACGCAGTGGTTGAGTGGGCTCTACTACGCTGATTTCATCAGCTTTTACAGCCCTACTCAACTGTGCGGAGGTGGGACGACGAAATCGAATTCTAACGAATTACCGATTTCTGTCCCACTCTCTTTTTGGAGGGCCATACAATATCCGACTTCTTTTTTAGTATCGGTGATTTTTCTACATCATTGATTACATTCGATGCTAATGGAAGGAGGAATCAGCCCGTAGAAACAGCATAAATTCCTCCTTCCTTTTAATCATTCAGCTTGCATGCCTATTTCTTCTTGCAAACGAGCTCGGAAAACAGCTGGTTCAATGCTACTTGATTGGGTAATTTGCTGAACCACAGCTTCTTTGTATGTCTCTACAGATTGGTAGATTTCCCGGATACGCGCTACAAAGTCAGCTTCCTTTCCTTGTTCAAAGATATTTTCTTGCGCAATATAACGTCGATCATGTAAAGTGTGTGAAAAGCCTAGAATAATTTGCTGGTGTTCAAATGCTTTACGAACAATACCTTGTACCTCGCCATAGTGGTTAATATCCAAATAAATACTTGACTGAACCAATAATTCTTTGATTCGATCTTGACTAATATTTTGGTATAAGACAACGTTAGGATAGCGGACCATTGAAGAAAGTACTGGAGACATTTCCGTTAACGCTGCAATTCTAAAAGTAACATCCGGCAACTTCTCTACTAGCTCCGTTAGAGCCTCAATTTGATCAGAATTAGTCAAGACAAAGGTATCCTTACGAATATCTTCTTTAACCTGAAAATCATAAATGTAGCCCAACGGCATAAAGAATCTGTGTTGTTCTGCTGATGTTAATTCTAAAGCACGTTGGTAGGTGCTATTCTGAGGAATCACAATTTTATTGGTACGCAAATTTGGAGTAGATAAAATAAACTGCATATTTCCAGGCAATTCATCATAAAGAGGTTCCTGCCAAATTAAGAGATCATGCCCCTCAACACCTTTATTTCCCAAGTGTAGACTGACATTGAAGGAGAGGGCCAGTGTATTATAGATCACTTTATCTAGATTAAAACCTCTATATTCTAGATAGAACATGAAATAATCTAAGCGACTCTTGAAAATTTTCATAGGGGAATTAGGCAAGGTTAAGATCAAATCACCTGTTTGATGATTTTCTGTCAGGCGCTCAATCGTTCCCTCCAAATAAGTGGTCACTAAGGGTTGTCCTTGACCATCACAAGTCGTAACAGCAATCTTGCGACCGTATTGATCATAGCGCTCGATCATCACAACTTGATTTTTGTCATCCAACCACTCTACACGTTCAACAATACGCTTATAAGAAGCTATATGATAATAAATACGAGCCTTCTCCTGACCATAATAAGTCACTTTCCCCATATTGTTATCACCAGAAATTTCCCAAAAATCTGGAACTAGGACTTCATTAAAATAACGTCCTCGTTTTTCACCTTCTGGCTGTCCTAAGAAATAAAGGAAAGGAGACTCTACACCGTCTGGCAAGAAACCATCTGGCTCTAGAACGACTGTCGGATGATGAAAACCTGACTTCTGCATAGAATGAAGCAAATCTTGGCTCTCACGAGAATAACTATCAAATACATTCAGCATGTGTCACCTCTTCTATCAATTGAGACCAAGCTTCTTCTACTCGGCTGGTCAAAAAGTCTTCCGCACGCGTATAAGATGCTTGGCGCATATTCGCTAGCTCTTCATTTTGGTAGAGCAAAACAATCTTTTCAGCATAGGAAGAAGCAATATGATCCACCACTTGATCAGAAGAAGATGGAATCAGATAGCCATTTCTTCCTTCTGTTACAAAGGTCTGATTGCCATAAGGAACATCAAAACCAATAATCGGAAGACCAGAACCGATAGCCTCCATCAAAGTCAAACCAAAGCCTTCGCTAGTCGATGCAGATAGGTAAACTTCATAGTTCTTATAAATCTCTTCAAGATTGGCATGTCCTTTGAGATGGACATAATCTGTCGCCCCCAATTCATCGATAAGAGAGCGCAACTTCCCCTCTTCTCCACCATTGCCATAGATATCAAAGGATAGCTCCGGTAACTCTTTTTTGGCACAGACCACTGCTCGGACCAACCAATCAATATGTTTCTCAGTAGCTAAGCGAGAAGCTGTAATCATAGAGAATGGCTTGCGATTTTCATTTTGTGGCAAGCTTGCAAGACTACCAACCGGAATGGTATAGATAGCAGGTCGATGGTTGGTGTATTTGGCAAACTGCTCTGCTAAGATTTCTTTTTGACGGTCGGTAGCGACAATAAAGAAATCCACCTTGTCCGCATTTGTAAATTGGTAGTCGTAATAGTTATTCCACAAGATGTACTGATCATCAACATTATTGGCACTGAAATGCTCTGCATGAACAACCACACCCAGGCGAGCTTTTTGGGCTTCTTCAAAGATAGGCTGCCCGATATTGGTTTCCCGATCTAAAATAACCAAATCTTGTTTGGTCAATTGAAGGGTCTGCATGAAGTAACGAATCAATTCTTGCCGACCAACTAGGAAGCGATCTGGAAAACGGTAGACTTCACGACCATCCGCCATCTGCATGCTGTAGGCAACCGTCCCGTCTTCATTGTAAAATCGGCGCTCAATCAAGTTGGCTTGATTATCCTTAGGAATAAAGTACTCGGTACAGTAACGAGTGTAGGAGAAATAATCCTTTCTCACCAAGATCCCTCTGGACACATACTCGCAGCGTTCTACATAGGGACTGTTTTCTTCCCGCAGGTAGCAGGTCAAAAAGTTGTCTTGGTCCTCATAAAAGAAGCGCTTGATCTTACCATCAACTTCTTCACGAGTGGGTTTTCCTGCAAATCCTGCTAAGACCTGATCAATCGTATAGGTCGTAGGTGCTATCTTTATATCCGTGAAATGGCTGTAGAGCCAGATGATTTCATCATTTTTAAAACCGATATTTTCTGTTAGATGCTGGATATTATCGGCAAGGATCATATCCATAAACACAAATTTGGCTGGTTCATGGATATTGCGTAACAACTGAGCACGATAGGCCTGGGCATACTCGACACCACTGCTGGCCCAACCAATTCCCAGGTTGATATTATATACTGTCATAATGTCCTCTTTTGTGGAAAATGCAAGGCGCTTTTCCTTTTTTAATTTCTACATTACAGAATGTGGAGGGAGATATATGCCCCAACCACATTTTAACCGATTAGAAAAAACTAATCTTTTCCAATTAGTACGACTAACATTATAACACACAATTTACTATTAAACACTGGATGAATACTTCAAAAAACAACATCCTACTCCCTCGAAATACTTGTTCTTCAATTATTATTTTAAAAGTTTCCTTTTATCCTATCCATTAAATATAAAAAGGGAGTGAGACTGAACGAATTTAAACTAAATTCGTTCGTAGTCCCACCCCTTTAAAGGTTATATAGCCTAAGATTATAGCTAAAAGAAACTTTCTTTGTAAGTTCTCACCACTGCCTCGAAGCAGTGTTTCAAGCACTTATAACTATTAGTCATCGAAGGTTGGGCACTTTGTTTCCAACCTCTCTCGTACTGAAGAATAAAGGTGAACAAACTTCACTACTGTTCAATTACTCCATCTTCATCCTCATCTTTTCTTCTTTTAGCAACAACTCCTAAACCAAGTAAGCCTGTCAGTAGACCAAGTCCTAGGGTAGCTGTATTAGCTGACTGATCACCTGTTTGTGGCAATTTCGCATGTGTCTCTGACGACTGTGCTGAGGCCGAAGCAGAAATACTTGTACTTAGAGAAGCGCTTGTGCTGGCTGATTCACTGGCACTGGTTGAAGCACTTTGTGAAGCTAAGGTACTTGCAGATTCACTCGCACTCGTTGATGCACTTTGGGAAGCCGATGTACTTGCGGATTCGCTCGCGCTGGTCGAAGCGCTTTGTGATGCACTGGTGCTTGCAGATTCTGATGCACTCGTTGACGCGCTCAATGAAGCTGAGGTACTTGCTGATGCTGAGGCGCTCCTTGAGACACTTTGCGATGCAGAGATGCTCTCAGATACAGACACACTAATAGAATCCGAGATAATAACACTATTAATATCAATGCTATCAAGAGAGTGGATCGCCGGATCTCCCTTACTTGTAATGACAGAGTTTGATGCACTGGTTGAAGCACTCATTGATGCAGACGTACTTGCGGATTCGCTGGCGCTGGTCGATGCACTCATCGATGCTGAGGTACTTGCTGACGCTGACGCGCTCGTTGAAGCGCTTTGTGAAGCACTTGTGCTTGCTGATTCTGACGCACTTGTTGAAGCGCTTTGTGATGCTGATGTACTTGCGGATTCAGAGGCACTAGTTGAGGCACTTTGTGAAGCTGAGGTACTTGTGCTTGCAGACTCACTTGCACTTGTTGATGCACTTTGCGATGCTGAGGTACTTGCTGATTCAGAAGAACTTGTTGATGCACTTTGCGATGCACTTGTGCTTGCGGATTCGCTCGCACTTGTCGATGCGCTTTGCGATGCAGACGTACTTGCGGATTCGCTTGCACTTGTCGAAGCGCTTTGTGAGGCTGACGTACTTGCTGATTCACTTGCACTTGTCGATGCACTCATTGATGCACTGGTACTTGCTGATTCACTTGCACTTGTCGAAGCGCTTTGCGATGCGGACGTACTTGCGGATTCGCTCGCACTGGTTGAAGCGCTTTGTGACGCTGACGTACTTGTGCTTGCAGACTCACTTGCACTGGTTGATGCACTTTGCGATGCGGACGTACTTGCTGATTCACTTGCACTTGTCGAAGCGCTTTGCGATGCGGACGTACTTGCTGATTCGCTCGCACTGGTTGAAGCGCTTTGTGACGCTGACGTACTTGCGGATTCGCTTGCACTTGTCGAAGCGCTTTGTGAGGCGGATGTACTTGCGGACTCTGACGCACTTGTTGATGCACTTTGCGATGCTGAGGTGCTTGCTGACTCTGACGCACTTGTCGATGCACTTTGCGATGCTGAGGTGCTTGCTGACTCACTTGCACTTGTCGATGCACTTTGTGAGGCGGATGTACTTGCTGATTCGCTCGCACTTGTTGAAGCGCTTTGTGAGGCTGAGGTACTTGCTGATTCGCTCGCACTGGTTGATGCACTTTGCGATGCGGACGTACTTGCTGATTCGCTCGCACTGGTTGAAGCGCTTTGTGAGGCGGACGTACTTGCGGACTCTGAGGCGCTAGTTGAAGCACTTTGCGATGCGGACGTACTTGCGGATTCGCTCGCACTTGTCGAAGCGCTTTGGGATGCGGATGTGCTTGCTGATTCAGACGCACTTTGCGATGCGGACGTACTTGCGGACTCTGACGCACTCGTTGAGGCACTCTGTGACGCTGACGTACTTGCGGATTCGCTCGCACTGGTTGAAGCGCTTTGGGATGCGGATGTGCTTGCTGATTCAGAAGCACTTGTCGAAGCACTTTGCGATGCGCTAGTACTTGCTGATTCAGAAGCACTTGTTGAGGCACTCATTGATGCACTTGTGCTTGCTGACTCACTTGCACTTGTTGATGCACTTTGCGATGCGGATGTACTTGCAGATTCAGAAGCACTTGTCGATGCGCTCATTGATGCACTTGTGCTTGCGGATTCAGAAGCACTTGTCGATGCGCTTTGCGATGCTGAGGTGCTTGCTGACTCTGACGCACTTGTCGAAGCGCTTTGTGATGCAGACGTACTTGCTGATTCTGACGCGCTGGTTGAAGCACTTTGCGATGCAGATGTACTTGCTGACTCTGATGCACTTGTTGACGCACTCTGTGACGCTGAGGTACTTGCGGACTCGCTCGCACTGGTTGATGCACTTTGGGAAGCCGATGTGCTTGCAGATTCAGACGCGCTCGTTGATGCACTTTGCGATGCTGAGGTACTTGCGGATTCGCTCGCACTTGTTGAAGCACTTTGTGAAGCTGACGTACTTGCGGACTCGCTCGCACTTGTCGAAGCGCTTTGTGAAGCACTTGTGCTTGCTGATTCTGACGCACTTGTTGATGCACTTTGCGATGCGGATGTACTTGCAGATTCGCTCGCACTGGTTGAAGCACTTTGTGACGCTGACGTACTTGCGGACTCGCTCGCACTGGTTGAAGCACTTTGTGATGCAGACGTACTTGCGGACTCACTTGCGCTGGTTGAAGCGCTTTGTGATGCGGACGTACTTGCGGACTCACTTGCGCTGGTTGAAGCGCTTTGTGATGCGGACGTACTTGCGGATTCGCTCGCACTTGTTGAAGCGCTTTGTGATGCGGACGTACTTGCGGATTCACTGGCACTGGTTGAAGCACTTTGCGATGCGCTAGTACTTGCGGATTCAGAAGCACTTGTTGAAGCGCTTTGTGAAGCTGATGTACTTGCGGACTCACTTGCACTTGTTGACGCACTTTGCGATGCGCTAGTACTTGCAGATTCAGACGCGCTCGTTGAAGCACTCATTGACGCTGAGGTACTTGCGGACTCTGAGGCGCTAGTTGAAGCACTTTGTGAAGCTGACGTGCTTGCGGATTCACTTGCACTAGTTGAAGCACTTTGTGAAGCACTTGTGCTTGCTGATTCTGACGCACTTGTTGATGCACTTTGCGATGCGGATGTACTTGCAGATTCGCTCGCACTGGTTGAAGCACTTTGTGACGCTGACGTACTTGCGGACTCGCTCGCACTTGTTGAAGCACTTTGCGATGCTGATGTACTTGCTGATTCGCTCGCACTGGTTGAAGCACTTTGTGACGCTGACGTGCTTGCGGATTCACTTGCACTAGTTGAAGCACTTTGTGATGCTGAGGTGCTTGCTGACTCTGATGCACTAGTTGATGCACTTTGCGATGCTGAGGTACTTGCTGATTCAGACGCGCTGGTTGAAGCACTTTGCGATGCGGACGTACTTGCGGATTCACTTGCACTCGTTGAAGCACTTTGTGAAGCGGACGTTAATGCAGATTCTGAGGCGCTTGTGCTTGCTGACTCTGATGCCGACGTTGACGCTGATTCTGATTCTGATGCTGACGTTGAAGCTGACTCAGAACGATATTTCTTCTCTGAAACAGTTTCATCTTGACTATAGACTATCGGTGAATATGGCTGGCTACCCGATGCTACTTTAGCATTATCTTTATAGTAGACAGTTGCAATTCCATCCTCACTTACATCAATGCTAGAAATACGATTGCGACCGTTTGGAACAATCTTGTCGTGAGCTTTTTTAATCTCTTCGCGAACTTTTTCCTTATCAGTTTCTGTTAAGTGATTTTTATCCTTAACTTCTGTCACATCAATAACAGGCTTGTTAAACAAGTTTTGCAACTGATCTTGTTGAATTCGAATTTCTCCTACATCAACACTGTTTCCACTAGGATCTGTAGCAGTGAGCCATCGTCCCCAAGTGTTTCCTGATCTCCACGCAAGATCTTCATTAGTATTAACATTTATAGTAAAGGTAGTTTGGTCATCATTTGTTAAGGTACTGATTATGTTCGTGATAGGACCAGTTCCCCACTCAGGTCTATTTTCGAAGAAGTCTGTTAGGTCTTTTCTATTACCAGAGACCTTCAGTGTGACTAATTTACCACTATTATCTTTACCTGTATAAGTAATCTGGATATTATCCCCAGCATAGAACAGATATCGACCATTACTATCTTTCTTAGGTTCTTGACCATTTACTTTGACTGTGTAAGTGATTGTTGGTTTTACACGCTCTGGAGTGATTGTTCCTGAGGCGACTTCTGAGTTCAATCCATCAACTGTTGACTTAGCTGTCACATTACCTGTCGGAAGAAGACCATTATTACCATCATAAGCTTTCTTCAGATCTTGGGGATCAAAAGTGACGCTATTATCAGTAGCTTTTACATCTTTAGTAAAAGTATGTCCAGCTAATGTCAGGGTTACAGTTGATCCCGGTGTGACATTTGTTACCACAATCGAGCGATTTGGCAAGCCACCTGTCTCATTAGTTGAATCAATAGAAATCTCTGGAGTTTGCGGATTAACTGTGTAAGTGATTGGAACTCGTTGTTTGACACGTACTCCCGTACCATCTACAGGTAGTTCAACTTCCACATCTTTTGTAAATCGTCCCACTTGTGAAAGATCTGGAGCACCATCAGCCCATCTGAAGTTCGTCTTATTTACATTATAATCAGGCGCACCTGTCACTTTCGTAATAGAATCTTTTGGATTGGCAACTACTTGTTTATATGTATCATCATTTATTTGACCCTGAGTAAAGATGTAAGAACGATTAGTCTCAAACTTATAAACATTATGAATAACATCTACTGTCTTGCTGAGCAATTTCGAACTATCTGTCTCACCAAGACGACCTTTAGGATATGTAAAAGTTAATTTGAAGCGTTGTTGCCCAGCTTCTGTCGTAGTGATAGGAGCTTCTGACAAGCGAGCTCCATCTTCATTTGTCCATGTTTGTCGAGAACCACTTGGGAACCAAGCATCTCCCGACTTATACACATAGTCAAGCCAGTTTGAACCATTACCATTGTGAGGAGTTGTTCCTTGGATATCATTGATAGGATCTTTAGACGTGATTGTAGACATGGTACTGTATGTAACAGTAACATCATCTGTAGATCCATCTGCGTATGTGACTGTCGCTACAGCTGTTTTATTATCCCCAGAGTTAGTTGTGTCAATTGGTGTTTTCCAAGCAACAGTAGCACCTTGCGGTAATTGTTTCCCACCTTCAAGCTGAACAAAGTTAGCCGCATTTGACAAATCACTAGCTGTTTCGCCTACATATGTATAGACAGTTGGAGTCTTAGCCACAGCGTTATATTTATCCGTCTGATTTTTGATCACAAACTTGACATAACCATTGTCAGCAACACCATTCTTCGTATGAACACTATCTGTGACGCCACGATCATCCGTCGCTATCAAATAGCGTTCAAATGATTTGCCCGCCGGGATACTTTTATCAAGCGTGCCAGTAATGGTAATAGTTGCATTTGACTGGTTAGTTAAGCTAGTAATTGGATTTGAACGATTAATTCCAGTATATCCTGCATAGTTTGTACCATTAGCATTGTCAGCTGTACCTTGTGTTTCAAACTTCAAAGAGGAAATTTCCCCAGAATCATCTGTCGCACTAAAGGTTAGGTTAGTAGGCTCACCACGATAGATATCGATTTCTTTGACATCTGGTCTATCATATGGAATCACCAATTTTGGACGTTCATTAACTGTCACTGACTGTGGAATCGGAGTGCTACGAGTTTCATCTTTATAGACAATCGTTGCTGTACCATTTGCTTGAACTTCAATATCTTTGATACGGTGAGTTGTCTGATTATTCTTAGCATAGATGGCATTCTTAACAGCTGTTTTTTCAGTTTCTGTCAAGTTATTTTTATCTGCAACAGGTGTAAATTCAGGATTTGTCACTGAAAGACGGTCTTTAAGTTGTCCTTGAGTGATACGAACATTACCGGTACCAACAGTCCCGTTGACATTTCCTACTTGGTCTGTTGCGACAGCATTTCGTTGCCAAGTATTCCCTGACTTCCACTCCAGATCATCTTTCATATGAGCGTTGACTGTGATTGTAGCAGGATTTGCTGGTGTAGCTGTAATATCACCTGTCAAGAGTCCTACAGAACCTGTACCGTATTTAGGGTCTTCAAAGAAGTTATCTCTCAATCCTGGTTGGCTTCCATCTGCTTTAGGAACAATCTTGAACTCTTTTAACTTACCACTATTATCAGTTGCAGTAAACTTAATTGTGAAGTCATCACCAGCATAAACGATATGTTCATTTCCACGACTAGCGACTGGACTTGGAGTCGCTGGAATAGTCTGACCATCACGCGTCACTGTAACAGCGGGAACAGGCACTTCCGTTTCCGCTCTTACGCTGGCTTGGACGATGTCTACAGTGTTATCACGATAGGTAATGGTGATTTCACCAGTGTTAGACACTGTAATTTCTTTACCACCTTCAGAACCCTTCACGTAGTCAGCACTTGATAGGATCGTAGCATTTTGGTTCTTGAAGTTTGCTAGGATTTGAGCTTTCTCAGTCTCGCTTAAAGATGACGGGTTGTTAACTGTAACAGTGTCGCCACTAACAGGATTGTTACGCTCGTTGAAACCTTTGATGTTAAGCGTCAAGCGACCCAAAGTACTTTGTTGAGCAGTGTCAAACACTTTGAAGTCGAGATTGTAAACGCCTGGAGTCATTGGCTTCCATCCGTTATCACGGCCAATTGTCCCACCTACAACTGAAGTATGTTCTTTAGGATTCTGTCTATTAGAATAATAAGGTTTAAATCCTTGATTACCAATTGGGGTACGACTCATGGTCAAACCAGTGATGATAGTATTATTCGGATCAGCTAACATAGTTAGCACCCCTTTGTCATCTCTCATAACAAAAGGAATTCCGTTTGCTCCACCTAGAACCTCATCATTATATACTTCAACATAAGAAGGGGTGATCGAGATAGTAGGTGCTTTATCGGTTGCTCTTTGACCTGTACCAGTAGGAACCGAACCATTCATAACTTGGGTGTAATTGCCCGAAGTGGTAGAACCATCAAACGGTCTACTACTTGTAGCCACTTGGGCATTCAAAGTAGCTTCACTAGAATTATTATTTACAGTAGCATAGATCCAAATAGTCGCTTCAAGATTCCTATTCAAATCATGACGCTTATTGAAAATATATTCATTTCCTGAACCACCATTTTTTCCATAGGTTGGCCATTGAAAAGAACACGAGTGATGGTTGTATTTTTATCCACTTGAGCAATTAGACCCGCGTAATTAAGCGGACTCTGTGAATGCATATTAATACGCCAGCTTACCTCTCGACTCCCACTCACAAAGGTTCCTTGTTCGAGAGAAGCAGTTGTATGCTCATTTTGTGTAATAGGCGCAAATCCTCTAAGATTTTCTCCCTTTGGTATTATTTGTCCATTACGGCTATCACGTTTACCTGAGTTTGCACGTAAAACCGCATTAGCGATAGAGTTACGAGCCGAAGTAGCGGATTTGATCACTTGCCCTAGGTCAACATTTGGTTCCTTGAGCGCTGACTCAATCTCAGTAGTAGCAGTCTTAACTTTGAGAATAGCTGAATCTGTATCCGGTAAATCTACTGCCTTAGCAAGGTATTCGCCCATTTCGGCAGACAATTTTTCAAGTTTCTTGCGATCTTCTTCTATTTTCTTATATGTTACTTCAGATGTTGATGTTATCGCAATAGTTGCTGTAGCTGTAGAAGTAATATTCGTGGTTTGACTATTTAAATCTACCAAGCTAGAAACCATGTGAGAATCAATAACTTGAACTTCAGAATCTACTCTAGAATTTAATTTTTCACCAGAAACAACTTGAGAGTCAATAGGCTCTGATGACATAGAAAGTGATGAACTCATCGATTCTGAGGCACTGGTTGAAGCGCTTTGGGACGCTGAAGTGCTGGCTGATTCTGAAGCCGATGTCGATGCTGACTCTGATGCAGACGTGCTAGCTGATTCTGACGCACTCGTTGACACACTCAATGAATGAGACACAGAAGCTTCTACAGAGGCTGACTCTGAAACAGAGGCTGACGCTGCTTCTGTTTGTGATTGTGTTTGTAAAGGCTCTGTTGAGTGACCTAAAACAGCTGAATCCGATGCCGCCAAAACATCTGTCGCTGGACTTACCGCACGCTCAAGAGCAGATGCATCATTCGATTCATCTGCTTGTACACGATATGTCGTAGCTGCTCCAGTTAACAAGGCCCCCGTGGTTAACAGTCCCTTTAATAAGTGCTCTTTTACTGAAGAAGGTGCGTTTTCTTCGAGCTGTGTCACTCGGACGCTGGCCTTATCAACTCCTCCCTTGAGGACTCGGAACAGTCCAAAATAAGAAGTCGCTGCACGGAGCCAATGTTTTCCTGATTTTATTAATTTGAAACGTGTCACGCGATCTGTTTCGCGATATTCACCTTTGGTTCGTTTAAAATGCATACGTTCTTTTTCCTACCATATAGTATTTTTTTACAATACTTTTTATTATATCAAACCATCTCTGCTATGACTAGTATCTTGTTGAAATTTTTTCAACTATTTTAAATATCCAAGTTCTCCTTCTAGACGCTATCCCTATCCAAATAAATTACTGGTACTACACACTCATTTTTGTTCTAAAAAAGTGCATCTAAAATGATGCACTTGACTCAATCTTAACTTGACCACTAATTGTAAACGAAAATCATCAGGAAAAGAAGTAACACTAAAAGAGCTAAACTCGTCACCAAGGTCCCGATTTTTAGCAAAGGCTGGCTTGACCAGTAACTACCTTTTCCGATATTGCTCATAGCATCATTAGAAAAAATCTGTGTTTGCCGTGGCTGTAGTGTAATCAATACAATTAGTAGAACACTTAAAACAATCAATAGGATTAAACATAAAACTTCCATAATCACCTCAACAAACCAAGCAGGGTAAAGAGAAGACCGACGATAATCACCAAACCAAACAAAGTGGTGAAGATTTTATTAATCCTTTCGCCTGTTGTCGCTTTTTCTTTTTTGATTGGCTTTTGCTTTAATTTTTCCATGCGCCCTTCAACTTCTTCGTGAAATAGATCTTTCTTTGACATAGTTTCCTTTCTTTTTATGGGAAATGGGTCACAATCTCACCATTTGGTGAGACTAAGATTTGGCTTAGTAGCAGATTACGTACCATATCTTTTTTGATTTGTGATTTCATTGCCTCAAAACCAGCAAAGGCTTCTTGGTAATATTCAACGATAGGGTTTTTGCGGCTTGCTTGTTGCCCACCAATAGCCTGTTGCAACTGTTGCAAATAGTCTACCTGTTCAACCCAGTTATCATCAATTGCTTTTAACATCGCTAAACATTGGAAATAGCGAACAAGGTCAAAAGCTTCTAAGAGTTCTTTTTTTCGATTCAATTCTTCATACGCGAAATGATAGATCAAAGAAGCAACTGCTCTTTCATCTAGTAAATCAAGGTTTTCTGGTATTTGATCAATCTGAAAACTGATATTGTTGAGAATAAAGTGATACAAATCTTCCTTTTTTGTTAGGTTTCCCTCTTTTACGACATTTTCTATATAATCATGAAGGACAGCATCTATGGTATCATTCAAGTCTTGGTCTTGATAAATCAAGTGATCACGTTGTCCATAGATTAACTCCCGCTGGATATTCATACACTCAGCATATTCTAATGTCTGACGCCGTGAAAAACGGCTTGCACTATCACTTGCTCTTTGGGCTTTTTCAACCAACCTACGGTAACGACGCCCTGTTAGTTCCTGATAATGAACACGATCGTCCACATTGTAATCTTTGTAAAAATTATGTACCCACTCAGGCCCGAATTTTTTGATGACATCGTCTTCTAAGGACACAAAGAACTTCGATATTCCTGGATCTCCCTGACGTCCAGAACGACCGCGAATCTGTAAATCTATCCGTTGACTTTCCATTCTTTCTGTCCCAACGACCACAAGACCACCCAACTCTGCTACACCAGGACCCAATTTAATATCGGTCCCTCTTCCGGCCATAGAAGTCGCAACCGTAACAGCACCCATCTGACCTGACTCCGCAATCATCTCAGCTTCTCTGGCAACATTATTGGCATTTAAGAGGTTATGAGCGATTCCTTCTCTGAGGAGCAAATTCGAATAAAGTTCAGACATCTCAACAGATCCAACAAAAATGAGAAGAGGATTGCCAAGTGCATGGTAGGTCTTAATACACTCTAAAGAAGCATAAACTTTTTCTGGCAAGGTCACATAGAGATTATCTGGGTAATCTACCCTTTGTTTGGGACGATTGGTCGGAATCTGAATGACTTGCATTCCAAATGTATCTAGAAATTCTTTCTCAGCTGTCTTCCCGGTCCCAGTCATTCCTGAAATCTTCTTGAATTTTCGAAAGAGGCTCTGATAAGTAACGGAAGCCATCGCACGCGTCTCGGGAGAGAGTTTGACTAACTCTTTTGCCTCAATTGCTTGATGGAGCCCACCTTGTAATTTGGTCAACTCCATTAGGCGACCTGTTGCTCGATCAAGTAGGACAACCTCAGCTCCCATATCTCCTTGGCGAACGATGTAGTCTTTATCTCTTTTAAAAAGTTTATGGGCTCTCAATGCATAGATGAGATGTCGAGCAAATTCTCCATTATCTTTTGCATAAAGATTATCAATTCCCAGATAAGCTTCTGCTGAATGGGCTCCTTTTTCTGTCAGCCAAACCTCACCTTTTTCTTCTTTAAAAATGTAGTCTTCCCCTTCAACCATTGTGGTCATAAGGGTATTGATCATGCCATAATAATTTGATTGTACACGAGGAGATCCCGAAATGATTAATGGCGTTTGAGCACTATCTAATAAAACCGAGTCAACCTCGTCGATAATCGCGTAGTTAAATGGACGTAAAAATTTCCCTTCTTCATTCGATGCCAGATTATCGATTAAGTAATCAAATCCGAGACCGCTATTCGTCGTATAGATAATGTCAGACGCATAAATCGCACGTTTATCTGATGCTTCCAGATCTTCTCCATCTGGTGCAAATGGAACGCCGATAGATAAGCCTAGAAACTCATAGACCTGTCCCATCTCTTCCGCGTCACGTTTGGCTAGGTATTCATTGGTTGTGACAAGAATAGCCCCTTCACCCGTCAAAGCATTTAGATAAATAGGCATGGTAGCTGTCAACGTTTTTCCTTCTCCCGTACTCATCTCAGCGATATGGCCCTGGTGCATCACAATAGCTCCCATGACCTGTACATCGTAAGGAAACATCCCTAAAACACGCCGATCGGCTTCACGGACCACTGCATAAGCTTCTGGCAATAAATCATCTAGCGTTTCACCTTGTTCCAGACGCTTTTTAAAGGTAATCGTCTTATCCCTTAATTGTTGATCTGTTAATGGTTCGATCTGCTCAGCCCAACTATTGACTTGATGAAGTAATTCTTTGACAGATTTCATCGGTCTTAAACGTTTAAACATGTCCATCACCTACTTCTTCAATGTCCATCCCTTTAAAGTTCAACTCCAGCACGCCTGCACTCAACAAAGCAATACTATAATAATAGGCTTCCTTAGGGTAGACAAATGTCACCGAATGACTCTTTTCAATAATTTGTTTCACTTCCTTATCATAGCGATCCCAAAAACTTACTTTGAGATAAACCGAATCTTGCGGAACCGTCGTATAAAAAGCATCTAGTCGGTAGGTCTGACCCTTTTTCAATAAAGGCAAGACTGGCTGGGTCCGACTTCCTTGATAATTTTGTATGGCAGTCCAAGAATGTATCTCCGTTCCTGAAGCCACTAAAGGATTATAAAAACGAACCGAACCATCTTGAAATTGTTCAACTTGTGAACCATGCATATAGGTTCTCATATTCGCTCCCCATAAAATTTGAGGTGTTTTCATATATGTCATCTCTATCCTTTTCTTCCAAAATCATTTTCCAGTATCATTCGATAAAAATTGATAAACCAGGTTGTCGCAGTGGTCGAATCATCATTGTGTCGTCCTGTGGTTCCCTTGCTGAGGATTTTAGCACCTGAATAATAAAGTGCAGTGGTCAAATCGTCATAGGCAGTTGGATCCATATCTTCATCCTTCATATAAGAAAGGCCAAAGGTTGTATTGCTAAAATCTGCCTGCTTAAACTTGTCCCAAAAACGGTTATCCAGTTCCTGAACCTCAGCATTCTCTAAACCACCTGTCTGCATATGAAGGACATCAATTCCTGTTGGAAAGACTTCCGGCGCTAACAACCGTGCTCTATTTCCAATCGTTCCTATATTTGTAAGAGGCTTTGCAACAATAATGGCATGCGGCTCAAAATCAGCACCATAATACAAAGAAGGATAAGTCCCCATTGACATTCCAGAAAAAATCAGTTGGTCCTGATCAAATCCCAAATAATCTAAATAGTGCTGGATGGTATCTCGTACACCTTGCTCTAACTCATCACTCCCCATATAAAATGCCCCACCTAGTAATCGGGGATCTGAAAATAGAAGAAAGGGAGTCCCCATCGAACGCATCATCCAATACCCCTCAAAACCTTCTGCCGGGCGAAAACCTGCAAAATACACGGATAAGGGTGGCTTGAAATCTCCTGGATGAAAGAAGTAATTCAATTCTTGACGATGACGATCATGTAAGATGCCTCCTCCTAATAGGTACTTCCCAAATTGGAATCGTGTCCAACGTTGATGAAGATTCCCAACTATGAGACGCCCTTGCCCCTTGGCTTCAAGAGTTGCAGATATCATATAGGTCATCTCTTGGTCTAGGACAATCGCGCCTTCACGCATCTCTTCTTCACTGACAATGACCGTCTTTGCAATATCGGTAACAGCACCTTCTGGGATCACTCTTAAAACCAGCTGACACTGACAAGTCTCTTCTTTTTCAAACTCCAACCACAATTCGACAGGTCTATCTTTATCGACTCGTATATTATAAGACCAATTTAATAGGGGTTTAAAAGAAGAACCATAGTCTCCTTCAAGGCACATATTCTCATGACCATTATAGGTTACCTTCCCTTTAAATCGTGGTTGTACCTGAATTTGGAAAGGAAACAGTTTATCACCGTACTGGCCTGAAAATAGCGCCTTCGGTAAGATCCGAAGGAGTTCCTGAGGACGAGAGAAGTCAGCCGGTACTGCACACACCTCTTTTGTAAATTGTTTTACACGCGGATCGACAATTTTGATAGTTTCATCATAGAAAACAGTATAGGGGGCCAAATAATCACGTAAATCCGATAACAGCCACAAGGCGAGCGGATCATTTACTAAAACTGCATCAAAACTTTTTATTTTCCCCTGCTTCATTCGTGCCTTAATATCACTTGCTAGCCCGGCACGCAGGTAGATCCATGTTATATTTTGGGGAAGCTCTAACTGGTTCATCCAATTATCACGTCCAATTTGCAAAATAGTCACTTTAGACATTTTATTTCTCCTTCAAGTCATTTTCCCATTTTGCGACAAAGCGATCCCCTGTATTTTCTCTGATCTTATCAATTGCAGCAATTAAAGCTTGATTCCAATGTTTTAATTGACCTAGATAATAGTATGCGGCTTCCTCAAAGTCTGCTAATTGTTCTAAAATATAACCATTCTCTAAGTGACTAACATAATCAGAAGCTACAATATTTATCTGAGGGATCCCTGCGCTGATACCAGCAAGCTGGGTGTATCGATGAGGTTCAGGACTCAGATCGACAATCAGACGTGTGTACTCCAATTCCCTCATCAAAGTTGTTTCATCAAGAAGGTTTACAAAGTCAAAACGATACTCCATTTCTTGATTTTCTACTAACTTATTTTCAGCCCCTTGACTTTCTTTAATAGATACAAAATCATCTAGTCGAAAGGACCTTGAAATGAGGTCTTCTACTCCTTTTTTCAAACTTTCAAAGTCAGCATGCTGGGCATTGAAACAACCAAACAACACCTTCGTTCTAGGGTATTTAGCTACAAATGCCAATACTTGATAAATGGCATCCATATCCAACTGGTCTAAATCGATCTGATAAAAAATTTTTGATTCTTTTACACGTTGACTCATCCCTAGAGAAAGTCGCGTATCATAGGGCGCCATATGTCGAACTTTTGACGCCTGATCTGGGAAATATTCACAAACCTGATCCACAAACTTCTGATGATCACTAACCACTAATTGGGTTGCCTTTAAATAGGGTTCGTAATCTTCTATTGAATCTGATTGATTCCTCTCTTTAAACCAGGTTAAAACCTTTTTGCTCTCCTGAGGAAGATGCTCAAAAACATCTCGGTTCATCCTTCGTTCAGAAGCCACTACAAAACAATCCGAGCTTTGGGCCTGTTCTTCAAGATAGCGATCAAAGAACTCCCAAATAACCTCTTCCAAATTAAGATAGTAGTCTTTTTTAAAGCGATGCTTCATATCCGGATTGCAGACAATTCCACGTCCATCAAGAAAATGGCACAACTGCCATATCCCTTCTGAATTCATATAGGCACGATAACTTGCCTGCCCATCTTGAAATTGAAGAACACTGGAAACAAAGCCACGATCATCATAAATCACTTCTCTCAAGATTTGACCATTTCGAAAATAGCGGATCATGCTCAGATATCCTTCGGGTCCTAGTTCAATTTCGGCGTAACGTTGCCCCCTCTTCTCTACTACAATTGCAAAGGGGGTATAGATAAAATCACAATCATCTCCCCAGCTTAAATCCTTCACTTGAAGGCAACGCATGGGTTGATCGAGAATTCCTTGAATCGCATCAAAAACTGAGAAATAATTGGCTTCTAAAAGATCGTATCGATGCAAAAAATACCGTAAATGAGGTTGGTAGGTCAACAACAATAGGGTCGGATCCAGATCCTGTTCTTGAAAGATTCTCACTTGATGGAGTGTATCATCAAAATCAATTTTTTTTCTTCTATTGTACCATGGGGTCATATCTGGTTGCCAAAACTCAACCCCTTGCCCGTACCAAGCAGGAATAAAATAGTACATAGTGCTCCTTTTCAATGACTTTATTTTGATTAAAATTCACGCGCTTATCCCCACAACAAAGCGGGGGGATAGCATTAAAGATGCCTTTTCTATAGAAAACCAATCTTCCATAAGCAAAGACCAAAACTTTTTCTACTGGGCTACGAACATCGTAGTGATAGGTAGCCAGACAATTGATTCATCTAGCTGCCTATCACTCTCAAAACATTCTTGAGAGCGATCGTATTTGCACCAGCATTTCTCACTATCATTCTACTCAAACAATCCCTTGTAGGATTCATTTAGTGTCAAGGCTTTTACTTCTTCTCGAATATTATAAACCATCCCACTAAAAATCAGAAACATACCTGGGATCATACTTAATTGTAGATATTGTGGATCCATTAAAACGACCAACATGGGGCCTCCCGCCATCAAAACAGTATATACTGCTCCAATAACTGCAAATCTCATGACTAAACGATTCAGGAATCGACTAGTATCGGGACCAGGATAAATACCATAGATATATTCGCCGGACTTCCGCATCCGCTCTGAGATTTGTTCACCACTGACATTTACAAAGGCAAAAGCAATGGACAAAACAAACAGAATCAGTTGGTAGAGCACCAGCCAAAGAGGTTGCCCAATTGTGAGAGCCGATATCCATTTAGGAATCCAGTCAGCTTTAGGAAGTACCATCCGCAACAAGAGCAGCACATACTGAGGAATAGAAACCATTGAAATGGCATACATAAAAGGCATCCCACCTGCTGGTGTCAACATAATATCCAAATAAGAGTATTGTTTAAACCGATTATGAATATCAATTTTATTTACTGGAATCCGATAGCGCGCCTCCTGGAAAGTAACAGAAACGTAGAGAAAGATCACACCCATGACAACCAGTAAGAGAATAAAATCCAAGCCAACATGCAAGCGTTGGATACTCGTCACAATCTGTTGTGGAATATTCGCTACCATACTAGCCATCAAAATCACAATAGAACCGCCAATTCCCATGAAAGAATTCAGGTCTGACAGCCAAACCAGAAAGAAGGCCCCCGCTATTAAAAGCAACGTATTTGTGGCAATTGCTAGTCCCTTGGGGATGCCCGCCTCAATCGGTAAGTTGAGAGAAACAGCCAATGACTGGATCAAAGCAATCCCTAATGTCAAATACATTCGTCTCCGATCTTGAATTTCTATTGGTAATTTCCCTAAGTTTGACTTTTTCGAAAGTGTGAACATTTGCCAGAGAATCATGGCAGACATCCAGGGGGATAAGCCGACAGAGAAGACAGAAAGCGACTTTAGATTCCCTCCCATCATGGCACTTGTAAAAGTTAACGAGTAAGTGGCTCCACCTAAAAAGTTAGGATCATCTAGATTGACAAAAGGTAATAGCAATTGGCTTCCTAACATATATATAAAGAGGAAAAACAAGGTCCAAGAAATCCGTTTTAAAACAACGGTATGTCGAAATCTGCTCACAATAAGTCTGGCCCCTTTCTATTACTTCTACGCTCTTCAATATAATGACGTATAGCTGCCACCATTTCTTCTGGATGTTCATGAGAAAAAACAGCCTGATAAGTTTGTCCCTGTCCCTGGGTATTTTCAAATGCAAACATCGCGATTCCGGCCTGACCAACCAACTCATATATCAATGGAATTTTATCAAAATGATTGATATCTAAATAAAGATCTACCTGTGGTAACTGTTGCTCAATCAAAAGCGGATACGTATTCGGATAAAGACTCACATTCGGATATTGTGATAAACGTAATAACTCTACTGCCATATAAGTATAAGCAGCGATTTCAAAATGAACTTCCGGAAGGTGTTGGACCAAATATTCTATCTGTTCTAAGAGATAAGAATTCGTTAGTGTATAACAGGTTAGAAGGGGCTTGGAATTTTTTGGTCCCAACTCAAAGCCACGTTCTTTCCAATGACTCATCACCTCAGACCATTCCATTAGATGATACCGCCACCATTGGTCACGTAATCTCACTACTGAAAATTGGTTCCACGGTTTATCAGGAGAGATATAATGAAGAATCAAAGGAAGCGGGACCAAAGGGATTTCAAACACAAAACGATGACCAGCTTCCCCTGCTCCCGCATCAAAGCCAATTTGAAAATTGTAAATATCATCCAATTTTAAATAGCGATCTTCAAATACCATATTGAGAATCGACTGATCCCCTTCTCCCACATTTGCATGTTCGCGCTCTGTCGTTTCGACTAGAACCTGACGGATTTGCTGATCCTTCCAAAGACGGTTATTGATCAATAATACGCCCGCATTAAAACCGATTCCCGCATCAAAACAAGAACGAACGGCAGCAACATAATTCTCTCCCAACTCCTGATTGAAAAGAGAATCAAGATTCCCAGTCACAACAAGATCACTATCCAAATAAAGAACCTGATCCTCCTGAACAAAATCTGGAATAAAATACCGTGCAAAGGTCATATGGTTGATATGACCCAGTTTGTTCGTCCAATTCATCTGGAACTGTGGTCCAATCAACTTAATATCAAGAAGCTCTCCTCCAAGTCTCTCCACATGCTCTCTCGTGGCACGGAACCACTCAACTGGGATATCTTGATTGAAAAGGTATATTTTAAGCTGGCGATTGTGATAGCAAAGAGATTTTAAAGTGGTCTCTATCTGACGAATATAAGCATAATCTCCTGCCAATACTACTGCATTTTTATTATTCATGTATCTTTCTTATTCTATTGGCAAACGAGATAAGTCTGCCACGATTTGTTTGGTGTAGGTTTCATCCTCGATGAATTCAATATCTTGGTCAAAATTATATTCTGCCGTGTGTTTGTGTTTCAACTTGACTTTCGTCTGTGCTCCCATCTGCAGCCACTCGTATTCTGAATCAATATGCCCAATATCCAGTGCTTGGTAACCATCATTCGCCAAATGAGCAGCCAATACTTTTGCGGTTGGGCCTAACATAATCAGAATTAAGCGATCCTCCGCATATTGGCGAATCGTGGCCTCGATTGTGTCCACATCCTTATAAGCATTGTGTGAAGAACAAACAATTCGTAGGATGGAGTTTGCACGATCAAACAGATCATTACCCACCCCAGTACGAGAAGTTGCTCCTTCAACAATCAGAATATCCCGATTCTCCCACAGTTTTTTAAGTTTGTCAAACTGGGAGGCTGCTCGACTTTTATCTTTAAAGTCAATATAAGGGCGTGAAATAAAGGTAGATCCATAGCAAGGAGCTGGAGCAATTTCACGATAAAACTGATCATAATGATCCAAATGCTTTTTCCAAAAATCTTCTGCCCACCATGTAAATTGGAAGCGATCTTCGAAAGCATCTGGCAAACAGACTAAGAGTTTTTCTGAACTGTTCATTCCAACCAACTCACGTAGAGATCGTGCCAGTTCAGGATGATAATCTTGGTAGGCGATAGAATGGCCAGCTATTAGATTGATTTCACCATCTCCAAAACGAATGACAGATGAATGATTTTCCCTAATGAAGTCCAGACTCTCATCAATGGACTTAACCGTTGGTAGAGGGAGAATTTTAGGCAAGCTTCCTTCCTCATCCAACTGTTCAATCGCCGTGATCAGTTCCTGTAGTCGCTCACTTGAAAAAAGAAACTGCCCATGGTTCCCGTGTTGGGTTTTATAAAAACCAAAACTAGGAATCCCCACCAATTCTACCTGTGATAGAATCTCACCAGCTTCATCGCCATGATTAATATCCAAATAAAGATCCGCACTATGAATCAGCTGGTTCAACCGCTCCTGATTGATCGCAGGATACAAACTAACATTGGGATGTTGCTTTAATTCGACTAACTTAGGCCCCATAGCTGTCCAAGCACCGATATGAAACTGTACAAAAGGAAGAGCACAAACCAGTTCTTCGATTGACTCGAGATCTTGCGTTTGGGTCATGGTAAAGGAGTGCAATCGTGGAAGCTCGTGAACTTCTCCCCATTTCCCTGTCTTTATACGCTCTTTAATGAGTGAATGCATTTGTTCAATCGTGTTGACCTCTAACTGCGCTTGCTCACTATGTCTGGTTTCTGGGAAGGACAAGATCGGTTTCCCTATTTTCGCATAAGTCGCCAAGGTTGCTTGATCAGCAGTACCATAGTTAATATCTAAATAGGCAGCAGAACGATGGATAAGTTCTTCCAATACTGGAGGGACGACTTCTGGATACAATCTCACATTTTCATATTTTGCAAGACGCACCAATTTCTCTCCCATTTCCGTATAGGCTGCAATATGGAACAAGACCTTCGGATGTCCCTGAATCAATTCCTCAAGGTTTTTAAAGGTTTGAGAATTGGTCAAATTGAACAGATGGAGCTCATAATCTGGATCCATTTCTATCTGGAAGTCCCCCATATGGTGAGACAAGACCTGACTGTAATCCATATCATGAAAGGCCCACCATAATTGGCGGAAACGATTGGCACTTAGCGTCGTCCATGGTTTTCGGTGAGAGACAAAATGCACAATATAGGGATCTTCACTATCTATAAAGTGATTTGGCCAATGACTCATAAAAGCAGTCACGTCATGACCAACTTGGAGGTTCATCCTTTTATCCAAGGCCAACCATCTATCACGAAAGACCTTATTAAAGATTGTCTGATCCCCATTAAATTTAGGAATATTTCCTTCTAGAGCTTGCTGGAGTGAACCATTCGTCTCATTCACCAACTGCTCTGTCATATTTTCTCGTTTCCACAAACCATTGTCAATTAATAAGACACCCGCATTAAAGCTTTGGTTATCTGTGTCCATCACGGCTGCAATCGGGTAGTCCTTCATATCTATTTCAAAGATATCCTCTAAGTTCTTTAGAACCAGCAAATCCGCATCGAGATACAGCACCTTTTCCTCTGAGATATACTTGGAAATAAAATAGCGAGAATACGTATCCATACTAATATGTTCCTGAGTCCACCAGGTATCCTTCAGATCATCTGGATTCAATTTGACATCAATGAGGTCGCCCCCTAAGAGCTGAGCCATCTTCCGTGGTTTTCGAAACCAGTCTGGAAGGATATCTCGATTCAAAACATAAATTTTCACATCTTTATTGTGATAAAAGATGGATTTTATAGTCGTCGATAACTGAGCGGTATAGTTCTGATTTCCTGCTAGAACAATCGCTCGACTTTTTGTATCATGCATGAACACTCTTCTCCTTGATCCGTCTTTTTACCAGTACTTGCTGGTAAGCTTCCATGTCTCCATGTTTTAAGGTCTCTTCTTCATGAATGGCCAATCGCCACTTGTAAGCAGCAATTTCTGCATCTATTAAGCCCTTTGGAGCTCCGATCAATTGAAGAATCATCATGCGTTCTTCGATACTTTGTAACGGATAAACATCTGCAAGATTGACCGTTTTGGTCACACTTGTCTCACGTTTACGATGCAGATAGATGGCACGGTTCATATAGACAATTTTATCAGCTTGTAGATAGACCTTGTAGGTCGTATAATCATCCTCTACCGTTTTATCTGTTGGATAAACAATCTCTTTAAACAATTCCGCCTTATAAAGCTTTGCCCAAGGGACCGTGAAACATTGGCTCAGATTATACTGCCCATCATATTGATGTTGGAACCACTCAAAAGGAGAATAGATACGCTCGAAATAATCATTTCCCCCAACATGGATTAAAAAATTCCCCTCTTCTTCCATAAATTGAGTGAAATTTCCAATTGCAATATCTGCATCTGCTTTTTTCAGCAAATGATATAAACTCTCGATATGATCCAGTTCCAACCAATCATCATTATCCACAAAGAGAATGTAGTCTCCCGTCACCGCTTCTAAAGCACGATTCCGACTAGATCCAACTCCTCCATTAGGCTTATGATAGACCTTCACTCGAGGGTCCTGAGTCTTGTAGCGTTGGCAAATAGCGGCAGAACCATCCGTTGAACCATCGTTGACTAAGATAATTTCTAAATTTTGATAGGTCTGTTGGATGATACTATTTAAGCAATTTTCAAGATAGGCCTCTGAATTATATACAGGGACGATGACACTAATTTTTTCCATTTTTTCCATTTTCTTTTATATTTTAGCAGAGAGTGCGATGTGAAAGGTATTCATCACTTGCAGGCCAGACAAAAGATTGAATCAACTAACAACTTCTTAGTGATATAGCCCTCTTTAAGGAGGAAAGCAAAGCCTTGGGCCCTATTACTGATTTCTTGATACATTTTTGGATCCATATTTTGAACCAATTGATTGGCTTCTTCCAAACTGTTCACAGCAAATCCTAAGCCACGCTCTTCTATCAGGTGACTATTTGATAAGGTGTTGGGTACAATCACAGGAATTCCTGCTGCAAGATAGGTGCTAAGCTTATGTGAAATATTCATTTCGTAGTAGTCAACATTCTCCCCATCGTTGTACTGGGTATTCCAGACAAGACCAAATCCTCCTTTAGATAGTTCCATCAGGAGTTCTTCATTTCGCTTCCACCCTTCAATCACCAAATTGGCTTCTGGATTGCTCTTTGGCTCATTCGCAAAAACTCGCAAAGGAGTTTCATAAACCCAATTTTGCAACTCTGGAAAACGTGTCAAAGATCCTGCAAAGAAAATCTCTTTTTTAAATCCTGGTTGGTTCAAACTGAGGTTATGAGGATGATCCCAAAATTCTTGAATCAAGACTTTTTCCACCGTTAGCCCTTCTTTACGCAGACGATCTACCATCTGCTGTGATGGCGCGATGATAACATCTGCTTGGTTGAACATATCCATATAAACTGGCATGAGGTAGGCATTATCTCGGAACATCAGTGGAACAACATCATGGATGAACACCACTAATTTGACCCTCAGATCCTTCATCTTCGCTACAAATTCCGCATCAAATTCCCAACCATTCCAAGTTGGTGATTGAAAGATAACAATATCTCCAAATGAGATACTAGCCATGATCCCATCCAGACGCTTGCTTCGTTCCCCTGGACTATCTGTCGTGATATTATAAAAATAGATTCCGATTTCACGAAAACCCATTGAACGTGCAATTTCTGTCACAGCATTCTGAGCTAAGATAACAGTGCTATCGCCTGCCATACCATATAGATTTGTAATATGTACTTTCGTCATAGTTTCCCTTCTTTATTTTCTGTCATTTGAACTATCCTCTTTAACTCTTCTTTTGTTGCTAGCGTCGGATGCATCTTTTGCTTATCATAGGCTGATTGATATCTTTTAGGATCTTCCAGCTGAGATAGTTCATCGATCAAGTCTGTAACGGCATCTTTTTGAAACAAGTGATCTTTTGTATAAACATTTGGTCGGTGACAGGTTTCTTCAAAGGCATATAAGATCATTCCTTTTTCAAGAGCCATTCGATTTCCGTCTAAAATTTCATTTGCATAAGCGATATCTAGGTAGATACGGCATTGATCTAATAACCGCTCATAATTCTCACCTGAAATTCCTGGATAAAGGTGAACATTTGAGTAATCATTGAGACGCACTAATCGTCCCCCCATTTCTGTCAAGGCTGCAATATGAAACTGAAAATGAGGAAGAGCGTTCACAAGAACTTCAATTTGTTCGATCTCTTGAGTGTTTGTCAAAATGAGAACCTGTGGCTGAAATTCCCTCAAGTCTCCCAAATAAGTAGGGAATAATACTAGCGAATGAGGCGCCATAACAATGTTAGGCTCACGAACGAACACTTTTACACCCTTGTTCACCAGAAGAGCAAGTTCTGCTTCAGAAAGAGTTGACCGACCATAGAAGATAATCTGTTCCTTCTCAAGTTTGGGTAAGGCCTTCAACAATTCTGGATCAGACAAAAAGACTGTTTCAGCCTGCAAAAGGGCTTCTTGAAGAAGGACCTTTTTCGCTTCTTCTATAGAGGAAACCCCCTGTTCTAACCCATCGATCGCTTGATAGATCGCACGATCATGTTGATGAAATAGATAGAGTTTCCCCATTCTATCATTCGTATAAATAGAGAGATGGCGTTCATTTGCACTCCAAACTTCTTTCAGAAAGAGGCTACCAGATCGATCATAGTGGTCACTCGCAGAGCAATGACCATCTGGATCATACCAATCTACTTTTTTAACCCTTTGAGGGTGATCCTGAAAACAGTCTATCTTTCCCCTCTTCATTCCATCAGAAACAATATCCCCATTCGCACACACTTCCCAAAACGGGGGTAGCGGAAGGCTGGTCATATGCAGAGGTGAGTCCACTTTCTGATTGAAAAAAATAGAATCCAGAATATTTTCTAACTGTAGAGATTGGATCGATAGCCCAATTTGTTCTAAGTCCTTCCTCAATCTCTCGTCGTCTAAGGTCCATTCATTGACTAGATAATACATCGCTATTCTTCCCCTATTTCACCAAAAAATCTCTCCATTGTCCAATCATTTGATCTGTCATATAGTGTTTCGCCAATTCATAAGAACCTTCTCTTAGTCTATTCAATTGCTCGAAAGCCTTCTGCATCGCTCCATTCAAGTCAGCAACCACTTCTTCATGTGATCGATCTACAAACGGAACGATAAAACCATTTCGATCATTTTTTATAAAAGTGGGATTCCCATAAGGGACATCTGTCCCCACCATGACAAGACCAGATCCTATCGCCTCTAGCAAGGTTAAGCCAAACGTTTCCCACTCGGAAGTGGCCAAATAAAGTTCATACTCCTTAAAACGAGTTTGAAGATCTTGGTGCCCCTTGAGATGAATATAACTTTGAGCATTTAACTGCTTAATTTTTTCTTCTATTTCTTGCCAAAGCATACCTTGACCATAAATGTCCAATGTAACCTCTGGGATTTTTTCATGCAAGGCCACTACCGCATCGATCGCTAGGTCCAATCTCTTTCTCCGCTCAAACCGGGCCGCAATCATCAAGCTATAAGATTTGCGATTATCAGCATATTGCAAGCCTTCAAGCCCACCGACAGGCAAGACCGATACAGGCTTAACAGTCGACAGATCCCGTTCTAATTCTTCCTTTTGCGCTTCCGTAGATACAATGATATGGTCGAAATAGTTAGCATACTGAAAAAGAAGGAAATATTCGGAATTGATACGGTCACCCCAATGGTGTATCGAATGAAGGACACACGATAAGGTTGCTTCTCCCTTCATTTTTAAAAGAGTCTGTGTAAAGGGAAGACGCTCTAAACGATCCACAATGATATGGTCTTTTGCAGAGAACTGTAAGGTGCCGATCGCTTGGCTCAAAAGCTCCGACTCATTATAAAACCAATGATCCCCCTGCCGATAGACCGATTTCGTCAGATCACCTGGTGTCTTTTTCATTTCCTCTAAAGCTACGGAACCATCCAAATTATAAAAAAGGCGCTGAAAGACTCTTGCTTCTAAGCCCGCATCAGTGGGAACAGCTGTAAAATATTCTGTATAAAGCTTTACACTCCCGTAATGTTCCCTACGAAGAAGATGACCAGCTACATAATAATCGACATAATCAACATAATTTGACTTAAGAGTATTTCGATGAAAGACAAGTGAAATCCCATTCTCTTCCGGAAATATTAACTCTTGATCTCGTTCAATTGGAGTGGAATGAAGATTCAAACCTTGCTTCATTTTCTCCACACTCATTGTCAAGGTCATATCACGCTGATCTGTTAGTAACATATGTGCTAGAATGATTTCATCTTCCGCATATCCCAAAGATAAATAGTAATCCCATTTATATCTAGGAGGAACTTGTGTAAAGACAAAACGTGCTGGGCACCCCAGTTTCCTAAAGATTTGTCCACGGTAAGCCTGGGCAACATCAACACCGTTAGGCTCTAATTCCACCATCAGATTAAAAGTGTAAATCATTTCTCCTCCAAGCAAGTTCCAGTTGTACTCTGATAACGATCTTTCTCTCTCCACAAGCCTAATCAGCCAATGTGACCAGATAAGATTTAATTTCTTCCACCATCATTTCAGGGTTCTGAACCGGATAAACATGACTTGCACCAGACTGGTCCTTGCTGGTATTGTCAAAGGCGTAGATTGGTTTTCCAAGTTTATGAACTTCCTGTGTAATCGACATAATTTCATTAAAATGATTGATATCAAGATAAAAATCTATTTTTTCCAAAACGGTTTCAAAATTATATCGGTTAAAGCAAGGGTAGATTGTCACATTAAGATAGCGTTGAAGATCAACGACTTGCGATGCAAAAGTTGTATGGGCTAGAATATGGAAATGTACATTGGGCATGGCTTGAATCAGGTACTCCAAATGTTCCATTTCACACGCATTTGTGAAAATAGCCGTATTATAGGGTTCCTGTACAGTTAAAGCTCCTAAATCACGATTTGTGATTTCTGTGCGCAATAATACATCTGACCAATCTAGAGCATAATAGAACCACCAGCGATCACCTAAACGGTTATTGAACACCGCCTGCCAGGGCTTACCAGCCGTATAATGGATAATAGAAACCTTTTTATGCTGTTTTGATTTGATATACCATTCATCACTTTGAGGAGAAGAAGTAGCCACACTATCCATACCAACCATGAAATTATAGCTTATATCTAATTCTTTCCACTGGCCAATAAAATAACGATTTAGAAGACCTTGATCACCATATTCATCTTCATGGTATTGATCCGCCAATTCAAACAGTTGTGTGGAAATGTCATGTTCTCTCCAATACTTATTATTAATCAGCATGACTCCTGAATTAAAATTTGTCTGTTGTAAATCATCTCGAACAGCAGCTAAAGGACTATCACCGAGGTCTATCTCAAACAAATCCGTCAAGTCCCCATCTACAATAATATCTGAATCAAGGTATAAAACCTTTTCCTCCTCTACTACCTCAGGAATAAAAAAACGGAAATAGGCCGCATAAGATAAATGAGCCATTGGAAGATGATACTTTCGTAAGTGGTTATCTGAAATCTTCGCATTGACAATTTTTGAGTTGATTTTCTCCAAACGTTTGCTCATCACACGAAACCATTCCGAAGGAAGGTCATCATTAAAAACGTAGAATTTAATGCTATCATTATGCGCACAAACTGACTTGATTGTTGTTTCTACCTTGTCCATGTACCCATTGTCGGCGCCTAACGCTATAACTTTATTCATATAAACCTTTCTATTTCAATCTAACTCCAACTTAATCTCATTTATCATCAAATCCACCTCAGAAACGGGAAAAACCTTGCTTCGTCCGCAATCATCATGATTTGTGACATCAAAAGCATAAACAGGCTTTCCCATATTATGTACCTTATTGATAATATCAGCGATTTGATTTCCATGATTAATATCCAAGTAAAAATCGAGCTTTCTTATAATGTCATCAAGATTAAATGGTGTGAACCCTGGATGAATCGATACATTTCCAAATTTTTGTAGATCGATAACAGAAGAGGCAAAAACGGTATGAGCCAATATTGTAAAATGCACTTGTGGAAGTTCTTTTAGAAGTATTTCAATTTGTTCTAGTTCACAAGAATCCGTAAAAATAGCTGTATAGTACTTTGGTGGTTCTATGAGAGTATACCAATCACCCACCTCATTTTCATTAACGGGATTTTTTCTTAACAGAACATCTGACCAATCCACACTATAGTAAAACCACCACGTCGAACGATAACGATTGTTTGAAAGATGATACCATGGTTTATCACCTGTATAGTGAATAATTAGCGGATAAACACCTTCCGGTAAGGCCGAATCATACCAAGATCGATCATTTACGCTTTGTGCCAATGTATCCATACCGAGCATAAAATTATTTAAGCGATTTAGTTTTTTCCATTGGCCTCTAAACAAGATATTTAAAATTCCTTGATCACCAAATACAGTTTGATGATACTGTTCTGTCAATTCTAGCAATTGTGAGGCAACTTGCTCCTGTTTCCATCTTGCGACAGGAACAACCATCATACCAGAATTAAAATCACCTGTATAATCACCATCAAAATAATCAGGTACCCCCGCCAACATATATTCTTCTAAGTCAACATTATATAAGTTATCTAGACTTCCCGTTACAATGATATCCGAGTCCAAGTAAATTGCTCGTTCTTCCTCAACAAATTCACCAATAAAGTAACGAAAATAAGCCGCATAGGATAAATAACTAATGGCTAACCGATAATTTCTAAGCGAATGGTCTGAAATTTTCACATTTACAATTTCTGAATGGATCGTTTTCAATCGTTTGTTCATCACACGAAACCATTCCGAAGGGAGGTCATCATTAAAAACGTAGAATTTGATATGGTCATTATGCGCACAAACTGACTTAATCGTTGTTTCTACCTTATCCATGTAGCCATTATCGGCCCCCAGTACAATTGCCTTTTTCATTTCTATTTCCTTTTTTCAGTTTACTATATCCACAGCATATCCAAACAATCGTCTTTGAATTTCTCCCACCATCATTTCAGGCTTTTGATAGGAAAATACACTACCTCCCAACTCTGTCCTGTGAGCCACATTATCAAAAGCGAAAACCGGTTTCCCCTTTTCAAATGCCCGATCCACAATAGAATCCACCTGATCCCAATGATTAATATCCAGATAGATTTCTGATTGATCTAATAAATCCTCTATAATATCATCATGGTGGACATTTGTATATAAGGTTACATTCTCGTACTTCTTAAAGGCTTCTAAGCGATCTGAAACATTGGTCTTGGCTGCAATATGAAACGAAACTTCTGGAAGATTTTCTACCAAATACGTCAGGTTTTCCAGAGTGTCTGAAGCTGTCAGAGTAAAGACATGATGCTCTAATTGCGGACGCTCTTTTATGATGAGTTCCTCTTTACTTACAACAATGGAGTTACTTGGAATATCCTTATGAATGACTGCTCCTGCACCAATAATAACATTGTCACCGATCGTGACTCCCTTAAGAATCACAACATTGGCACCAATCCAACAATTTTTTCCGATCGAGATCTTTCCGTAATTAAAAGCGATTTTTTCTACGTGGTAGTTGGAATATTGATGATTACTATCGAAAATACGAACGCCATCTCCAAACATGGTATCCTTACCAATTTCAATATGATATCCACAATGAATGGAACAGTTAATATTAAAAAAAACGCGATTTCCGAGTTTCAGGGTTGCTCCATTCCCCACCTCTAGGCAAACAAAAGAACGCAAGGTAACATCCTGCCCCAGTTCGACATGAGCTGTAGGGTCAATTGAAATCTGTTGAAATTTACCATCCAATTGAAATTCTGTCATTTATTCTCGTACCTTTCTCATATTACAAATCGCATCAACCAATCCTTGCCAATCTTCCATTGGGAATACCTGTTGATGATGCTCTGTCGATTTCACTTCTTCAAAAGCCAAGATTGGCTTATCTTCCAACTGAAAACGATCTAAGATTTCTATTGTCTTTTCGCCAGGATTGATATCCAGTAATACATCACTCAAGGTAACTAACTCTGCATCTAGGTTAGGCATGTTATTAATTCCTGAGTATACAGTTACATTTGGGTAGACGAGCAGGCGTGCAAGCTCGTCGGATACTAGAACACGCGCAGCAATCTTAAAGCAAACATTCGGTAAGCGTTGAATCAGATCCTCCAAATGAGGAATTTCTGCTACACTCGTATAGACCAAGCAAGTAAGCGGACGACCTTCTGGGTAGAGATCTACTTCACGCAGTGGAGATAAATCAAGATTATTAGAAACTTCCGACCAATCCAATTGCGCATAAAACCACCAAACATCCCGATAGGTCTGTGCCGCTAGCGGAAACCATGGTTTCCTATGAGATAAATAATGGAGAACCTTTGGAAACTCTTGACCTTCTGGAATTTGATAATCTGTAAAATGATTGTGCAGCACAACATGATTCAGATCAAATGGCAGTTCATACCAATTGTTTTCAAATACCATATTTAAAATAGATTGATCTGCCTGGTCCACTCGATCGTGCCATTCATTCGTCATTTCAATCAGGTATTGACTCATTTGTTTGGCTCTCCAATAAGCATTGTCAATCACTAAAAAGCCGGCATTGAAGATTTCTCGGTTGTAAAAGACACGTCCCCCATAATCTCGGACTGCTGCGACAGGATATCCCTTTAGATCCATTGTAAAGAGATCATCAAGTGGCCCCGTCACTACCATATCACAATCCATGTAAATCACGCGCTCTTCTTTAACAAAATCCGAAATAAAGTACCTCAAGAAAACAGTATAAGATATATCTGTCTTGTACTGTTGGATCTGCGAACTCGTGACACGACAATTTACAATGTCACTATCAAAACGAACAAGATGACGATTCATCCCCGTAAACCACTCCTGTGGGAAATCACCATTGATGAGGTAAAAACGGATATTCCGATGGTGGTAAAGGACTGATTTCATCGTTGCCAAAACCTGATCTAGATAAGGATAATTGGCAGCCAAAACAATAGCCCGTTTTTCTCCACGATGCGGTTGTGATATCAAACTCAAGGCTTGGTATTTTTCCGAAATTTGTCGATAAGCCTCACTATTCTCTAAACCATGAAATCGACTGTTCGCCAAGCACGCCTTTAATACCATTTGATAAAGATTGATCGTTTTTTCAAGAGGATACCCCCGGTTGGCTAAAAGCGCCAATTTTTCTTCCATCTCACAAACCAAGGCAGGCATCCACTCCCCAGTCCAAGTATGAGAGAAACTACCCGTGCGTTCTCGATAAGCATATAAACCTTTATTCAGATAGACCACTCTCTCACTGCTCAAAAAAGCCTTGAGGCTCAAGAAACGATCCTCTCCTATTCGATCCTTTGAAAATTGTAACTCATCAAACAAGGAACGTTTATAAAGTTTCCCCCAAGCAGAGAGGAGCGCAAAACTCTTATTAAACTTTGTCTCATAAAGTCCATCAATCAGCTGTACAGGGGTATAGAGGCGCTCATAATAATCCTGCTCCCCCATAAAGAAATAAAAGAGACTCTCTGCATCATTAAAGAGATAATAATTAGCGGCCACTATATCTGCATGATAAGTTATTAGTTTATCATACAGTTCTTCAATATAAGTTTTCTCTATCCAATCATCTGAATCAACAAAGGTCACATAGGCACCAGATGCTTCTTGCAATCCTATCATTCTGGTGTCAAAAACACCGGAATTTCCCTTAATATGATAGGTGATTCGTTCATCTTTTTCAAGATACTCTCGACAAATCGCATCACTTCCATCTGTTGAGCCATCATTGATGATTAGAATCTCAAGATTTTGATAGGTCTGCTGAAGAATGCTATCCAAACACTGTCTAAGGTATTTTTCAACGTTATATACGGGTACAATTACACTAACTTTTTCTGTCATTTTTACTTTTTACTTTTTTTATTTGGGAAGATATTCTGCAATAAAGGCAGAGAGATCCTTACTCATCATACTTTCTAGTCGTTCTGCAACGACTTGTTCTGGCCAATCCCACCAGGAAATCTTTTGCATTGCCAAACGCTATTCTTCATCTTCAATACGATAACGGATGAGTTTTGCTGGATTTCCTCCAACGATTGCATACGGCGCTACATCCTTTGTCACAATAGATCCAGCCGCAATTACCGCTCCATCTCCAATTGTAACTCCCGCCATAATTTGGACATTGTTACCAATCCAGACATCATTCCCTACAAGGGTAGGTTTACAAAGAACATGATCATCCGAAATTGGCAAAGACTGATCTGTATAAAATTTTTCTAAGCTCTTAAAAGGATACGTCGTCACCAAGTCAAGAGCATGATTGGCGGTCACAAAGTAGACATTCTGTCCAATAGAGCAATAATCCCCTATGATAACCTTTCCACCATGATCAAAGTCAACCAACAAAGGAATGCCATAAGTATGTGGCCCCACAGTTAAGGCACCATAATCAATTAAATGACGACTTGTGAATTTCGTTTTGAAATCGAATAAATCTGATCGCAAATCATAAAGACGCAACTCGAGCGGAATGGTTTGCTGATGCATTCCTTCCCAATAGGAATAGCCTTCCTCCTCATAACAACAGGTAAAGGTGGCTGTCAATTGCTTATCCTTGGAAAACAAACGAATCTGATGATTTTCAACATCCCAATATCGTTCGTTATCATGACCTTCTCCACCAATATCTTGGATCTGCCCATCAGGTGACAATCGAAAATAACGCGAATATTGCTTATTCTTATGTGAAAACACACAATACCGACCGACTACAACTGCCATTTTTCCTCATTTCTATCTAACCATATTTTTTTACATCAATAACTAGTACAAATAGGCTGAAATAGTTGGAAAATCAACCTCCAACCGGCCTTATTGCCACGTTATTATTATACCTTATTTCAGATAGTCGATCCATACCTTTGGCTGAAATTATCCGTATCTGATGGAAAAGTTAGAGACAAAATAATACAAAAACAGGGGGATCTGAACAAATCTTGAAATGTTCTCCATGATCACCCCTATTTCATATTTTATTTTGTAATTTTTTCCAACATGCTTTCAATGTGTTGGATGGATTTTTCGCGTCCAAGCAAGTAGATGGTATCTGGCAATTCAGGACCATGCATCTCACCTGAAACGGCGATTCGGATTGGCATAAAGAGGTTTTTCCCTTTGATACCAGTTTCTTTTTGAACCGCTTTGATTTGTGGGAAGATATTTTCTGCCACAAACTCATCGTCTGACATGGCTTCGAGTTTCGCTTTGAAGGCTTCAAGTACAGTTGGCACTGTTTCACCAGCCATGACTTCTTTCTCTGCTTCTGTCAATTCTGGGAAGTCTGAGAAGAAGAGGTCTGTCAATGGAACGATTTCATCCACTGATTTCATTTGTGGTTTGTAGAGTTCAACCAATTTCTCAGCCTTGTCTGTCAAACGTCCTGCTTCTTCGAGGAATGGTTTTGCCATTTCAAAGATGGTCGCAAGATCCGCATTCTTGATATACTCATTGCTCATCCAGTCCATTTTCTTCTGGTCGAAAGCTGCTGGAGACTTGCTGAGACGATTTTCATCAAAGAGCTTGATGAGTTCTTCGCGAGAGAAGATTTCGTCTTCCCCACCAGGGTTCCAACCAAGAAGAGCGATAAAGTTAAAGACTGCTTCTGGAAGGTAACCTTTCTTCCGGTAATCTTCGATGAACTGAAGGGTATTGGTATCACGTTTAGACAACTTCTTACCAGTTTCAGAGTTGATGATCAAGGTCATGTGACCGAACTCTGGCGCTTCCCAGCCAAGGGCTTCATAGACCATGAGTTGTTTTGGGGTGTTGGCAATGTGGTCATCTCCACGGATGACGTGAGAAATTTGCATATCGTGGTCATCGATCACAACGGCAAAGTTGTAAGTTGGATAACCATCTTTCTTTTGGATGACCCAGTCCCCACCGATATTGCCACCTTCAAACTCGATATCGCCTTTGACCATGTCATGCCATTTGTAGATACCAGACTCATTCACCACCAGACGAACAGTTGGAATGATGCCTGCTGCTTCACGTTCTGCGATATAAGCTGCTTTTTCTTCTTCGCTCATGCCGAGGTATTCATTGATGTAGCGAGGTGTTTCCCCAGCTGCTTCTTGACGTTCACGTTCAGCTGCCAACTCTTCTTCAGTGACGTAAGATTTATAGGCTTTTCCTTCAGCTAGCAATTGGTCAATGTATTTTTGATAGAGTTCCAAGCGTTCTGATTGGCGGTAGTTTTCATGCGTCTCTGGACTTTCGTCCCAGTCCATGCCCAACCAACGAAGGTTTTCAAGCTGTGAACGTTCTCCGTCTTCGACGTGACGTTTGCGGTCCGTATCTTCGATACGGATGATAAAGGTTCCACCATGGTGACGCGCATACAAGTAGTTAAACAATGCTGTACGAGCGTTTCCGATGTGTAATAGCCCTGTTGGACTTGGTGCATAACGCACACGAATATCTTTTGCCATATTTCTCTCCTCTTATCTTGTTCGCTATTTCTAGCGCATTTATTCAATCGTTCCTATTATACCACAAAGAAAGCGGGACTGAAATGAATAAGTGAGCTTTCTAGCTTTTCTTCCTATATATGAAAAAAGTCAGAACAAATGCTCTGACTGATATCCAATCTATTGGTATCTTATTTTAACCGTTCTTCTAATTCAAAATCGATTGGCAGGGTTTGTAAAAAGTGCTCCAACTCACGTTCCCAGTAGAACCATTCGTGCTTGCCTGGACTGTGGGTATAGGTGACATCCAAACCCAACTTTTCTAATTCCTTGACTTCAAAATTATTGGCCTCATAAAGGAAATCCTGCTCCCCACACCAGATCCAGAGTTTGGTCTTCTTATCTGAAAACTTCTTGGCAGCAGTCTCTAGCGAATAGGGACTAGTCGTCCAATCCTCAATCTCTCCAAAGATCCCCTTCCAAAAAGCTGGTTGCTCCAAGTCATTGTTTTCAAGGTCTCTATCGTGGAAACTCAGAGCACCGGAAAAACTAGCCGCATGGGAGAAACGATTTGTCTTGAGAGCCAAGAGCATCGATCCATAGCCACCCATGGATAGACCAGCAATAAAGGTCTTCTCCCGTTTCTTGGTCATATTAGGGAAGAAGCGAGAAAGAGTCTCTGGCAATTCCTCCGCAATGGCCGTGTAGTAATTGTAGCCATACTGGGTGTCTGTGTAAAAGCCATTATTGGTATTAGGCAGGACCACGATCAGATTGGTATTTCGAAGAATGCGCTCCACATTGGTCCGTTTCAACCAGGAGTGGTGGTTTCCATTCATCCCGTGCAAAAGATAAAGGACTGGAATATCCGTATCTGCTGGATCTTCCACGCGCGATGCATCGGGATAAAGGACGGAAACGCCCCACTCCATCTTCAAGGCTTCTGAATAATACTCAATCTGCATAACTGCCATTTGATTTCCTCTTTCTACTGTTAAAAACACTCGGCAAGCCTTCGGCCACCAAGCGTTTCGTTTTCTACTATTATTTCACTTCCATCACAACTGGTAGGATGGCTGGACGGCGTTTGGTTTGTTCAAACAAGAACTTAGACAAGTTGTCGCGTACCAAACCTTTTAACTCACCCCAGTCAAAGCTGTCTTGTGCCAAATAGCCTTCAACGCTTTGGTTGACCAATTCGCAACTTTCACGAAGAATATCCCGACTCTTCTTAACATAGACAAAACCACGGGTGTGCACGCGCGCTTTGGAAATAATTTTCTTCTCTTTGCGATTCACTGTGATCGCCACGATAAAGATCCCGTCTTCTGACAAGACCTTGCGGTCACGAAGGACAATATTCCCCACATCACCAATGGCATTCCCATCGATCATGACATCTCCAGCTGAGACGCTACCAGCAGGGACAAAGTCCCCCTTTTCGTACTCCATCACAGTTCCGCGTTTTGGAATAAAGATATTTTCAGGCAAGATACCGACTTCCATCGCTACCCGCGCATGGGCATCCAATTCGCGGTATTCCCCTTGGATCGGGAAGAGATATTTAGGACGAAGAAGGTTGATCATCAACTGCAAGTCCCGTGCGTTTCCGTGACCAGATACACGCAAGCTTGACGTGATCAATTTGACAATTCCACCTGCTTGGTAGACCATGTTTTCCACACGAGCCACCACAGCTTCTTTAGCAATAGATGGTGTTGTAACGATGTAGACCAAGTCCCCATCTTTGATTTCCACATAGCGGTGACGGCCAATAGACATCTTGCGCAAACCGTTGATCGGCTCACCCATCCGGCCTGTTTCCAAAATGATCAATTCATGATCTTCAAAACGGCTCATTTCTTTTGGCTTGATCAAGAGTTTTTCGTTGGCAAGAGACAATTTGTTCAAGCGAATAGCTGTCCGGACGATGTTTTCTACATCAAACCCTGTCAAGACCACTCGACGGCCAGTCTCAGCCGCAGCATCAAAGACCTGCTGGATCCGTGAGAGGTTGCTGGCTACCGCCGCCACGATGACACGACCATCCCAGTCCGCAATGGTGTCCAGGATCTCATCGCCCACTTCTTGCTCACTAGCAACTTGAATCTTACTATCCGCATTGGCTGAATCACTCAAGAGCGCAAGGACACCCTCACGTCCAATTTCAGCTAGGCGGGCAAAATCAGTTGCATACGACTCACTTGCAGTTTGGTCAAATTTAAAGTCTCCTGTATAGACGATATTGCCCTCAGAAGTACCAATCACAATCCCAATACTTTCAGGGATGGAGTGAGTTGTTTGGAAGAAGGAGACGACGGCATCTCCAAAGTCAATTTCAGAATTTTGATCGATGACATGGAAGTCATTGAATTTCTTCACACTGTCATTGCCTTTCACAAAGAGTTTGGCCAACTCAATAGTCAACTCTGTCCCGAATACAGGGACCTTCGCTTCCGCCAAAAGATAAGGCAAGGCCCCAATGGCATCCGCATGACCATGGGTCAAGAAAACACCCGCAATGCGGTCCTTATTTTCAAATAGATAGTCCATATTAGGGATGACGACATCCACCCCAAGTTGCTCATTTTCTGGATACTTCAAACCTGCATCCAAGACAAAAATCGAATCGTTCACTTCGGCAACGTAGAGATTTTTCCCATTTTCTCGAACACCGCCAAGAGTGACTAATTTAATACTACTCACTGTTGTCTCCTTTAGTGTGATTATTTTAATACTTACGGTCCTTGGTCGCCCAAGTCGAATTACAGCTTTGCAAATACTTGCATATCCACTCTATTATACAATTTTTTTCTCTTTTTTTCAAAAAGCTTTCCACAGCAAAAAAGTCCTCTCATCTGAAGTAGATGAGAGGGCTTCTAGGCGCCTATTTTTAGGGGGAAAAGACCCTAAAGATGGTAATCTCCCCGTTTATTTTCAATGATCCGCATAGCTGCCTTGATCACATGAAACTTGCCTAACAATTCCTCTAGGCGCTTACTATTTCGCTCGCTCAATTGGCCGTTCTTTACTGCTTGGGACAGGCGATAAAAATCATCCAAGTCCTCCCCAATGTTTTCAAACAGCTCTTTGGCTTCCTTGAGTCGGTAGCGATTGACTAGGTGGTTCACATCTTTTTTGAAGGAAGTGACATTGCTTTCATGAATGTCCGTATAAGCTTCCTCTTCTTCCTTAGATTCTTGGTAATTGACCGCCTTAAAACAAGTGATGAATTCCCGACTTTTGATATTGCAGACAAAGATAACACCATCATTGGCTACATAGGCTTCCGTGTTAGCTGGTTGAACCACATTGCTATCATAAGGAGAGAGGGAGGGGAGGTGTTGGTTGATCCACCTGTTCAGGTGCTGATCATCTACGCCAAAGCGCTCAAAAGCTCTCTGCCGAAAATGGTCACGACAACTATATTCTTGCGCATATGACAATCCCATACTCTCACCTCCTCCTGAATATTTTATAAAAATGGCCTCCAGTCTTACGGGACTAGAGGCCTGGTCTGCTTTACTGACTTGGTGCAATTAACCTTTTGGCTAACAAAACAATGTTTATGATGTTGATTTCATTTAATAGTATTTGTGTAAAATACCAGAGGTTTTCTTTGCTATCCCAAATCCAAATGATTAGTTTCCGACTGGACGCATTGAAGTTTGAAAACCTTTACAAAAAGCTTCTACCTACTATTTCCACGTTTTCTTATGTCTCCGAGCAAACTAAGCAGGTTCGCCCGACCGTCCAACCGATCCGACACACACGACATGACTGCTCTTTTACGATAAGAGCATGAACAGATATCAGCAAAACAGACCTAAAACGAAGTAACCTAAATGATATCTCTACAAGGCATTGGTATCAATCCCTTCTTCATCTTTCTAACTATATTATACTCACCTACCAGAATAATTGCAAGCGATTTCAGCTGAAACTAGTTCCTATTTTTATGTGGTTTTATTGATGATTTAAGAAAAAGAAAAGAGGCTGGGACAAAAGTCCTAGCCTCTCAATTATTTTTGGATTGTCGAGCAAAACGCAGTGGTTGAGTGGGCTCTACTACGCTGATTTCATCAGCTTTTACAGCCCTACTCAACTGTGCGGAGGTGGGACGACGAAGCGTCCACAATCGTATAGATTCTGTCCTACTCCCTATTTTGACTGTATCCGCTACGCCCTTTGTATCTTATTCTTTCTCAAATAATTGATAGTAGTCTGCGATGGTCATTTGGGCTTTTTCTTCTTGACTGAGGTCTTGGACGATGTGCCCGTCTTTCATCACAATCAAGCGATTTCCATATTTCAAAGCATCTTCCATGTGGTGGGTGATCATAAGAGCAGTAAGAGCGTCTTGTTTCACAAACTGATCCGTCAAGGTCATGAGGGCCTGACTCGTTTTTGGATCCAAGGCTGCAGTGTGTTCGTCTAGAAGCAAGAGTTCTGGACGTTTCAGTGTCGCCATCAACAGACTCAAGGCTTGTCGTTGCCCACCCGATAGAAACTCAACGGCTGTATCGATATGATTTTCCAAGCCATTGCCGATCTTAGCAAGGACTGTTTGAAACTCTTCTTTATAGCTGGCCAAGTGACGCGGGATCAAGCCACGTTTTTCTCCACGAAACTTCGCTACCAAGAGGTTTTCCGCTACTGTCATGCGAGGCGCTGTGCCCATTTTAGGATCTTGAAAGACCCGCGATAAGTACTTGGCTCTTTTTTCAGGAGAATAGTTGGTTACATCTTCCCCCAAAATATAAATCTTCCCACTGCTCACCGGAAGCGTCCCAGCAATAGTATTAAAGAGGGTTGATTTTCCAGCTCCATTGCCCCCCAAAATTGTGATAAAATCATGCTCTCGAATTTCCAAGGAAACATCATCCAGAATGACTTTTTCTTCGTTCATCCCATTGCTCACAGCTTTGGTTACATTTTTTAATTCTACAATTGCTGTCATTTACTGAATTTCGCTCCTTTCATGATTTTTCCCTTAAAGGTTGGAATCATCAGGCAGATTGCTAGGATCAAGGCACTGAAAATCCGGATATAGCTGGTATTGATACCAAGCGCAATCACAGCCCAAATCAAAAATTGGTAGGCGATCGATCCGACTGCGACGCTGAGCAAACGCTCCGTCAAGGTGACATTTGAAAAAAGAACTTCCCCAATAATGAGACTAGCAAGTCCAATAACGATGACACCAATCCCACGTGAAGCGTCGGCATAACCTTCTTGCTGGGCCATCAGTGCACCAGAGAGGGCAATAATCCCATTTGAAATCACCAAACCCATCAATTCCATCTGGTCGGTATTGATCCCAAAACTTTTAGCCATGTCAGAATTGTCACCTGTCGCGATATAGGCTTGACCCAAACGTGTATCTAAAAAGAAAATCAAGCCAAGAATCACAAGCGTTACGAAAATCAAGCCAATTAAAATTTCACTTAAACCTCCAGCAAAGGGAAGATAATCTTGAATTTTTTTATAACCCAAGAGTCCCAGATTGGCCCGTTGCATCACAAAAAGAATGACTGAGTTACAAGACGTCATCACAAGAATTCCTGACAAGAGCGTAGGGATTTTCCCTTTTGTATAGAGAAGACCCGTCGCAAGTCCTGCCAAGCATCCTGCACCAATAGCAGCAAGCGTCGCTATAAGCGGATTGACCCCCTTGGTAATCAAGGTCACCGCCACCGCTCCTCCAAGCGGAAAGGAACCTTCAGTTGTCATATCTGGAAAATCTAGAATTCGGAACGTCATAAAGATTCCTAACCCTAAAATGGCCCAAATCAAACCTTGTGAAACAATTGAATTTATCATAGTTTCTCCCTTCGATAATAGTAGTTTAATTGTAACATAAATATGGAGGAGAACCTATAGCTTTGGAAGAATTAATTCTAATCTGTGTTCTAACTTCCTAAAATTCATTTTCCTTTTTCAGTCGATTCGAACAAACCATCTCACCGGCATCGCAGAGATCAATAGAAAAAAACGAACGATAGGTACCTTGCCTTTGTGAAAACCAAGGTTTTTCATTCGTTTTTTCTATCATCAAGTTTGATCTTTGGAAGTATTTCTAGTCGCTTTGTTTCCTATCTTGCTCTACGACAATAAGGGTGTGAAGTTCTTCCACTCCAAACCCTACTGTTATTCCAATTTCAAGTGGATTCATTCCCCTTGTTGCCGACAGTTTGATCTTTCAAATTGCTGTACTAGTATACTGTTTTCTCAATTTTAAGTCAATGAAATTCTACTGAAACTAGTAACAGAATTATTTCTGATATATTTCACACCTCTATTTACATGGTTTTTCTACTTCTATAATAGATAAACAAAGAGGCTTGCTCTCTCAAGCAAAGCCTCTTCATTTTTGAACTAAAATGGTCACCTCATCAACAAATTTGTCGATGCCACCTCCATTTTAGTCTTCGCGTTTTTTACGTTTTGCAAGTCCCGCAAGTCCGACCATACCAAGTGCCGCACCTAACAATGCAGCAGACGCTGATTGCTCTTCACCAGTTTCAGGAAGTGCTGGAGCTGGAGGAGTTGTAGGTGTTGGTGGTGTTGGCGGTGTTGGTGGTGTTGGCGGTGTTGGCGGTGTTGGTGGTGTTGGCGGTGTTGGCGGTGTTGGCGGTGTTGGTGGTGTTGGCGGTGTTGGCGGAATAACAGTGTTATTAAACTCTGTATCTTCTGGCAACTTAGTAGTAGCTACTAATACCTTACCTGCTTTATTTACCACGATACCAACAGTTGCAACCATCTTATCGTATACAACACTAGAATCAGTGCCACGGATTTCTTCTACATGATAGATATAGGTACCTTCTTCTCCACGTTTGAATTCAAGAGCGGTTACTTCTTTTCCTTCTTTATTGGTATATTTAATTGGAGTGAATTTGATGTTTCCGTTAGCATCATTTGTTACTGTCGTAACCACAACACCATCTTTGTCTTTAAGCACGAAGCTGAATTCGTTAGCTTTAAGCTCACGGCCTTCCAAGCGTTTAGTGAAGTTGAATTCCACTTCAACTGGTACGTTGTTTACACGTTTTTCAGTTGGTTTGCTTGGTTTTTCAACTTTCTTAGTTGTTGGGTTGTAGTAGTTTACTACTTGAGCCGCAGTGTTTTCGATATCTACACCACCAGGTACATCAGCTTTCACTGTTGTTGGGATGTCGAACTTGTAGTAACGTCCAAAGGCGAACTTAGTTGTATCGATAACTTGTGTGTTGTCTGCGTCGCCAAGTGACTTAGTGAAGCCATCTTTAAGGGTTGCAGTGATCACACCGTTGTTCACAGTGATATCGAATTTATCTGTTACTTCTGCGCCTGTTACTGAATCGTAAGCTTTGATCTTAGTAGAATCAAGTTCCAATTTAGCTTCATCGTAGTCATCTGAGATTCCTACTGATTGGATGTTGTCCTTGTTAGCTGCGTCAAATTTAGTTGTATCCAACCATACTTGGTAAACCAACTTGTCGCCACGGTTCACAGTCTTAGTGTTCAAGTTTTCTTTTTCGTTGTTTGATGCATCGTCCGCATATGGGTCCGCATTGGTATCTGCGTACTTGTCTGCCAACTCTTTATCATCATCAACGAGCTTGTCACCTGTGATATCGTATTTCTCTTTAGAAACAACGTATTTCTCTGGTTGGAACTTAGGTTCTTCTGGAGGAGTCACACGGTTGTTAAACTCTTTATCCGCAATTTCGCCAACAGTCGCGATCAGAACTTTAGCTGTTCCGTCGTGTTTCACTGTGACTGTCACATTCGCTTTCATAGTGTCGTATGTAACGGTTGCGTCGCTTCCTTTAACTTCTTCTACTGTGTAGTTGTGTACGCCTTCTTGACCCTTCTTGAATTCAAGAGCTTTGAACTTAACGTTACCAGCCGCATCATTGCTTACAGTTTCAAGAGTATTACCTTCTGAATCTTTAAGAACGAAGCTGAATTCGTTAGCTTTCAGTTCACGACCTTCCAAGCGTTTAGTGAAGTTGAATTCCACTTCAACTGGTACGTTGTTTACACGTTTTTCAGTTGGTTTGCTTGGTTTTTCAACTTTCTTAGTTGTTGGGTTGTAGTAGTTTACTACTTGAGCCGCAGTGTTTTCGATATCTACACCACCAGGTACATCAGCTTTCACTGTTGTTGGGATGTCGAACTTGTAGTAACGTCCGAATTCGAATTTAGTTGTGTCGATGACTTGTGTGTTTTCAGCATCCCCAAGTGACTTCGTGAAGCCATCTTTAAGGGTTGCAGTGATCACACCGTTGTTGACAGTGATATCGAATTTATCAGTTACTTCTGCGCCTGTTACTGAATCGTAAGCTTTGATCTTAGTAGAATCAAGTTCCAATTTAGCTTCATCGTAGTCATCTGAGATTCCTACTGATTGGATATTGTCCTTGTTAGCTGCGTCAAATTTAGTTGTATCCAACCATACTTGGTAAACCAACTTGTCGCCACGGTTCACAGTCTTAGTGTTCAAGTTTTCTTTTTCGTTGTTTGATGCATCGTCCGCATATGGGTCCGCATTGGTATCTGCGTACTTGTCTGCCAACTCTTTATCATCATCAACGAGCTTGTCACCTGTGATATCGTATTTCTCTTTAGAAACAACGTATTTCTCTGGTTGGAACTTAGGTTCTTCTGGAGGAGTCACACGGTTGTTAAACTCTTTATCCGCAATTTCGCCAACAGTCGCGATCAGAACTTTAGCTGTTCCGTCGTGTTTCACTGTGACTGTCACATTCGCTTTCATAGTATCGTATGTAACGGTTGCGTCGCTTCCTTTAACTTCTTCTACTGTGTAGTTGTGTACGCCTTCTTGACCCTTCTTGAATTCAAGAGCTTTGAACTTAACGTTACCAGCCGCATCATTACTTACAGTTTCAAGAGTATTACCTTCTGAATCTTTAAGAACGAAGCTGAATTCGTTAGCTTTCAGTTCACGACCTTCCAAGCGTTTAGTGAAGTTGAATTCCACTTCAACTGGTACGTTGTTTACACGTTTTTCAGTTGGTTTGCTTGGTTTTTCAACTTTCTTAGTTGTTGGGTTGTAGTAGTTTACTACTTGAGCCGCAGTGTTTTCGATATCTACACCACCAGGTACATCAGCTTTCACTGTTGTTGGGATGTCGAACTTGTAGTAACGTCCAAAGGCGAACTTAGTTGTATCGATAACTTGTGTGTTGTCTGCGTCGCCAAGTGACTTAGTGAAGCCATCTTTAAGGGTTGCAGTGATCACACCGTTGTTCACAGTGATATCGAATTTATCTGTTACTTCTGCGCCTGTTACTGAATCGTAAGCTTTGATCTTAGTAGAATCAAGTTCCAATTTAGCTTCATCGTAGTCATCTGAGATTCCTACTGATTGGATATTGTCCTTGTTAGCTGCGTCGAATTTAGTTGTATCCAACCATACTTGGTAAACTAATTTTGATCCACGTTCAACAGTCTTAGTGTTTAAGTTTTCCACTTCATTATTGATGGTATTGTCCGCATATGGGTCCGCATTGGTATCTGCGTACTTGTCTGCTAACTCTTTATCATCATCAACGAGCTTGTCACCTGTGATATCGTATTTCTCTTTAGAAACAACATATTTCTCTGGTTGGAACTTAGGTTCTTCTGGAGGACGAACTGTGTTATTGAATTCTTTATCAGCTGGTTCTGTCACGTTTGTGATTAAGGCTTTGGCTGTACCATCATGAGAAACAGTAACAGTTACAACAGCAGCCATTGTGTCGTAATCGACAGTTGCGTCTGTACCCTTAACCTCTGTTACAGTGTACTTGTAAGTACCTTCTTGACCCTTCTTGTATTTAAGGGCAGTAACCGTTTCACCAGCTTTATTTGTGTAATCTACTGGGGCAAACTTGATCTTACCAGCTGCATCGTTGGTTGCAGTTGCAATCACAACATTGTCGCTGTCTTTCAACTCGAATGTGAATTCGCCAGCTTTCAGATCACGGCCTTCCAATTTCTTAGTGAAGTTGAATTCTACTGAGATTGGAACACTGTTGACACGTTTTTCAGTTGGTTTGTTTGGTTTTTCAACAGTCTTGCTTACTGGGTTGTAGTAGTTAACAACTTGTGCTGCCTTGTTTTCGATATCTGCACCAGCTACGACATCGTCTTTCACTGTTGCTGGGATATCAAATTTATAGTAGCGTCCAAATTCAAACTTAGTCGTATCAATGATTTGAGTATTTTCAGCGTCTCCAAGTGACTTAGTGAAGCCATCCTTAAGGTTCGCTGTCAGAACACCATTGTTATCAGAGATATCGAATTTAGTCGTAACGTCTGCACCAGTAACTGAATCGTAAACCTTGATATCTGAAGCATTAACAGTCAATTTATCCTTGTCGTAGTTATCTGTGATTCCTACTGTTTGGATATTGTCTTTGTTGTTTGCGTCAAATTTAGTTGTATCCAACCATACTTGGTAGTAAAGTTTTTGACCACGTTCAACTGGTTTCGTATTCAAGTTTTCATCTTCGTTGTTGGCAGTTGTATCGACATATGGGTTTGTATTTGTTTCACCATATTTATCTGTCAATTCAGAATCGTCATCAACGAGCTTCGTACCTGTGATATCGAATTTCGCTTTAGAAACAACGTATTTCTCTGGTTGGAACTTAGGTTCTGTTGGTGGAGTGACACGGTTGTTGAACTCTTTATCAGCAGGTTCTGTCACGTTTGTGATCAAGGCTTTGGCAGTACCATCATGACTTACTTTAACAGTTACCACTGCAGCCATTGTATCGTAAGTGACAGTTGAATCTGTACCCTTAACCTCTGTTACAGTGTAAGTGTACGTACCTTCTTGACCCTTCTGGTATTTAAGGGCAGTGACAGTTTTACCAGCTTTGTTTGTGTAATCAACTGGAGTGAACTTGAAGTTACCGTCTGCGTCGTTGGTTGCAGTCGCAATCACAACATTGTCGCTATCTTTCAACTCGAATGTGAATTCGTTAGCTTTAAGAGCACGACCTTCCAATTTCTTAGTGAAGTTAAATTCTACTGAGATTGGAACATTGTTGACACGTTTTTCAGTTGGTTTTTCAGGTTTTTCAACTTTCTTACTAGTTGGGTTGTAATAGTTTACAACTTGAGCCGCAGTATTTTCGATATCTGCACCAGCTACCACATCGTCTTTCACTGTTGTTGGGATATCAAATTTATAGTAACGTCCGAATTCGAATTTAGTTGTGTCGATGACTTGTGTGTTTTCTGCATCGCCAAGTGACTTCGTGAAGCCAGCTTTCAAGTTAGCAGTGATCACACCGTTGTTGACAGCGATATCGAATTTATCAGTTACTTCTGCACCTGTTACAGAGTCATAAGCTTTGATGTCAGCTGCATTAAGATTTAATTTAGCTTCATCATAGTTATCTGAGATACCAACTGTTTGGATGTTGTCCTTGTTAGCTGCGTCAAATTTAGTTGTATCCAACCATACTTGGTAAACCAATTTAGAACCACGTTCAACAGTCTTAGTATTCAAGTTTTCTGCTTCGTTGTTTGATGCATCGTCCGCATATGGGTTCGCATTTGTATCTGCGTACTTGTCTGCCAACTCTCTATCATCGTCAACGAGCTTGTCACCAGTGATATCGTATTTCTCTTTAGAAACAACATATTTCTCTGGTTGGAACTTAGGTTCTTCTGGAGGTGTTACACGGTTGTTAAATTCTTTATCAGCTGCATCTGTTACGTTGGCAACGATTGCTTTAGCTGTACCATCGTGTGAAACAACCACTTTAACAGTAGCAACCATTGTGTCGTATTTGACAGTTGCATCTGTACCAGGAGTTTCTTCTACTGTGTAGTTGTAAGTCTTACCAAGATCATCACGACCAAATTCAAGAGTCTTGAAGACAATCTTACCAGCAGCGTCATTCTTCACGCGTTCAACTTCAACGCCGTCTTTCTTCAATACGAATTCGAATTCCTTGGCTTGAAGTTCACGACCTTCCAAACGTTTCGTGAAGTTCATTTCCACTGGAACTGGAACGCTGTTGACACGTTTTTGTGTTGGTTTTTCAGGTTTTTCAACTGTCTTGCTTACTGGGTTGTAAACGTGAACTGTTTGGTTGGCTGTATTTTCAATATCAGCACCAGCTTTAACAGATTCTTTCACAGTTGCTGGAATATCAAATTTATAGTAACGTCCAAATTCGAACTTAGTTGTGTCGATAACAGGAGCATTGACTTTATCTTTGATAAATTCATCTTTAGAAGTTGCAGTGATTGTACCATTTTCAACTTTGATGTCGAATTTATTGGTTACTTCTGCACCAGTTACTGAATCGTATGCTTTGATGTCAGCTGCATTGACGTCCAATTTATCAGCGTCGTATGTATCAGATACACCAACGTATTGGATGTTGTTTGCTTCAGTGAATTTAGTCGTATCAAGCCATACTTGGTAAACCAATTTAGAACCACGTTTAACTGTCTTCGTATTCAAGTTTTCTGGTTCGTTGTTGTTCGTCTTGTCTACATATGGATCTGCATTTGTTTCAGTGTACTCATTTGTCAACTCATCGTCGTCATCCATCAACTTCTTACCAGTGATGTCATATTTCTCTTTAGAAACGACAAATTTTTCTGGTTGGAATTCTGGAGTTTCTGGTGGAGTGACTTTGTTGTTGAATTCTTTATCTGCAGTACCATCAGTAGCGTTACCGTTGGCATCTTTACCACCTGTTGATGTCACGTTTGTAACAGTTGTCAATGAATGACCGTTCTTCGCAACTTCAACAGTCACTGTAGCCTTCATTTGGTCGTAAGTCATTCCGAATTCTTTGTTTTCAGGAATAACTTCTTCTACAGTATAAGTGTGAGTACCAACTTTAGTATTGTCGAATGACAATTCTGAGAAGGTAACATTACCGTCAGCATCATTCTTAACTGTTTCAACAACGGCACCATTCGCATCTTTCAATACGAAGCTAAATTCACCATCTTTAAGAGTACGACCTGCAAGAGCTTTCGTAAAGTCGAACTTGGTCTTAACAGGAGCTACAACGTAGTTGTTAAAGACTTTGTCATCTGCGCTTGAAGCAAAACCGCCAGTACCACTGTATTTAACAGTTGCTTGTAAATCACCATGAGCATCTTTTGTAACCTTTACAGTCATAGTTACTTCCATAGCATCATAGTCGACATCCTTGTCTCTGCCAGCTAATTCAGTGATAGTATATGTATAAGTACCTTCTTTTGTATATGACAATTCAGAGAAGGTTGCCTTACCATCTTTATTTGTAACAGTTTCTTCCACACCAGGTGAAGATGAGTTTTCCTTAATCTTGAAGCTGAATTCACCATTTACAAGGACACGGCCTTCCAATTGTTTTTCTACTTCTGGTTTCACCTTGATAGTTTCTGTCTTATCGTAGTAATAAATTGGTTGTTCATACGGTGTCAAAGTGTTGAGCAAGTCAACGTTTGTACCGCTACCATAAACTCCACGTTCTAATTGAGCGTTAGTTATACCATATCCAATTCCATCTCCTAAGAATGGTACGAATACAGTATGATATGGTGTATATCCTGCAGATTTTTGGAAATCAAATGGAACTTCTTTACCGTTTGGATAGTTAGTTTTTGCTCCCGTTTTTGGATCAGTTACAGTATGTGCAATAGTGTAAAGAGGTGATTTTTTAACGACTAATTCCTGTGAATTCCATTCAGCTGGTTTAATCGGCTTAGTTTCTGCGATTAACATATAGCCATCGGTACTTAATGAACCATCAGAACGTTTGCTTTGTTGTCTTGGATCTAGCAAGTAAATACGAATAACGACTGAACCATCCTCTCCAACAACTTCTTTAATACGTTTAATACCATAACGGTCCGCATCCATAAACCTGGTACCAACCGTATACGGACGACTGACATATCCAGAAGTCGAATCTGGATTGGCAGTTTGATAGAGCTTGTAAGTTGTCTCTTTGGTAACATTATATCCGAGGCTTTCAGTTCTTTTAAACTGACGCTCTCCAGATGCTGTGAAGTTTTGACCTTCCATAGCTTTAAGAGTGTATGAAGCCAAGTTTACTTCATTGCCATTTTCTTTATAATCTTGAACAGTTTTATCTGTTTTATTGGCGTTAAATGTTGGGTTATTTTCATCAACTACTTTATAGTAAGTTGTTTTATTGATTGTTACTGGTATTTTAGCGTTTGAGTCAGTAATTGTACGACCATTATAAGCTGGTTCAACAGCATTTAAAATATCAGTTGTAACACGAGCGTTATAGACCGCAGTAAAAAGTGCTTGCTCTGCAGGTGTAAGTTGGTGTCCAGAAGCCACTAAATCTGTGATACTCTTTCCAACTTCATATCCATTTTGAATAAATGGTTGAGTTGCTCTACCTCTTCCAAAAGTACCTTCTTTATAATCTACTTGGAAAGTTAATTCACTATTAGACGCCGCTGTAGTAGTTGTAAATTTTTGAACACCACTAGAAGCGGTAATCGTTCTAGTCTCAACTACACTACCAGTATTTTTGTCGAGCAATTCAACAGTTGTATCGGTAGAGTCATCAAATCTCTTATAGGCACGCACATAATATTTTGTATTATAACGCTTATTGAATTCAGTTAAATCCCAAATAGCGTATGTATACCAATCTCCTTCTTTTCTCGCGTAACCAGCTGGTACAGTTTGAGAACTTACAGTTGCACCGTTCGGATCCGTCATGTCAGGTGTAGCAACTTCACCATCTTTTAGGTAAGTTGTTACAGTAAGCGGCTCGTTATTATGGTCTGTCAAAGCACGACGGTTACGACGGCTACGACTTGTTGCCAAAGCACCAGCATTCGCTGTTTCTGTTGAAGCAGCTGAAAGGGTTGTCGCAGAGGTAGTCGCTGTAGAATCCGCAACTGGTTTGTTTGCAGATGCATTTAAGGGTTGAACAGCTGGGTTGGCTGCAAGAGAAGTTGTTGCTGTCTCAGCCCCTTCAGAGGAAGAGGTTGCTTCAGTGGTTGCAGAGGTAGTCGCTTTTTCAGCCTTCGCCTCTGTTGAAGACTTCTTATCCTCAGATTTCTTATCTTCAGACTTCTTATCTTCAGACTTCTTATCTTCAGATTTTTTATCCTCAGTTTTCTTTTCTTCTTTTGACGCTTCTTCTGTCTTCTTTTCTTCTTCAGAAGCTTTGGATGTTTCGGTAGTTGCCTCAGCCTTTTCACTGGAAGACGTCGTAACTGGCTCAGAAGTTGCTACTAGCGCTGCAGGAGCTTCATAGCTTGAGCTCTCAGTAGTTGTCGTTTCAGCCACTTCTTCTGTCGATGATGCTGTTTCTGTTGCTGCTGTTTCTGTAGAAGATTCAGGCGTCGCTGTTACTTCCTCAGCAGATGCAGATGGAACACCCGCAACAAAAAGTGCTGTCCCTAGTAAAACTGAACAGACACCCACACTATACTTGCGCAAAGAAAAGCGCTGTCGTCTATTAAATATATCTTTCACTTATATCATTCTCCTTATTCATTTCATGGCAAAACCATACATAAATCATAGTATCAAAAAGGTAAAAAAGCTGTCAAACTAATGATCCAAAAGATTCCAAATCCTTCGCCTTTTGCACAAATTAGCTAGTATTCCTGAAATCCTTCAGCCTAAATATCATATTTTTCCCCAATCGTGCAATTTCTCAATCTAGAAAGCAACACTGTCCTGACGGGGAATGGAATAGCTTGTAGACTTTTTACAAATGTACCTGTTGAATCCATCCAGTATCCACATCATAAACTGCCCCTGAAATCACTACGTCATTTGGAATCAGTGGAGACCTTTTGAGGAGCAACATATCTTCACGGACACTCTCTTCAACATCTTGAAAAGGTAGGAAATCTTGATTCCCAACATCAACACCAAGTTCCTTCTTTAAATGCTGTCGAAAGGCTTCGTTTTCAAAGGTTTGAGCGCCACAATCTGTGTGGTGTAAGACTACGATTTCTCGGGTTCCCATCTGTTGCTGAGAGATGACCAGGGACCGGATCATATCCTCCGTTACGCGTCCACCAGCATTCCGTAAAATATGGGCATCTCCAAGAGCGAGACCAAGCGCTGGGGCAACGTGAAGACGAGAATCCATACAAGTCACAATCGCCACTTGCGTTTTCGGCTTGATAGGAAGATGAAGATCTCCGTGTAGTTCAACATAAGCTTGATTAGCTTTTAAAAAATTCTCAAAGTAGGACATGGCCACTTCCTTTCTGGAAAACAAAATATTTTGAATTCCAAATTATTTATACCCTATCTTACCATCTTTCCGTTAGCTTGTCAGCTGATTCTAATCTGCCTAGCCAAAAACCTTCTTCAAGACTTCACCAATGGTCGTCACCCCAATTACCTGAATCCCAGCTGGCGGGGTAATCCCCGTCAGAGAATTTTTCGGAACATAAATCTTGGTAAAACCAAGTTTAGCAGCTTCATTGATCCGTTGCTCGATCCGGTTGACCCGGCGGACTTCTCCAGTCAAGCCCAACTCTCCAACGAAACACTCTTGCGGGTTGGTTGGCTTGTCCTTGTAGCTGGAGGCAATGGCTACGGCCACGGCTAGGTCGATAGCTGGCTCATCCAATTTGACGCCACCTGCAGACTTAAGATAGGCATCCTGATTTTGGAGCAAGAGGCCTGCGCGTTTTTCTAACACCGCCATGATGAGACTGGCCCGATTGAAATCAAGCCCAGTTGTCGTCCGCTTGGCATTTCCAAACATGGTTGGCGTCACCAAGGCCTGCACTTCGGCTAGAATCGGACGTGTTCCCTCCATAGTAACTACGATAGAGGATCCAGTCGCGCCATCTAAACGCTCTTCTAGAAAGACCTGACTAGGATTGAGGACCTCGACCAGGCCACCTGATTGCATCTCAAAGATTCCGATCTCATTGGTCGAGCCAAAGCGGTTTTTGACGGCTCTCAGGATTCGGAAGGTGTGGTGGCGTTCGCCTTCAAAGTAGAGCACCGTATCCACCATATGCTCCAGCATCCGAGGCCCTGCCAAGGTTCCTTCCTTGGTCACATGACCGACGATAAAGATGGCAATGTTATTAGTCTTAGCCAACTGCATGAGCTCAGCTGTTACCTCTCGCACCTGAGAGACTGACCCCTGCACCCCTGAAATTTCAGGAGACATAATGGTCTGGATAGAGTCGATGATGAGAAAATCTGGCTGGATGCGCTCCACTTCTGCTCGCACGCTCTGCATATTGGTCTCAGCATAGAGGTAAAACTCACTGTCGATATCCCCTAAGCGCTCTGCTCGGAGTTTGATCTGCTGGGCCGACTCCTCCCCACTGACATAGAGGACCGTTCCCACTTGAGACAGTTGAGTCGAGACTTGAAGGAGCAGGGTCGATTTCCCAATCCCTGGATCTCCCCCGATGAGGACCAGACTTCCCGGCACCACACCTCCACCAAGGACGCGGTTAAATTCCTCCATCTCGGTCTTGGTCCGATGGACATTGATAGAGGTCACGTCCGCCAATTTCATGGGTTTGGTCTTTTCACCCGTCAAGGATACCCGTGCATTCTTGACCTCTGCGACCTCGACCTCCTCGAAAAAAGAAGACCAAGAACCACAGTTAGGACAGCGCCCTAGGTATTTGGGTGAATTATAGGCACAATTTTGACAAATAAATGTCGTTTTTTTCTTAGCGATGATAAACCTCTTTCTAAATCTCTATCTCACACTCAATCACTTGACAAAAATCAATCTTCTCATTTGGCACAAACTGGCGCATGAGCATTCCGTGAGTTACAATGATAATAGTTTTATAATTTTTATATTTTTCCAAAGCTCTTAAAAAACGATGGCGCATCTCTATATCAGTTTCATAGCGATAAGGAGAATCTTCAGATAAACCTCCTTGATGTTTTAGATAATATTCATGAGCTACCAATACACTAGTTAAATCAGAGTTAGTGCCATCTAAGTCTGGACGCCACTCATGAAAAAATGGCTCCACAAATAAGTCCAATCCTGTTTCAACTGCTATATAATGTGCTGTTTCTAAAGCCCTCGTCACAGACGATGAAATAATAATCTCTGCCTTTCCAAAACATGCAGTTTTAGCAACTTCTTTTGCCAGACTGCGACCTTTTTCTGTCAATGGTGCTAAATCACGACCAAAACCACTATAGAGTTGGGGATTTTCAAGTTTATCAAGCATACTATAATCTGGCTCCCCATGACGGACAAAGATAATCTTCATCTTAGTACCCTGTTGACCCAAATCCACCCGTCCGCACGCCGTCTGCTTCATCCCCATCTGCAATCAAGAAAGGAGCAAAGACAGCCTGAACTACACGTTCCCCAACTTCAAGGACGACTTCTTGGTCCGTAATATTTTTCATCTGAGCAAAGATATGGCCTTCATTCCCTGGATTGCCGTAGTAGTCTCCATCAATGACACCCACAGAGTTAATCAAGACCAGACCTTTTTTACGAGGGTTAGAGGAACGATCATAGAGATAGAGCACCTCGCCCGCTTGCATATAGGCCTTAACACCAGTCGGAACGAGGACGATTTCCCCAGGAGCAATCACCGTGCGTTCTGCCACTTTTAAGTCATAGCCGGCCGCATGCGCTGTCTCCCGCTTTGGCAGCAAGTCCAGATTAGTATAGGCTGATACAAGTTCAAATCCACGAATTTTTATCATCTTCATTTCCTTTCTTTCCACTAGAAAACTTAAAATATCTCGCCTCCTATTATACTACATCTGTAAGCAAAAAATACTGTAGTCTCACTTATATTATTCGCAAGACAGTCGAAAAAAGTTTAATTCCAATTTTTGGGTTCATCCTTTTACTCTGCCTGTAGATAATGGCGCGCCCCTGAGACAGAACCCTGCTTATCATGCGATTTTTATGTTTGCCATCTAAAAAGAGACTCTGTCCTTTGGGACAAAGCCTCCTTAATAATTGCACAGTACCCTTCAACCTAAATTCGATTGGGCGATCAATTATTCATTTTTATCTTTTTTGCGTTTTGCAAGACCTGCAAATCCAAACATACCAAGTACAGCCCCTAACAATGCAACAGCCGTTGATTGTTCTTCACCTGTATTTGGAAGTTTAGCAGATTCAGTTTTCTTAGAAGAAACCGTTGCTACACGATCTTGATGATCAGTTTGTCCATTCATTTCTTCAGTTGAAACTATCAATCGTTCTGACGGAATTACAACAGTCTTCCCGTCTAATTCTACAGTAGCATTACCATAATGATCTACCTTAACTGTTGAACCTGGATTCACTTGTTTGATCTTAGCAGCAATTTCTGAACGCTCTTCATCAGTTAGATTTGATGGATCCTTAACTAGAGTCTTTTCACCTGGAATTTTAACAAAGGTATTCGAAGTCTTATCAGGATTGTTATCTGAATTTGAATTATTGTTACCCTTATTACCAGATTCTGAAACTTTTGTAATCGTTTGTTCTGGTGCCAAAATTGCTGTTGTACCATCTGGGAAGGTTACTGTAGCTGTACCATCGTTACCCACTTCTACCTTACTTGCTGTAGGGTTAGCTTTCTTAACTTCGTCTGCTATCTTAGCTTTTTCCGCATCTGTAAGAACTGATGGGTTCACTACTGGGGTAACAGCTGGAGCCTTAACAGCTTTATCAGTGGCTTGAACTGGATCACTTGCGTCTGATGTTTGACCATCTTTCGTTGCTTTTACAGTTACTGGGCCTGCTGGAATATCAACTGTTGGTGTAATAGTAGCTTTACCAGTGTTATCAGCTGTAGCTTCACCAATCTTGTTGCCATCTTTATCGTAGAGGGCTACTGTTGATCCTGGTTCTGCTGTCACTTCAACTGGGGTCTTAGTGCCGGCTTTACCTGTTAGATCTGTATCGACAACTGGTTTAGATGGAGCTGTTGGAGCTTTAGTTACAAATTCTGACAATGGTTTTGTATCTTTAGAACCATCTTTATAGGTTACAACAACATTGTTTCCATCTTTTTCTACTTTATCAACAACTTTTGAAGCATCTTCTACTTCTTGACCTTTTTTGTCAGCTAAACGTGCATCTGGATTGTTTTGAGAATATTCAACTTTAACTTTCTCTTTAATTTTTTCAAACTCTTTATCAGTAACATTGTTAGCATCTGATATGGCTACTTTATCTGCTTCTGATGGAGTTTTGATATCATATTTCTTAGTTTGTGCTTTTAATACGAAAGTTACTGCACCTGGGTCAGTTAGATATGTACCAACAATTTCTCCATTATTTTTAGTTTTGGTTGCATTATTAGAAATCTCTGCACCATCTGTATCAGTTGCAGTGGCAAAACGAGTTACAAGTTCTAATGAATCTGATTCTGTTTTTGGTAATCTATTTTCAGCAATACCAGAAACTTGTCCTGTTACTTTGATTTTTGCTGGGGTATTTGTTTCAGAATTAATCGCTGTTACAGTGTAGCCCCATTCATTATCTTGTTTTTCTGGATTCCCATCAACGTTATTTAGGGCAATATTTCCACCTTTTTTGAGTGAAGCTGATTTAATTTTTCCAGAATCGTCGTTAAATGTGATATCAACGTCTGCATCTTCACCAGTATAAAGATAAACTTCTTTTTTGTTTGGAGCAGGATCTGAATACGGAATCTCTACTGTTGGAGCCTCGTTTTGACGTGCAGGATTTACAACTACAGTAACTTCAATCTCGCCTGACTCTTTACCTTGGCTATCAACAGCTTTATACTTAACTGTATAAGTGCCTAGGGTATTTGTATCAACTGTCTTGGTTGCTGCGTTACCGTTTACTGAAACAACTTCAGCATGAACCTTATCACCTAGTGTTGCTTGAGCATCATCTTCTTTATCTGCTACTGTCACAAGAGATGCAAGGTCAAGTTGATCACCTTGTTGAACAGTTTTTTTGTTTCCTTCAACAGCTGATGCAATAGTTGGAGCTTGGTTTTCTACACCGCGTGGTTGCCAGCCAGCCACACTTGAGAAACCACCTTCCATCACGTTTGAGATAGATGATACTTCTGTACCTGCAATCTTATCAGCCATTGTAAGGACAATCGTATCTTGGAACTTCCCGTGTTCGTAAGATTTGACAGTTGCCTTATCTGACTTCTGTGACACCCATGCAGCTGAGGCATTGTCACGTTTGACTGGAATCTCGACTGATTGACCTGCAGTATTTGTATAGCGCATGTAGGCAATCCCTGCATCGTGAGGAACCTTAAGAGTCACCTCTTTTTGCCCTGCAATAACAGCATCTTGATTAGTAGACAAGTTTGAAGGTTCAACCGTTGTCGCACCGATAGATACTGGAACTGTACGACGACTACTTTCTGTTCCGTCAACCGTTTGAGTCACCTGAACAATTTGACGTGGTTTAATAGTTGCACCATCACCCTGATTGTTGTTCAAGGCTGTTGGAAGCTCTCCTGTAGTCCAGTTCCCACTACTATCAACAGTTACATTGCCGATATTCTGTTCGCGACCATCGACATAAAGCTTGATAGTTGCCCCTGGAATTCCTGTTCCAGAAAGTGTACTTGAAGTTGAAGCCACTGTCTGAACTGGAACGTTGACAGAGGTATTGTTCAAATTCGGAGTCACATTTGGTGTTGCAACCTGACTAACCAAGTGCTTGTCATACTTACCTGAAATAGCATACCAGTTATTTCTTGGTAGCCCTGTCTTGGATTCAATTCCGGCAATATAAGAAATGTTTTGTGATGAGTCTTCAACTACTGTACGGTACTTAATAGTAAACTTGCGAGCGCTAGAAGCGTTAGCTAATTGAAGGACATAAACCTTTTTAGTGTCCCCCATGACACCGCTAAGACCATTTACATTATTGTAATCACTTCCGACAGTATTTTTGACACGCCATTCAAGTCTATTCCCGTCATCAATGAACTGAACACCTTCTTTATTTGCTACACCGGCATTAGGCTCCTTGTTTGCATCTTTCCAACCATATCGGTCAACGAAAGCACCATCATACTACCAAAATAAGCGAGCAACCAAATAAGAAGTGTTTCCCCTTTTTAATCATCCGCCAATTTTTTTGTTCTGTATTTCTCCTATTAAAATACATTTAAACATCTCCTTTTTACTATATAGTGCATTTTCGCAATTAAATTATATTATAAAATATAAATTTTATCAAACAAAATATGCCTAAAATGTCTCGCTTAAGAAATTGAAGGGAATTTTTGTGAAAATGTTGTTTAATACTATTAACTAAACTAAAATAAATATACAAAAAGATAATAAATATTTTTTAAACATCACATAGGACATCTGACAAAAACAAAAAAAGACAAATACCAAAAATGATATTTGTCTTAACAGGCTCAATTATTTCTGTAGTGGGGAAAACCACTGTAGGAATGACGGAGTCTATTTTGTTGTAGATAACAACGAGAAAAGAGGAAAATCATACGATTTCCTCATTTCTCAAATAGATACATCTAATCTATCAGGTTATTTACTCTTCATCTTTTCTTTTTTTTGAGATTAGTAAACCACCTGTTAGAGCAGATAGGATTGCCAAGACAATTGATGCTACTGATTGTTCTTCACCTGTATTTGGAAGTTCTCCAGATTCAGATTTCTTAGAAGAAATAGTTGCTACTCGTCTTTGGCGAACAGGTTGAACCTTGATTAAATCTAGTTCAGATTTATCAGCTAATGTAGTACCACCTGCCTTAACTGGGTTCACAACTGGCGCTGTTGGAGTTGTCTTATCATCTGCTTTCGCTACTGTTGCTGTAGTTGGAGTAGATGTATTACCTGCATCATCTGTCGCTGTTACAGATACTGTGGTGCCTTCCTTCAAGCCACTGACTGGAACGCTGAAGTTACCATCTTGGTCAGCTTTAGCTGAAACTTTAGAACCATCTGGAAGAGTGACTTCCACAGTTGATCCCGCTTCAGCTGTACCTGTTACTGCAGTATCACCTGCCTTAACTGGGTTCACAACTGGTGCTGTCGGAGCTATCTTATCATCTGCTTTCGCTACTGTTGCTGTAGTTGGAGTAGATGTATTACCTGCATCATCTGTCGCTGTTACAGATACTGTGGTGCCTTCCTTCAAGCCACTGACTGGAACGCTGAAGTTACCATCTTGGTCAGCTTTAGCTGAAACTTTAGAACCATCTGGAAGAGTGACTTCCACAGTTGATCCCGCTTCAGCTGTACCTGTTACTGTAGTATCACCTGCCTTAACTGGGTTCACAACTGGTGCTGTCGGAGCTGTTGTATCTTGAAGTTTTCTAAAGATATGAGTTACAGTACCTTCAGTTTCATCAGTTAGAGTTCTAACAAATACATAACCATCAATCTCACCATGTTCAAATGCTTCATTAGATTCACCTAATTCAGATGGAGCTTTTGCATCTGCTGGTTTCAATTCATTACCATCTTCATCAACCCATTTAGTAATGATTAATTTCGGCAAATCAAATGAATCTGGTAATTCACCTTTTTCTGAAGAATAGACAGTCTTAGCACCTGTAAGAGTTGCTGTTGTACCATCTGGGAACGTTACGGTTGTGTCACCATTCGCTGATACTTCCGCTTGTGCTCCTGGGTTCGCTGCTTCTACTGCGGCTTTAACGGCATCTTTTTCTGGTTGAGTTAAGGCTGTTGTATCTTGAACTGGTGTCTTAGTCGTTGGAGCTTTAACACCTTTAGAATCAGCTTCTTTAACTGTTTGAGCACCTGTAAGAGTTGCTGTTGTACCATCTGGGAACGTTACGGTTGTGTCACCATTCGCTGATACTTCCGCTTGTGCTCCTGGGTTCGCTGCTTCTACTGCGGCTTTAACGGCATCTTTTTCTGGTTGAGTTAAGGCTGTTGTATCTTGAACTGGTGTCTTAGTCGTTGGAGCTTTAACACCTTTAGAATCAGCTTCTTTAACTGTTTGAGCACCTGTAAGAGTTGCTGTTGTACCATCTGGGAACGTTACGGTTGTGTCACCATTCGCTGATACTTCCGCTTGTGCTCCTGGGTTCGCTGCTTCTACTGCGGCTTTAACGGCATCTTTTTCTGGTTGAGTTAAGGCTGTTGTATCTTGAACTGGTGTCTTAGTCGTTGGAGCTTTAACACCTTTAGAATCAGCTTCTTTAACTGTTTGAGCACCTGTAAGAGTTGCTGTTGTACCATCTGGGAACGTTACGGTTGTGTCACCATTCGCTGATACTTCCGCTTGTGCTCCTGGGTTCGCTGCTTCTACTGCGGCTTTAACGGCATCTTTTTCTGGTTGAGTTAAGGCTGTTGTATCTTGAACTGGTGTCTTAGTCGTTGGAGCTTTAACACCTTTAGAATCAGCTTCTTTAACTGTTTGAGCACCTGTAAGAGTTGCTGTTGTACCATCTGGGAACGTTACGGTTGTGTCACCATTCGCTGATACTTCCGCTTGTGCTCCTGGGTTCGCTGCTTCTACTGCGGCTTTAACGGCATCTTTTCTGGTTGAGTTAAGGCTGTTGTATCTTGAACTGGTGTCTTAGTCGTTGGAGCTTTAACACCTTTAGAATCAGCTTCTTTAACTGTTTGAGCACCTGTAAGAGTTGCTGTTGTACCATCTGGGAACGTTACGGTTGTGTCACCATTCGCTGATACTTCCGCTTGTGCTCCTGGGTTCGCTGCTTCTACTGCGGCTTTTAACGGCATCTTTTTTCTGGTTGAGTTTAAGGCTGTTGTATCTTGAACTGGTGTCTTAGTCGTTGGAGCTTTTAACACCTTTAGAATCAGCTTCTTTAACTGTTTGAGCACCTGTAAGAGTTGCTGTTGTACCATCTGGGAACGTTACGGTTGTGTCACCATTCGCTGATACTTCCGCTTGTGCTCCTGGGTTCGCTGCTTCTACTGCGGCTTTAACGGCATCTTTTTTCTGGTTGAGTTAAGGCTGTTGTATCTTGAACTGGTGTCTTAGTCGTTGGAGCTTTAACACCTTTAGAATCAGCTTCTTTAACTGTTTGAGCACCTGTAAGAGTTGCTGTTGTACCATCTGGGAACGTTACGGTTGTGTCACCATTCGCTGATACTTCCGCTTGTGCTCCTGGGTTCGCTGCTTCTACTGCGGCTTTAACGGCATCTTTTTCTGGTTGAGTTAAGGCTGTTGTATCTTGAACTGGTGTCTTAGTCGTTGGAGCTTTAACACCTTTAGAATCAGCTTCTTTAACTGTTTGAGCACCTGTAAGAGTTGCTGTTGTACCATCTGGGAACGTTACGGTTGTGTCACCATTCGCTGATACTTCCGCTTGTGCTCCTGGGTTCGCTGCTTCTACTGCGGCTTTAACGGCATCTTTTTCTGGTTGAGTTAAGGCTGTTGTATCTTGAACTGGTGTCTTAGTCGTTGGAGCTTTAACACCTTTAGAATCAGCTTCTTTAAATACATACTTCAGTAACTGTCCACCACTTCTAAGTGTTACAGTATTGGCTCCCGAGTTATATGTTTCTGCTTTATCAGAATTAACTTCTTTAAGTGTATAACCTTTAGCTTTTATTTTCGTAATAGCTTTTTGTACTGCTTCGATATTACTCAAATTAACAACTTGATCTCTATCTCCTGGGATCGCACTACTTGCTGCGAGCTCATTACCCGCTTCATCATAAAAGGCTACTTGTACAATTTGTGGTGCTGTAAACTCAAATTTTTCGATTTGTACACGTTGCAAGTTGGTACCAGAACCTGTACTTCCTAAGAATGACAAAGCATAAGTTGCATTTGAGTTATTAAGAGCAGTCTTAGCATTTGGTGCAATGGTTGAAGCATTCGCAGTCTTCAAATTAGTTGACCATTTTTCATTACCGTAAGTTACAATAAACTCTTTTGTTTGACCTTTATATTCGATTTTAAAATCTACCCATTGACCATTTGGATTTGGATTTAATGCTTTCGCATCACCTACAGTCGTTACTCTTCCTGCAGCATTTGATGAGTAGAAGGCACCAAAAGCATTACTTCTCCATGCATTACCACCATATTTAGGGTCAGCTGGCGCATTGTGGCTAGCATTTGGAGTAGTTGTATTATGCCATGAGTCAAGTTTGAAACCGAAGGCGTTTTTAATAGTCCCCATACCGATGGAAGCACCAGATTGACCAATAGTATCTACATTCCCTGTATGGAAAACGAAACCGACTCCATCTCCACCATCTCGACCATTTACTTGATGTCCTTCATATTTATCACCAATATCTACCTTACCAGTAAAGGTAAAGTCTTCCTTAGGATCGATTTTAAAACGAAGGTAAGCACTACCAACTTGACCAGATACATCATCTGTTAATTTAATCGTACCTGACGTTTCATCATAATTTGCCGTACCACCTTCTTTAAAGAAACTATCAAAGTTATCTTTCGTTACTGTAACACGATCAAGCCTTGTTTCGTCCACTGCACGTGATGTGCCCTCAGAAAGTGATCGCCTATTTCTTACTCTAGTAGTAGTTGTTGCTTCTGTAGTTACTCCAGACGTCGCCTCAGTAGCCACTGTAGTAGCTTCTTTAACACTTGCTACAGCTTGAGTCAAACGTTCAACACTTTGATTAACTTCTGCTTGGCTTGCAGTTCCGTCAGCAACTAATGCTTCTGCTTCTGCAATTGCTGCTGCCACTTCAGCTTTAACTGAAGCTTCTTGACCATCCAAGTTTTTAGCTTTTGCTTGGGCCAAAACAACCTCTAATTTAGTTTTATCAACTAAAGGTAATGACGGTACTGTCTCAGCTCCTGTTGAAGCTGTCGTTGCTGAAGTAGCTGTACTCGTTTCAGTTGATGTAGTCACTGCCGGAGCCACATAGGTAGTTGAATTCCCAGTGGCTTCCGATGAAGTAGGTACTGTAGCTTCAGCCTTATCTTCAACACTATCAGCTTTAACTGTTGGAGCAGCTAAAGTAGCCCCAATCGCAAAGACAAGCGAACAACCAAACAAGAAATGCTTCCCTTTTTTGATCATCCGCCAGTTTTTTTGTTGTGCATTCTTTCGATTAAAATACATCAAACAATCTCCTTTTTTATATTCCACTTATTTTAACAAATATTACTACATATGTCTATTTATTTGTACTTATAAAAATTGACTCTATAATTTCTGTAGTGGGTAAAACTATCATAGAAATTACGGAGCCTATTTTGCTGTAGAAAAAGGTCAAAAATAAGAGGCTGGGACAAAAGTCCTAGCCTCTCAATTGTTTTTGGATTGTCGAGCAAGACGCAGTGGTTGAGTGGGCTCTACTACGCTGATTTCATCAGCTTTTACAGCCCTACTCAACTGTGCGGAGGTGGGACGACGAAATCGAATTCTAACGAATTACCGATTTCTGTCCCACTCTCTCCTTAATAATTGCATAATACCCTTCAACCGAAATTTGGTTGGGCAATCAATTATTCATTTTCATCTCTTTTGCGTTTTGCAAGACCTGCTAAACCTACTAAACCAAGTGCAGCACCTAACAGAGTTACTGTGCTTGCATCAGTCACACCTGTTTCTGGTAAAGCTGGTGCTTTTGGAGCATCAGGTGTTGCTGGTTTTGTTGGTTCTGGCTTCACTGGTTCTGGCTTCACTGGTTCTGGTTTAACTGGATCTGGCTTCACTGGTTCTGGTTTAACCGGATCTGGTTTCACTGGATCTGGTTTCACTGGATCTGGTTGAGGAGTTGGGACAGCTTTCTTTCTATACAAGACAATTGTCACAAAATCTTTACTTTCAGCTGTTAAACCAGTGATGGCATCCACCACCAGTGGACTTGCTTCATAACCTTCAATAACAGGAGATGTTACTGCATCAAAAGTTGTGTCTCCATTATCTGCAACCCAAGAAGTAGCACTAAGGACTTCATTGGTTGCTGGATTTACCATCACCACCCGACGGAAAGTTACTTGGTCTGTATGATCTGGAGCCAGAGTTTCTCCCGTAATAGCATCTTTATAGTGAATAGTTTCGTTAACTACTTTGGCCTCTTGACGAGGGACAGCTTGAAGTTCCAAAAGAATGGTGGTGTTGCGACCAATCGCATCTGGATCTGTTGGATTATTCGGATCTACAGTTCCTGCAGTTGCATCGTACCCATAGACTGTTTGGCCTTCTTTGATCTTGTAACCAGCTGGAATTGCAGGAAGTGCTGTAGGAGCTGCCTTTGTTGCATCTGTTTCGTTGTTCTTATAGATTGTTTCCGCCAAGACATTTCCATTTTGGTCTACCAACTGAATATTACCAAGCTTGAATAATTGAATTTTTTTAGCAAAATTCTTATCAACTTCTACGGAACCATAACCATCCTCCGGTATATACAGAATCGCATCAACCTCTTTCACCTTTGTGTAGGCTCCTGGAGTTACAGGCGTAGGAACTTTAATAAATGTATAGCTACCACTTGAAGGCACCTCTGGGGCATCTGCTAAGGCACGACGTGAACGTGTCCGCGGTGCTACACTTTCCAAACTTGCTACTTCTGTATGAGATACAGGAGCGTCTGCCAAGGAACGACGTGAGCGAGTTCGTGGAGTATTTGGCTCATTATCTGAAATTGGAGTCGCACTAACAAACTTCCATGCCTGAGGTGTCATTTCTCCAGTTACCAAATTGACAAGGACAATCCGCTCGAAGACCACTCGTTCACGGACCGGTTTCGGTACGATAATGCCTTCTTCTTTAGTAAAGTAACTTACAGTACGTGTCGCAGTGGCACGACGATTTAAGATCTTATCAACGTTCTTCGGCCAATTTGGTGTGTTTGGATCTGTTGGATCGTATGGGGTATCAGGAGTTGGATTTGGATCCTCTGGCCCCACTGGTACCACACGTTCACGTACAACTACCGTGAATTCTTGATCTACTGATGCATCAAAGTCGAAGTTCTTGCTTGAAGCACTTGTGAAGCCATCACTTACCAACTCGTAACCTTTACGATGGAGTTCGTTAATCTTATCAGTAGTGGTGTAGGCAATCACTTCACCCGATTTACCATTAACAGTATCACGAGCTACCTCTACATTACCTTTTTCATTGATATACTTGATGATCGCTTTTTGTGCATCTTTGACATAGGTTACAACTTCTATAGTATCTGCAGCTCCGGCTTGTACTCCTGACACAGCTGGCACAACCAATTTATCTGCTGTATAACCCTTAATCACTGGTGATGTAACAGCATCAAAGGTGTCATCTGTTGTTGTCCAAGGACGGTAATCAATGTGACCTGTTACCAAATTGACATAAGCGAAGCGTTTGAAGTGAAGTGTTTCTGACACATCTTCTTTCGCTTTTGAACCATCTTCGTAGACATATTTCACAGTACGAGTGACATCATCTTTGTTAACAATGTCTTTAACTGGATCTGGCCATTTTGGTGTATCTGGATCTTTTGGATCAACTGGTTTGTCTGGGGTTGGAGTTGGTTTGTCTGGATCGATTGGTTCGATACGTTCACGAAGAACCACGGTAAATTCTTGATCCACTGATGCATCGAAGTCGAAGTTCTTGCTTGAAGCACTTGTGAAGCCATCGCTTACCAATTCATAACCTTGACGTTTGTATGATGAAATCTTAGCTGCTGTGCTGTAGTCAATTGCTTCACCGGATTTACCAGCAACTGCATCACGACTCAACTCTACATTGCCTTTTTCATTGACATACTTGATGATCGCTTTTTGTGCATCTTTGACATAGGTGACAACTTCTACAGTATCTGCAGCTCCGGCTTGTACACCTGATACAGCTGGCACAACCAATTTATCTGCTGTGTAACCTTTAATCACTGGTGATGTAACGGCATCAAAGGTGTCATCTGTTGTTGTCCAAGGACGGTAATCAATGTGGCCTGTTACCAAATTGACATAAGCGAAGCGTTTGAAGTGAAGTGTTTCTGACACATCTTCTTTCGCTTTTGAACCATCTTCGTAGACATATTTCACAGTACGAGTGACATCATCTTTGTTAACAACGTCTTTGACTGGATCTGGCCATTTTGGTGTATCTGGATCGTTTGGATCAACTGGTTTGTCTGGAGTTGGAGTTGGTTTGTCTGGATCGATTGGTTCGATACGTTCACGAAGAACAACGGTGAATTCTTGATCCACTGATGCATCGAAGTCGAAGTTCTTGCTTGAAGCACTTGTGAAGCCATCGCTTACCAATTCATAACCTTGACGTTTGTATGATGAAATCTTAGTCGCTGTGCTGTAGTCAATTGCTTCACCTGATTTACCAGCAACTGCATCACGACTCAACTCAACATTGCCTTTTTCATTAACATACTTGATGATTGCTTTTTGTGCATCTTTAACGTAGGTGACAACTTCTACAGTATCTGCAGCTCCGGCTTGTACACCTGACACAGCTGGCACAACCAATTTATCTGCGGTGTAACCTGGGATCACTGGTGATGTAACGGCATCAAAGGTGTCATCTGTTGTTGTCCAAGGACGGTAATCAATGTGACCTGTTACCAAGTTGACATAAGCGAAGCGTTTGAAGCGAAGTGTTTCTGACACATCTTCTTTCGCTTTTGAGCCATCTTCGTAGACATATTTCACAGTACGAGTGACATCATCTTTGTTAACAACATCTTTGACTGGATCTGGCCATTTTGGTGTATCTGGATCGTTTGGATCAACTGGTTTGTCTGGGGTTGGAGTTGGTTTGTCTGGATCGATTGGTTCGATACGTTCACGAAGAACCACGGTGAATTCTTGGTCAAATGCTGTATCAAAGTCAAAGTTCTTGTTTGAAGCACTTGTGAAGCCATCACTTACCAATTCGTAACCTTGACGTTTGTATGATGAAATCTTAGTTGCTGTGCTGTAGTTGATAGCATCACCTGATTTACCAAGAACTTCATCACGACTCAACTCAACATTGCCTTTTTCATTGACATACTTGATGATCGCTTTTTGTGCATCTTTAACGTAGGTCACAGTTTCTTCAATATCAGGCGCTGTAGGTTCAACCCCTGTTACGGCAGGGATCATATTTTTATCAGCCGTATATCCTTTGATAGTTGGTGTAAGTACAGAGTCAAATGTTCGATCATTTGAAGTCCATTGACGATATTCTACATGACCTGTTACCAAGTTAACATAAGCGAAACGTTTAAAGTAAAGTGTTTCAGTAACATCGTCCTTCGCTTTTGAACCATCTTCATAAACATAATGGATTGTCCGAGTTACAGTTTCTTTATTGACAATATCCTTGACTGGATCTGGCCATTTTGGTGTATCTGGATCATTTGGATCAACTGGTTTGTCTGGGGTTGGGGTTGGTTTATCTGGATCGATTGGTTCGATACGTTCACGAAGCGTTACGACAAATTCTTGATCCACTGATGCATCAAAGTCAAAGTTCTTATTGACAGAATTTGTGAAACCATCATTCACCAATTCGTAACCTTGACGTTTGTATGATGAAATCTTAGCTGCTGTGCTGTAGTCAATTGCTTCACCGGATTTACCAGCAACTGCATCACGACTCAACTCAACATTGCCTTTTTCATTAACATACTTGATGATTGCTTTTTGTGCATCTTTAACGTAGGTTACAACTTCTACAGTATCTGTAGCTCCAGCTTGTACACCTGACACAGCTGGCACAACCAATTTATCTGCTGTGTAACCTTTAATCACTGGTGATGTAACGGCATCAAAGGTGTCATCTGTTGTTGTCCAAGGACGGTAATCAATGTGACCTGTTACCAAGTTGACATAGGAGAAGCGTTTGAAGTGAAGTGTTTCAGTAACATCATTCTTCGCTTTTGAGCCATCTTCGTAGACATATTTCACAGTACGAGTGACATCATCTTTGTTAACAACGTCTTTGACTGGATCTGGCCATTTTGGTGTATCTGGATCGTTTGGATCAACTGGTTTGTCTGGGGTTGGAGTTGGTTTGTCTGGATCGATTGGTTCGATACGTTCACGAAGAACAACGGTGAATTCTTGATCCACTGATGCATCGAAGTCGAAGTTCTTGCTTGAAGCACTTGTGAAGCCATCGCTTACCAATTCGTAACCTTGGCGTTTGTATGATGAAATCTTAGCTGCTGTGCTGTAGTCAATTGCTTCACCGGATTTACCAGCAACTGCATCACGACTCAACTCAACATTGCCTTTTTTCATTAACATACTTGATGATTGCTTTTTTGTGCATCTTTAACGTAGGTGACAACTTCTACAGTATCTGCAGCTCCAGCTTGTACACCTGACACAGCTGGCACAACCAATTTATCTGCTGTGTAACCTTTAATCACTGGTGATGTAACAGCATCGAAGGTGTCATCTGTTGTTGTCCAAGGACGGTAATCAATGTGGCCTGTTACCAAGTTGACATAAGCGAAGCGTTTGAAGTGAAGTGTTTCTGACACATCTTCTTTCGCTTTTGAGCCATCTTCGTAGACATATTTCACAGTACGAGTGACATCATCTTTGTTAACAACATCTTTGACTGGATCTGGCCATTTTGGTGTATCTGGATCGTTTGGATCAACTGGTTTGTCTGGGGTTGGAGTTGGTTTGTCTGGATCGATTGGTTCGATACGTTCACGAAGAACCACGGTGAATTCTTGGTCAAATGCTGTATCAAAGTCAAAGTTCTTGTTTGAAGCACTTGTGAAGCCATCACTTACCAATTCGTAACCTTGACGTTTGTATGATGAAATCTTAGTTGCTGTGCTGTAGTTGATAGCATCACCTGATTTACCAAGAACTTCATCACGACTCAACTCAACATTGCCTTTTTCATTGACATACTTGATGATCGCTTTTTGTGCATCTTTAACGTAGGTCACAGTTTCTTCAATATCAGGCGCTGTAGGTTCAACCCCTGTTACGGCAGGGATCATATTTTTATCAGCCGTATATCCTTTGATAGTTGGTGTAAGTACAGAGTCAAATGTTCGATCATTTGAAGTCCATTGACGATATTCTACATGACCTGTTACCAAGTTAACATAAGCGAAACGTTTAAAGTAAAGTGTTTCAGTAACATCGTCCTTCGCTTTTGAACCATCTTCATAAACATAATGGATTGTCCGAGTTACAGTTTCTTTATTGACAATATCCTTGACTGGATCTGGCCATTTTGGTGTATCTGGATCATTTGGATCAACTGGTTTGTCTGGGGTTGGGGTTGGTTTATCTGGATCGATTGGTTCGATACGTTCACGAAGCGTTACGACAAATTCTTGATCCACTGATGCATCAAAGTCAAAGTTCTTATTGACAGAATTTGTGAAACCATCATTCACCAATTCGTAACCTTGACGTTTGTATGATGAAATCTTAGCTGCTGTGCTGTAGTCAATTGCTTCACCGGATTTACCAGCAACTGCATCACGACTCAACTCAACATTGCCTTTTTCATTAACATACTTGATGATTGCTTTTTGTGCATCTTTAACGTAGGTTACAACTTCTACAGTATCTGTAGCTCCAGCTTGTACACCTGACACAGCTGGCACAACCAATTTATCTGCTGTGTAACCTTTAATCACTGGTGATGTAACGGCATCAAAGGTGTCATCTGTTGTTGTCCAAGGACGGTAATCAATGTGGCCTGTTACCAAATTGACATAAGCGAAGCGTTTGAAGTGAAGTGTTTCTGACACATCTTCTTTCGCTTTTGAACCATCTTCGTAGACATATTTCACAGTACGAGTGACATCATCTTTGTTAACAACGTCTTTGACTGGATCTGGCCATTTTGGTGTATCTGGATCGTTTGGATCAACTGGTTTGTCTGGAGTTGGAGTTGGTTTGTCTGGATCGATTGGTTCGATACGTTCACGAAGAACAACGGTGAATTCTTGATCCACTGATGCATCGAAGTCGAAGTTCTTGCTTGAAGCACTTGTGAAGCCATCGCTTACCAATTCGTAACCTTGGCGTTTGTATGATGAAATCTTAGCTGCTGTGCTGTAGTCAATTGCTTCACCGGATTTACCAGCAACTGCATCACGACTCAACTCAACATTGCCTTTTTCATTAACATACTTGATGATTGCTTTTTGTGCATCTTTAACGTAGGTGACAACTTCTACAGTATCTGCAGCTCCAGCTTGTACACCTGACACAGCTGGCACAACCAATTTATCTGCTGTGTAACCTTTAACCACTGGTGATGTAACAGCATCGAAGGTGTCATCTGTTGTTGTCCAAGGACGGTAATCAATGTGGCCTGTTACCAAGTTGACATAAGCGAAGCGTTTGAAGTGAAGTGTTTCTGACACATCTTCTTTCGCTTTTGAGCCATCTTCGTAGACATATTTCACAGTACGAGTGACATCATCTTTGTTAACAACGTCTTTGACTGGATCTGGCCATTTTGGTGTATCTGGATCTTTTGGATCGACCGGCTGATCTGGAGTTGGAGTTGGTTTGTCTGGATCGATTGGTTCGATACGTTCACGAAGAACGACAGTAAATTCTTGATCCACTGATGCATCGAAGTCGAAGTTCTTATTAGCTGCATCATAGAAACCATCGCTTACTAATTCAAAACCACGACGACGATAGGAGCTCACTTTTTCATTTGTGCTATAATCAATCGCTTCACCGGATTTACCGACTACTTCATCACGGCTCAATTCTACATTGCCATTTTCGTTCACATATTTGATGATCGCTTTTTGAGCTTGTTTTACAATGACAATTTTTGTATCTCTACCGATCGCATCTAAGTCATCTTTTTGGTTTGGATTCACCGTTTGGCGCGCCGCATCATAACCATACACATTTTGACCCGGTTTCACTTCCCAGCCAGTTGGGGCAGTAGGAACTTTTGTAAACCAGGCACGAGTTGGATCTGATGGATCATTCTCATATTGTTTGTGTGCTGCATCAGCCTGGTTTGTAGCAATTTCTCCCGTCGGGGTGATATAGTTTCCTTGCTCATCAACCAATACAACTGATCCGAGTTTCTTGTACCATACTGCGAAGTTGAAATCTTCCAAATGATCTGGATCGACTACTAGGGCCTCAATACTGGCTTTATCTGCATAAAATCCAGGAAGGATTGGTGTCATGACCTTCTTAAACTCATAATCTGGATTTTCTGACGTTCCAGCCCCCGCTTCACGGAAGCTACTACGTCTATTGTAGTTACGACGTCTTGCAATGTACGCTTCCAATGAAGAACGATATTGTTCTTGAGCTTCTTTTGAAAATGCAATATTAAAACCGCCGTCAGGATTTTCTGTAGCATTCTTAAGATCAAGACCAGGAACTTTTTTATCTACATCCAATTGCTCTTTCTTAAGATCAACTGGTTTATCTTCTGATTTTTTATCGGTAGAATCTGCTTTTTTCTCAGCTTCCTTCACTTCTGATTCTTCAGATTTCACTTCAGTTTCAGGTGCTTTTACTTCTGATACTGTTTCTTCCGTTTTCGCTTCGTTCTTGCTATCCTTGGCATTTTCTTTCACTTCTGCCTGAGAAGCTTGTTCTTTAGCAGGTGTTTCTGTTTTTGCTTCTACCTTTGGTGCTTCCGCTTTTTCAGTAGATACCAAAGCCGCATTAGCAGAATAAGTAGGTGCTTCTTGCGTAGATGCTTCTTGAGCAGAAACTGCCGACACCTTTGGTGCTTCTTGAGTCGAAGTCACAGGTGCTTTTGAGGCATCATCAATTTTCACTTCTGTATCTGCTGAAGCAATAGTTGTCCCTGCTAAAACTGATCCAATCAAAACAGAAGCAACACCTATAGAGTATTTCCGAATTGAAAATCGTTGTTTCCTATCAAAATTCATTTTTTTCTCCTTTTTTCAAATTGAGTATTGGCTGTGCTAGCTTTTTAAAACTGCACAACCAATCCTCCTTGATGTTTCCTAAACTTTTGGTGGACGACGCGAGCTTCTGCCACGTGTCAACACTGGTTTCGCAACATAAACATGCTTGTTCGCAGTAACAGGTGCCTTACGAGACGGACCAACCACTGTCCGTTTTTCAACAGCTGGTGATTCACTTGGTACAAGTGGTGCTGGACTCTCAACAGCTTTTGTCTCTGTCGGCTTCACAACTGTAGTCGGAGTCGGTGAAACAACCTTCGGACTAACACTTGCTTTTTCAGGCGCTGGAGTAGCTACAACCTCTGAAACTTCTAGTTTTGAAGCGGTAGGTGCGCTTGAAGGTGCTACAGAATGAGCATTAGCTTTCAAACTTCTTACACTTGGTTTAGGTGCAACCGCATGAGGGCGAGATACTTCAGACGAAGAGTTCCCAACAGGTTGAACCGGCCCCTCCTCATTCACAACTTTACCAATACGCCAATTAGAGTAATCGATATGTCCTGTCACTAAGTTGACATAAGCTGTTCTTTCGAATGTCACCTTGCGAATAATCGTCTTAAAGACTTCTTTTCCACTCTCTTCTTCTCTGAAGCGGATTGTTTGCGTCGCTGTACGTTCCAGCTCCTTCATATCCTTGACTTCTTTTGGCCAACTAGCTGGATCCTCTGGAGTTACTGGAATACCTGGAACTGGTTTCGGATCTTGTGGTGTTACCGGTTCAATCCGTTCTTCAAGAGTAACGACAAATTCTTGGTCAACAGACACATTTGTATCATAATGCTTATCCGCAGCATTCGTAAAGCCATCTTCAAGAAGTCGATAACCTGCTTTCTTATAAGCAGAAATTCTATCAGCTGTACTGTACTCAATCAGAGCTCCACCACGGCCTTCCATCTCATCTTTTGCAAGTTCGATATTTGAAGTGACGTTAACATATTTAACACTTGCTTTTTGCTTATCTTGCTTATAAACGACAACTGTCTCATAATTTGTCAATTGGACATTGTCTACAATGTTCCGCCAATATGTTTCTGAGACTGTGCGACGACCACCTTGAGTCACAACAACATCATCTTTAATATTTGCAGGATTAAATGTCACCGTTACACGGCTAGCTTTCGTTCCCACTGCCAAACCTGGTACGTTCGTAGATAGAATTTCAGCTTTATAGCCTTCAACTTCAGGCGAGACAACAGTATCATAGGTTGCCTTACTATTTGTAGTACCCGCAAGTTGCCAGCCAGTGTCTCCAATGCCATCCCCATCAATATCACGGACGATATATTCTGTCTTACCGTAGGCAGCTAAGAATTCATCTCCATTCGCTACGCTGGAACTCTTCAGCACCTTCTTGAATTGATCTTGATCAATTGCCACTTCTAATAGACGTTTCCAATCCGATGTTTGAACAACAACTTTTGGTTTTCCATTTGCATCTAAAACAGGTGAACCATCTTCGTAAACGTAACGAATCGTATTTGTATGGGTTGCATGTGGATTAATACTTGTTCCATTTGATACCCAGATATTTTGGCGGTTTGCTGTGACTGGATCAATTCCATATGTCTTATCCGTTGCAAGAACCCCACCTGAAGAAGAACCTGTTTGAACAGAGGTGGATGAGCTAGGATTGATTTCTGGTTTTCCACCAGGTTTAAAGCCGGCAATACTCATTGCCCCGCCTTGGATATCTGTCCAAACTGAACTCATCCTGTTTTTGCTCACAACATCTCGACCATCACGGTTCAGTGAGTATACTGTATAAGTACCAGCACCACGGTTTACACGAGTACCAGTCGGACCATTAAATTCAATATGGTTACCAGATTCTCTTGAACCATTAGAAATGTAAAGAATATTACCATGACCAATTTGTTCTGGATTGTTTCCTTGGGCAATTCCAAATGGAAGCTTACCTGTAATCTCTCCAGCCGAGCGTCCTTCAGAATTTGTGTAACGCATAAAGGAAACATAGAGTGGATTATTGAATTGGAAGACTACATTCGTACTTGCACCAAGTGGCACCGAAATGAGCTCTGCATAATAGTCCGTATTATCATCGCGAACGTCAACAATTGAACCTTTATTCGCTTGGAATAACGGCTGATCTTTCCGACCATGTTTTGAATCCAAGTTGATGACATCATCCCAAGGATTGGCTCCACGATTATCCATTTGAACACGGAAAGTTGCATAATCATCTACTAAAATAGAGCCATTTTCATTCAAACCAATATAGTTGTAGGCATTGTAACTTCCTGAAGGTCCTCCACCACTCTTAGGACCTTTTCCTACAGAGTGGAAGGTATTCGTTGATTTCTTACCAAATACAACACGTGAATTGTCTCCAAAATCAATAGCTGTTCCACGCCCCTTGTTTTCAAAACGAACGCGTGAGTTCTCTCCAGTTGTGAAGGTTGCGTTATTTCCAAAAACCAATCCATCACGACCAGTGAAATTGAAGCTTGCATGTTCTCCAATGGTAAGACTACTCTTTCCATTTCGACGGAAGGCATTTCCTGTTCCGTAGCCTCCCCAACGGTCCAGGTGGGTTAACCCATCTGCTGGACGTCCCATTCCAAGTGAGATAGCCTGACCAATGCTTGTATTTAGAGTAAGTTTCGAATCTTTACCAGTTACGACCGTTCCTCCATGTTCCATGAAGATACCAGCATTATGGTAACGAGCACTTTCCGTTCCATTGTTCGTATTCATGTTAATAGTGAGGCTTGCTCCATCATTCACACGAACAGTTGAACCACCTGCAAGGTTGATACCGTCCCCTTGTGAAGAACGATTCAAGGTCAAACTCGCTCCGTCAGCAACTGTGACAGATTTAGCATCGTGAATATTTGCTTCACGTCGCAATACTGAGTGCCCAGCAGATCCAACATTCCGTTGCACATACTGGGTCTGACCGTTTGCAGAACGGTAGCTATCACTAACAGTCGAACTTGTTTCCCCTTTTACAATGACGTCGGTATTCCCGCCACCACCATAAAGGGAAGAACCTTGACTTTTTACATTTTCAAATGTAACGGTATTGGCACCTGTTGTTGAAGAAAGATCAACAGCACCTTTTGAGTTACCCGTAGCAAGTTGAAGATTCTTGAAAACCAAATTCCATGCACTTGAACCTGTAAACTTCAAGCTATTTGATAATAGATCCAAGCTTGCTTGATCATTTCGACCTTGGATAACTACATTACGGCCTTGTGAGTTGATCGCAACTGTACGGTCAACCGAATTCACACGACCATTATCAGTATTACCATTGTCTCCAGTCGCTACGACGTTTCCTGAAATGGTGATATTCTGAATAGAATTATCATTCAATGCAGAAACAAAACCATTCCAGTTTGAAACCACACGTGAAGTTACTTCACCACTATTACGAAAACCACTTGTACCTGTAGCTTCACGAGATACAGTTTCAGTTGGCTCAGCTGTAGCTTCCTTCCCTGCTTCTTTATCACCCTCATGTTGCGAATCAGTAGCTACAGAAGGTTGCACAACTGCTGCAACATTGTACGAAGTTGGTGCAGACGATTCCCCTGTGACCGGTTTTGAAAGAGCAATCTCTTTGTCCGATGTCGCTTCACTAGAAATTACATCTGAAGACGAGTCAGCAGGATTTTCAACTTCATCAGCCAAAACCGTCTGAGTACCAGCTGCAAACAAGGCCGTTCCCAACAATACGGAACAAACGCCAACAGAATATTTCCGAAGGGAAAACCTTTGGCGTCGATTGAATATATCCTTCATGTCCATAAAACTCCTTTTCATTTCGAAATTTAAGTATTTAAACCTCAAACTAATTCTAGCATAAATGTCATGATATAATTCTATGTGTGACAACTTCTGTCAAAATCATATGGTTTTGACCATTTTTTCTAAAATTTGTTTAAAAATATAAAGCAAAAACCGAATGTTTTTAAAAAATTATAATTTTTAAGAACTATTGGTTCACTTTTTTAAACATGTATTTTATACTGTCATAGATCTTTATTTTTTTATTCCTGCTATTTTTACTCCTCCTTCCATTTGCATTTCCATCTCCTCTACATTCGCTTTTTGCCCATATTTTATAAGAACTTTCGACGATTATTTTAAACTTTCTATATTATTAGAAAATCAGATGAGAGATAAAACGATATCATTTTCCCACATTTCCTTCAGGAAAACTCTCCCTTTGGTCTATTTTCACTACATAGTAATTTACGAAAATTCTAAACAAAATTTTCAAAAACGATCTTTTTTCCACCAATTTATTGTGTGCCATTTTTTCACATATAAACCACAGTATTTCATTAGATCCTTTCTCATCTTGTAATGAGCAGTGAATCATTTCTATCAAACTATGAGGAGAGTGCTCATCTTTTGATAGCCTACAAAAATGCAACAACGGCCTTGTCCCTCTTAAAACGAGGAACAAGGCCGTTGCTCAATCTTTTATACATTCATTTTCTACTTGATAAAAGGTCCTTCCGTTATAGAACTTCGTGTGCGCATTACAATTCCTGTAATAAATAACGGAAGAGTTCTAAATTCCCTTCTTCTTCATTGACCAAGTATTCTGGATGCCATTGTAATCCCATAATCCGATGACCGTCTACTGCTTCTATCGCTTCGATGGTGTGATCGCGCGGATCAAAGGCAGTCGCACGGAAATTTGGTGCAAGATCCTTGATACTTTGACGGTGAACGGAATTGATTCGACTGGCCTGTCCAAAGAGTTGCTCCACCACACTACCTTTTTTAGTCTCGATAGAATGGGAAGTCCCAAACGGAAGTCCTTGCCAATGTCCCTCGATCTCTTGATTGAGTGTTCCTCCAAAAGCCACATTGATCAACTGAACCCCACGGCAGATTCCTAGAACCGGTTTGTTTTGGCGTACTGCTTCCTTCAGTAGGGCAAGCTCAAATTGGTCCCGTTCGATATTGTAATCATCACTCTCAATGGTTTTTTCTTCGCCATAGAGACTAGGATCGACATTTTGGCCTCCACTTAAGATCAACTTGTCAATCGTTTCAACATAATCCTTGACTAAGGAAGGATCTCCCATCGGGATGACCATTGGAAGTCCTCCTGCTTGACGGATTCCTTCCGCAAACTGACTAGACACGGAGGAATGAAGGTTTTTCCCTTCCGGGTCAACCGGACAGAGATTAGCGGATACTCCAACAATTGTTCTGCTCATATTCATTCCTCCTTCATTTTAACTACTACTTATCTTACCATCCATTAGTGATCGTGTCTAATATGTATTTTTTAAAACCGTGATAGATTTTATTTATCACCCTCACCTTCCTCACAAAACAATTGATGATCATACAAGTTTTTTTACCTATATTATGTTAAAATAGAGAGGAAAATAGAATCGTCCTTCAAGGCACACATTAGGCCGTTTCGAAGGCGCAAGCGCTAGATTCCTAGCCTTGTTGAAAAATAGACATAGAAATGGAAGATACAATGGAAAAACAAACCGTTGCAGTATTGGGTCCTGGTTCATGGGGAACAGCCCTTTCACAAGTCCTCAATGATAACGGCCATGAAGTCCGTCTCTGGGGAAATATCCAAGAACAAATCGATGAAATCAATACCGCTCATATCAATCAACGCTATTTCAAAGACATCGTTATTAGCGATCAAATTACCGCTACGACTGATCTGAAAGCTGCCTTGGACGGAGTAGACGCTATCCTTTTTGTAGTTCCTACAAAGGTGACCCGCTTGGTCGCAAAACAAGTCGCTGAAACACTAGATCACCCTGTAACAGTGATGCACGCTTCTAAAGGGCTAGAACCTGGTACACACGATCGGATTTCTCAAATCCTTGAAGAAGAAATTCCTGCTTCTCTTCGCAGTGAGGTAGTGGTCGTCTCTGGACCGAGTCATGCAGAGGAGACCATCGTACGGGATATCACCCTCATTACAGCAGCTTCAAAAGATTTAGAGGCTGCACGCTATGTTCAAGAACTCTTTAGCAATCACTACTTCCGCCTGTATACCAATACAGATGTCATCGGAGTGGAAACTGCTGGAGCCTTGAAGAATATCATCGCTGTCGGAGCTGGGGCCCTGCACGGTCTTGGTTATGGTGACAATGCCAAAGCAGCCATCATCACGCGCGGTCTCGCTGAAATCACGCGCCTTGGCGTTAAACTCGGAGCTAGCCCATTGACTTATAGCGGTTTATCTGGGGTCGGTGACTTGATCGTTACCGGAACTTCTGTTCACTCCCGTAACTGGCGAGCTGGGGATGCTCTCGGACGTGGGGGAAAATTGGAAGATATCGAAGCCAACATGGGCATGATTATTGAAGGGATCTCTACGACAAAAGTCGCCTATGAGCTGGCGCAAGAATTGGATGTCTATATGCCGATTACACAAGCTATTTACCAAGTCATCTATGAAGGAAAAGATATCCGCGAAGCCATTCACCACATGATGAGCAATGAATTTAAAGAAGAAAACGAGTGGAAATAAGTTAACCACCCTAACATCAATCCTACCTTTTAGAAAGGAAACTATATGACTAAAGTTAGAAAAGCAGTCATTCCTGCGGCTGGTTTGGGGACACGCTTCCTCCCAGCTACTAAAGCCTTGGCCAAGGAAATGTTGCCAATCGTTGACAAACCTACGATCCAATTTATCGTAGAAGAGGCTCTGAAATCTGGGATTGAGGAAATCCTTGTCGTAACAGGGAAGGCCAAACGTTCGATCGAAGACCATTTCGATTCTAACTTCGAATTAGAATACAATCTCGAGCAAAAAGGCAAGACTGACTTACTCAAGTTGGTCAATGATACAACAGCGATCAATCTTCACTTCATCCGCCAAAGTCACCCTCGAGGTTTAGGAGACGCGGTTCTTCAAGCCAAGGCCTTTGTTGGAAACGATCCTTTTGTCGTCATGCTGGGAGATGACCTCATGGACATCACTAATGATGATGCCTTGCCACTTACCAAACAATTGATGAACGACTACGATGAAACCCATGCGTCAACTATCGCTGTGATGGAAGTCCCTCACGAAGAGGTTTCTTCTTACGGTGTGATCGCACCTCAAGGCGAAGGGATTAACGGTCTTTATAGCGTTGAAACTTTTGTCGAAAAACCAAACCCAGAGGATGCGCCAAGTAATCTCGCTATCATTGGACGCTACCTCTTAACTCCTGAGATCTTTGCGATCCTTGAAAATCAAGAACCAGGTGCTGGAAATGAAATTCAATTGACGGATGCGATTGACACGCTCAATAAAACACAGCGCGTCTTTGCTCGTGAATTCACTGGAGATCGCTATGACGTCGGTGATAAATTCGGCTTTATGAAAACTTCGATCGACTATGCCTTGAAACACCCTCAAGTCAAAGATGATCTCAAACAATATATTATCGAACTCGGAAAAGAATTAGAAGCGTCTGAAAAAACTGCAGACTAATCATTCACAAATCTACAGAATACAAAAGAGGCTGGATAAAAATCCGGCCTCTTTCGTTTCATTGGACTTGGTCCAATTCACTTTTTAATTCTTATTGTTTAAGGATGAACATTGTAAGAATAATTTGTATTTGGGAAAGTTTCAACAGTTGCTTTTGCGAAAGATGAACCAAAACGATTGTTCTCATTGCCACCATTACCAGCTGAAACTGCTTCGGATGGATCTTGAGCTTTTGCTTCTGGTTTCACAAATGTTTCAACTTTAGTAGAAACATAAGATTCCTTATCTTTTGTAGCTGCATAACCGAAGCGGTTATTTGGATTGCCTTCTTCATTGACTTTGGTTTGAATTGGCTGAGTTTTTTCTGGCTGTACTGGTTTTTCAGGTTGAACTGGTTTCTCAGGTTCTACTGGTTTTTCAGGTTGAACTGGTTTTTCAGGTTCTGGATCTTTGTAATTATCTGGCAATGATGCACGATATGGGTCATCCTTGCGTCCAGCTTCAACTAAACGAGCATGCATGTCTGCTTCATAAGATTTGAAGTGTTCAAACATCTTCTTAGATAGTGCAAGAGCATTTGCTGTAACTTCATCTTCTACTGCTTTAGCAGCTTCTGGATTGTCTTTCAGAGCTTTATATTTCGCATCACTAGCTTCTTGTTCAATAATCAATTGTTTTTCCAATGCTTTCCAGTGATCTTGAACAGTTTTACCAAAGATATCTTGATTATTGATCGCCATGTTGTCAATATGCCATACTGTCCAATACCATGAATTCGGATCATAGGTAGCAGTTTGAGGTTTAAAAGCCTTATAGGTATCTTTTACATTTCCATAAAATGGAACATACGGAGTGTTCCGAGATGGTCCCATACCAAGCCATAAAGTACCACCAAATGATTTTGGAAGGTTTGGATTGATTTGGTAGACATGGGCATCGATGACGTTTTCATTTCCTAAAGCATACTTGTATTGGTCTTTCCGAACAGTATCGTTACTACCATTGTCTCCTTGTTTCTTGACACCAATTTGATCATCTGGTACAAAACGACCATTCAAATGTTCAAAACGGTTCCGTTGGAAAGCAAAAGCATCTTCCAAAGTAAATTTCTTGTTAGGATCTGTTGGTGAGCGGAAGAGTTCATACTCATCATCTTCATAGGTCACTTTCGATTTTGGATCCAAAAGGGTGATTCCTGCATAAGTACGTGAACGGTCCCCTTCAGCATATTTATCTGGTCCATAAGATTTTGCAATATGGAAGTTGCCATCTTTGTCTGTCTTGTAGTTACCAGATTCTTTGGCTACTTTTTCAACATCTTTCGAAGCGATCACATTTTCCTTGTCATTTAAATCAACATGACCAAGGTAATAGGTATTTGCAAAGACTGCATATTTGTCTTCTGGGACTTTTACCGCTACATATTGGTGACCAGAAAGAATTTCCATATACCAAGTTTCTTTTTGGTCTGCAAAAACGACAACATTCCCTTCTGCTGATCCTTTTTCTTCAATGACTTTAGCTAGGAATTCAACCCCTTCACGAGCAGACTTAACGCGCGGTAAAACCACGTCCAACATAGCAGCTTCTGGAATTCCGTTTTCTGTCAATGGGTCGGTCTTCAAGACTTTTTTGTTTGGAATTGCTGTAACAGTTGATGTCATAGAGACGCCGGCTTCGTTAAATCCGTGTTCACCAAAGGCACCGTTACTACCATCTCCACGAGCAGAGTCATAAGTCGCTGTGTATTTCATTTCACTAGCAGCATGTGGATAGGTAAAACCATTGGATTCGTCTTCCAGTTGATCCCCTTCCTTATAGTTCTTCGCATCAACAACCACAAAGTTTTTGTTGTGCTTTCCACCATTTGGATAGTAAGGGTAGTCTTCTGTCCGACCAAAGAGAGTGGTCCCATCCTTGGTCAATTGGCGACCAATGATAAAACCACAACAGGCTTGAACAGCTTGAATCGGTAGGAGCAAAAGCGTCATCACTACCAATGAGAGTTTTAACAACCATTTTTTCATGGCAAATCTCCTTCATTTTTTGTACTCTTCTTAACATAAGAGTACATTTTTGATTTTTATACCTCCAGTCTACACCTTTTTTCAAGTTATTGCAAGCGCTTTCTAAAGTGAATTTTTATACCTATCTTAGGACTGACAAGCCATATACTCCCAAACTAACTCACTATTTATTTGAATTTCTTAATTATGTTATTATAAAAACATAGAATTCATTATAATTCAATCAATTTTCTGTCAGTTTACAGTTTGACTACATTTTTTAGAAAAAAAAGGAGGCTGGGACAAAAGTCCTAGCCTCTCAATTATTTTTGGATTGTCGAGCAAGACGCAGTGGTTGAGTGGGCTCTACTACGCTGATTTCATCAGCTTTTACAGCTCTACTCAACTGTGCGGAGGTGGGACGACGAAATCGAATTCTAACGAATTACCGATTTCTGTCCCACTCTCTCTTAAAATAGATTCAAGATTTTACCTAAGAAATATAGTAAAAGCAAGAGATAAGATAGGGCCGCACTCATCTGATAGGTTCTGTTCATAAAGCGAGCTTCCCCTCTTACTGGAAAGACATAAGCCAACATGACCCCAGCTACTAATCCACCGATGTGCCCCGACATACTGATCCCTGGCATGAAGCTAAAGATCAAATTGACCACAATCAAGCTGGTATAGGACTGACTCAAGTGGCGAATATAGGGACTTTGGACAATAAAGCGCAGAGCACCAATGGTCCCAAACAGTCCAAAGAGGGCTGTAGAAGCTCCTGCTGCAATCACATCTGGCGTAAAAATAGCGACAAAGACATTGCCCATCATGCCTGATAAGAGATAAAGAGCTAAGAAAGCCTTCGATCCAAAGAGATCTTCTGCCAAACGTCCCAAGTAATAGAGAGTGATCATATTGAGCACAAAATGTTCTAGACCGATATGAACAAATGTAGCTGTCACGATTCGCCATAACTGGCTAGGATCGACTTTCACAACCTCTCCAATAATCCCACCGCTATAGTAAACAGCTGCACCTGTTTGGTAGTCACTTCCAAATCGGATAAACATGGAAAGAAAGACTGCCGTTGTGACGAGCAACAAGATGCTGGTCACAGGATAACGACGATCAAAGAGTAACTTCATAGACTAGCACCTCCTGAACTGCCTGATCAAAAGTATCTGGCTGAAAATCCTTCTGCTGAATGGAATAAATCGTACTAACCGTTTTTCCAGTAAAATCTTCCAAATAACGATCATAATAGCCACCACCATAGCCAATTCGGTAGCCTTTTGACTGGAAGACCACGCCTGGTACATGGATCAGATCAATCTCTGACTGATCCACAACCCTTCCTTTTTCATTGGGCTCCAACAAACCAAAGCGTGTCTTTTCCAAAATGTCAGGATCGTATTCCACAAATTCCATCCGCCCTTGTGCATAGGTACGGGGAACACAGACGCGTTTTCCAAGTTGAAGAGCTTCCTCGATCAAGCCAGCTGTGGAAACTTCATGGTCAAAAGACAGATAGGTCGCAAGGGTCTTTGCCTCCTGAAAAGCTGGTAGCTCCAAGAGGCGCTGAGTCAGCTCTTCATCTGCTTGAGTTTTCACGGATTCTGGCAACTGTTTCATGGCTGCTATAGTTTCTTTTCGTAGTGTTTTCTTCATACCTACTCCTTTTGTCTAGCTTTTATTGTATCATTTTTTAGGAAAGATCCGAACAGTTTTTATAAAACAAAGAAAAATCCAACTCCAGACGGAGTTGAATCATTCATTTATTGGTTAGCCTTCATTTTCAAAAATTTACCAATGTTTTCCACAGCAAAGGGAAGGGCTGCTTCATTTGGGCTCATCTTCGGATGGTGCAGGGCATAAGGGGTATCAATCCCCAACCAGAACATGACCCCAGGGACCTTACTCAAGAGAAAGCCGAAGTCTTCTCCTGTCATCGCAGGCAGAATATCAATCAGGTTCACGTCTTCCTCAGCTGTGAAAAAGTCCATGAGTTCTTTGGCCAATTCTGGTTGGTTTTCCACAGGCAGGTAGCCTCCTTGCTTGAGTTCCAGGTCCAATTTCACATCAAAGGCTGCTGCAACTCCTTCTGCAATGGCTTTGACCCGTTTTTGAGTCAGAAGGTTCATCTCCATGGTCAAGGTCCGAATGGTCCCATGAAGGAAGGCTGTCTCAGCAATCACATTATTGGTTGTTCCTGCATGCATGGAACCAAAGGTCACCACAGCACCTTCAATCGGATCGACATTTCGACTCACAACCGATTGGACTTGGGTAATGAAGTAAGAGGCTGCTACAAGAGCATCATTGGCCTTATGTGGAAAGGCCGCATGCCCTCCCTTACCTGTAAAGGTAATCTTGACTTCACAGGTCCCCGCAAAAAGGGTACCCGTATTGGTCGCAATGTCCCCCACCTTCAAATCAGGGCGTACATGCAGACCATAAAATTCATCAGGGAGCCAGTCTCCAAAAGCATTGTCCTTATACATGAGCATACCACCAGCCTCATTTTCTTCAGCTGGTTGAAAGAGAAAAAGCAGGTTATTTTTTGGTTGTACTTGAACCAGTTGATCCAAAAGCCCAAGAGCTGTCGTCATGTGCATATCATGACCACAAGCATGCATCCGTCCTTCGTGCTTGGAGGCAAAATCAAGGCCCGTTTGTTCCACAATAGGTAAGCCATCGATATCCGTCCGCCAGCCGATCGTTTTTTCAGGTGCAGCCCCATGGAGATAAACCAGGATCCCGGTCCGCCAAGTCCGTTGCTCTACAAAGTCCTTGCCCGCTGTGATCTCTGCGATTCGCTCTAAGAGGTAGGCTTGGGTTTCAAATTCTTCCAAGCCAATTTCAGGGATTTGGTGCAAATCCCGTCTGATTTTGATTAAATCCAATGTCATAGTCGTCTTCTTTCTATTAGAATAGAGGCCTTGCGGCCTCTACCATTCCTATCTTACAAATTACGCAAGGCGTCTTCCAACGCTGTTTTTTGTTGGGTTTTTTCATCGATTTCCTTGATGATGCGAGCAGGGACACCAGCTACGACCACATTTTCAGGGACATCTTGAGTAACGATAGCTCCAGCGGCAACGACTGAACCGTTCCCTACTTGAACCCCTTCAATCACAACTGCATTGGCACCAACCAAGACATTGTCACCAATCCGAACAGGCTCAGCAGAAGCTGGCTCAATGACACCCGCAAGAACGGCACCTGCACCGATGTGGCTGTTTTTACCAACTGTTGCACGGCCACCAAGGATAGCCCCCATATCAATCATGGTTCCTGCACCGATTTCAGCGCCAATATTGATGACAGCACCCATCATTACGACAGCATTGTCTTCGATGGTCACTTGGTCACGAATAATAGCACCCGGTTCGATACGCGCATTTAGATAGCGCTTATCAAGCAAGGGAACAGCTGAATTACGGCCATCTTGTTCTACCACATAATCCTTGTTCTCTGTCAAGTTGGCAAGTAGAGGCTCGATATCTGTCCAGTCACCGAACAAAACATTGCCAAGCTTGGTGACAGAAGCAGGAACAGCTGTTGCCAATTCCCCTTCAAAGGTTACTTTCACATTTGTTTTCTTTTCTGCATTTCCAATAAAAGCGATAATTTCTTGAGCAGACATTTTTTGTGCTGTCATAAGATTCTCCATTCATTTCAATTAAAGGTATTCATATTATACCACAAACCCAAAGAGATGAACACCTTGGCTATCGTTGAAACCGATGGCGATGTAGGCATTCTGAATCGGCTTCCTTTGAATGGACTCAGGGCTCTACTAGTTATCCTTCGCAAATAGACTCGTGTGTTCATTTCGAAATACACTCCATCTTTGTTTCCCATTGTCATTCACTTTCAGTTATTTTAGCACCAGTTTACTTCCCTTTTTCTTCAATTCCATAACTACTTCTGGCTCTCCTGGCATTTGATAAGTCGCTTGAAAACCTTCTCCACCATCTAGAAGCTCGCCCCAAACCAAACGTTGGGGATTTCCTAGTTTCTTAATGAGCTGGGCGAATTCTGTACCTTTTTTTCCTTTTTCAATAGTGATTTCTTTCTTACTGGTTGCCTTCTCTTTTGCTTCTAATAAATTCGTCGCATCAACCATCGTTAAGCGATACCCCTGGTCTTTCTCTTGTTCAAACCACAGACTGACATTTTTCTTCTCTTGATCTGTCTGATTGGCTACATAAGTCAAAACGAGAACCGTTTTAGAGCTATTGGCTGTTTTAGTGTAACGAACTTTTTGAGCCTTTCCCCATTTAGTCACAACCGTTTCCAAGCGTGTCCCCGCTTGTCGGCTCTGTTTTAAACGAACCTTCAAATTCACCACAGCTTCGATCGTCCACTGAAACCGCTTGGCTTTTTGTTCGCCTGCCACCAGATTTTGGTAGTTTTTAGGCTGGAAACTGGTGAGGCTTCTATCTTCCTTGATATCAGTATCCTGTTCTTGCACCTGGATAGTCGAAATCGACAGTAAAAGACCTAAAACAAAACACAAAGAAGGTAGTAAGAGTTCTTTTCTGTTCTTTTTGATCCACTCTAGCATTCGCTTTACCCCTTCTTACTCAAACGATACTGGCCACTCTGATCACGCTCAAAAGTCAAAGATACCAATCCATCTGTCACCTGGTAAGACAGGGCCAAAAGGTGTTTATCCTGAGTTCGCGTTAAACTAAGTGAGTTAGGAAGCCCTGATTTTTTCAAGACTTCCTCTACCATTGTTCCTTTTTCCTTTTTCCCATCTAGTGTCTGATAGCCCGTAAAATCTGCCAACTTCAAATCCTTTTTCTTCTTGTAGAGAGACGAATGAGGGACAAATCCTTGAACTGCACTTAGATAAAAGACACCATCCTGCTCATGAAATTCTATTTTATAAGGATAGATTCCTTTCACAGGAGTCCCATAGCCTAGCTGGACTTGCGCTCCAAAACTCGTATCTTCTTGTGTAAAACTCACTGCTTTTCCAAATTTTTTGACGAATGCAGATAAAGTCACCCAATTTTTTTGTGTCTTTCCTTCTCCCCTTGCAAGCTCCAGTGAAAGCAAATTTTCTAGATCCGGCTCTTTGGAAGAAGAAGCGACAAATCGCTGACTATTTTCTTTCATTTGAGACAAACTCAACAAGCGATCTTTTGGCAAGGTTTTAACTGGATGAATCACAAAAACCAAGCTAGCACCAACGACAAAAGCTAGCAAAGCACTTGCAAGTGTTTGGAGGATTTTCTTATGATCTCTGATCCACTTTTTAATTTCTTCCATCCTTTATGCTCTTTCTATTCAAACTCTTTCTATTGTATAGAAAATTAGCGTATTTGTCTCGTCTTATGTGAAAGAAAGAGGCGCTTGCCTCTTTCTTTTCTTTTATTCATTGATTTAGTAACTGTCTTTACTACTCAAGAGGAAATCTCCATTTTCTTGGCGAATAAAGGTCAAATCTACATAGTCCCCATTTTTCTTTTGGAAGTCCATGAGCATTTCCACCTTGTCTGAATAATCAGATGAACTCACCGTCAGATTGACTGCATCACCGTATTTTTCTAAAAGCTCTTTGTAAGAGGTCCCTCCAGCACCGGTCTCACTATTTCCAACTTTGAATCCATCTGCAAAGTTATCCTCAACCGTAAGATTTTTCCCAAATTGATTAAATTCAAATTTGACAAGCTGTAATTGTTTTCCCTTCTTAGAGAAGGTCGCTTTGACCTCTTTATTATAAGAGTTATCATCCCAGAATAATTTCAATTCTCCACTATCAAATTGAACAGAACTAGCCTTTCCATAAGCGTCGACCATTTCCTCAGGAGTCTCCCCATCATCCGTTCCAGTCAAAAACTGAAGTTGCTCGATATCAGATTGTTCCCAGCTAAAATTGGCTTCCACATCTTCTGCGGTCAATTGCTCCAAATCGATATTGGAAGAAGAACCAGACTGGTTGCCTGACCAAGAAGTCTGCTTTCTAGATGATGATGTACTAGGGCTGGCATGACCAATTAAATAGCCACTGACTCCACCGATAAGGAGACCCACTAAAATTCCAAGGGCAAAACGAATAGCCTTCTTGTCTGCAGTATCCATCGGTCTTCCAACAGGAGAAAGAGGAGCTTGTGGAATAGGTGTCTCAGGAACAGGCACTGTTTGCGGACTAACTGGTTCAGATACTGTGTTTTGAGGAGCTTGAGGCGCAGGCTGGAATGGAGGAGCCGGTTGGGAAGCAACAACTACATCTGGATGTTCTCCAACAGTCGTTTCAGCCATCTCTGGAAGTTCCACCGTTTCTGAAATGGCTGATTCCTTTAATTCCTCCTTACCATCTGTTGCCTCTACCTCTGGAGTTCCCTCAGATTCTGGAACCTTCAAATCTTCGGCTTCTTCTTTTGGGACAAAAATTGGCGCAGCCACATCAAAATGAGGCGCTCCATCTAAGGGAGTATGTTTCATAAATTGTTCTTGATCTTTCTCGGACATTTCGAATTCTCCTTTTTATTCTTCTATTCTACTATAACATAAAACCAAGCAAGGACCAACTCCTGTCTTGATGGACTAAAAAAGATCGGAGAGATATCCGACCTTTTAGATGCTTATCTTAAAATTTCTTGCGAAGGGAGACAATAGCAATTCCTGCAAGTGAGAGCAAGCCCAATGTTGCCAAAACGACACCTGTTTCTTGACCTGTTTTTGGCAATAAACGGCCAACTACAGATTTGCTTGAGTCGCTTGAATTTGAGGAAGAACTAGAAGAAGAGCTTGAGCTCGATGAAGAAGTCGAACTTGAGGAGCTTGAAGATGAGCTGCTTGAAGATGAGCTCGATGAACTACTTGAGCTAGAAGAGGAACTGCTTGAGCTACTTGAACTTGAAGATGAGCTACTTGAACTTGAGGATGGGCTTGTTGTACTTGGTGAAGTCGACCCATCTGTCCCAGGACTTTTATAGCCTGTAATGAAATTACGATAAATTGGGTTGGAACTTTCAAGTGAATCCACCATCAAGCGTCCTGACTCATCATAAGCAAGGGACACTGTTACTTCCCCTTCTCCATTATCCAACTGTTTAAAGCGACCATCATTTTTTGTAGTTTGACGAATATAGAGTTTAACAGTTCCAGAATTCAGTCCAGAGAGATCCACATCATCAAATTCAATCGTCCCATCTGCTGTATTTTGCCCTTTAGCAACGGTCTCTTCTTCGCCACCTTCAGATTTGTAGATCAATGCAAATTGGTAGGCTCCTGCATCATGCGCACTTTCTTTCTTGCCTTCACGCGCTCCCACTACATCGACACGACCTGTTTTCAATTTCAAAGAAAGCTGATTCGATTCGAAACCTTCATATGTTGGTTTTTGAACAAGGTCTAGCTGACCATTTTTGTACTCATAAATCGCAGCTTTTGTATTCGCAGAAACTGGGTGGGCAATAGCCATTCCACCAAGCATAGATGAAAGTAACAAGAATTTAGCCAAGTTCTTTTTCATAATTTTCATTCCTTTTTCAAATATTTTCATTCGTTTTATATTTTATAATATGAAACGACAAATGACAACTTTTATGTTCAAATAACTTTTTTTATTAAAGGATTTGAGTATAAAATCCGTGTCTATAGCCATTGTCTAGCTAGAACCCCTTTATCATCAGTATTTTAGAAATGAGATTAGCAAATGATCGAGAATAATGACTAATTAGTGTTTTTATAATTGAATCCAAGGGGAAAAAATATGAAATTATTTTACAAGTAAAAAAACGACCTCTGGCGAGATCGTTTTGTCTATTGATTAAAGACGAGCGTTGAGTTCTGCTCCAAGTTCTTCAAATCCTGGTTTACCAAGAAGGGCAAACATATTTTTCTTGTAGGCTTCAACACCTGGTTGGTCAAATGGGTTGATCGCGTTCAAGTAACCTGAAAGGGCGATCGCCAATTCGAAGAAGTAGATGGCATAACCAAGAGTGAAGGCATCTTGCTCAGGAAGAGTTACGTACATGTTTGGTACATCACCGTCTGTATGGGCAAGAAGAACACCGTCAGTTGCTTTTTTGTTTACGAAGTCAACGTCTTTTCCTTGGAGGTAACCAAGTCCATCAAGGTCTTCTTCCAATGTAGGGATGATCACGTTCTTACGTGGTTTGTCCACACGGACAACTGTTTCAAACATGATACGAGTTCCTTCTTGGATAAATTGACCCAATGAGTGCAAGTCTGTTGAGAAGTTTGCTGAAGTTGGATAAATACCTTTTTGGTCTTTTCCTTCTGACTCACCAGCCAATTGTTTCCACCATTCTGAGAAGTATTGAAGAGATGGTTCGTAGTTAACCAAGATTTCAGTTGCATATCCTTTACGGTAAAGGATGTTACGAACAGCTGCGTATTGGTAAGCTTCATTTTCAGAAAGTTTGTCTGAAGTGTATTCTTTACGGGCTGCATTCGCACCTTCCATAAGGGCTTTGATATCAGCACCTGATGCAGCAATTGGAAGCAATCCAACTGGTGTCAAGACTGAGAAGCGTCCACCGATATCATCTGGAACTACAAATGTTTCCCAACCATTGGCATCTGCTTCTACTTTTACAGCACCTTTGGCACGGTCAGTTGTTGCGTAGATCCGTTTGTTGGCTTCTTCTTGACCATATTTCTTCACCAAGAGTTCTTTGAAGACACGGAAAGCGATCGCTGGTTCAGTTGTTGTACCTGATTTAGAAATCACGTTGACTGAGAAATCTTTATCTGAAACATACTCTACCAAGTCAGCAAGGTAAGTAGATGAGATGGAGTTTCCAGCATAAAGGATTTGTGGAGCTTTGCGTTCTTCTTTTGTTTGCAAGTTTGCAAAGTGGTGGTTCAAGAAGTCAATGGCAGCTTTCGCTCCAAGATATGATCCACCGATACCGATCACGACCAAAACATCGCTGTCTGCTTTGATTTGTTCAGCAGCTTTCAAGATGCGGTCAAATTCCTCACGGTCATAATTTTCAGGAAGGTCCAACCAACCTAGGAAGTCACTACCAGCACCTGTTCCTTTACGGATCAATTCATCAGCTGCAGTCACTTGTGGTTGCATATATTCCACTTCATGTGGGGCAACAAATTTACCCAAAACTTTTGAGTAGTCAAATTTAATATGAGACATGTTATTCCTCCAATATTTCTTCTCCTCTATGATATCGCTTTACAGGGATTTAATCAAGGAAAACCATCCTATAAAACGTTTTCATTTGCTAATTTTTTTATTTTCACAAATCAAGCAACGACGCAATAGCAATCGTTTGCATATTTGTACTATTTTTGACTAGAAAATCAAAAAAAAGAGGCTTCTTCCGAAGCTCTATTTTCACGCTATTATTCTTTGAATCCGCTAATGAATTTCAAGATGACTCTAGTGAGTGATAGCCCTCACGTCGCTTCACTCCTCAGGATCAATATCTCTAAGTTCAGTTGCGACTTCCAGGCTTACCTCACTAAGAGCTATAGAAAAAGAGCACACAGTTCACTTCGCTTAGGGCTGCTGGATTCCTCCCCTGACCCGCTTCACGCAGAACTGTTGCTCCGATAGGTATTATATCATAATTTGTGGATTTTGCAAAGGTCCGGTTTTTATTCTTGTGTTTCGGCCTTGGCTGCGAGTTTGGCTTGTTTTTTTCGTTCTCGACCTTGGCGGAAGAAGGTCTGCATGATGGCTGCACATTCTGCTTCCAAGATTCCTGTTTCTACTTCGACTCGGTGATTGAGGCGTTCATCTGCCAAAATGTCGTAGAGACTACCTGCTCCACCGAACTTCTGATTGGTCGCCCCGTAAATCACCTGGGGAATCCGAGCTAGACCAATGGCACCACTACACATGACACAGGGCTCAATCGTGACAAAAAGCGTCGTATCCAGCAGGCGCCAGCTATTTTCACGCTGATTGGCCTCCTCGATCGCCATGATTTCCGCATGCATGACCGCCCGCTGCAGCTCCTCACGCGCATTATGTCCACGCCCGATAATCTGACCATCCTTGACCAAGACACAGCCAATCGGTATTTCATCATTGGCGAGGGCAATCTCCGCCTCCTTCAGGGCTTCCCTCATAAACATCGCTTTTTCCTCTATCGTGTAGTCCATCTCTTCCTTCTTCCTTTTAGTTTCTTTGTTCATTATACCATAGGCAGCTTACGACTCACAAAAAAAGCCGCCGATTGGGCGACTCTTATGGGAGATTATTATGAAAAAGTTTAGGAGGTTTAAACAAAGTTAGGAGGTCTTTGTTTATGCTTCTAGTATAGCTGGCCTATCTTAAATAAAGCTTAAGTTCTCTGAGTATTGATGATTTTGGAAATATCACCACTTAGAATCTCAAAAATATCTGACAAATTGCTGGCTTACTACTATCCGCTTTGTCGCAGAACCAACTATTGTGGCATCGCTCATCCTTTACGTAACTCAAGGATTTGGTCATAGCGCTCTTCTTCATCAATATGATGGGCTATTTCTAGTACCGTGATCGGCAAAGAAAAGATTAGGTCTCTAACCAGACGACTATTTTTTTCGTCCAAAGCTGATGTCACTTCGTCCGCTAATAAAATATCCTTCTCGCGTAAGAGAAAACGAGCCAACTCTAATCTGACACGCTGACCTCCTGAAATGTTTTCACCATTATTATGAATTTCTACATTCAAAATATCCTGAAATTCATCTATTAAGCCAACTCGGTCCAATACCTCCAATAATTCATGGTCCTGAAAAGGCTGACCAAAAGTTAGATTATAGCGGATAGTATCGTTAAACAGGAAGGGATGCTGGCTAATTAAACCGATATTCCCTTGGAAATGACTCGTTATTTGATTTCCATCATACTGAACGAAAATGTCACCCTCATCACATACTTCTTCTCCTAAAATCAAGCGAAAAAGAGTCGTCTTTCCAGACCCGCTCGGTCCTTTGATTAAGACCTTCTGACCTACTGAAATCGTCGCCGTCAAATCAGAAAAAAGCTGACGTTCAGCAAAACTTTTTGAAATATGATTTAAGCGCAACGATTCGAGATTTTCAACAAATTGATCCTTTGTCTCTTCGAAATCAGGTTCTTCCTCGATAATCTTAAACAGGCGGTTCGCAGTCGGCAAGGCACCTTGGAGATTGGCTGCACTGTACATCAGAGTTTGGATCGGTTCTACCAGCATCCCCGCAGCAACATACATAGAGATGAGGCTTGTAATAGAAATAGAATTTCCCTGTAAACTCAAATAAAAGCCTAAAGCAAGAGGAACAACCTGACTAAAAAAGACCATAAATCCATTAAAGAAAAAAATAATATTATGTGTGAAACAAAATCTTTGGATGGCTTTTTGATATTCTCCGTTTAAATCATTCACGCGCTCTTCATTCAGCCTCATGGCCTGATTAATCCGTAAGGTTTGGCTGCCTTGCATACTATCCGAGACAAGCCCATGTAATTTCGTTCTAAGCTTGGACCAGCTGTCTCCCGAATCTTGTAAACGACGATTCATGATGAACTGAGGAATAGGTCTCATAATCGTAAAAATGACAAAAATAAGTCCTAAGAGAAAATTTTGTGAAACAATATAAATGGCTGTAACAAGGGCGACAAATCCCCAACTCACCATAACATTTATATTTTCCAAATAATTATCGCCCACATATTCCATATCTTGAGTTAGCAGACTAACTTTTTCATCATTGGAAAATTTAGGATTCAATATGACTTTCTTAAATAAAAGGGCACGGACACTTTTGTTGATTTCTCTTCGGAATATATTGTGCGAATAGTTTGAAAACAGCATCAGACTATAAATAACAAGATAGACAGACAAACCAAATAAAACAAAATTGAGAATTTTTCCATAAGAAAGGCCGTCTTGATCTAACTTCAAGGCCTTCGTTAAAATCAGAGGTTGCGCCAACACCAAACCACTATTCACAATACGCCCTAAAAAAATAGGAAAAAGATACTTCTTATCAATGTACTTATAAATATTTCTCATAATTATCATCCATCAAAATAGAGGGATAGCACAACCCTCTTCTCTAATTTATTTAAAATCGTGATTATTTACAATCACAATTATAGTTAAATACTCTAGGTTTAGCATTCATTTTGTCATCGAATTTGTTATTCACTTTAACCTTCATGATATCTTCCTTTCTAGTCCACATCTAAAATGTCATTATAAGATTTTGACAAAGCGAAAAGTGCTAAATTTTTACGAATTTTTTCCTTCACACTTTTACATAGATAGCGTGAATTTGTCTTCGTAATTCGCTTGGCCATCGGACAATAGCCAGATTTACAGATTAAAACAAATGGGCACTCTTTGCAACTTGCATCAAGCCGAATAACCCAATCATTCAGTTTACTGTAATTCACAAAACCTTTATTAATGTTACCGAAAATATTTTGAGGTTCATATAAAGCAACTGTACATGATTGAACAATTCCTCTTACATTAAACATAAAATGATTTTTTCGATTAGAATAGCAGGTATAATTATTATTCACTACAACTTCTGGGGAAGAGATATGATATCCTGAAGTTACAGCTAACTTAGATAATTCAAAACTTGCATCTTTATCCAGTAAAGTAACGCAGTAATTTATATCTCTATCTCCTTTGCCCCAATTTCCAATATTATGATAAGAAATCTTAAATCTGGAATCATCTTTGAAATAGATACCATCATGTGTTAAAAACTCTTTAACATTTTGATAGTTATCTTTACTTACATTAAAGCGAATCACACAAATAAAATCAAATTTACTTTCTTGCATTGCTTTCAAATTATCGAATATACGATTATACGACAACCCACCGTTTTGCAATACTCTCTGATTATTATGACTTTCTTCATCTCCATCCAAAGTTATCTGGTAACTAGTCACTTTAAATTTTTCATTCAAATATCGAAACTTATTCTTAGTCAATAAATAACCATTCGTAGTGATTGCACTTTGATAATGAATCTGATATTTCTCACATAAATCTATAAAAACAGGAGACAACCGCTTGATAGTTTTATATCCCAACAGTGGTTCTCC